>NZ_QUGZ01000010.1:0-25576 GCF_003479365.1 Coprococcus sp. AF16-5
ATGAAAGGAATGAATGATTATTAGCTTCTAAATAATCATACAAGGTATTTATGGTGAAATATGCACCAAGAAAGGTATATATCAGAGAAAGTGGCGGCTATGTGGAATTATCCTACACGGAGTTCTGCCGTTGCAGGGAATCCGACCAGACCTATATGGACAAGCTGTTTATCCCCATTCAAGGCTGTCTGCTTGAAGTCGTGAGGGAGCAATACACAGACTTCTACCGTGACAAGGAACGGTGGCGTTATCTGCAAAAATTAGATACAAAGAATAGACTGCTATCTCTCGACGGATTTACGGACAGCGAGGGGAATCCTCTGGACTTTATCACTGATGAAGCGGTGGACATTGCAGAAACCGTTGTCAATGCGGTCATGGTGGACAGGCTGAAAGCCGCCCTGCCTTTGCTGTCGGATAGTGAACAGGAGCTGATACAGGCAATCTTTTTTGACGGACTTTCCGAGCGTGAAGTCGGGGCGAGGTTGGGCATAACCCAGAGCGTTGTAAACAAACGCAAAGCCAGAATCCTAATAAAACTAAGAAAGATAATAGAAAATTAAAATTTAAGGCGTTCAGCCCCCTTGTTTTTTCCTTTGGGAAGATGAGGGGGCTTTTCTCTGCCCTCTCAATCAATTCTGATTGGAGGAAGTAAGAATGGCATACAACCACGGACGGGAGGACAGGAAATGGCGTATCTGGAAAGAAGCGGAGGAAAAGCTGCTGCGTGAGTGCGGCGTTGATGAAGCGACCATTGAGCAGATACGCATGGCGGACAGGGCAGACTTCAATTCCAACAGGCGGTTTTACCGATGGACGAATGACGTTGCGGAATATCTTGAGGACATGGCAGGCAGGGAGCGGCAGGCGGAAGTGGGTACGGTTGCGGAGTTACTGGAAGAGATTGAGAGCGAAAATCTCTATCAAGTATTAGTCACGGTGGACGGGCGTACCTTGAAAATCGTCCTGCTGAAAATGCAGGGGTATTCCACAAAGGAGATTGCCCCGCTTGTGCATTTGACGACTGGTGCCATCTATGCGAGGTTAGACCATCTGCGGAAGAAGCTGCGGAAAATTTTATAGCTTCTAAAACAGCCTGCCATCCTGCGGGCTACTGGGTGAGGGATGGAAATCCCCTCACTCATTTTTTGCAGGAGGACAACAGGATGGCATACAGGGTTAAGGCATACACGCTTCGGGAGGAATCCACGGAAAGCGGCACAAGGTATTTTATCAGCTTTAAGGACGGGCAGGGCAAATCCCACGAGTTGGAAGTGTCGGAACAGTTCTTTATGGAGTTTCGGCAGATGGAGCGCAGGAACAGGAATCTTTTCTAATGGGACGAGCGGCACAGGGAGTTTAACGAGGTATGGGACGAAACCCTTTACAGACGGGCGTTGCGTGTGCCTAAGAGCCTTGATGAACGCATGGTTGAGGAAGAACGGAATGAAACGCTCTATAAGGCGGTTGGGAGCCTTCCAGAGATACAAAGGCGGCGTTTCCTGCTCTACTACGAGTATGAGTTCAATTTTTACCAAATCGCCGCTATGGAGCATTGCACCGCTTCGGCAATACAGAAATCTGTTGCGATTGCAAAGGAGAAAGTAAAGGCGGAAATTGAAGAAATATCTCCAACCGTGACCGACACCGCCCGAAAAAGAAATCTGTTTTTTATTTGTGTGGGATTGGCGGCATTACATACTCTCACTTTTTTCCGTGGGAGTAAATCTATTTTTAAGGAGGTCAACGCCTATGTGCAACGAAAACAAAGACACCGCCCGAAAGGAGGAAAGCCATGCAGAAGTTACAGACAGTCAACGCCGAAACGCTCCTTTATGAACCGCTTGAGAAACCATCCTTTGTGGTGGACAGCCTTATCCCGACAGGCTTATCGCTGTTCTGCGGCTCACAGAAGATAGGCAAAAGCTGGCTCATGCTGAAGCTATGCTTATGCGTGTCGCAGGGAATCCCTTTATGGGATATGCCGACAATGGAGGGCGATGTGCTTTACCTCTGCCTTGAGGACACGTTCTGCCGCATACAGGACAGGTTATTTCGTTTGACGGACGAAGCAAGCGGGCGGCTCCACTTTGCCGTGGCAAGCTGCAAGCTGTCAGACGGTCTTATCGTGCAGCTTGAAGATTATCTGAAAGATTACCCAGACAGCAGGCTCATTGTCATTGATACCTTGCAGAAAGTCCGTACAGCTTCAAAAGACAATGCCTATGCAAGCGACTATGGGGACATCTCCCTCATCAAAGACTTTGCCGACAGGCACTCTCTGGCGGTCATTGTCGTACACCACATCCGAAAGCAGAATGACAGCGACGTGTTCAACAAGGTGTCTGGGACGACAGGATTAACGGGGAGTGCGGACGCTACCTTTGTTCTGGAAAAGGAGAAACGTGCGTCTGACACCGCCAAGCTGTATGTGACGGGCAGGGACACGCCTTATCAGGAATACACGCTGCGTTTCCGTGATTGCCGTTGGGAGCTTGTGGAGCGGAAAACGCAGGAGCAGCTTGCGAAAGAAACGATACCAGATGTCCTTTTTCGGTTGGTGGATTTTATGAGGGATAAGGAAGAATGGATAGGCACGGCAACGGAACTGTTAGCCGCTATGGGGGAAACGGAAACCATACCCACGGTGATTACGAAATGGCTGAATGAATACCGCACCACATTTTTAAGCGAGAACCGTATCTGCTACCAGTACAGCCGCAGGAAAGACGGCAGGCGGATTGCCCTTGCAAGGAGGGCGGGTGACAGCGGTGATGGTGGTGACAGCGATATTAGGATACCCCCCTGTTACTGTCATTGACGCTTAAAGCCATGTAAAGCTGGCGGCTCTGCCCTGCGGGTGACAGCAGTGACGGTGGTGACAGTGATTTTAGGATACCCTGCCGCTGTCATCCCTACGGGAGAACACCCCGTAAACGCAAAATGCAGGCGTGAGATTTACTCGCCCTTTTCGGTCGTGTAAAACCACCCCTGCGGTCAGAAAAATCATTCCGATTTTTCCGACTGCGTTTACAGGGTGTAACACACTACACTTTGCCCTGCAAAGTCGTGTGCCAGACGTTCCCTCTGGACTCCCTTAAGGCAGGGCTGTGCCCTGCTATCCTACGCCTTACGGCTTCGGATAAAAGAATGGCGGCATGACGGTGACGGCTCTTGCGAGGGGGGTATCCCAAAAACACCGTCATCATCGACATGACCGTCATGCAGGGGGTGAGGGTGACAGTTGCGGCAGTCGGCAGGGGGTATCCCAAAACTGCTGTCACCACCGTCACCGCTGTCACCCCAAAGGACGGTCACCCGCCGAAAGAAAGGAGGAATCCGCCTATGCCTTATGCAATCCTGCGTTTCCAGAAACGAAAAGCGGGCGGCGTTGCGGCTTGTGAACGCCACAACGAGCGGAAGAAAGAAGCCTACAAAAGCAACCCAGATATAGATATGGAACGCTCTAAAAACAATTACCATCTCATAGCACCACCAAAGTACACCTACAAGAAAGAGATTAACCGCATGGTAGCCGAAGCGGGGTGCAGGACAAGGAAAGACAGCGTGATGATGGTGGAAACGCTCATCACAGCTTCACCAGAATTTATGAACCAGTTACCGCCCGAAGAACAAAAAGCGTATTTCCAGACGGCTCTTGACTTCATTTCGGAGCGTGTTGGAAAGCAGAATATCCTCTCCGCTGTCGTCCATATGGACGAGAGAACGCCCCATATGCACCTCTGCTTTGTGCCGATTACGCCAGACAATAAGCTGTCAGCGAAAGCTATCTTAGGCAACCAGAAATCATTATCCGAGTGGCAGACCGCCTACCATGAGCGGATGTCCTCACGGTGGAATCAGCTTGAACGGGGGCAGTCCTCAATGGAAACCAAGCGGAAACACGTCCCCACATGGCTCTATAAATTAGGCGGCAGGCTTGATAAACAGTATGAAGAAATCGTGTCTGCCCTATCCGACATCAACGCCTTTAACGCAGGGAAGAAAAGGGATAAAGCGTTAGATTTACTCTCTGCATGGCTGCCAGACGTGGAGAAATTCTCTAAGGAAATCGGGAAACAGCAGGCGTATATCGACAGTTTGAAAGAGAGAATTGGGCAGGAATCAGACTATGCGGGGCGTATGCGTGATGAAAAGTACGAGCAGGAACTAAAGGTGCAGAAAGCGAATCAGAAGATATTTGAATTGCAGAGAACCAACGAGCAGATGGGGCGGCTGCTGTCAAAAATACCGCCCGAAGTGTTGGAAGAATTGCAGAAAAATCATAGAAGCAGAGCGAAAGAAAGGTAGATATGTGAATGAAGAAACAGGATTTTAAGGTGTTAAAGACCAAAGACTTGTACCCGTTCCCCGACAATCCGTTTCATGTGGCAGAAGATGAAACACTGTCAGAGTTAGCGGAAAGCATCAAGGAATTTGGCATTGTCACGCCGATAATCACACGCCCGAAAGAGGACGGGGACGGTTATGAAGTGATTGCAGGACAGCGGCGTGTCCGTGCTTCTGAACTTGCAGGGATAAATACCGTGCCTGCGTTTGTCCTGCCCTTAGACCGTGACCGAGCCATCATCACCCTTGTAGACAGCAATTTGCAGCGTGAGAATATCCTGCCATCGGAGCGGGCGTTTGCTTACAAGATGAAATCCGAAGCCATGAAGCGGCAGGGTTTCCGCACAGACTTAACCTCGTCACAAGTTGTGACGAAGTTGCGGACGGACGACAAGGTGGCACAGGGCTTCGGCGTGGGCAGGATGACCGTGCAGCGTTTTATCCGCCTGACGGAACTGATACCGCCGATTTTGCAGATGGTGGACGAGGGGAAAATCGCCCTCACGCCTGCGGTGGAACTGTCCTTCTTGAAGAAAGACGAGCAGGAAAACCTCTTTGCCACGATGGAGAGCGAAGAAGCAACGCCCTCACTCTCACAGGCACAGCGGATGAAACAGTTAAGCCAGAGCGGGCGGCTTGACATGGATACGATATTTGCGATTATGACGGAGGAAAAGGGCAACCAGAAAGAAACCTTGAAAATCAACACAAGCAAGCTGAAAAAATACTTTCCGAAGAACACAACGCCGAAGCAGATGGAGGAAACCATCATCAAACTTTTGGAGCGTGAGTTGCAGAGGAAACGCAACCGTGACAGCCGCTAATCTTCTTTTTTCGGGAAGTAAATACAGAGAGTTGAGGTATGGAGAATGAGAGAAATCCAGTATGAAATCGTAAAGGAAATCGCAGTATTGTCTACGGGCGACAGTGGCTACACAAAGGAAATCAATCTCATTTCATGGAATGGGAAAGAGCCGAAGTATGACATCCGCAGCTTTTCCCCGAACCGTGAAAAGTGCGGCAAGGGAATCACGCTGAACGCTGATGAAGCGGCGGCACTCCTTAAAGCATTACAGAAAGAATTAAACAGCGAGGATTAATGGTATCTGATTGGCAGGGCGGGGACATTTCCAAACTCTTCCCTGCCCTGTCTGGAAAGGAAGATTTAAGTATGGGCGAGGATAAGAAAGCAGATAAAAAGAGAAAGCGTATCGTGCCAAAAGCACCAGTGCAGATGATAATCAGCCGTGAATATGTCGGCACACAGACCGTTACAGAAGCGTTTGTCCCGATTATCTCCGAGGATATTCGGAAGAAGATTGCCGAGGGCGACACCTTCGACAATGAGGGGCTGTCCGCTTAGAATGTACGCAATGGGACATGAAAACAGATAGGACAGATACGGAGGTTTTACAGTATGGCAGGAATCAAAGAAGAAAAGAAAATCTATTTAGTCGGCATTTATTGCCGCTTATCTAAAGACGATGGTACGGATAACGAGAGTGCGAGCATTGCGACACAGAAATCCATCCTCACGGATTATGTGAAAAAGCAGGGATGGCACATAGCAAAAACGTATGTGGACGATGGTTATTCTGGTACAAATTTCCAAAGACCAAGTTTCCAGAATATGATAAAAGACATTGAAAGCGGTCTGATAAACTGCGTGATTACGAAAGATTTATCCCGTCTGGGGAGAAACTATCTTGATTGTGGGTTATATCTGGAAGTTTTCTTCCCAGAGCATAACGTGAGGTATATAGCGGTCAATGACGGCGTAGATACCTTGAATAAATCTGCTATGGACATCACGCCTTTCCGCAACATTTTAAACGAAATGTATGCCGCTGACATATCTGTTAAGATAAAATCGGCATATCGGGCGAGGTTTCAACAGGGGAAATTCATGGGAACTACCGCCCCTTATGGCTATATCAAAGACCCTGCCGACCACAACCATCTGCTGATAGATGATAAAGTGGCACATGTTGTAAAAGAGATATTCGACCTTGCATTAAAAGGGAATGGAGTTGCCAAAATTTGCAGACATCTTAATAAACAGCATATCCTACGCCCTGCCGCTTATGCGGCGGAGCGTGGCGAAACAGGCTTTGAACGTCATTTTGAGGGGAACGAGGACAAACGCTATATTTGGAGTGGGAACAGCGTGAGGAGCATTTTAAGAAGCCCGATATATGCGGGAAATCTTGTAGGCTACAAACGGATTGCCGCCAATATGAAAAGCAAGAAACGCCCCTCTAAGCTGCCCGAAGAATGGGAAGTGATACCCAATACCCATGAGGGAATAGTCACGCAGGAGGAATTTGATATTGTCCAACAGCTTATTACAAGTCGTAGGCTTCCACAGAACAAGGGAGGATTTGTAAATATTTTTGCAGGCGTTATCAAGTGTGTGGACTGCGGATGTGCTCTGCGGGCAATGAACGTACACAGGAGGAAACGCCCAGAGATTATCGACTGTGTACAGTATTCATGTAATAATTATGCAAGAAACGGAAGAAGCGAGTGTAGTGCCCACAATATAGAAGCAAGGGATTTATTCAATGCCGTTCTTGCCGACATCAACTGTTTTGCGGATATGGCAGTGAATGATGAAAAGGCGGTCAGGGCCATAGAAAAGCGGCTCACGGAAACAGACCAGAGCAGGGCGAAAGCATTAGAGAAAGAACGTAAGAAGCTGAACAAACGCCTTGCGGAACTGGACAGGCTGTTTTCCTCTCTCTACGAGGATAAGGTCATGGAGCGTATTACCGAGCGGAATTTTGAGATGATGTCGGGGAAATACCAGAAAGAGCAGCTTGAAATTGAAGCAAGGCTGAAAGAGGTGACGGAAACTCTTAATGAAAGCTACGAGAAATCACGGGGAATCCGTGACTTCCTCGCCCTTATCCGAAATTATCAAGGCTTAAAAGAACTGGATGCAACAGTTATAAACGCACTCATAGACAAGATACTTGTTTCGGAGCGTGAGAAGATGGCAGACGGAACAGTGAAGCAGGAAATCAAGATTTACTATAAATTCATCGGCTTTGTCGATGAATTACATATCATACCTACAAAACGGTGGGCAGCAATGCCCGCTAAAAATTGTACGGTGTGCGGCGTTGAATATGTCCCGGGCTCTGGTGCATCAAGGTATTGTCCTGCTTGTGCCAAGAAGATACGGAGGGAGAAATCAAACGAGAGCAAACGCAGGAGCAGAGAACAGAAAAGGATAGCATGTATGAACTGTCCGCAAAAAATGACCGACTGACCTTGAACAAAGGCAGGGGCGTATTGAACGGCAGGGCAATATGTTCCCAGAGGTGGAGGTTTACCGCTATGTGACCGAGCAGACTTTTGATGCTTACCTCTATCAGTTGGTGGAGAGCAAACAGAAATTTATCAGCCAGATAATGACGAGCAAAAGCCCTGTCCGCTCTGCCGAAGATGTGGACGAGGTTGCCCTGTCCTTTGCGGAGGTTAAAATGCTTGCCACAGGCGATGCCCGTTTTAAGGAAAAGATGGATTTGGATATACAGGTTTCCAAGCTCCGAGTGTTAAAGCAGAGTTATCTTTCCGAGCATTACGACCTTGAGGACAGAGTGCTGAAATACTATCCCCAGACCATTAAAGAGTATGAGGAACGCATTGCAGGATATGAAAACGATGCGGCTCTTGCCGAGCAGCACAAGCCGCAGGGCGGGGATAAGTTCTGCCCGATGACCCTAAAAGGTGTGACCTACACCGAAAAGGCAGCCGCAGGCGAAATGCTCCTTGCAATCTGTAAGGAATATCCGCTGTCTGCACCTACCGAAATCGGCAGTTACCGAGGTTTCAGAATGGAGATTTATTATGATACAGTCAATGCCCATTACTGCCTAAACCTTTGCGGTAAGGCAAAGCATAAGGTTGAATCGGGTACGGATGCACTCGGTAATCTGACCCGAATTGAGAACGAAATTGCAAAGCTCCCTGTAAAATTGGAAGTGGCAAAGACCAAACGGGCGGAAACAATCGAACAGCTCCGCAACGCAAAGGTTGAGGTTGAAAAGCCTTTTGCCTTTGAAGATGAGCTGAGAGAAAAATCGGAAAGGCTGAACGCTCTTAACATCGAGCTTAATCTAAATGAGAAAGACCGTTCCGTTATGGATACCGAGCCAGACCAGAGCGAGGAACTTCCCGAAAGAAAATGTGCAAATCGTGAGAGATAATGCTGTTTGCATATTTGTAAAGCCTAATTCTGGGCAGTATAATAGATGCAACAAGTTATGATATCGGAGGTGAACGATGTGCTTGATAACTTCAAATTTGAAACCTTTGTCGATATGCACAGCAATATTTTCGAGGAGTATCTAAGCTCTGTTATAGCCAAACTGCGTGAAACAAATCCCGAATACCGTTTCATAGAAGAAAAGATTGATAGCCTTTACAGGCAGTATCCGAAAGTTATGGCGGTGTTCGATGCGGAAAAAGCGAGCGATTTATCCGAGCAGGAATGTACGGCTCTGGTAGAAATTCTGGGGCTTCGGAATAAACTCTGCGATATGCAGCAGGAAGCAATCTATTTCAGAGGGTGCTATGACAGCTTGGGCTACCTCAGAAAAGCAGGAATTTTATAACAGTAATCAGCGGCAGTGGCGTAGAGCTGATGCCGCTTTTACATAGTTGGTAGAAAATTGAAAAGTTCACAAAAAAATGATATTATAAATATATAGAGGTGATACAAATGAAAATTTTTATTAGTCATTCTAGCAAGGATGAAGATATCTATACAAATCTTGCTGATAGTTTGCGCAAACAAGGACATACAGTTTTCAATGCAATTGATATAAACATAGGAGAAAATTGGATTGAAAAAATAAAAAATGCATTGTATGAATCGGATATTTTTATTGCTATTATTACTGAAAACTTTTTAAGTTCATCATGGGCACAAGCTGAATTGAGTTCAGTTGTATTAGGCACAAACAATATTCGGCTACTTCCTGTTGTGGTAGGTGATGTATTTGTCCCCAGTTTCATAGCTCAATTTCAATATAGGAAAGTTAAAACCGAAGAAGAAATTATTTCAGCAGTATTAACGGATATTGCAAAATTAAGCAATATCGAAGATAACCCATCGCTTTTTCAAAAAAAGGGAATCGCTCAGGTGGAAGAAAATAATTTAGAAGAAAAATAGATTTATTAAAAGCAGCACTAATTGATAATCAACTGACCTTAGTATGTGGTGCAGGTGTATCAAGGGATTCATCCATACCTACTTGGAATGAACTCTTAGTTAATATCCTTAATGAGGTCTATTCAAATGACCATGATTTGAATACAGAAAATAAAGTTACAGCGGAATCTTTGCTTTCGCTTATGCCACAATCAAATTTAATTCTGGGAAAATATTTAAAAATAATATTAAAGGATGATTTCAACAAAACTGTTCAAAAGCATCTTTATTTATATTACAATCAATTCTATGAATTTGAACCTATTAACCCTAATTTGGAAACAAATATGATGAAAGCAATAGTTGAGCTTTCTCGTCCAAAAAGAAGGGGGAAACGATTAGAATCAATAATTACTTTTAATTTTGATGATTTGATAGAGGGAGCTTTGTCAAATCATAACATTGAACATATCTCAATATGGAAAGAAGGTCAAGCATATGGGATAGATGCTTTACCAATTTTCCATGTACATGGTTTTTTGCCAAATAAGAGAGATATTATAAAACCTAATCTAGTTTTCAGTGAGGAAGCATACCATTCTCAGTTTATTGCCCCATATAGTTGGTCAAATTTAATACAGTTAAATACATTTTCTACAAATGTATGCTTATTTGTTGGGTTAAGTTTATCTGATCCAAACTTAAGAAGATTACTGGATATTTCATGGAGAAGAAATCAGAGATGTAAGCATTATATTATTATGAAAAAATCACCCCAGAAAAGCAGAACTGACGAAATTGCTACGATGCTTTTTGAGCAGGATGCAAATTCACTAGGGTTAAATGTAATTTGGTGTTCTGATTATTCAGACATACCAAGTATATTGTTGAAAATCGCAAAGTGATGGTAATTTTAGAATACAAAATCTATTTTGAACTTGGAGGAGATTAAATGTCTAATGAATTATTTAATAAATTTTCTGCTATCGGAATAGGCTTGACTTTTTTAGCATCAATAGCAGCAGTAATTGTTTCAATAATATCGTTAAGATATTCAAATAAAGTTGCGAAACGTTCAGGATACTTAGGCACGATTACTGCTAGTCGTGACAAATGGTCGAATTCTTTAAGAGAAAGTTCTTCTTTATATTTTACTCAGATTGCACGAATATGTAGTGGACAAGAGGATAATTTAGAGGAAATCTATAATGAATTAACACGATATCATTTTGCAATAGTATTGTTGTTATTTGAGCAAGATGAAGAAATCCATAATAATATGAGTGTAGTTCGGAGCAAGGCTTTTGAAATTGTTGACCAAAGTAACATAATAAATCAACAATACAAGAAGCTGAAAGAGTCTCCTAATGCCACAGAAACATATATAGAAAGCCAAGAGGTGGTTGTAAAAGCACGACAGAAAATGTATGACTTGAGATGCTCAATTTTAAATGATTATCAAGGGAGAATATTTAACGGAATAAGAAATTTACTTGAACGTGAATGGAGAAAGCAACAATATGAGGCAACAGATATGTGGAAAGAAAAATAGGACTCATTGAAAGCCGATGCTGATTGCATTGGTTACATTGAAGGAAGGGACAAAATATGCCAAATTATCGTCTTTTAAATTATAATCAAGGTGATACTGTTGCAACAGGATTATATCACCCTAAAACAACTGCTATTTTATTTGATAAGATATGGATACCGAGTGATTTTAGACATTCTCAATATGGACGTACATTGGAATATGATAAAATTCCATTGAGCGTTTGTGTCATCGAAGAAATTGAAGAAAGTATAAGAAGTTTTAATGAAGTAGGATTCATACGGAAGGCTCTTCTTGAAGGAAAGAAAATCAAAGAAATAAACTTCAAAGATGCTGAAATCGATGGCTTAAGGATTATGCCATATGTTGGTCAGAATCGCCCATTTTATACGGTTGAAGAAGATGTTTTAGGACTTGAGTTTCTATTTAGTGGTTCAAGAAATGTAGGGCTAAAACAGGTTGTTAATAGTTTTAAACGTATTTATGGCATAGAAATCGTACCGGTTTACCTTGGACATACAGCGTTTGAAGAGAGTCTTTTGGTTCATGACGAAGAAATGGCACAATTTCAATTGCAACGATATAAACATAATTCAGGAATTAATGCAGTTTTTCAGTTTGACCTATTTCCTATTCCTAATCTATCTGAATTTGAAAAGCAGACGACACATAGTGCATACGAGGTGTGTTTATCTAATATGCCTGTAATTGTTGAAGAGCGATTAAAATGGAAACAAGTGTTGGAGATGAGAAAAGATGCTGAATCAATGAAAAAAATACATCGTTTTAGAAGATGGGTGGATTTGGAATTGGATGGTAAATCTAAAAATGAGATAATCCAATCTCTTGAAAAGGCTATTGATGATTACAAATATGCACTTAAAAAACATGGCGTTATGACGGCGATTGGTGGGTTGACTACGGTATTGTCAGCATCTTCGACGGTTATTGAAGCTTTTTCGGGAGACTTCTCGGCTCAGATGTCAGCAGGACTTGCTATTTCGGGCGGTTTGATTACATATACGGCAACTCAGCTAAATGATTATTTTGAAAAAAAACGCGAACCAATCGCTTTGATTTATGATTTAGAGAAGAGTAGTATGACTATTATGGAAAGGCTAAAAAATAAATTGAAGCAATAATAGTACAAAAATGAATCTTGGTATTCAATATATTAAAACATGTATTGACCGATAAAAATTAATAATTATGTGTTAGAATTATAAAAATATGCAAGATATCTTATGGGAGTAACAGTATGAATCGTGTTAGTGTATTTATAAGTTGGTCGGGTGAGCTTAGCAGACAATATGCTGAATTGTTGAGCAGATGGTTGCCACGAGTAATACAGGCCGTTGACCCTTTCTTTTCGCCTGGCGACATAGGTAAAGGTTCATTTTGGTTTGGAGAAATAACAAAAAAATTGAGCGAATGATTGACCGAGTTGGGGTCAATCATGCAACAACAGCTACTTGCTTTTGCGATATTCACGATGATGAAGTATTTGCTCCTATAGAGAAAGGAGCCCCTGCTTTCGATAAAGATAGTGATGAGCATAAGTATATATACGCATATAAGGCTTTTATATTTGAATATTATAAGAAACTTGTGGAACAGAAAGTATCAAGAGAAAACATTACAAATACGCCATCTTTGCTAAAAACACCACAATATATACAGTACTATAGGGCTATATCAATAACTCTGGAAGAAATGAATGAGGTTAAGAGATTTTTCGATAAAGGTATTGTAAACAAGGATTATAGTGGTTTAGAGACTTGTGTAATCGAAATTCCAGAACGCATAAATTTCGCTACTTACTCTTGCATTGCTATTGATTTTGACTTGACTGGGAAGAAAATACGGCATACAAAAAGAGGTTTTATTAGTAGACTTTTCATTACTATTTTTCCAGAAGAAACAAAATCTTATATTCTTTTGAGTTGTTTGAGGGAAGATATTAAAGTGTATAAAAAGTTTTTTCAGCAACTTCAGACAACTAACTTAGAAAAGGTAAAGTATTATTTTGATTTAATACTACCTCTATACACCGAAAACAATGTTTTGAGTCCTCGCTTATGGGAAAATTGGAGCGAAGAACAGCAGATGGGATATACATTTTTTGCTAATAGAAAAGGAACACAGTTTTTACTTTATAAGCAAATTTTAAAGTTTGGTATTTATAATTTACGAAAAAAAGATAACGGTTTTGAAAAAGGAAAAAGAGGAAAATTAGATTTATTTGAATAACAAGTTTACATAGCCGAGTGGTTTTCATTACACGAAAATCACTCGGCTATTTCTATTTCTGGAGGTGGTTTTATTGAATGAGAATTAGCAGACCCTATGTGCAGCTTGACCCTGCTGTTATTGAACAGGCAAGACAGATGGACTTGCTCTCTTATCTCAGAGCTTATGAGCCAAGTAATCTGGTGCGTGTGGGCGGTAATGTTTACTGTACCAGAGAACACGACAGCTTAAAGATTTCTAACGGCAAATGGTATTGGTGGTCGAGAGGTATCGGCGGTGTTTCCGCCCTCGATTATCTTATCAAGGTCAAGGACTATGGCTTTGTGGAAGCAGTCGAAGCCCTCACGGGCGTATCAGCGGAATGGATACCGCCGCCTAAAATGCCTAAGAAAGACGAGCCGAAAGTCCTGCTCCTGCCACCGAAGAACAAGGACTGTAATCGAGTGATGCAGTACCTTTTCGGGCGTGGCATTGACTATCAGCTCATACAGGATTGTGTTGCAGACGGTACGATTTATGAAAGTGCCGACTACCACAACGCCGTTTTTATTGGCAAGGATAAAAGCGGAACGCCTAAGTATGCCGCCCTGCGTAGTACACTCGGAAGCACCTTTAAGCAGGATGCATCTGGGAGTGACAAACGGTATTCGTTCCGATTGCTGACAAAAGAGCCAACAGATACCGTGCATCTGTTTGAAGCAGCCATTGATTTACTGTCCTATGCGACCTACCTTAAATGTGAGGGCAAGGACTATGGAAAAGAAAATCTGCTTTCCCTGTCGGGTGTGTATCAGCCCAAAAAGGAGTTAAGTGAGAGCAAAGTTCCTATTGCTTTATCCACTTATCTCAAAGAAAATCCACAAATAAAGACCGTTGTTCTGCATCTGGATAACGACAAAACAGGTCGGTTATGCACCGCCGCTTTGAAAGAACTATTGCAGAATAAATATGAAATCGTTGATGCCCCGCCGCCTGTCGGTAAGGACTTCAACGATTTTTTATTATCTTATCTGGGGATTTCAAGAGCAAATCCTGCCCGTGAAAGGGGTGATGTCCGTTGATTGTGTAACGCTTTTTTGCTCCGAGAACAACCAAAACCAAATCAATTTTTATTACTGAAAGCGAGGAATTAACCATTGAAAAAGTATGATGTAACCCTTACCGCCCATTACTAAAAGACCATTTCCGTCTATGCGGAAAACCCCGAACAGGCAAAGGAAAAGACCGAAATTATCTTGTTCGATACCGACATTATCGACTTTACCGATGATGATTTTGTCTGCGGCGAAGCCGATATTACCGAGCAGAGCGAGGACGGTCTTGACGGTGCGGGCGAGAATACACTACAGGAAAATGAGGATTGTTCGGACTGTCCGTACTTCTGCCCCGTGTGCGGTGAGTGTATGTATGAGGAGGACTGCGAAGAATGAGATGTCTTACCAAGCACTGAATTTGGTTAGCCAAATTCGCTTGTTAGGGGTCAGCCCCTAATACCCCGTGAGAACAGAAAGGAGTTCAAGAATGAGTGAGTTCTTATTTTTCATTATCGGCACAATGCTCGGCGGTCTGTTCGGCATTGCGTGTATGTGCTGCTTGCAGATAAACAGACTTTCCGAGAGAAGATTGAAAGTGAAGAGCAGAGAAAATTGATCCAAATGAATATTGATGAGCATCAAGTGGCTGTTTTTACGAAAGAAAAGAAATTTTTGAGACGCGATTATCAAGAAAAATAATAGGAAAATTTCATAGGTAAATGGTAAAATACTCGTGGGCATCTAGCACCATCCCCCAAGTGGAAGGCTTTAAATTTATTTTACACTCTTGCATAAATCGGGAAGCGTATCTGACCACGGAAGCTGATTATTTATATATGATTCAACAGGTTCATCCTAGTGAATCAGTATTTTGTTAAGTGCATGTTTAAAGTACTCATACGGCTTTAGCTTATATAATCCTGTAGCTCATGGAAATTGAAAATCATTAACATTCCAATACGTGAGTACCTTGTGTGATAAAGTTAGTGTACTTGTAGCTTTTTCAGTTGAAAAGAGGGGAATAGAAGTAAAAAAATGATTGTAAGATAGATATTCTATATCTATAATGTAGATATAGAATATCTATTTTTATGTAGGAATACAGGAAGTAAGGAGAAGATTGAATATGCCGAGAAAAAAAGATATGACAAGTATTTTGTACAGTTTTGAAAGTGATAAAGAAAAAGAATGTGATGCGGCTGTGATAGTAGCAGAGAAAACACCGAATAAATCTGATGGTGAAGATACAAGAGCAACGGCACTTGTATCCATGACTGCTGCAGAGAAAGAACGTCTAACAAGCAAAGCAAAACAGCATGGTTTGAGTCTGTCTGCATTTTTTAGATTAGCTGCTGATGAATATATGAACACTCATAATTGGTGATTTTTATCCGTATATGGATAGATAGAATGTTTAAACAGATACGAAGGAAGGAGCATACCAAGGTATGGTGCATATTTCTGAATATGAAGTTGAAGATGTTTTCATAGACCGTTTGGAAGGTATCGGATACAAATTCATAAAATTAGATAACTATGATGATGTGCTTGCCAATTTCCGTGAACAGCTTGCAAAGTTTAATGCAAAGAAGCTGGCAGAAAAAGGACATGATGCATCATTTTCAGATGCTGAGTTCAACCGCATTATGATTCATGTAGATAATCATTCTGTGTATGAATCAGCAAAGATTCTTCGTGATAAATATGTGTTACAGCTGGATAATGGAGAATCAGTGTATATTGATTTCTTCTCCGGTGATATAGATAGAAATATCTATCAAGTAACACATCAGGTAACAATGGATAAGGCACACAAAGATGATGTGGTGTATAAGAATCGTTATGATGTGACTGTTCTTATCAACGGATTACCGCTTGTACAGATTGAATTGAAACGCCCCGGTGTGGAAATTAACGAAGCAATCAACCAGATTAACAGATACAGAAAGTTTTCTTTCAAAGGTATCTTCAGATATTTGCAGTTGTTTGTAGTAAGCAATTCTGTACAGACGAAGTATTTCTGTAACGAAAATGAGATGATGGATGGTCAGTACAACCCAATCCTGAAATCTCTTGTATTTTTCTGGACAGATGAAAAGAATAAACGTATTAATGACTTGAATACATTTACAGGTGAATTTTTTCGCAAATCAGCTATTACAGAGATGATGGACAAATACATGGTCGTTAAGACTGCGGAGCCTGTACTGATGGTCATGAGACCATACCAGATTTATGCTGTAAAGGCTGCAAAGAAGCGTGTACTGGAAGTAAATCAGAATGGTTATGTATTTGCATGTACAGGTTCAGGAAAGACACTGACATCATTTAAGCTGGCACAGCTTTTGCGAGATGAGTCAATGGTAGATTTGGTCGTATTCTTGATTGACAGAAAAGACCTCGATGACCAGACCGTTGATGAATATAACAGTTTTGAAAAAGACTGTGTAGATAATACGGACAGCACCGCTGTACTTATCAATATGCTGAAATCGTCTGAGAAAAAGATGATTGTTACAACGATTCAGAAGATGGCAAATGCTGTTAAGAATCAGAAGTACTCGGCTGTAATGGATGCATACAGGGATAAAAAGGTTGTATTTATCATTGATGAGTGTCATCGTTCCCAGTTCGGAAAGATGCATGGTCAGATTGAAAAGCATTTTGAAAGAGCAAATTATATCGGATTCACTGGAACACCGATTTTTGAGAGAAACAAGGGGGCGGATGGGCGTACTACAGCGGATATATTTTATGCAGGAGATAAGTTGGATTCATGTTTGCATAAATACATGATTAAGGATGCAATTGCAGACGGTAACGTGCTTAGGTTCTCAGTAGAATATCAGCGTACCATCTTTGCAAGGAATCTTGATGTAAAGGGGATCGATCCAGAACAGCTGGATGACCCGGAATACTGCAAGCGTCATAAAATCGACATGGAACCACTATACCATGATGACGCTCGTATTGCGAATATTGCACAGCATATTTTTGAGCATCATGAACAGCATGTACATCCACAGGGCAAGGATATTTATACAGCACTGTTCGCAGTGGATAAGATTCAGATCCTTGGAAAGTATTATGATGAGTTCAAGAAGTTGAATTATGCAGCACCGGATGATAAGAAGCTGAAAGTGGCTGCAATCTTTTCCTATCAGGCAAATGAAGATATGGATGATGGTGCAGACGAACATTCACAGGAACTTCTTGACCGTTGTATGCAGGATTACAATGCTTTATATAATACAGCATTTACGATTGATACATTTGATGCGTACAGGAAAGATATTGCAAAGAGATTGAAACAGAAGGATTTACCGCAGGTGGATATTCTCCTGGTAGTCAATATGTTCCTGACCGGGTTTGATGCAAAGGTATTGAATACCTTGTATCTGGACAAGAATCTTATCTGGCACTCACTTGTACAGGCGTATAGCCGTACAAACCGTGTAGATAAGGTGACAAAGCAGTTTGGGCAGATTGTAACATATAGAAATATCAAGCAGTGGCAGGATGATGCACTGACACTGTTCTCTGGGGACGGAGATCCGAATGAATATCTGTTAGAAAACTATGAGTATTATTTGAAGCAGTGGGCAAATCAGGAGTCTGTACTACGAAAGATTACAGCGGATGTGGATGCAGCTGGTCAGCTCAAGTCAGAAGATGAAATCCGTATGTTCATCATTGCGTTCCGTTCAATGGTAAAGACCCTTGCCACTTTGAAGACATTTTCTAAGTTTGACTGGGCTAACCTTGCAGATGTGATGGATGAGAATGAGTACGAAGGATTCAAGAGCTGGTATCTGTATTACAAAGACCAGATACACAATCCGAATCCGAAAGTACCAGTACCAGTAGATGTTGATTTCGATATAGAACTTGTCCGTACTGATCGTATTAATGTCGTGTATATCCTGAATCTGCTGAAAAATGCGAATACTCATGACAAGACAGAGGAAGAAAAACAACAGGATGTTGATTTGATTTTGCGTGAGATTGAACGATCTGACAATGAATCCTTACGATTGAAGAAAGAGGTCATGAGACAGTTTATTTTGAGTAGATTCTATGATTTGCCAGAGGATGTGGACGTGATGGAAGCATTTACACAATTTGAGAAAGAACAGATGAAAGCTGACATAGAAGCGTTTGCATTTGATAACAAGATTGATTACATGATTGTATCAGAACTGTTTACACAATATGTGTTCCACAGTACGATTTCAGATGATGATATTCGTGAGAGATTGGCAGTATATAAGATGGGGCTTTTGAAAATGACGAAGTTGACAAAATCGGTGAAGACATTTGTGACAGATACATATAACAAATACAAGGCAGAGGGAGAATAATTATGGCAGATACAAATACATATCAGGCACAGGCAAATGAGCTTTCTCAAAAACTTTGGGCTATTGCCAACGAATTACGAGGACAGATGGATGCCAGCGAGTTCAAGAATTATATTCTTGGAGTAATTTTCTATCGTTATCTGTCAGAACGTACAGAAATGTACATGGCAGAAATCCTTGAAAATGATGGAGTAACATACGAAGAAGCATTTGCAGATGATGATTATAGACCTGTTGTAGAAGACTGGTCTTTATCAAAGCTGGGATATGTCATTAAGCCGGAAAATTTGTTCCGTAATCTCATTCGCAAAATTACAAAATTTGAGAATGATGCTGATAAGTTCAGCGTGGAAGATTTTGAAAAAGCAATCAATGATCTTGTAGGTTCTACAATGGGACATGAATCTAACAAAGCGTTTGATGGATTGTTCAATGATATGCGTTTACAGGATGCACGTCTTGGAGAGACAGTGGCAGACCGTACAGATATGATTGGTCGTGTCATGGTCAAGGTTTCAGACATTGACTTTGATCTACAGGATTCTCAGTTTGATGTACTGGGTACAGCATATATGATTCTGATTGGCCTGTTTGCTTCAGATGCTGGAAAGAAGGGTGGAGAGTTCTTTACACCTGCTGGACCGAGTAGACTTTGCGCTACACTTGCATCTCTTGGACTGGACGAAGCAAAAACCGTTGGTGACTGTACTTGTGGTTCTGCATCAATGCTGCTGGAAATTCAGAAGCATTTGACCACACATAAAGTTGGACATTTCTATGGACAGGAACTGAACGCTACGACATACAACTTATCAAGAATGAACATGATTATGCATGGTGTAGACTGGCAGAATTTCGATATTTACAAAGGGGATACGCTGAAAGATGATAAATATGGTGATGATTTGAAACTGACTGTACAGGTCTGCAATCCACCGTATAGCTTGAAGTGGTCAGCCGATAAGAAATTTGAAGATGACCCACGATATAGTGGAGCTGGAAAGTTGGCACCGAAGTCTGCGGCTGATTTAGCTTTTGTAGAACATATGATTTATCATATGGATGATTCAGATGGGCGTGTAGCAGTATTGTTGCCACATGGCGTATTGTTCCGTGGTGGTGCAGAAGAAGCAATTAGAAAATATATCATCAAAGACCTGAACCGTCTGGATGCTGTTATCGGATTGCCTGCAAACTTGTTTCATGGGACAGGAATCCCAGTGTGTGTACTAGTATTGAAAAGCAATAGAAATGGCAATTCTGGAAATATTCTGTTCATTGATGCCTCGAAAGAGTTTAAGGCTGGGAAGAATCAGAATGTTTTGGAACAGAAACACATTGATAAGATTGTATATGCGTATGCAAAGCGTGTAGATGTAGATAAGTTTGCTCATGTAGCAGATATGAGTGAGATTATTGGGAACGGATACAATCTGAACATTCCTAGATATGTTGATACATTCGAGGGAGAAGAACCAGTTGATTTAGGTGCTGTAAAAGCTCAGATTAAGACACTAAATTCTGAAACAAAAGCTGCGATTGATAAAGCTGAAAGTTTTATGAGACAGCTTGGACTGTAAAGGCAGGTGAATGAATATGAATGAACCTAAATTGAGATTCAAAGCCGATGATGGAAGTCAGTTCCCAGATTGGGAAGAAAAGAAATTGTCAGATATTTTTGTAGAACGAAGGGAAATGCAATGTATTGATGATGAGTATAAACTATTATCATTTACAATAGAGCAGGGAGTAATCAATCCAGAAGATAAGAAGACAAATAAAAGAGATTTTCTTATGAAAGATAAGGCTAGAAAAAAGTTTCTTCGTACAGAATATAATGATATTATTTATAATCCTGCAAATTTAAAATACGGTGCTATTAACAGAAATAAATTAGGTAAAGGTCTTCTTTCTCCAATATATGCTATTTTTTATACGGAACAAAACGCTGTATTTATGGAATCTGTTGTAAGGAATCCTGATTTTATTAAGCGGTCACTTAAATATTTGGAAGGTACTGTAATAAAACTTATGACCTTAAAACCTAGGGACTTTTTGCGAATGAAGTCGTATATTCCTTGTCTTGAGGAACAACAGAAAATTGCAGAGTTCTTATCAACGGTTGATACAGTGATTGAGAAGCAAAAGAAAATTGTATTGGCATGGGAAGAACGTAAAAAAGGTGTGATGCAGAAACTGTTCAGTCAGGAAGTAAGATTTAGAGCAGATGATGGAAGTGATTTCCCTGAGTGGGAAAATGTAACAGTATTAGATTTATTAGTACAGCCAATTACCGATGGTCCACATGAGACACCTGTTTTAGAAGAAAACGGTGTTTCGTTTGTGTCAGTAGAATCAATTGATAATGGGCGGGTTAATTTAACAAAAAGACGTGGTTTTATAAGCAAAGAGTATGATGATGTTTGCGCAAAAAAATATAAACCGCAGTTATATGATGTTTACATGGTAAAATCTGGTGCAACAACAGGGAAAGTAGCAATCGTTACAATAACTGATGATTTTAATATTTGGTCGCCATTGGCTGCAATGCGTACATCGAGTAAGACAGAAGCATTCTTTTTATATTATCAATTACAATCCGATATGATTCAAAATCAAGTTTGGACAAAATTAAGTTTAGGGAATCAACCCAATCTTGGTATGAGAGCATTAGAATTATTTTCTGCTGTTCGTCCTTGCTTTGTAGAGCAACAAAAAATCGTAGACTGTCTTTCATCATTGGATGAAGTAATCGAGAAGCAGGAAGCAACATTAACTTCGTGGGAAGAATTGAAAAAAGGTCTGTTACAGCAGATGTTTGTATAAGAATAACTGAATAAATTAGTTAGTAGTGGAATTGTGTTGGATGAACCTCATAATGCAAGGGGCAGGTGTAGGTGAACCAGTAGAAGTTTGTCACATACATCATTCTTTTATAACTAACGTAGAGTGGTATAAGCAAATGAAATTTTATATGAGCATTTGTCAAAACATTAAATAATCCTATGAATAAGTACGATAAAGGCGGAAGTGATATGAAAAATTTTATTAGCTTTATTAAGAAATATTCAACAAGAGATTTTATATATTTATTTTCAAATAAATCTATAGAAATTTTAAAAAAACAATTGAGATATAATGAGAAAGACATGAATTGTTGTATGAAATTTCCGCTAAACATAATAAAGTCTGGGTTTATACATAAACAGGTAAATGTGATGCTATCTGCATGGGATATTCAGGATATGGCATATTTATCAATTAGAAATTCAAATGACTATAGGCATGATGATTTATTATCTCAAGACATGGGTATGATTGTGAATCTGTATAGAGGATATGAAAATGAACATTCGAAGAGTGAATTTCTAAAAAATGCGGATTCAGCCGATATATTCAAAATTATGATGGGTATGACATATGAGCAATTTAAGTATCAGAATCTTGCATGGACAATTCAGAACTTTTGTAGAAATTATCACATATTGATTGGGTCTCCAAATATAAACAGAGAAAAAATTATAGATATCAATCAAATAACAGATGAATTATTTGGATTGAACGTTGATGAGTTATTAGCGGTTGAAATGATGATACTATGGTTATGTAGTCAAAATCCTAGCCCGTTGACCGCATCAGAAAAACTATATAATAGATCTGAAACAGGTGTTATAACAAAAGAAGCGATAGAAAAAGTTGTAGGATACTATAGTGTTACATATAAAGATGTAAGGAATTCGCCGATAGGTAAGCAGATATTTTACAGTAAACCTTTTGTAAAAACAGATAAGACTCAAGAAAATATAATGGTAAGTTTTTATTTGTTGGCAATGACTTTTGCTGACGGACTTTATTGGCTGATGAGAGATTATTATAGAAATAATAATTGGGGACAGAAATTTATAAATGCATTTGGAGAAATGTTTGAAGATTATTTTGAGGAGTTAGCAGATACTTATTTGGATGAAAAACAATGGTTTAAGATTCCAGTACAAAACAAAAAAAGTGCAGATTATTATGTTGAATTTGATAATGCAATTCTATTATTTGAATTAAAATCGGGATTGCTTGGAATAGGTGCTAAACAGCAAGTGCCGGATATTCAACAGATTGATACTTTCTACAAAAGAAATATTTTAGAGGCATATGAGCAGTTAAAAAATTCTGAGGAAGAGTTTCAAGGAGAAAAGCAAATACTTAAAATTTTCTTGTTGTATGAAAGTGCAACAAATATGCAAATTATAATGGCGTCTATACCTGATATATTTATTAATGATAAAGGATGCTATATTATGACAATTGAGGATTTAGAAATGTTATTAGCAACATATCGGAATGACAGGGAGAAATTCAACAAGGTAATATATACGTTGCTTAATAATGAAAATTCTGAAGGAAGATGTGAAAGTGTGCTGAAGGTGTTGGGCGACTACGATGCAATTGGAGATATGCATTTTATAGGAGAAAGAGATTATTATACAAACATACTTGAACGTTTTAAAAACTGTTTTCGATAAGTCGGATTGTAAATTTTTGTGTTAATAAATTATGTGGAAAAGATACTCCGAGAATGACGTTTGGTAAAATGGTTTAACATGGTGGGATAAAGTAAAATATAATAATACATCTTTTGTTTACGTTTGAATGTATTGACAACACCCTATAGTGGATATAAAAAGGCATGTAGTCTTATTTAGCATTACAAGGATAATGAAGAGTGCCAACACTGTTGACATAATTATGATGGATGAACTATCTTAGAATTGTTTCCGCATGTACTATAATTAAGATGTCTTTAAAGATGAAGTCACAAGGGGGTAGGTGCATCTAGTACCGTGTTAATGTGCGCCTGATACTTTGAACTTGCAGAAAATACTTGGTCACTCCCAAATTGACACTACCATGCAGTACGCAATGGTGAATCAGGGTAATGTAAAAATGTCACATCAAAAGTATATGATTCAGAAAGGAATTCTATGACTGATTTTGATAAACAAATGGAAATGGTGTTATATCATTCAGATGAAGGTGATGTATCAGTTGATGCATATATAGCGGATGAAAGCATTTGGGTATCTCAGAAAGGTATGTCTGAGATATTTGGGGTGGATAAGTCCGGAATAAGCAGACATTTGAAAAAATATTTGAAACAGGTAAATTAGATGAAAAAGTGGTTGTTGCAAAAATTGCAACAACCACGAGGCATGGAGCAATAGAAGGAAAGCGGACGTTGGATTATAGTTGATGAGAATAAGAAGAAAGATTACTAATGAGACCAAGTGGACAGAAAAACCGAAGTCCTAAACTACCTGAAACAATACCCCAAGATGGCGAAATGGATGAATATATGCATTTGCTGTGGCTCAATGGGTTATAACCCGGATATGCCAGACAAGATTACTTCGAGAGATGGCAATGGGGAATATAATACTGTATTTTCAAGAAACATAAAGAAGTATTTTTCTCCACTGAGAGTAAATGACATGGGGATGTGCGCCATTTGTCAGAAATATTGGAGAAATAAATAAGTATTTGCAAAAGGAGACCTCTTATTTGAAAAAGAAAAAGGATGAAATAACCATCCGTTCCAGTGCAGCAGAATATTTAACCTATGTTGCCTCTATCGGTGGTCAGCAGGACAGTATTGAGATGCGCTATGAGGATGAGAATATATGGCTGACACAGAAGATGATGGCCACATTGTATGATGTGGATGTTCGTACAATCAATGAGCATATTAAGAAGATTTATTCCGACTCAGAGCTTGAGGAAGATTCAACTATCCGGAATTTCCGGATAGTTCAAACGGAAGGTTCCCGTCAGGTGACTCGTGATACAAAGCATTATAATCTTCAAATGATTATTGCGGTCGGATTCAAGGTTAATAATGAGCGAGCGGTGCAGTTCCGCAAGTGGGCCAATGGTATCGTGAAAGACTACACTATTAAAGGCTGGGTCATGGATGACGAACGTCTGAAAAATGGTGGCTCTGTGCTTACAGTAGAATACTTTGACCGCCTGCTTGAGCAGATTCGTGAGATCCGTCTCTCTGAGCGGAGATTTTATCAGAAAATAACGGACATCTATGCTACAGCTCTTGATTATGACCGAACAGCAAAAACAACAAAGCAGTTCTTTGCAAAGGTTCAAAACAAGATGCATTATGCAGTTCACGGACATACAGCAGCAGAGTTGATTTATGAGCGGGCTGATGCAGATAAGCCACACATGGGATTAACTACTTGGGCAGCAGCGCCGGAAGGCAAGATTGTAAAAAGTGATGTGAGTGTTGCGAAGAATTATCTTTCAGAGAAGGAAATGCGTTCATTAGAGCGTATTGTATCTGCTTATCTGGATTTGGCAGAGGATCGGGCGGAACGTCATATTCCAATGACGATGGAGGATTGGGCAAAGCGTTTGGATTTATTCTTGATGGCCGACGACAGAGATGTTCTTCAGGATGCAGGCAAAATCACTGCTGAGATTGCCAAGGCAAAAGCTGAAACTGAATTTGAAAAATATCGTGTTATTCAGGATAGGCTGTTCATGTCTGATTTTGATAAGTACATGTTGGAATTGGAAGAGAATGCGAAGAAGTAGCATGAAACCAGTGATGATGTGGATGGGTTCGGATGAGTAACTTCCAGACACAAATCGGTAATTCATAGAGTGCTGTCTTTTCATGTGAAGACCGTCTGCTTGCTAAGCAAGAAACCTTGAGTTTATGCGGTATTTAGGTGGTTCTGACGGATAATGTGTACGCGAATAGTTGTACCCATTGTTGTGAAATGAGTTCGTAGTTGGAGAAAATAGAATTATATGAGACCAGCTATGAAAAGTCAACCATAGATTAGCTGGAAATTATTAA
>NZ_QUGZ01000011.1:0-21462 GCF_003479365.1 Coprococcus sp. AF16-5
CTCTGACGTCTGATATCATCAATATACTGTCCAAGTGTATCATATATATCTTTGACAGCCTGTATGGTTCATCTTCAAGCCTGCCAAGGTCTACATACAAAAGCACTCCTCTATTTTCCATTATTTCCCTCATTCAGGTATTTGTCAACAAATTCAAACTCTTCCGGGTCCTGAAATCCAACAAAATATACCCGTTCTATCTGGTCATGATCAAACATATACGTCTGTTTTGTAGATATATTTCCCTCTGGATACAGGCATCCTATATAATCCCTTACGCTATCTGAATCCTCTGCCTTCTGCAATCTTCCATATATCATCAACCTTTTATTTGCGTTCTTTAATAACACAACCGAACCGATCGGCAGATATTTCTTAAATTCAATCATAATAACCTCCTCAATCTCAAAATGCCATCTCTGATAGCTATCAGAGATGGCACTTCTTTCCTACGAAATAATATTTGCTGCAAGCGATTCCGTTGCCGCTGCATTCTTTTTCTCTGTTGTCGTATATTCTTTAGCAAGTTCTGTAAGATTATTTACATGTTCATTAATCATTCGGCCCATGGTATCCATATCCGTCTGCAGTTTTCTAAATTTGTTTATATACGATGCAGACGCATCTCCTGTCCATGATGATGAAAGTCCAGTGACATCATTCATCATATCATCTGTCAACGATTTCGTCTGAGTCATAACTGATTTAAAATCAGCAGCCTTAGCCTCCAGTTCCGCCGGGGTGACTTTCAAATTCATATCTGACATATCTGTATTTTCCTCCCTTTAATACTTTCTCTGAGCCACTGTATTTGCATTTGTGGCTTCTGTAGTTTCATAATTAGCTATTATATTGTCCAGCGCTGAACAATACTGTTCTATCAGATTACTAAAATTTGTCATCTGTGAAACATCACTCTCAACTGCAGAGCTGAAAGCTTTTTTCGCGCTACCATCCCATGTACTGTTCAGAGCCTCCTTACTGTCTCTGAGCTTGGTTATCTGCTTCTTAAGAGACTGATTTTTCGAGCGAAGCTCTGTTGTTCTTTTCGTCATCTCTGACGATGTTACTGAAAATGCTCCCATACTTGATCCTTCCTTCTATTATTGATTTTGGTATATATTTGAAGCCTCCCGGCTCATACCCACGCCTAAATTTTCAAGTGCTGTACATGTATTGGATATGTCATTGTATACACTTTCGAGTTTTCCAATATATTTGTCACTTGCATCCCCTTTCCAGTTTTTTCTTATAGTCTCGACTTCACTTCCCAAATCAGATAAAACATACTGCTTTATACTTGCTTCTGAATTCAAGTAGCCATTTATAGCCGCTGCTATTTCTGAATATTCCAAATCACTAATCTTTTTTTCCATGTGCTTACATCCCTTCAGTGAATTATGTTATCTGGTAACGATGAGGTCATATCCCCATTCACAACTTCAGCAGTGATGTAGTTTCCTATAACTTCACCCAATGTATCACCATACGAATACATATCCTCCATAAATGCCTGCATAGTATCCATCTTCGATACAAGATCAGAATAAATATCTGCCCAGCCTTCACTCTCCCAATATTCCTGTATCTTGCCACAGGTTGATATGATCGTATCATACTGATTTCCCAGATCTGTTGCCCCCTTGATCAAGGTATCATGAAATGTTTCAAGTTTATTTATCGGTACTTTCACCGTCTCAACATACATACTTTCCCTCCGTTATTAAGCACCCTAGCCAATCAGAGCAATTACATTTTTTTCACAAGTCTCAAACGTATTGCATACATCAAGCAATGAGTCCACTTTCTTTTGAAGATCCTCATACATGGATTTAACTTTACTATCGCTGTTCTCAAATTTTGTATTAAATGAGTCTGCTGCAGGGCCTTTCCATTCTTTAATAAGATCTTGATAATCATTCTGGATGTTTCGTCTGTCAATTGTGCTTTGATCCAGACAGTCCTGTATAATCACAAGATCTGTGTGCAGCTTCCTTGTATCGACATTTATCTTATCCGACATAATCTTTCTCCATTCAATTATTTTGTATTTTTAGTATTACATCTTTTAAACCGTTTTGTCAACAATGGTTTTGTTTTTCTAAATTTATTTGTTTATATTTTTGTAACTAACAGCCACATTTTGACAAAATTTGTTTATTAATGTCAAAAGCATTATTGATTTTCTGATATTTTAGTATAAAATAATATTAGTTCATATTGAAATTGTATTAAAAGGAGAATGAAAATGAACACCAACTCAGCCAACTCAGCATATGAAAAAAACGAAAAAACTGTAGATAAGTATATTAAAGCTATTAAAAAAGAGTTTCCAATATACAGAAAGGGGGAAAAGAGATATTTAAAGATGCTGCGTAGTTCTATGTATGATTACGCAGTAAGTTTTGAAGGCGAGTTGATCACAGTATCACATCTGTCTAAAAAGTTTGGAAGTCCCAAGGATTGTGCCAATACATATATTGAATATTTAGGCACAGATACTATATGCCACAACATGAACGGAAATAAATATGGGAAATATATTTTCATTACCGCGCTTTCTGTTATACTGGGTTTTGCAATATGTATATCAGTTATGTTGTATAAGGAATGGCAGATATCCAGACGTAGTGATATTGCATCAACTAATATTGTCATTCAAGAGGGTGTAACGCCAGATGATTTATCTGATAAATCACGGATAGATTCTGCTGAAGACGCACAATTAAATAATAGCTCGGAAACTCAGAATAATGATAATAACAATAATACTGATACGGAGGAATAAATATGAATAAAAAATTACGTAGATTATTAGCTATATGTTGTATGATCTTCATCTGTTTGTCTACAATAAACGTTCCAACTGTTAAGGCCGCAGAAGAAGATACGAGCGATGACTCTCTTACATTTGTGGAAGTTATCGAGGAAATGCCATCTCAGCCATCTCTGAGTAGAGCCACAAAAACCAAAAGTGCTTCCAAAACTATATACTGCAATGATTCTAACGGAAACGTTCTCTGGAGTCTTCAGATTGCAGCAACATTCCGTTATACAGGTTCTTCCAGCACATGCACATCCGCTAAAGCTGTAGCAACTTCTAATAGCTCATACTGGAAGGTAGCCACACCTTCTTGTTCAAGATCTGGCAACAAAGCAACTGCTAGTACAGTTGGGAAAAAGTACTCCTCAAAAGGCGTACTGCTTCAGACAGTTACTAAATCAGTTACTATATCATGTTCAGCTAACGGAACCATTTCCTAGTTAGTTATACAAGATAAAGAACAAGGCCACATACCACACGAAATATCTTACAGATTTTTCATATGGTATGTGGCTTTATTTTATCTGTACCGGCCAGACACCCCTACTAATGCAGATCTTATAACCAGCTCCAACGCAGTAGCAACAACGTATAATGCTATGCATATTACCAACTTCACGCCCGTAGAAAGCTTCTCACTTTTAGCAACCATAAACGTCACGACTGCCGCAGTTCCGAGCAGCAAGCCTCCTATGGCACCACCCATTATTCCCCAATATTCTATAAAATATAATACATAAAATACTACTATCCAGGCAGGAGCTTTTTGATTAGCTCCTGCACCATCTGGATATGTTCCCAGATCCATTCCATCCATAATGAGACTGATACCACTCACTGCGCTTATAACCAGATTCAGTTCTTTTCCTGCTAACGGGACTGTATAGCTCAACTGTTTATCTTTTCTTAAGGTGCCTGTTCTCTCCAGTGATCTGAGCTTGAAAGCCTCCCCACCATTAATAAATATACTTCCTTTCATGTACTCCACCAGATATTGAACACCATCTATCTGTACATTCCAGCCATATTTCTTTGTATCTGCCATTGCATTAACTCTCCCTTTTCCGTTAAATTATTTCTAATTTTGTTTTTTATAAATTTCGGATGCCTGCTCACTCATACTCATTGCCATATTATATGCTGCGGTATTTGTGTCACTAATTGCATTGTATAGCAGCTCAAGTTTACCTACGAATAAGGTCTCCGCTTCGCCCTTCCAATTCTTGTTAAAGCTTTCTGCCGATTGAAATAAACTATCTAGAATATATTGACTTATATTATTTCGGATTCCCAATATACCATTTATAGCGGATTCTATTTGAGCATACTCATAATCTGTTATTTTTTCCAACACAAATCACCTCCCCGCAATGTTTTTATTTTCACTCTTCATGTACTTTATATATTTATCAAATTTTTGCTCTGATAATTTATCAAATACCACCGGCATACATGAACCATCTGACATAGAATAGACTCCTGAAAATTCCGATGAATCAACAAGTGCATATTCAACATTTCCCGGAAGCTTCTCTATACAATCCTCCACCAAAATAAATGTAAATGCACAGACACACAGATCATCACGCAGTGCTTCCACAATTCTATGATTTTCCAATAAAGCCATATCATCTACAAACACTATGTACCGCGGTTTCATATTTTCTACGCCGACTCCATTCAAAGCCTTTCTTTCCTCGATTGCCTGTGCCAGCATGTCTAATACTTTTCCTCTTTTTTCAGGAGTGCCTGCTACAAGACTAATGCCCGTCTCCATCTGAGTTCTCGTAAACGACTCATATTTATTCCACCCCTTACTATGAACACTATCATACACAAATGCAACCTTAAGATTCTCTGGCACTTCACTTACCAAAATCTGCGTAGACAATGCCCTAACTATATCGTATGCCTTCCTCTTGTCACCTTGTCCTACTACACCAAGTAATCCCACCTCGTCCAGACTTATAGCTTTTGGGATATCATGTATTATTCCGTATTCTTCTTTGAGTTTTTTACAAGTTCTCTTTAACTTAATATTCTGTGGTGTATTTACCATATTGGGAAGTAAGATATGCTCTGATATATCCAGATCACCTGTTCCTAGTCTATATGTAAGCATTACATCTCCCTGATTACGAATCTTTTTCTCTCCCCTCATAATTCTTCTTATCAGATCCTCTGCCGGCACAAACCGTTTGTTCATCCATTCTAAAGCGGCTTCTCTATAAGAAATTATCTGCTTGCTAACATCCTCCAAATAGTTCTCTCTTATTTTTTTTATTTTCTTTCTTGAGGGTCTATTTCGTAAATAATCACGAATACTATCATATAAGACCACAAGAACAATCACTATTCCTACTGGTACAGCCCCCAGAAGCATAAGCGTATATCTTGTAACGGAAGGGCTTGTATGCGGTTCACCTGTCATCTCCATATATTTATAATACGCATACACGCCCAAAACCGCATAAAATGCTAATGTTTTTATAGCTGTCCATATATCTTCTTTATTTTTATTAAGTTGGGGAATCGCATGCAATTTGAGATCACTCTCCATGCTTGGAAATCTTTCAATAATATTTTTATTTGTATCTTCTCTAATCATTTCTTACCTAATAAATTTAATTTCAACATCGCTATCTAATGCACACTTTGCTTTCATGTATAGATCTTTTAAATCTCTATTTGATATACTCCGTCCTCTTGCATCAATAACTATTGTCTGCTTTGTTCCTGTGGGCAAATTTGCTTTCATTTTCTGGCTTCTTGTCGTGACATCTTTGATAAGCATTGCCCTTCCACTTTCATTTTGAATATTATAACTTCTGACATCAATACAACTTCCATCCTTATACAATGTCGGACTTATACTTCCTTGAGCATTACGCGTTGATTTTTCTCCATTTAAAAAAGCCTGATTTTGACTGTAACCTTCATTTTTACTTGTAATTTTCCGGACAGTTTTCTCTTTTGTCGAAAGCTTTCCAACCTTGCGCTTTTCTCCTTCCATTGCCTTATTTTTTTCTATACTTTTTGTTCTTTTTACGTCAACAAATTTCTCGCCAATTCCAACAGCAGTATCTATCGCTAAATTATATGTAAAATTCTCTTTATATTGAATTGCGGCATCCTCCAACGAAACGTTTCTACAATGTGATTTCTCTTGGGCGCAATATATGGATGTCGACAAAGCCGAATTCCCCGCCATTACTGCGAAGTTAACGCCATTTACATAACCGGTTATTTTATATTGCTGTAAAAAAGCTGCAGTATTAGTCATCGTCTTTGCACTTTTCACTATAGCCAACGTCTCCCCAAAACCTTCCAGTAATCCAGTGGCTCCACCTTCCAAAGCACCCCACATATATGCATCAGCAAAGGCATCCGCAGGATTTTCTCCATTTTTGCATGCCATATAACATGAATACTCTGCATTCATCATAGATGTTGTTAGAGAACCCCACGCCATGTCTGCCGTTACTGTCTCTATCATAGTTGCTGCTGTTGTACTTGTCATTGTGCCAGTAGACATCGCTGCAGCAGTAACCTCTGGTGCTACAATAGCAATCACCAGCAATCCCACTATTATGCTCGTTCCAATGACTATCTTTCCTTCATTTGTCTTTGTCCACGGGGTAATTGCATATTGATTTCCAAGATCTATACCCATCTGAGTATATGTATCATTACACGTCTTATACTCTTTGTATATATCTTGCAAAGCTTTTGAAAACTTGTTCAACCGATCAGCTTCTTCCACAAACTCATCATAAGTTCTTATAAGTGCTGGCATGTCATATAACTCATCTGCCATTTTGCTGTATCGTATAATATCCATCTGCCTTTTATACATATCTATGTAATCCCCAAAGTTTTTACTGACGTTATTAAATTGTTCTACTTCGTCCTCCAGCTTCTCAAGATGTACATATAGTTCTATACCAGTGCCGTCCATCATTTACCCCTTAATATTACTTTTTAACCCAATATTCCTTTTAGTTAATTACGTCTCCCGACAAAGATTCTCCAATATCCACATTAATTGCTTCCACAGCATCATAGCTTTCTGTAATATTTACAATATCCTTATAGTAATTAGTCATATCGTCTACGATCTCATTCATACGATCTGATTTGTCTGCCATATCTTCATAAATCTCTGTCCATCCATCACTTTCCCAATAACCATTTATTTTGTTGCACGTTTCTATAATACTTCCAAATCGCACAAGCATATCCGCATAGTTCTGCGCAAATAGTTTTTCAAATAGCAACATTTGCCTTAATGGCACCACTATTATTTCTGTATCGCTTTTCACATAACCATTCCTTCCTGAATTTTGCTCGATCAGAGTTCCTGAATCCTATCCAATACAGAAGCTTCACACTTCTCAAACAATTTACACATGTCATAAACGCCATCTATCTTATCCTTAAGATCACTATATAAAGCCTTCATATTGGTCATAGCATTTCGAAATCCTTCATCATAAGTTTTTGCGGCCGGCCCGCTCCACTGTGACGCAAGTTCTTCATATCCACACTGAATAACAAGTCTTTCGCGCATACTCGCATCAATATCGTCCTTCAACGCCTTTATATCCGCATGTAACTGTTTTGTATTAATATTTATTTTTGTCGCCATACTCATCCTCTCCATTTATGTTATATACAGTATCTTACTTTTGGATATAGTTGTCAATATGTATTTAGATAATCTATTTTATGTTGATCAGTATTTATTGTCATCGTTTTTTGCATACAAAAAGCCCCACACCCTACGCAATATCCTGAAGATATCTCATAGTGGTGTGGGGCTTTTGTGTGACTGATGTTCAGGTCAACCGGCTTTTATACGTAGCTTGTTGTGTTAATCTTTACACCAGGGCCCATTGTTGAAGCAATTACAACGCTCTTAAGGTACTGACCCTTAGCAGCAGCTGGCTTTGCCTTAACAATAGCATTTATTAAAGTCTGGAAATTCTCGTTTAACTGTTCCTCTGTGAAAGAAACTTTTCCCACTGGCACATGGATAATGTTGGCTTTGTCAAGTCTGTACTCTATCTTACCAGCTTTGATATCTGAGATAGCCTTAGCTACATCCATAGTAACTGTTCCAGCCTTAGGGTTTGGCATGAGACCCTTTGGTCCAAGTACACGACCAAGACGTCCTACAACGCCCATCATGTCAGGTGTTGCAACAACAACGTCGAAGTCTAACCATCCCTCGTTCTGGATCTTTGGCACGAGCTCGTCTCCACCAGCGTAATCAGCGCCTGCTGCAAGAGCCTCGTCAACCTTTGCACCCTTAGCAAATACGAGAACCTTAACAGTCTTACCTGTTCCGTGTGGAAGAACTACGGCACCACGAACCTGCTGATCAGCGTGACGTCCATCAACACCGAGTCTGAGGTGTGCCTCTACTGTCTCATCAAACTTAGCTGAAGCCATCTTCTTAACTAAAGCAACTGCCTCAGTTGCCTCGTAAGCAGCGGTCTTATCATAGAGCTTGCTTGCATCTACATATTTCTTACTCTTTATCATTATTATAAACCTCCTGTGGTCATATCGGGAGCGACCCTCCCACTAAATATCTGTATTACTCTTCAACTGTAACGCCCATTGAACGAGCTGTTCCAGCGATCATGCTCATAGCTGACTCAAGGCTTGCAGCGTTCAGATCCTTCATCTTAAGTTCAGCGATCTCCTGAACCTTAGCCTTAGAAATTGTTGCAACCTTAGTCTTCTTTGAGTTTGCAGAACCTGACTTGATGTTACATGCCTTCTTGATAAGAAGTGATGCAGGTGGAGTCTTTGTAATGAAGCTGAAGCTCTTATCCTGGTATACTGTGATAACAACAGGAATGATCATGTCACCCTCATTAGCTGTTCTTGCATTGAATTCCTTTGTGAAAGCAACGATATTTACACCGTGCTGACCAAGAGCTGGTCCAACAGGTGGTGCAGGAGTTGCCTTTCCTGCAGGTATCTGTAATTTGATGTATCCTTCTACTTTCTTTGCCATTTTAGCATTCCTCCAAAATACTGTGGTACAATCCACTTGATAATTACAACTTCTTGATATCAGCAAACGCAATATCAACAGTATTCACACGACCAAACATTTCTACTTCGATGGCTACGGTCTGTTTTGCAGTATTAATTGCCTTAATTGTTGCTACTGTGCCTTCCCAGGCACCTGAAGTAACCGTTATTGAGTCTCCCACTTCAACATCGATGACAACCTCCTCTGAGGTCTGATACAGATTGCTCAGCTCCTCATCAGTGAGTGGTACAGGCTTTCTTGGATCTGATCCAACAAATCCTGTAACTCCTCTGGTATTACGTACAACATACCATGTAACATCGTTCATGATCATGTTGATGAGAACGTAACCAGGAAGTATCTTTCTCTCGATCGACTTTGGCTTACCATTCTTAATCTCTGTGGCATCTTCAACCGGAACGACTACCTCTAAAATCTGGTCTTGTAAATTTCTGTTTTCTTTTGTTTTCTCAATATCAGCCTTTACTTTGTTTTCATATCCTGAGTAGGTATGAACAACATACCATCTTGCATTCTCTGCCTCTGACATATTCTTCACCATCCTTTACCCAACTATGAAATTCAAACCAATCTGGATCAACCAATCTACGATAGCTATGATACAGCCGAGTACGACTGAGGAAACAACTACCGCAAATGACTGTCTTGCAAGGGAGCTCTTGTCAAGCCATGTAATCTTTCTGAACTCTCCCTTTAATTCCTGAAACCAGCTTCTCTTGAGAGTATTTGACTTTTCTTCTTTACTAGATTTAGACATAACTCTATTCCTCCTTACTGGTTCAGACTATTTTGTCTCCTTGTGTACTGTATGAGCCTTGCAGAATCTACAGTACTTCTTTGTTTCCATTCTGTCTGGATGCGTTTTCTTATCCTTTGTCATATTGTAATTACGCTGTTTACAATCCTGACATGCCAATGTTATTTTAACGCGCATTTCCACTTACCTCCATTGTTATTTTAAGGCACAAAAAAAAGACCTCTTTCATCGCAAAGTCTACAATAACACAATCGACCTATGCAAGTCAAGAAGTCTTTTATATAATTTCTAGTATATTTGATCCTGTCCGTCTATCTTCCGTTTGTACTCATGTCTTTTATGACATCTATGAGATCCATGTCGGAATCTGTGAGCTTCACATTGGTACAAATGGTCTTGCCCTCTGTATCTGTGATCTTCACTTCTATTATATAGCCTTCCTTTATTCCTGTGGCAGCGGCTGCTCTGAGGAACATAGGGAACTTTGGATGATTCTGGACGAACCGCTCCCAGGCTCCTTTGATCTTAAACATCATTCCCGGATTAAATGCCATATTTATCAACCTCTCTGTAAATCTTACTTATATCAGTATTATTTCAAAAGACCTATCGCTCCGAACAATCCTATACTTCCAAGGTACATGATCACTCCTGCCATGATCACTCCCAGCATGACCATGATAACGCTTTTCTTCCAGTCAAGCTCAAGGAAGCTGGCTGCCAGTGTTCCTGTCCACGCCCCGGTTCCCGGAAGTGGTATTCCCACGAACAGCAGAAGTGCGATATACACTCCAGTGCCGGACTTTGCCATGAGCTTCTGTCCGCCGTGCTCTCCCTTCACAAGACACCATGTGAAGAATTTGCCTATGAATCTCTTGTCTTTTCCCCACTCAAGCACACGTCTTGCAAACCAGTATATAAATGGAACCGGTATCATATTGCCTATGACGCACACTATAAATGACGGTATACTCGGAAGTCCAAAGCCCACCGAATACGGTATGGCGCCTCGAAGCTCAAGTATTGGTACCATGGATATAAGAAATATAGTCAGATATTTTTTTAACATAACGATCCTCTCATTTAATTTTCAAGTCCGGCTCTAACATAGAACGGCTCTGTCACCTCTGTCACTTTCTTACCAAGCATGTTGTCTGCTCTGACCAGTGCCACCTCGATGCCAAATGAATGAGGCTTCATAAGAGGTATGAGTCCGGCAAATACAGGCTTCTCGTCTCCGTTTACCTCAAGAGCAACAAGATACTTATCCTCCTGTCCCTGCTCCTCCATCATCTGTATATACGCTCTGTCAACATTCTCTTTGTCTGCCAGATACTCTCTTGCAGCATCAAGCATCTGTATCGGCTGATACTTTGGTGTTCTGAGCTTGACTGTTGCGCCTGGCTTGATCTTGCTCTGTACAAGTCCTGTACGTGAGCGCTCTCTGTACTGACGGATAAACTCTCCTGATATAAAGCAGTTCTCAGTGAAAGGATTCATAGCTATTCCGCTTATGTTTCCATTTGAATTGAACACAAGATCCTCAAGCTGCTTATATGGAAGTATGATCCTCTGGAAGCCATCGTTAAACTGTGATGAAGCCATCGACTCATAATCTGTGAAGCATGGAAGTACCTTGTCTCCCTGCTCATTTGTCAAAAGTGAGAAGTTGATCTTCACTCCGTCCTGGAATGTAACCTTTCCATTCTCATCAGGCTTTGGCTCCTGGTCAAACTTTGCAGGAACTATAAATACTGCATGAACCACTGACTCAAAGAGCTGCTTAAGTGTATCCTTGTTCTCATTTTCTCTAACTGCGTGCATAGCCTCAACAAGCTCCACGTTCTCAATCTTTTTTCCAATGTCTTTTACGTCCATCTCGTTATCCTTTCATTAATTAATTGTGTATTATCTCTTCTCACCGTAATGCTCGTTGTAAAGCTTCACCGCTTCCTCATAGTGCTCTTCATCAGCCTTTGCCTGATCTGATCTCTTGGACAACACAAGATCCGGTCTCACATCCGGCATGCTCTGGCCTATCCTTGAGGTAAATTCCGTAAAGAACTCCTGGCCACCTGCATATGATGCCATCGGTATAGCCACCATTCCCTTTGAGGTTGCAAATATGTATCCTCTGTTCACGTGATAGAACGGCTCTACAACGCGCTCATTCTCTACTATATCATCTATCTCGTATTTTCTCCACATAAATGGTATCTTACTGAAATATATCGCCTTGTCATCCATCTTCACCGCCGATGATACCGCTATCCTGCAGAATATCGCAAGTATAGCGCTCACACAGAATGCAAGTATGACTGCAATCCTTCCCATACCTTTATTGAGACTGTCCACTCCAAATACAGCCACCACAATGAGGAACAATATGAGCAGGCTTACTATGAATACCATAGGTCCAACTGTGGAATAACCTCTCATAACTCCGTTCTTATTCTTGCGGCATTTTCCGTAGTAGCTTATTCTTGAAGGCTTCATACCGAGATCCTCTCCACACAGAGGACAATACTTCTGGTTGACCGTACAGTTTGCCGGTATTGATTTGCCGCAGTGCGGACATCTGAAGAATATGGTGTTTATAATGCCTGATATAAGCGCAAGCACTACGAACAGAATCCAGCCCATGCTTATATTTCCTGCAAATGCAAATCCAAATATACACAGCACTCCTACTATTGGCAAAGCTGTAGACAGTAACTTTGATATATAAAGCTTCATCTTTCTCCTCCAAATCTGACAGTGGCATCTACACTGTCACCATCTCTGACCTGTTAAGTATAACATAATTCATCTTTTTTTCAATATTCCAGCGAAAAGAGCTGTCTGCACAGCATTTTGCCGGATTCCGTGGCAAATATATTATCGTATGCCGTCCTTATAGTATCTGCGTCCGCCTTATCCTCATACATGTTGACGAGGAAATCGGCCTCCACCAGTATCTGATAATCCAGACCGTCTATATTCCTGTAGGTGTGGTGATGTGCCACCAGATAACATGCCCTCTCCACTGCGGCATCTTCTGCACCTGCCTCTCTGAGCAGCCGTCTTGCCTCAGGAGGTCCCTCCTGTTCCTGTAGCTTGCCATTATTATATCCATATTTCAGTTCTGCGTTCTTTATGCCTATATCGTGGGCAAGTGCTGCGATCTCCAGGACCTGCATCTCGTCGGGCTCCATGCCCTCCATCTCAGCTATCAGCTTCGCAAATGAATGAACCTTCAGGAAGTGATGTACCCGTCTGGAATCCCCGGCATAGTATTCAATCATTTTCTCTTTTACTATAGAAACCAAATCTCGTGCCATGTCATCATCCGCCTTTCTTTGTGACTCGTATCATTCTAACACCACTATTTGTGAATAGTCTATACAGTTTATAAACATTTAATCTTCCTTACGCCCGGATTTTCTGTTACTTCTATAATATATACTTCCGTAAGTTGTTTTTTATTGACTATAATAGTATAATTTTGGGTTAGAGATAAACTATCAATACAAGTGATACAAAACATTGGAGATTTTATTATGGACACACGTTCAATTGGAGTATTCGACTCAGGGCTAGGCGGAATAAGCGTTCTCCGCGACATCGTGGAGCTCATGCCCTGTGAAAATTATATATATTTTGGCGATTCGGCACACGCACCTTACGGAACAAAGACCAGAGAGGCTATTCTTGAGAGATCGGAGCAGTGTACCAATTTTCTTCTCGCAAAGGATGTGAAGGCGATTGTCATCGCCTGCAACACCGCCACAAGTGTTGCAGCCTCGACACTGAGACAGCAGTATCCTTCCATACCGATCATCGGTATTGAACCGGCTCTGAAGCCTGCGGTTCTGTGGAAGGAGCACGACAAGGTAGCTGTCATGGCCACCCCTGCCACACTGGCACTGCCTAAATTTCATGAACTCATGAAACATTATTCAAAGGAGTCCGATATTTACCCGGTTCCATGTCCGGGGCTTGCAGATTATGTTGAGAGAGGAATATTCGACGGTGAGGAGATCACAGAATTTCTGAAAGGACTGCTCGCCCCATCTCTGGAGAAGCATGTGGATGCCATCGTTCTCGGTTGCACTCATTATCCATTTGTGGAGAAGGTTATACAGCGCATAGCCGGACCTGACGTGAAGATCTTCAATGGAGCCCACGGCACCGCCCTGGAGCTTCAGAGGAGACTGCGCATCGCTGAGCTTCTCACGCCTTCCATAGAGAAGGGCACTGTGGAGTTCTACAGCAGCAGCACAAACCCTGAAACCATTAAACTTTGTCACCAATTGTTTGAAGCGTGAAAATATATATCTATGCCACAATCACTCAAAATGCATAACAGGTTACAGGCATATTTACCTAAAAATATAAGTCCATGTAGGTACATGGGCAATCGGTAGTGAATACATCCGAACTTCGGCAGTTTCTGTGCTAAGGCGTCGCACGCAAACGCTCTTATCGCGTGCAGAGCCGCATGCATATAGAAACTGTTGAAGTGACAGATGTAGAACGTGATTGAACATGTACCTACATGGACTTTATTTGGGTAAATATGACTGTAACCGTCCGTCAAAATGCATATGGGCGATCCCAGACTTTGAGTTTCGTGCCGATATCATGGACAAGGGCATAGGTGTAACATTCATATGCCCAGGCGACGTCCTCTGTCGGCATGCCCTCTATGGATACGAGGATGATCTCGTCGTCAGATTCACGGCCGGGCTTCTTGCCACGGATTATCTCCCCGAATGTAGTAAGGGAATCCCTCTCTATCAATCCATCCTGCACCATGTATACGAAGTCCTCTCCCATGCAGCCTGTGTGGAGTCTGTTGTCCTCCGCATCATATCCAACATTATCTTCCTCTGCATAATTCTCGTACATTCCGTAGTTGTCTATGACTTTTTTCAAGTCAACAATGCTCTTATGCTCCATATTGAAGGTACTTGTAGAGATGACCAGCGCTCCGGGCTTGAGCCACTCTCGCTTGTACTCTGGCCACTCGCCCTCCTTGCATGAGACTGCCTCAGTTATGATGTCGGCATCCTTAAGTGCCTCCTCCATATCCTTGCACAGAACTATATTTTTTACCTGAGGATAATTTTCCTCTATGTACTCTTTCATCTTAATCGCATTTGCCGATGTCGGTGAGCTGCCCTTTATCTTGATGGTGTCTATGTCAAATCTCTGTGACATGATGGCTCTGAGACTTGATCTGCAGGCATAGCAATGAATCTTCTGTCTCTTGCATTATTGACAGGAAAATTCTCTATAGGCGACTTCTTAGGGAAATATAACATAAGTCCATGGGCATCATTATACGGGCCGCCCATGAGGAAATCCCCATCCTCCATGAGTCCCATTGTCTCTTCCATCACATCAACGCATCTTCCAGGATGAAGCACTCCTGACATTTACGACCTCCGCCTCGCACACCTCATGTCCATCACGGCCAAGTGCCACTCCCTTTGTTCCTTTCTCAGGAATAGGCAAGAATTCATACGGAAGTGTAACCGTTCCATAGCCATCCCCGGTATCCTCGTCCACCAGGAATATCGCCTGTCCTGAACAGCTTGCAACACACATACCACATCCTATACATGGATTCTCCGTCACCGTTGGAAGTGATGTAATATTTGCGCCTATGCTTATACATCCCTTCGGGCACGCATCCTGACATGGGTTGCACGGAATGTATGTGGTCAAATACATGCAGAGCCACAACACCAGGATTGACACAATAGGTGCTTGCGACTGCTATACCCTTGACATCCCCGGGAGCAATCCAAAGTCCAAGTATTACCGTACCAAGAACGTATTCTTCTTCGCACCATACCTTGAGAACTCGGACTGCAACTATGTACTTCCAGCAGGACGATACCTCTCCATGACATACAGAGGTGACCTGACCAAGACAAGGGAACTGCTGCCACTGCTTACTCTATTCTCTAAAAATTGTATCTACAGATACTCACCCATGAACAGCTCCGTGTCGTATGGGGTTATCACCATTTTATCACGCTCATTCTCCACTGTGTCATTATTCAGATACAACTCAGTGTCAAACACAATGTCAGCATCCTCCCTGTTGTCCACCAGCACTCCTCTGCCCATGACATTGAGCGCGATAAGATCATAGAGATCTGGTTTCTTCACATTCACCATGGAATAGCATACCGCCGCAACTCCAGATAGATTGCTCTCCAGATTATTACCACCGATATTCGCATGGATGCCACTGAGCGACATATTCATGTCACACCAGATGAACTCCCTCTTCACACAGTCAAATATGACAGGAATGCACACCATGCTGTCCGCCGTCAGATCAAGCTTCTGTTCCACCGTCTTTGGCTCATATATCTCGCCCGAATCCACATCAGCTCTCTCCATCCATCCAAACATTGCGTGAGGCATATCCGCATAGGTCTGACAGGTAAAGCTGTACACCTGGTACACCACATACCTTGCCCCACATCTCACAACGGAATCCACGTCCACATCAAGGAACTCACTGACACCATCGCCGTCCACCGGGCCGCCATTTACAATGTCGCCCGAATGGCATGCCTTATATTTTGCAGATTTCAGATTGGTATATGACACATGCTCCATGTAGTTCCAGTTCTCGTCAAATATAGCCGCCGACAGGTCTATGTCGACTCTTCCATCGTCATACGACTCCAAATCACATTTGTCCATATTCGTCCACCATATAAATGCCCTCACAGCATTTGTCTGCGAATCCATAGGAAGTCTTGAACCCCTGACTATGGTCTTCATCGCCTTGCTGGCGCTTCTCTGGCTGAATGGTACCACATAATTCCTGTAGTCCTCAGACAGGTACACCTTACCCATAGGCTCCCTCTGTCCATATATCTTCACAAGCGCATTTTCGCAGATCCGAATAACTTCCTGACAGTATTTCTCATCTATATCTGGCAGATTGTTTCGCTCGCTGTGGCACTTTGCAAGACTCCCCTTTGGGAAGAACACTCTTACATCCGCCTGCTCAGCTCTGTGCAGGAAATGCTCTCTCACCTGAAGCAGCACCGGTGTCGACACCTTCTCCGCCACAGACGCAAAGCTCCTTATAACAGACTCTTTATGTGCCACTCTGAGCAGTTGGTCCAGTCGCCTTGCCAGTTCACCCGGTCTCTTCACCAGTTCTGCAAGCGCACTTTCATACTCACCGTAAGCAAGGTCAAACTCAACCTTTCCCGCAAATGTCTCTATCTTCCTGTTATTTCTCAGCTTGTCAAATGCATTTATCGCCCTGTCATACTCCAGAGTGTATCTGCTGCAGTCAAACTCAGAAGGATGGATCCTCTCTCCAATCCTGATCCATCTCTCCTTATATCTCAGCATGTCCCCCTCTATATTCGGACATCCCGACAGAAGCTCCATGATCATCCTTCTCTGTCTGCGGGTAAAACTCTTATATCTCGTATTCTCCGCAAGGCTCACATCACCATCGCTCATTGCTGTGACGAGTCTCAGCACATCAGTTGCTGTCTTTATATACTTTCTGAGCCCGCTGACTCTTGCCAGAGGATTCTTCTGCAGATAGAGCGCAGAGATGTACGCAGCATTCTCCTTGTGTGGTATGTTATCAGGCAGCTTCATATTCTCAGTCTCGAATAAATATGCTATATCCTCCCTGTCAGTTCTTGATATGGATGTTCTCGACGTACAGATATTGTCAAATATCTGTCTCACATCAGCCTCACTTCCAAGCTGCAGAACTTTGACCTTCGTCTCATCAAAAAGTGGCAGTCTGTCATTTACACGCTTTCTGTGATTCTTTGGATACAGGATACCATCCGACCAGTAATGCACCATCGCATTTATATACAACTCAGAAAAATGTGCATCCATAACGCCCTTAGGGAAATCGGCATACATAGGCATATACACAACATTTGCACCTTTCAGCTTCATAAGCGCAGCTTTGAGTTCAAGATAAAATTCTGTCAGTTCATTGACGCTGTATGTTCTGAGAACGTCAAACACCTCCCTGGAAAATGTATATCCAAGTTCTTCGATGTTCTTCATAATGGTCGTTATGCAACGGTCATTTGCCACCTTTGCAGTACCAATGCCAAGTATCACTTTGTTCTTACGCCTGAGCAATATCTCGTTCATAACATTTCTCCCTATTAATGAGGAAACCGGTGGCGGTAAGCTTTTACATTTATCATCCCAATTAAGAAGGAACCACCACCATAGCCTCTTATGATCCTGTATTCAGGGCCTCAATAACTTATGAACCCAATATATCAAACCATGATCGTCAAATCAATGAACCGCTAGTTTAGAAGTCACGCAGTGGGCTATCCCTCAAGCGCGACCTTCACAACCTTTTTCTTTCTGGGAAGGCAGAGCTGGAGCACCACCGCTATGGTTGCACCAACTGCAGTACCTGATGACATGAAGTAGTTCAGGAACTGAGGCATTGCGTTCATCACATCTGTAGGAATGACTATAGTTGCCACAGCAGCCACGACTGAGATTCCAACGATAAGTGATGATCTCTCATCAAGAGGCTCACTCTGTATGATCTTGATTCCATTTGATATGAGCAGGATACATACAACCGCAAATACACCATTTACGACAGGTGTCGGTATACATGATATGACGGTCATAAGCTTTGGACATACGCCGAGCACCATGAGTATCATACCACCCGCAATGATCGCCATACGGCTTCCAACCTTTGTTATCGCAAGTACTCCGGCATTTGACGAATATCCTGTCATCGGTGTTCCTCCGAACAGTGAACCGACAAGACATCCAACGCCCTCACCAATAGTAGCGCGATCTATTCTCTTATCGCTGAGATCCTCGCCTGTGATGGCACTGATCGTCACCCATGTTCCTGTTGTATCGAGAAGTACGATAAGGTAAATGAACATCATGAGTATACAGGACTTGATCTCAAACTTTGGAAGTCCAAAGTGGAAAAACTCCGGAAGCTCGAACCATGCTGCATCGTGTACAGAGCTGAAGTCCGCAGCTCCCATTGCTGCAGCAACCACGGTTCCGGCAACCAGTGCAAGTATTACTGATACCATGTGAAGTATCCTGTTATGCTTAAGCTTGTACTGAAGTATCATACATACGATGAGCACTCCTGCAGCAGTAAGACCTGATGCTACATTTGCACTTAAGTTTCCATCTGAGCTTGCGATCCCTTTGGCCGCTGTAGGTGTCAGTGATATTCCAACTATAAGTATGATGATACCACCGATAAATGGAGGTATTGCCTTTCTCACAAATTTTGAGAATCCCTTGAATATACCCAGCAATATGATCATGATCGCTCCGGGGATCAGACTTCCTATCATTGCACTGACTCCCATGGTCGCGCCTATCGTACACAGAGCTCCAAGCGGTACATATGATGGACCCTGTATGATAGGGTACTTCATGAAGAATCCCGCCTGCAATATAGTTGCAATTCCACATGCAAAGAAACTCATCTGAAGGAAAAATGATAACTCTCCTCCGGCAAGTCCTATCGCCGCTCCAAGTATCAATGGCATGATATACAGATCCATTGACAATACATGCTGCATTCCGAGAAATGCCGCCTTGCCACAGCTTATCTTCTCATTTACGCCAACTATGAGCTGGCTGTCATTTTCTACTATCTTCTTATCTTCCATATAAATGCGCCTCCTTATCTGCTGTTATATAATCCGAATTTCCATTCTATAATTTATCTGCAAGCTGCTTTCTGAGAACCACAAGCTCGCTGTTTATTTCATCTATCAGACTTCGCTCATCTATGCCACAAGTGAACTTTCCTCCCTGATATACAACCTTTCCATTTACTATCGTTGTATCGATATTTTCCTCGGATGACGCATATACGACAGTCGCCTTTGCATCATGCATAGGTGCAGACTTCAAATGATTAGGGTCAAATATTATTAAGTCCGCATTCTTGCCGGACTCCAATGTTCCCAGCTTGTCAGCCATGCCTATTGCCTTTGCTCCCCCAGCCGTCACCATGTGTATGATATCGTCTGCGCTGATGACTGCCGCATCTCTGTGTATTCCCTTCTGTATGAGAGCCGCCAGCTTCATGCTCTCCAGCATATCCGTGCTGTTGTTGGACGCCGCACCATCTGTTCCTATAGATACATTTACCCCGGCTGCAAGGCTCTCTGGAATAGGTGGTATTCCTGAACCAAGATAGAGATTAGGTGCTGGATTGTGGCTTATCGACACTCCATATTTTGCAAATCTCTCTATGTCATGAGGTGTGAGGTTTACACAGTGGACTGCCAGGAATTTGTCTGTCAGGAATCCTATCTCCTCAAGCATATCCACTATATCCTTGCCGTAATATCTTCCGCACATCTCATTGTCGACCTCGGTCTCTTTGATGTGCATTGAATACCTAACATTCTCGCTAAGACAATACTCAAGCATCTCCTGATAGCCTTCCTTTGTGGTTGACCAAGTGACATCCGGACCTGTCCAGATCGAAAGCATATCATTTTCTTTATAAGCTTTCTTCAGTGCATCGACTTCCTTCATGGCCTTGCCAGCAGGCTCAAGGAAGCACTTCGGCATTCCGTATTCCTCTCCGGTATCCTGAAATGTTCTGATAAATACACTACGGATACCAGTTGATACCATTCCATCTATACAGGAATGAGCCAGTTCAGAATCCTGATTGGTGTAGAAGAACTCACTCATGGTCGTACATCCACTCTTTATTGCCTCCATACATGCAAGCTGTGCTGCCAGCTCATGCTGATGTGGTGTCATATACTGTCCATATGGGAGTGCTGAAAGATTCAACCACTCTATCAATCTGTGATCAGCTCCAAGACCTTTCAGGAAAGACTGGAATATATGTATATGTGTATCTATAAATCCCGGAAATACCACCTTGCCCTCGGCATCTATCACACGTCCGGCGCCCTCACATTCCTGAAGCTCCTCCGGTGTCAGCTCATTCATTTCCTTTATCAGAGTTATCTTCTCTCCCTCTATTCCTATGATTCCCTTCGCATACACTTTTCTGTCCTCATCCATTGTGTGTATCTGCGCATTTTTGATTATCAGATCATAACTCTTCATAGCTCATTCCTCCTGACTTTGAATATCCACTAAAAAAGGAGTCCTTCCCCGGCAGTGTGTGTTAAAATGTTCCACACAAACTACTTTTGAAAAGACTCCTTTGTCCTGTTCTAAATCTTCTGTATTACATTTTCATTTTCCGCGGTATAAACAAAAAAAGAACCATACAGCTATCTGTTTTGGTGTTAAGGAAAACAGATAAAACTTTTGGTTCCTGATGGCTCGTATCTTAGCACTATCCCGTCAAATGGTCAATACTCATAACCTCTGTTGTTATATTTTTATTTTTTTAAAGGACTTTACCTTAATATCTTATGTTTATGCCATTTTTGCTTAATATTTTAAGGTAAAGAAAAAAGCCTGAACCCCTTGATTTTCCTTAGGTTTCAGGCTTTTAATTTAATGCCGGCGACCGGAATCGAACCGGTACGGGAGGTTAGTCCCGCAGGATTTTAAGTCCTGTGCGTCTGCCAGTTCCGCCACGCCGGCATTCTGCACCTTATTAAAAGGTTTAGAAAATGGGACCTATAGGGCTCGAACCTATGACCCTCTGCTTGTAAGGCAGATGCTCTCCCAGCTGAGCTAAGATCCCATTTGTTAAAAAGTATTCTATTGTGAATACAGCGACCCGGATGGGGTTCGAACCCACGACCTCCGCCGTGACAGGGCGGCGCTCTAACCAGCTGAGCCACCAGGCCATATTCA
>NZ_QUGZ01000011.1:21504-21768 GCF_003479365.1 Coprococcus sp. AF16-5
TTCATAAAAAGTATTCTATTGTGAATACAGCGACCCGGATGGGGTTCGAACCCACGACCTCCGCCGTGACAGGGCGGCGCTCTAACCAGCTGAGCCACCAGGCCATATTCATTGTTTCTTATTATTAGTAAGAGTGGACGTTCGGGGACTCGAACCCAGGACCGATCGGTTATGAGCCGATTGCTCTAACCAACTGAGCTAAACGTCCTCATTTAAGTGGGACCTATAGGGCTCGAACCTATGACCCTCTGCTTGTAAGGCAGA
>NZ_QUGZ01000012.1:0-1399 GCF_003479365.1 Coprococcus sp. AF16-5
GTATGAGCGAGGAACAGAAGGAGACATTGCTCGGCAAGGTTGTCGATGGGGTAATGTCGAATTATACTATGCAATGAAACATCAGAGTATTAAGGGCGACAGGAGGACATGCCTGCCTCTCGTTTTAAGGGGATTGTTGCAAGCATGATTCTTTGATATAATCAATGAAACAGTTTAACGAATCGGGATTTGTGGAGGAATAGTATGAAAGAAAAATTACCAACATTCACATTAAATCAATCAGTGGGTAATAGAGCTGCTTCGGAACTTCAAGCAGTAATGCAGAAGTTTAGTGTGTTTCAAGAAATTGATACAAGTCAGGATTTGGGAATTGATTTTATAGGAACAATTATAGAGAACTGCCATCCAACAAAATATAATTTTAATGCCCAATGTAAAGGAACTGATGATAGCGAAATTAAGATGAACGCAGGTAAAACAGAATTTACCTATTCAATAAAGACGCAAACCATAAACTATTGGAGACAAAAGAAAGATGTTACTTTTTTGTTTTTGGTAGATATAAAAAAAGAAATTATATTTTGGACTGCACCTCTAAGAGAAGTTGAAAATCGTGATTTATCGAAACAAGATTCTGTGACAATCCATATTCCGGTAAATAATTGTATCAGTTCTAAAACAGATTGTTTAAGTTCAACTTTTAAGTTTGAAATAATAAGATATTATGCATGCTTTGGTCAAGATATTGTTTCGCAATTAAACCAAATACAACATATAAATGATAATAATGATATAGCAAATATGCTAGAGCTAATGGCTGTATTAGAAAAAAATATGACGCTTGTAAAAAATAAGTATGATGAAATAATCGATGAGTTAAATAATAAAATCGAAGAAGATCTAAAATGTACACTTAACTATTGTGTAAGACTTGATCAGATGGATGATGTTGTCCGACAATACTGTCCAAATGGGATTTTTAATACTAAATTTTCTAGTGGAGCTAACAAAAAAACAATAAAAGAATGCAAACTTGAGTTAGAACAATATGTGGAAAGTGACACAATTTCATATGAAAAACTGTATGAGCTTTCCAAAGAAATATATGAGATTAGATGTAATATTTTAGGATTTTTAAGAGAAATGGTATATGAAGATATGCCATTTACAAATCATGCAGATATCGATGAGGAGTGTATTAGGGTTTTAGGTTATTAGTTATAGGTTTGAACTACATGATAGAAACCAACACACATAGTTATTGTTAAATTCCAGTTTGTAGGGAACAACAGCTAAGACAATTTTATAATAAAACAGCGTCAGAGCATTTATGTGTAAAAGCATGAATGCTCTTTTTTGTCCTTTCATGGACAAAGAACAAGAAAGCAGCTTTTGGACAAATTGTCCAGAAGTTCAAATAAAAAAGAAGGAGGATACC
>NZ_QUGZ01000012.1:1409-12311 GCF_003479365.1 Coprococcus sp. AF16-5
AAATAAAAAAGAAGGAGGATACCTGATGTATAGCAAAAATGGTATTCCGTGGGTAAGACCACCCACACAGGACAGGAAGCATAGAGAAAATAATATCGGGAGGACAGAACAATGGTCGATGAATTGACGCAGGAGTCGTTCCAGACAGGAAAGGCGATTGTGACTGTCAGCGTAGATCTGATTACTGGATGAAAAATAAATTTTGTTGAGGTTAAATTGAGATTGACTTTGTATTGTATAAGGAAAGAATCTGCGAGACCGATTATACGGACGAAACTTTTGAGACAGAAAAGATTACATTAGTGTCAAATCCTATTCACACAGGTTCCAAAGAACCAGTAGTGTGGTATCAGTTGGGAGAATTGATGAAAAATGCAAAAAATCGTGTGAAGATCCACACGCCATATATTATCTGTAATGATATGATGTATAATACATGGGAGGAGATTGCAGAGAACGTTTCAGATTTTTCTATCATGACAAATTCAGTTGCAAATAATAGGAATCCATTTGGGTCTGCCGATTATGCGAAAAACAGAAATAGAATCCTGTTCTGATAAAGGAGGAAGAAGATCGTGTTTCAAATATTAATTGTAGAAGATGATAAAGAATTAAGCCAGCTATTCCAAAAAGTGCTTGAGAAGAATGGATATCAGGTCAAAAGTGCATCGGATGGAGCACTGGCATTAGAAATATTGGATAAAGAGTATATTGATCTGATCATTTCCGATATTATGATGCCGGTTATGGATGGCTATGAACTGGTGTCGGAACTCCGTTCAGCAGGATATCAGATACCGGTACTTATGATCACTGCGAAAGGTTCCTTTGATGATATGCGCCAGGGTTTTCTTTCGGGAAGTGACGATTATATGGTAAAACCGGTAAATGTGAATGAAATGGTTTTAAGAGTCGGAGCACTGCTTCGCCGTGCACAGATACTGAATGAACACAAAATTGTGATCGGTTCAACAGAGTTTGATTATGATGCAATGACGGTTACAACTGATAAGGAAAGTCTTGTTTTGCCTAAAAAAGAATTCCTGCTTTTATATAAGCTTGCAGCTTCGCCAGGCAGAACATTTACAAAACAACAGTTGATGGATGAAGTATGGGGATACGAGACGGAGGCAGACCCACATACGATAGAGGTACATATAGGAAGAATCAGAGAGCGTTTTAAAGATAACCCTGATTTTGAAATCGTAACAATGCGTGGAATTGGATACAAGGTGGTGAAAAAATAATGGAACAAAAGAAAGAAAAAGGATTGCGGATCCGATCCTGTCTGACTGGTGCAATCTGGCTGGCACTTGTATTTTCAACAGTCATATCTGCTTTATTATTTGCTTTTTTGAATCATTTTTTTAATCTGCCGGGCAGCATACCTGTGCTTGGCTGGCTTTTGATTTTCAATACATTGATTGCAGGGCTGATCACTTCCTTTATTAATGCAAAGTTACTGGAACCAATTACCAGACTTAGTAAAGCAATGAAGGAAGTTTCTCAGGGAGATTTTGAACAGCATTTGGAAACGAACAGCCGTATAGCAGAAGTTGGAGAATCTTATCAAAGTTTTAACGTTATGACAAAAGAACTTCGTGCAACAGAGGTGTTGCAGATGGATTTTGTATCTAATGTTTCTCATGAGTTTAAGACCCCGATTAATGCCATTGAAGGATATACAATGCTGCTTCAGGGAGAAGAACTGTCTCCGGATCAAGAGGAATATGTAGAAAAAATCTTATTTAACACCCAAAGACTTTCCGGATTGGTTGGTAATATTTTGCTGTTATCCAAGTTAGAGAATCAGAATATACCAATGAAAAAAACAGAATATCGTCTGGATGAACAGATCCGCCAGGCATTTCTTTCATTGGAAACAAAATGGACAGAAAAAGAAATTGGTTTTCAGGTAGAATTGGAGGAAGTTAAATATACTGGGAATGAAGGACTTTTTATGCATATCTGGTTAAATCTTTTGGATAATGCGATTAAGTTCAGCCCTTCAAAGGGGACAATTATGATGTTTCTGAAACAAGAACAGGATTCTGTTAAGTTCATTCTGGAAGATGAAGGACCAGGAATAGAGGATGATGTAAAATCCAGAATATTTGACAAGTTCTATCAGGTAGATGGATCTCATAAAGCAGAAGGAAATGGTCTAGGTCTTGCACTTGTAAAACGGATTGTAGATAGTGCCGGAGGAACAATCAAAGCAGAAAACCGTGAATATGGTGGATGCAGATTTGTTATAGAGCTGCCAAAGCAGAAAGATGAGATTATATAGTTTTAAGATAAATTAGAAGATGGGAGAATTTATATGACATTTTATCAGGAGTTGCAGTTAAATCAGGCAGGTTCTAAAAACCTGTTGAAAAAGAGTGAAACACTAAAAGAAAAATTATATCATATGTGGGTATATCTGGTGAAGATAGCTGTTACAATGGCATTTTGTTTTTCCTTTGTTAGTATTTTCAGCATCCTATTTGGAAATGAGAACAGCATTGTAGGTGTAGTAGTCTTATTATGTCTCATGGTGTTTAGAAATGCGGATCTGGGGATCCGCATCGGACAATCTACGATGCTTTTGGCTTTGTTCTTTGTAATTATGACTGTATGTCCGCATTTAGCAAATCAGTTTTCACCGGTATCGGGAATGCTGTTAAATATTGCGGCACTGGCTGTGTTGATTCTGTTCGGATGCCATAATCCATTCATGTTTAATCAATCTACATTGGTTCTTGGGTATCTGCTGTTATATGGTTATGATGTTACGGGAAAAAGCTATCAGATGCGATTAGTCGGAATGGCTTTAGGTGCAGCACTTACCTGCTTCGTATTTTATCGAAATCATAAAAACAGAACTTATAAAAGAAATCTGAAAGATCTGGTACAAGAATTTGATATCACTTCTTCCAGAACAAAATGGCAGATATGTCAGATTTTATGCGTACCGATTGTCATTTGCATTGCAGAACTTTGTAATATGCCACGTGCAATGTGGGCTGGTATTGCGGCCATGTCCGTGATTTTGCCGTTTATGGAAGATATGCACTACAGAGTCCGTAAAAGGATTGTCGGAAATATTGCAGGTGTTATATGTTTTACAGTATTATATTTTCTGCTTCCTTCGTCAATATATGCATATATAGGAATTCTTGGTGGAATCGGTGTAGGATTTTCAGCACAATATGGCTGGCAGGCAGTATTTAACACATTTGGTGCTTTAGCCATTGCTGCAGAGACTTATGGACTACAAGGAGCGGTTAGTCTTAGAGTGATTCAAAATGTTTTTGGTGTTGTGTTTGCTTTAGCATTTTGTGTTATATTTTATTGGTTTATGTCTAAAAAAAGGAAAGTGAGGTGACCGTACATGCAGAGTGAAGTGAATCAGGAAGAAAAATTGAATAGAATTATTACGGTTTCTAATCTTCTTTCTTTTTTTTCGGCTTTGTCTGATTCCGGTAATTATATGGAGTTATTGTGTAAAGAAAAATCCTCTGTTAGCTGGTGAAATCTTATTGCTGTCTGGTTTTACGGATCTTGCTGATTGATATATCGCAAGAAGATTCCATAGGATTAGTAATTTAGGAAAAATACTTGATCCGGTGGCTGATAAGCTGACACAGGCAGCGGTGCATATTATATGGTTCCACATTACACCGATGGTATCAGATCTGTTGATTGGTTTGTGCACTATAATGATGGTCATATCGGTCGCTCTGTATATTATCCAGAATCTGATGCAGATTTTCAGTAATCTGTTGTCTAATGCAATAAAGTACACACAGGAAGGTGGAATAATCCAGTTTATAGCAGAAGAAAGTGAGACAAACTCTTCTACATATGGAAAATATCATTTTATAGTCAGTGACAATGGTATGGGAATGTCTGCTGATTTTAAAGGCAGATATGTTCACGAAGCGGACTATCAAGCCCCACCGAGAAGTAACTTCGGTTGAAACAGCAAGTGAAGCCCTTGCCCTCTCTATCGGGGAGAGAGCCCGTGTTGATTTGCCTTATATGGAGCAGCTCACAGGCAAAACGCAGGTTGAGCTTGTGCAGGATTTACAAGGTGTTATCTACAAAGTACCGAACTCCGAGCCTGTTTCCTATGTAGCCGCAGATGAGTATCTGTCGGGAAATGTCCGAAATAAGCTGACGGTTGCGGAGCTTGCTGCGAAGAATGACCCAGAGCTTGCAGTTAATGTGGAAGCTTTGAAAAAGGTCATTCCCAAAGACCTCTCGGCGGCGGAAATCTCTGTCCGTCTGGGTGCGACTTGGATGCCGCAGGACGATATACAACGGTTTGTGATGGAGCTTTTAACTCCGTCAAGCTATGCCGCAGGCAGATTAAAGGTACGATACACCCCGATAAACGGAGACTGGTTCATAGAGAATAAAAGCTCCGATATGGGGAATGTAAAGGCGGACAGCACCTATGGTACGAAAAGGGCTTCCGCCTATCGTATTATTGAGGACACCTTAAACCTGCGTGACACCCGTATCTTTGATTATGTGTATGACGAACACGGCAATAAAAAAGCGGTGTTCAATGCAAAGGAAACCACGGCGGCACAGGCGAAGCAGGAAGTCATCAAGCAGGCGTTTCAGGATTGGATATGGAAAGACCCAGAACGGCGAAACCGCCTTGTCCGTTATTACAACGACACTTTTAACTCTGTGCGACCCCGTGAGTATGACGGAAGCCATATCACTTTTGGAGGTATCAGCCCAGAAATCACACTAAGACCCCATCAAGTCAACGCCATCGCCCATATCCTTTATGGCGGCAATACGCTCCTTGCCCATAAGGTGGGAGCAGGAAAAACCTTTGAAATGGTAGCCGCCGCACAGGAAAGCAAACGGCTCGGCTTATGCCAGAAATCTATGTTTGTTGTGCCGAATCATCTTGTCGGTCAGTGGGCTTCCGAATATCTGCGGCTCTATCCGAGTGCAAATATCCTTGTTACAACAAAGCAGGATTTTGAAACAGGAAACCGCAAGAAGTTCTGCGGCAGGATTGCCACGGGCGACTATGACGCAGTCATTATCGGGCATTCGCAGTTTGAAAAAATCCCGATGAGCATAGAACGCCAGAGGGAGCAGTTAGAAAAGCAGCTTGATGATATTGAGCGTGGCATTGACGATGTGCAGGCTTCCAAAGGCGAACAGTTCACGGTCAAGCAGCTAATGAAAACCCGAAAGGCAATCAAGACGAAGCTCGAAAAGCTCAATGACACCAAGCGTAAGGATACGGTCATCGACTTTGAACAGCTCGGCATTGACAGGCTTTTCATTGATGAGAGTCATTTTTACAAGAATTTGTACCTCTACACCAAGATGCGGAATGTGGGTGGTATCGCCCAGACCGAAGCCCAGAAATCAAGTGACCTCTTTATGAAATGCCGCTATCTGGACGAAATCACGGGCAACCGTGGCACGGTTTTCGCAACGGGTACGCCTGTCAGCAATTCAATGGTTGAGCTGTACTCCGTTCAGAGGTACTTGCAGTATGATACTCTTGCACAGAACGGTTTACAGCATTTTGATAGTTGGGCTTCTACCTTTGGGGAAACGGTTACAGCTCTGGAATTAGCACCCGAAGGCACGAATTACCGAGCCAAGACGAGGTTTGCCAAGTTCTATAACCTGCCAGAGCTGATGCAGATGTTCCGTGAGGTGGCGGATATTCAGACCGCCGATATGCTAAAGCTCCCCGTGCCAAAGGTCAATTACCACAATATTAAGACCAAGCCGAGTGATATACAGACCGAAATGGTAGCTTCCCTTGCGAAGCGGGCTGAGAAAGTCAGGGCAAGGCTTGTCGAGCCGAACATCGACAATATGCTCAAGATAACCAATGACGGAAGAAAACTGGCTCTTGACCAGAGAATGATTGACCCAATGCTGCCAGACGACCCAGACAGTAAAGTCAATGCCTGCGTGGATAATGTGTACCGTATCTGGGAGGAACACGCCGATACCAAAGCGACACAGCTTGTGTTCTGCGACCTGTCCACCCCGAAAAATGACGGTACTTTCAATGTCTATGACGATATGAGGGAGAAATTGATAGCCCGTGGTATTCCTGCGGAGCAGATACGCTTTATTCACGAAGCGACCACCGATGCACAGAAAAAAGAGTTGTTCGGCAAGGTCAGAAGCGGCGAAGTCCGTGTGCTGTTCGGCTCTACTCCGAAGATGGGAGCAGGTACGAATGTGCAGGACAGGCTCATAGCAATCCATAACCTTGATTGTCCGTGGCGTCCTTCCGATGTAGGACGGATTTTGCGGACATTCAAAATAAAAAAGAATGTGGAGGTAACAGACAATGGCAAAATCATTATTTGAGGAACTGGGCGGCAAATACGAAAGGCAAGGGGATTATTTGATACCGTGCTTAACTGTACCCGCCGAAGAAGAACAGGCAATAGGCATCTGGGGGCAACGGCATTTAGATTATCTAAAACAGTACCGTAAAGTTACATACACCAATCTTCTTACAAGCGGCAGGCTAAACGCCTACCTTGCCGACATCAACAGACAGGCACAGGAACGCTTTGAAAGGCTCATAGAGGGTATGAAACAGGCACAGGGCATAACGGAACAGCTAAAGGCAGAAAACGCCTTAGAATGGACAGGATGCCTCAATAACATAAGGGCTTGTGCGAGGGAGATTGTGGAAAAGGAAATTATTTTTGCATAAACAGATGATTAGTGGCAGGGGGAAATCCTGCCGCTTTTTCTGCTTTAGTTTGTCAGCTTGACAAATAAAGGGTTAAGGAATATAATTAGATTCAGTATTATACAAGGAGTTAATAAATATGCGGCAAGGTATTCTTAAATAAACTGTCAATTTGATAGTGGGAACAAAAAGTAGCAGTCCCGTTTCACTTTTAATATGGGGCTTAGTTTTTTGTACCCAGTTTAAGAATACTTTTATCATGTAATTTTATATGCCCGAAAACATATAAGTGTTTTGGGGCTATTGGAGTTATTTACCCAGTGATAGGAGTATTTATCACTGGGTATTTTTATGCCCTTTTTTGGGTGTTGATAGGAGGAAAATCACATGAAAATAATTAACTTAGGCATTCTGGCTCACGTTGACGCAGGAAAGACAACATTAACGGAAAGTTTATTGTATACCAGTGGTGCAATTGCAGAACTAGGGAGCGTAGATGAAGGCACAACAAGGACAGATACAATGAATTTGGAGCGTCAAAGGGGAATCACTATCCAGACAGCAGTGACATCTTTTCAGTGGGAGGATGTAAAAGTCAACATTATAGATACGCCAGGCCATATGGATTTTTTGGCGGAAGTATACCGTTCTTTATCCGTATTAGACGGAGCAGTATTATTAGTTTCTGCAAAGGATGGCATACAGGCACAGACCCGTATACTGTTTCATGCACTACAGATAATGAAGATTCCGACAATTTTTTTCATCAATAAAATTGACCAAGAGGGGATTGATTTGCCAATGGTATATCGGGAAATGAAAGCAAAGCTTTCTTCGGAAATTATAGTGAAGCAAAAGGTTGGGCAGCATCCCCATATAAATGTAACGGACAATGACGATATGGAACAGTGGGATGCGGTAATTATGGGAAACGATGAACTATTAGAGAAATATATGTCAGGGAAACCGTTTAAAATGTCAGAACTGGAACAGGAAGAAAACAGGAGATTCCAAAACGGAACGTTATTTCCCGTTTATCACGGAAGCGCTAAAAACAATCTGGGGATTCGGCAGCTTATAGAAGTAATTGCCAGTAAATTTTATTCATCAACGCCTGAAGGTCAATCTGAACTATGCGGGCAGGTTTTTAAGATTGAATATTCAGAGAAAAGGCGGCGTTTTGTTTATGTGCGTATATATAGCGGAACATTGCATTTGAGGGATGTTATTAGAATATCTGAAAAAGAGAAAATAAAAATCACAGAGATGTGTGTTCCGACAAACGGTGAAATCGTCCCGGCTGACCATGCCTGTCCGGGAGAAATTGTTATTTTAGCTGATGATACTTTGAAACTGAACGATATCCTGGGAAATGAAAAACTCCTGCCTCACAAAACACGGATTGATAATCCCATGCCATTACTTCGGACAACGGTAGAGCCGCAAAAGCCGGAGCAAAGGGAAGCCCTGTTAAATGCCCTCGCAGAGATTGCTGATACAGACCCTCTTTTGCATTTTGACATTGATACTGTTACCCATGAGATTATGTTATCTTTTTTGGGGAATGTGCAGATGGAAGTCATTTGTGCCATCCTTGAGGAAAAATATCATGTGGAGGCAGAAATAAAAGAGCCTACTGTTATATATATGGAAAGACCGCTTAGAAAAGCAGAATATACCATCCACATAGAAGTCCCGCCAAATCCTTTCTGGGCTTCTGTCGGGTTGTCCATAGAGCCGCTCCCTATTGGAAGCGGAGTGCAGTATGAAAGCAGAGTTTCACTTGGATATTTAAATCAATCGTTCCAAAATGCGGTTATGGAGGGGGTTCTTTATGGCTGCGAGCAGGGGCTGTATGGATGGAAAGTGACAGACTGTAAAATCTGTTTTGAATATGGATTGTATTATAGTCCTGTAAGTACCCCCGCAGACTTTCGGCTGCTTTCCCCTATCGTATTGGAGCAGGCTTTAAAAAAAGCAGGGACAGAACTATTAGAGCCATATCTCCACTTTGAAATTTATGCACCGCAGGAATATCTCTCACGGGCGTATCATGATGCTCCAAGGTATTGTGCAGATATTGTAAGTACTCAGATAAAGAATGACGAGGTCATTCTGAAAGGAGAAATCCCTGCTAGATGTATTCAAGAATACAGGAACGATTTAACTTATTTCACAAATGGGCAGGGAGTCTGCTTGACAGAGTTAAAAGGATACCAGCCAGCTATTGGTAAATTTATTTGCCAACCCCGCCGCCCGAATAGCCGTATAGATAAGGTTCGGCATATGTTCCACAAGTTAGCTTAACAGCTTGCAAAAGTCATATAAAATGAGATTTGAAAGGAGAATGTAACTTCATGTTTGCTAAAAATTCAAAGGCATATTCTGTCTACCTGCTGTTCCGATTTGTCTGTTCCCTGGCGGTTTCTATGTCCACAGTGCTTTCCATCGTGTACCACCTGGAGGTGGTGCAGCTGGATGCTTTCCAGCTTGTCCTGGTAGGGACGGTTCAGGAGACCTCCTGCTTTCTGTTCGAGATGCCCACCGGTGTGGTGGCGGATTTGTATAGCCGTCGGCGCTCGGTGCTGATTGGAATGTTCCTCTACGGCCTGGGCTTTCTGATGGAGGGTGCGCTACCGTGGTTCGCGCCGGTTCTGCTGGCCCAGGTTGTCTGGGGTTGCGGTGATACCTTCATCACCGGCGCTCTGGAGGCGTGGATTGCCTCGGAGGAAGAGGACAAACCCATAGACAAGGTGTTCCTGCGGGGCAGTCAAATGGGGCAAATCGGCGGCGTTCTGGGCGTGGTGCTGGGCACACTGCTGGGAAACATAAACCTGCAAATGCCTCTCATCTTGGGGGGCAGTTTGTGCTTGTTGTTGGGGCTGGTGATGGTTCGCATCATGCCAGAAACCAACTTCTCCCCTGCTATTGAGGAACGGCAGGGCTTGCTTAAAGACTTTGTCTGCCTGTTCAAGCTCAACCTGGGCTTTGTGAAAGGCGCACCTGTGTTGCTGGCGCTCTTAGCAATCACACTATGCGGGGGACTTGCCAGTGAAGGCTTTGACCGGCTCTCCACCGCTCATTTTCTGGATGACACGGTAATACCCGTTATCGGGCCGCTGAACAGCGTCACTTGGTTCGGTGTTATCAGTCTTATCGGCAACGGCTTAGGTATTCTGGCTTCTCAGTTGCTCATCGCCCGCATGGAGAAAAAAGGGACTGTCAGCCGAACCAGTGTGGTCATGTCCACCAGCGCCGGGTATATCCTGTTCCTGGTTCTCTTCGCGGTGGGGCGGAGCTTTTGGTTCATGTTGTTGGTGTTCCTGCTGGCGGGGCTTATGCGCACCATCAAGGAGCCTGTGCTGGCCGCCTGGATGAACGACCAAGTGGATGAGAAAATGCGCGCCACAGTCTTTTCCACCAGCGGACAGCTGGACTCTTTCGGGCAGATCATCGGCGGGCCTATTGTGGGGCTGGTAGCCCAGCAGGTGTCCATACCCTGGGGGCTGGTCTGTACCGCTTTCCTGCTGTTGCCCGCGCTGTTCTTAGTGCCGGTGGCGGGAAAGAAGCGGGATTGATATGGCATAGTTAAGTTTACTGACGAGCGGGAGATTACTTCCGCTCGTCTTCATTTAGTAGCGCAAAATTTGAGGACTCTTTATTTCCTTATTCGGTATAGCGGAGGCGGCTGTCAATTCGACATAATTTTCTTGTGATACTTTACCGTACATGAGCATTTGTTTCGTATTTGAAAGAACAAACTCACCAAATAAAAAAAACGATATTCGGGTGGGTTATTTTGTTATACCCTAAATTACCCTCTGAATTTGTTTTTAAATTTGGAGGGATTTTTTTATGTCCTTTTTTCGGGCAGTTATCTATCTGCTCATACGAAGCAAAATTTATCAATACATAGCATATCAGAGAACGGCAGGAAACCAGTTAAAAAAATTTCTGCCAGTGCAACGGTACTTCTCACCTTGAAAGTAGAAGTACAATCTCCATACAATAGAATTACTATTTCCTATAACCGTAAAGGTCACAGAGCCTTTGCGGTTTTTCTTTTGTCGATTTTTGTTGGAAAGTGCCGTAGGGCTGTTTCTGATATGCGGTGTCGTTCTCCGCCTCTCCATCTGGATTTTTTACATTTCAAAAATTCAGATGGGAGACCAGCTATGAAAAGTCAACCATAGATTAGCTGGAAATTATTA
>NZ_QUGZ01000013.1:0-10483 GCF_003479365.1 Coprococcus sp. AF16-5
TGGGTAAAAAGTGCGGCAACATCGTTTGCTATGCAGTCTGTTGGAGGCGGAAAGTCATCGTCAAAGGCTGATGGTGGAAATGGTGTTATATCTACAGGCAAAGGACGGGTGGAGTCTGAAAGTAGTATTACTTGTGAGACCAGCTATGGGAAGTCAATAGAAAATACAGAGTTTTTTAAAGAAAATGGGGGATTGGATGCTTCGGATTACATTTCAATTCATTCACGAAAACACATGTATGATCCTGATACTGTATCTACACCTAAAAAAACTCAATATGGAAAGGATGTTAATGTTGGAAAATTGTGTGAAGATACTATTATGAAGCCGGATGAAGTAATTTATAATAAAGATCAAAATGTAATGATATACAAGAAAGAGTACCCTTTTAATATTAGTACGAGTGATACACCAACTGGTACACACAGAGTGTTTATTCCATTAAATACGCAAGGTAAGAAGACCATTAGAATGAGCCAATTTCCGTTGGTTGGAGGTAATTGAAATGAAATATGCAATTGAAATAGCTCTGAATAGAATTATTCCTAAAGAAATAAAATCAATCATTGCAACCCAAAGGACACTGGATATATTAATTGATGGTGTAACGGAAAACTTTGTAGTTATTCCGATGGACGAAATGTTAGAAGTATATAAAGAACAGGAAAATTTATTTGATTATGATGTCATTCCGTTTGCTATTTTAGATGATGATTATTTATGTCTATATTATCAGAATAATGGAATTTCAATTATTTATTGGAGTTCAGAAAGAGCACTAGAATCAAAGAATATGGCAATCTTTCAATTATATTCATCTTATGAAGATTTTGTAAAAGATTGCATCACAACTAAGCCTCCCCACGGGCAGGCTTAAATCCTAGTCTCACTACCAGACATTTAACAGAACTTCTTAGGTTCATAAGGTTTACTATCCCGTAACACGGCATAAATTACGGTGGTAAGCTTTCTTGCCACGGCTCCTGTGGCAGTTAAGTGATGTTTACCTTGGTCACGTTTCTTTTTATAATATGCATTCAACAGGATAATTGTGAAATAGGAATAAAAGAAAAGCAATAGATAGAAAAAGACTGCTTTGATTCCTATGCGTTTAGCATACCAGAGTGGTAGTAACAACGATAAACTGTTTAGAAATCAATCATTGTTAGATGAGCATTATGGAAAATATGGTCAAGAGATTGCAGATGTGTTAGGTGATTCCAACTATTGAAAGGTAGGTATAAATATGCATATTGAAGAAATTAACTGGTTAGATATAGGTGAAGAAGAAGCGGTTTTAAAAGTTGTAAGTGATGCAGATTGTTTAATTTGTTTTTCGTGCCCATGTTCATATAATGTAGGAGATGTATTAGTAGAACCATTAGAATGCCTTGATACAGAAAATATTATATTGTGTGAAAGAACGGAAAATATTATTGAAAAAATGGAGGGTGAATTTAAGTATAAATTAAGAGGTGAATTAAAGAATATGGAAAAGGGGATTGTTGAGGTAAAGGGGTTTGCGTTACATATTGATGAAGACAAAATCCCCAAAGATGTGTCAAATGGGATGTGTATTCAGTTTGAAGTATCTAGAATTGATATTTGGTAATTTGCGATTCGGCTAATTGTAGATTAGTTTTTAAAGCTCTTTGTTTTCACATAGTCTATTTTAAGAATTTTCGATAGGTCAAGAAATGGAGCACAGATATAAAGATAAACAATTCAGGCGGAGGAAAAAATATTTCTCAAGTTCAAGTTTCGCCAAGCGGTGGTAGACTGGAAGTAGTTCGTATGTAAAAATCGGCACTACAGAAAGAACGGAAAATATTATTGAAAAAATGGAGGGTAAATTTAAGTATAAATTAAAAGGTGAATAAAAAAATATAAGGAGGAAGTATGTCGGTTTTAGATAGTGGAACAATAGATGGAATGGCTACGGATGAAAATGGGAAGGCTTTAATATTACTGATATCAGATCATCTTGATTGGAAAAATGAGTATGATCATTTACTAAGACTACAAGAAAAAATAAATTCTTATATTACATTCTGCGAGGAACATCAATATAACGAATTTTATGAAGAAGATTTAATAGAATATGCTGTTTTTGAAATCCATTTTAAGTATGAACCAACAAAAAAGGCTATGGATTTTTTAGAACAAGTACAGCGGCAAGTAAATGAACTCGGAATAACAATCGAATGCCATATATAGAATGGGTATTCGTGAGAGAATGCATTGTTTTCATAGCAATTAATGCGTAGGAAACAATGTATTTTTTTATAATTAAATAGAGAAAAACTAAATGACTGTTGACAAAAATAATTGATGATGCAATACTATTGTTTGACAATAATGTAAAGGAGATGGTGTTGTGTCGCGGGAAGATGATGTTGGAGCTGCGGGCGTTGGAGAAGCTGCGAAGGATAGCAGGGATGAGCTTGAAGACATTTTAAAAGCACTTGAAGCTGGTGATTCTGACAAGCATGGACCCAATATGAAGATCATCATAGGTGTAATAGCTGGGATCGTATTGGTTTCAGTTGTGTTAATCATCATAATGGTTAATAGGAAATCTGTTGTGCCTGATTTTGTTGGGCACACAACGGCGGAGGCAAAACAAATTGCCAGAGAGGCTGGTGTAACGCTTGAGGAGAAAAAAGAATACAGTTCTGAGGTAGAAGAAGGATGCGTTATCTCACAGGATATAGCCAAGGGAATGAAGGTGAAACGTAAGGCTTCAGTTGGAATAACGGTCAGTAAAGGCAAGGAGATGACAGTTGTGCCGGAATTTGTTGGTGAAACCCTGGAGGATGCCAGAGCTATGGCTGCAGAGGCTGGTATAGAGCTTGAAGAAACTGAAGAATATAGTAAGGATGTTGCGGCTGGCTTGATAATTGAACAGCAGGATACACAGGGAACCAGCATAGAAAAGGGGAGTTCTGTAAAGATCACAGTAAGCCTGGGAGAGCAGACGGTAAAACTTCCTGACTTTGTAGGTATGACCTTGAATGATGCAACTATACAGTGTTCAACCCTTGGAATCACCTTTAGTACCCTCCAGGAGAATTCTGATACCGTTGATGAGAATGTGATCATCAGACAAAGCGTAAAGGCGGGAACTGAGATGACTGAAGATACTCAGTTGTATCTGATAGTGAGTAAGGGCAAGAAGACAAGCTCGTCTGTGGCTGCAAGCTCCGGTTCAGCAGGTGGTGGATCGGGATCATCTGGTGGTTCGGGAACAAATGAACAGGCGGACAGCGGAACATCAAGCGTAAATGAAGATGAGTTTATAACAGAAGAAGAAGAGTGGGGTGATTGATCATGAAAAAGGAGTTAAAGAGAAGGATAATTACAGTAATTGTAGGAGCAGTGATTATGTGTATGGTCAGCTTTGTTCCAGAAATGGTACAGGCATATGCTTCGACGAATGCAGTGTCGGAGGATGCTGGAATCAGGGCTGAATATAATGGTGACAGTGGGGTGCTGACATTGGATGTTTCCACAAATAAGGCGATGATTGACTTTGGACTGGAGGACAAGAAGCCGTGGACTAATTTCAATGTTATAAAGGTTGTAGTAAAGCCTGGAGTTACACATATAGGTAACAATGCATTTTCAGGATGTACAAATCTGGAGTCTGTGGTTATAGAGGGAGACGAACCTCTCACTATAGGACGAAGGGCTTTTTATGGATGTACTTCTTTAAAGTCTGTGGAATTTTCGAAAGGAACTTTGTCGGTGGGGGCGTATGCATTTGCCAGATGTTCAAGTTTGAAGAATGTAGACATGTCTGGATCTCAGATATACGAACTTGGTCAGTTTGCATTTGGAGAGTGCTATAGCATAACCGATTTGAAATTATCAGAGTATACCAAGAATCTGGGAGACTATTGTTTTCAGGGCTGTAACAGAATAAAGAACATAGATATTCCTGATAATTTATCAAGTGTTGGAAATTGTGCCTTTGCGGGATGTGAATTGTTAGAGCATCTGGATTTTTCGGAAAGACTGACAAAACTGGGCGATTTCTGTTTTATAGGGTGTAAAAATCTTCAATATGTTAGATTGTTAAGAAGACCGGCGGATGCGGATTTTGGAACCGGCTTGTTCAAGGAGGGAAATCCAACCGGAACCTATCTGTATACATATGAGGCTGGTAACAACATATATACTCCGGATTCTGATGAGAATGTGATTATCAAGAGGGCTTATAGGTTTGATGAAAGCAGTATGAATGTAAGTATTCCGGCTAAGAGTTATGCTTATACGGGAAAGCCTATAAAACCGGTAATTAAAGTTACGGATAATGATGGCTCTGTAGTAAATCCAGATGCATATGATGTTACATACTCGAATAATAAAAATGTCGGAACCGCTGTTATAAAGATTACAGGAAAAAATGAGAATATCGGCACACTCACAATGAAATTCTCAATAGTTCAGGCAGCATGCAAGCTTTCTGTTAAGAAGGATGGTAAGCAGGCCGCAGGTACATATACGCTTCTTCTGAACAGTCGTGGAACAGCATCTATGACCCTTGCAGCTACGACTTCAGGAAATGAGAAGATAAGGTACACAAGCTTAAACGAGAATGTACTCAAGGTCAATGACAGAGGAGTCATAACAGCCACAAAAACGGGTACAGCAAAAATAACAATATGCGCTAATAATAAGACAAAGTCAAATTATAAGCCATGCTCAAAAACAATCACTGTGAAGGTAAGAAAACCTCAGAGCATACAGGTTAAGAGTAAAAAGACACAGTATAATTATAAGAAGGGCGTGAAGAGAAGCATAGGAGCCTCAGCAAAGGGTGGAGTCAGACTTACATATAGTTCATCCAATCCTAAGGTTATTTCTGTAGCGAATAATGGAAAGATAACAATAAAGGGTGTTGGTAAAGCTATAGTTACGATAAAAGCAGGTGATAATGGTGTATATGAGCAGAAGGTAAGAAAGATTACATATTATGTAAGACCGGTGATGTCATCTGTGTCAATTGCCCATAACAGCAAAACACTTAAAGTAACAGTAAATAATCCTACTCCGAATTCAAAGGTTATCGTAAAAGTGTATGAATCGTCAAAGATGAAAAAACTATATGGTAAGCCACATATAAAAACTGTAAAGAAAGGCAAGAAAGTAGTTATTACTGTGAATGTATCAAAGTATAGCAGATACTATCCTGTAATTTATGTGAAGAAAAATGGCGTTGAATCACAGAAGGTTACAAATAGCAGAGGAGATATAAGGAAGTAAAGGGGGCATTTCAGATGACGAGAGTAAAAAAACTTATAGCGGCAGTGATGATTGTCTTGGCTATATGTTCATTTGGTATGGTGCAGGCACACGCTGATGAGTCGGATTCGACTGATGCGGTAAAAACCTATTATTGCATAGCAAATTATCCAGTTGGAGTAAGATTAAGTACATCACCAAACGGAAGAGCGCTTGCATGGATAACCATGACCGAGTCTGAAGCAGCGGATGCGTATGTGTATGGAAAAATAGATTACAGTGAGGATAAAGACGAGCTGAAGATACGTGGACTTACCGCACAGTCCATGAGACTCTACTGCGAAAAACTGGCCATAGGCAGTGAGCCATGCAAAATAGACAAGATAATCTCATGTGGAGGCAGTATCATGACTCTTGAGGTTAAGTCTGGTTCATATCTAAAGTGCAATGAAGTCGTGGGGGCTCACCGTTTTGATATTGCTCCAAGCGGACAGGATAATAATGTGTACAAGCCTTCAGCCTTGAATTTATCAGAGGACAGTGCTGAGGTGATCATTTCAGATGATAAACCATATGTATATACAGGCAAGGTGATAGCTCCGACAGTACAGGTCAAGTATGAGGGAAGAGTTATTGAACAGGGTACAGACTATAAGGTCACCTATAAAGACAATATTAATGCAGGAACACAAGCAAAGATTGTGGTGACTGGATGTGGAGATTATGGCGGAGAGATCCAGAAGGAATTTACAATTAAGCCTGCAAATGTGCAGTCTGCATCGATAGATGTGGCATCTTGTGTATATGACGGAACAGCAAAGTTACCAAAGGTTACAGTGAAGCTGAATGGTGCGGTAATGGGTACTGATAACTATAAGATTACTTTAAAGAATAATGTATCGGCCGGAAATAAAGCGGAGGCAGCCATAGAGGGTTGTAAGAATTTAACTGGAAAAGTAAGTAAGACATTTACAATTTCTCAGGCGGATATAACAAAAGCGACAGTGACATTAGCTGCTAATTCTTATACATATAGCGGAAGTTATTTCAAGCCTGCAGTTACAGTTGCGTATGGAAGTGCAAAGCTGAAGGCATCAGATTATACAGTACAATACGCAAATAATAAAGAGCCTGGTACAGCGACAGTTACTATTACGGCAAATGGTTCCAACTGTGTATCAGGAAAGAGAGTAGTAAAGAATTTTAGAATTGAAAAAAAGGTACCGGTGATCTCGTTCAAGAGTCCTATATCAACAACATGGCACAATGCAAATGGAACACATGGCTTTGAGTGTGTTGCACCTAGTGATTGTCAGGGTACATTTAGCTTCAAATCAAGTAATCCTAAATTGCTTGCGATCAATGCGGCAGGTGGAAGAGTTCAGGTTATGAATAACAAAGCATTTGGCAGTGTAGTGATTACAGCTACCTTTACACCAAAGGGAGCGGATGCTGCGCACTATAGTACAAAGTCTATCACCAGAACTATAAAAGTGGTGCCAAACATAGTTAAGATAGCGAATACAGAATCTAAAAAATCAGGACAGTTATATATACAGTGGTCTAATAGTAAGAAGGAGTATAATGCCAGCGAATATAGGATATATTATTATGGCTACAAGAAGGACAGTGAAGATTGTGGACAGATGTCACTATATAATTCAAAGAGTAAGATAACGGGTACCAGTACAACCATAACCGGACTGAAAGCTGGAAAATATTATATTAAGGTTGTTCCTTGCTATAAGTCAGGCGGAAACGTGCAGAATGGTGCCAGCACAAGTGCTGTAAAGTGTGTTATTAAATAGTCGAAAGAGGAAATCTTATGGAATTTATGACTCCTGTGGATAAATATATGATATCGGGTGTCCATCGTATAAGAATAGGAAGTCTTGACGAGAATGAGATTGTGGTGAGAAGCCCGGAAATGATTGGTGTTCAGACCGAATTTGTGGAAAATGGAAATGGATGGATTATATGTGATACTGGCAGTCGTAGCTTGACCGTGGATGGCAATCTGGTACAGTCAGGATACAAGCTCAAATGTGGAGATATTATAGAACTCGGTGCTTTAAGGATAATATATTGTGTGCAGATTATCGGTGTGATTATACAGAACGACTTAAAAGACAGTATTATTGTCAATCTGCCATACTTGGATTCAGAGGCGCTTAAGTATGAGGATGTTCAGGGAAAAGACAGATTTTTTCACAGATCCCCCAGAAATACGAAGGAGCCGGTTATAGAGTCAGTGACAATTGAGAATCCACCGGCAAAACAGCAGATAGAAAAGAAGCCGCTCTTGATGGTTATAGGACCAACATTTACAATGATGATCCCTATGATGCTTGGAGGAGTTCTTGCTATGTACAGCTACAGATCATCAGGGAGCAATTCTGGAATGCTTATGTATACAGGTCTTATCACTGCTGCTGCATCTGCGGCTATAGGAGTGTTATGGGCCTTCATCAATATGCATTATGATAAGAAGAGAAATGCACAGGGGGAGCTTGACAGGAGATCTGGGTATGCCAGATATCTGAGACGGCAGATAAAACAGATAGCTTATAATCAGAACACTATAAAAAATGTGCTTGGAGATATGTACAAATCTCCTGATGTTATAACGCAATATACAGATCAGTCAACTGAATTGTGGAATAGGAACAGGAATCAGAAGGATTATCTGGTGGAGCGGGTTGGCCTGGGAACATTGGATGTGTCAGAGTATATAACTGTTCCTAAGATACGAATGGAACAGTCTGATGATGAATTGATACAGATCCCGGGTAAAGTAAAGGCTGTATATTCACGAATAAAGGATGTTCCGCAGGGCGTGGATCTCGGAGCTACAGGTATAATAGGTATAGTTGGAGCGGGAGATAAGAGCAAAGCATTTGATGTGGCAAGAACCATGATTGCACAGATAGCAGCGAATAATTCTTATCGTGATGTAAAACTTGCATTTGCATTCGATTCTGAAACTGATAGCAGTGAATGGATGAACTATAGGTTTATGCCGCATGTGTGGCTCGATGATTATAGTGAGAGACTGATGGCGTCAGATAGAAGCTCAGTGGACGACCTGTTTTTCAGAATTATTGATATTCTGAGAGACCGGGAACAGAAAGATTATACTATAGAGAAGCGACAGTTTACTCACATTGTGTTGTTTGTTGCTGATACTTCTCTGCTGGAAGGGCATGCGATAAATAAGTACATAACAACAGATGCACAGAAATATTCTTTCACAGTGGTAACCTTGGCTGATAAGGAATCGCAGTTGTTGAATGACACTACTTATGAGCTTATAATCGACAAACAGTTTTCGGGAATCCATAGGATGAAGACGGATGAGTATAGCCATGTAGATTTTGATAAGGTGACAGAAAGTCAACTGGCAGCTTTTGCCGACAGAATAGCAGTTATAAAGGTGAACGAAGATGTGGAGGCTGGCGGTATACCCGACAGCCTTACATTTTTTGATATGCTGGGAATACAAAGGCTGGAAGAATTGCGGGTTCTCGACAGATGGAAGACAAACAAAAATTACAACAGTATGCGGGCTGTCATAGGTCAGTCGGCTGGTGGCAAGGACTGTATTCTTGATGTACATGAGAAATATCATGGCCCCCATGGGCTTGTTGCGGGAACTACAGGATCGGGAAAGTCGGAGACGTTGCAGACATATATTCTCTCAATGGCGATAAACTACAGCCCTGATGATATAGGCTTTTTCATTATTGATTATAAGGGCGGAGGAATGGCAAACCTGTTTGATGGTCTTCCACACATGATAGGAGCAATATCGAATCTGTCAGGAAGTGCGATAAAGAGAGCTATGGTGTCCATAAAGAGCGAGAATATGCGAAGACAGAGAGTCTTCAATGAGGCCGGAGTGAACAATATTAATAATTATACCAAGCTTGTAAAAGCCGGTGAGGTAGAACTTCCGGTACCACATCTGTTTATAATAGTGGACGAGTTTGCCGAGCTGAAGCGAGAACAGCCGGAATTTATGAAGGAGCTTATAAGTGTTGCACAGGTTGGACGAAGCCTTGGTGTTCATCTGATCCTTTCTACGCAGAAACCAGCAGGAACAGTCGACGAAAATATTTGGTCAAATTCTAAGTTTAAGCTGTGTCTTAGAGTGCAGGATAAGCAGGACAGTAAAGAGATGCTGCACAAGGAGGATGCTGCTTTTATAACTCAGGCAGGAAGAGGATATCTGCAGGTTGGAAATGATGAAGTGTATGAGCTATTCCAGTCTGGCTGGAGTGGAGCTGAGTATCGGGGAGATGCGGTTTCTGGTGAAGATACACGAACTGCGATACTTTCAGCTTCTGGTTCGGAGATTATAAGAAAGAAGAAAATTGCCAAAGTGTCAAATCCGGCAAACAGCGTAACGCAGTTGGATGCGGTTAAAGAGTATTTGGCCAAGGTAGCAAGAGAAAATGGATATAACAGAGATTATAGTTTGTGGATACCACCAATAGCTAATCCTATATTTATAGACGATATAGATGATGAATATCCGATAAATAAATCAGATGATGCATATTCATTGGTGGCAACTATAGGAATGTACGATGATCCATCAAGGCAAAGTCAGAAACCATATAGGATCGATATTGCGGATGCTGGAAATATTGCAGTATGTGGAACGAATGTAAGTGGTAAAAGTACCTTTGTTCAGACACTTATTGCATCATTGATAACCAGATATAAAGCTTCAGAAGTAAATATATACATAGCAGACTTTAGCAATAAATCTTTGCGGTGTTTTGAACAGGCTCCACAGGTTGGCGGTTTTGTTAGCGAGGATGATGATGACAGAATTAGGAAACTGATATTCTTAATAAACAGGATTATATCTACAAGAAAAAATATTCTTGGTGGAATAAGCTTCAACTCCTATAAAAAAGTTAACAAAAACGATATGCCTGCAGTAGTGTTCATAATAGATAACTATGCTGGATTTCGTGAAAAAACAGCAGAAATATATGATGATAATATGCAGAAGATTGTTCATGATGGTACTGCATATGGAATATATACGATTGTAACTGCAAATGGATTTGGTAATACGGGAATACCTGGAAGGATAGAAGACAATATATCTGAAACAGTGGCATTGAGCCTGAATGAAAAGTATATGTACTCATCGGTTCTGAGAACAGGAAGAGTGGAGCTTGAACCGGAAAATCTAAAGGGAAGAGGACTCATAAAGGTCGAT
>NZ_QUGZ01000014.1:0-9766 GCF_003479365.1 Coprococcus sp. AF16-5
ATATTAAGTCAAATTCCTGTTTTTGAAACTGAGAAATCGGAATTTGTTAAATTGGAAAATTAGAATTTAGAGGATGTGAATGAGCAGCATGAAGAAAACAAAAGAAGGAGTTAATTTGAAGAAAAAGAAATTCCTTAGACTGAAGAATACAGGTAGTATCCTTGTGCTTATGGGGCTTTTGATAATTTTTGTAATAGCACTGTACACATTTATCCTGCAAAGTTCTTACACTAAGACTGCCCTTGAAACAGAAATTGCGCGCGATACAGCGAGTGCAGATGCAGTACACAAACTTGTGGATGGAAGAATCGGCAAAGAAGATTTTGATCAAATCAAAGATAAATCTGATGAAAAGAAGCAAATATATAAGGATATTTCTTCATATTTCAATGAAATCAGAACACTGAATTCTACTCGATATATTTACACCGCTACAAAAAATGAAGAAGGAAAACTCGTTTATGTGGTAGATGGTTTGGATTCGGATGCGGATGATGTAAGACACCCTGGAGATTATATTGAGGAAGAAATGGTTCCGTATATTGATAGGGCTATTTCTGGGGAGAATGTGTACTCTCAGGATATCATTGATACAACATGGGGGCCGATTTTTACGGCTTGCTATCCTGTAAGAGCAAATCATGATGGGACAGGAGAAATCATTGGCGCATTTTGCATTGAAATGGATATGCAATCAGCTTATGGAATGGTTGAAGAGACGAATCATATTTCCATCATCTGCGGTTTAGTCGCAGGAGCTGTATTGCTTTTAATTTGTCTATATACCTATTATGTTTACCAGAAAAGCAAGGCAGAAGAGCAAAAACAAAAACAATTATTAATGAACGCCGCTGAGAAAGCAGATGCTGCCAACAAAGCAAAATCTGCGTTTTTGCTTAATATTAGCCATGACATCAGAACGCCGATGAATGCCATTATTGGATTTACAAACATTGCGCTTCACCAGAACACGGTTTCAGATATTCATGATAGCTTGGAGAAAGTTCAAAAAAGTTCGAATCATCTTCTCTCTTTGTTGAATGACGTTTTGGATTTCAGTCGCATTGAAAGCGGAAAAGATATCATTTCGCCTGAGCCAGTGGACATTACTCAATTGACAGATAACGTCCAGGCGATTATGAATGGACTTCTTTATAACCGAGATCTTAAGTTCGAAGTACATCGAGAAAGACCAAAGAACCCATATGTCCTTGCGGATGTTACGCGTATTCGAGAAGTTTTGGTGAATCTTCTTGGCAATGCTGTGAAATTCACAAAGGACGGTGGAAAGATTACTTTGGATATCAGCAGTTACCCCGGAACGGATGAGAAACATATCATAATTCGTTATGTTGTTCAAGATAATGGTATTGGCATGAGTGAAGAGTTCCAGAAAGAATTATTCAAGCCGTTTTCACAAGAAGATGATGCTAATGCCAGAACCCAATATAAGGGAACCGGTCTTGGCATGGCCATCACAAAAAAACATATAGATATGATGGGCGGTTCAATTGCTGTTGAGAGCAAAAAAGGTGTAGGTACTACATTCACTGTGGAGATTCCACTGGAGTTGACAGAACAAGTTATTCAATCAAAACAAAAACAACCTCCACATAGAGATTTGACGGGTATTCATGTTCTTATGGCTGAGGATAATGATCTAAATGCTGAACTTGCTACGATAATACTGGAAGATGCTGATATGACCGTAACACGCGCATCAGACGGAAAAGAAGTTGTGGAATTGTTTAAAAATCATCCACGAGACACATACGATCTTATTTTGATGGATATTATGATGCCAAACATGGATGGATACCAAGCAACAAAAGCCATTCGAGCCTTGGGTATAGAGCGGTCCGATGCAGTTACGATTCCAATTATAGCTTTGTCTGCAAATGCTTTTGTAGATGATATTCAGGAATCCCTGGATTCAGGCATGAATGACCATATTTCCAAGCCGATTAACATGGAGGAATTAATCGATACTATCACTAAATACATTAAACACGATTAGGAAAACAAAGAAGTTAATTCTGATGAAAAGTTTGCACTGGTCTTGTCGGATGCGAAAGCGCAAGTTTCCTATGATTATGATACAGGTCGCATCACCACATTTCTTATCAGCACCCAGCACCAGGAGGACACCTCTGTTATGGATATTCGCCAGCTGGTGGAAGCTGTCATGGAAACCGCCGGGAAGATCAAGAACGACAATATGTCCGATCAGGATTTCTACAACTTCAAGTTTTGATTTGACTTAATTCATAACATTTATTAACTGTTATATCTTATCCTCGTGAAGTCCGCAACCCCTTGAAAATGCTAAATTTGTAGCGAGTGAGTTTGCCCTTATGCTTTCCCTTGTGTTATATCCTTTTCCCTCATGTTACGAATGCTCACAAGGGCAAAATTAAGGGAAAGAAAATCCAGTAACAAATTATAACATGAAATGAAAATGGCAGGAAGAACGGATTGAAATGCTTTCAAAACTTTTAGAAAATTAAGGAAAGGACAGATAAGATATGAGATTGATTTATGCAAGATATAATCCGCAATGTAATAGCATAGATGTAACCACGTTTGAAAATGTAGTGCTTAGAATTGATTGCAATAAGGCAGAGGAAGGATTGAGAACTACTCCCGGCTCCCAGTGTTCGTTGAATGCTTTGGCTATTGATAATCCATTAGAATATGCAAGATTATACTTGGATGGAGAAATGCAAGTATGGGTTGATGCAGAGGATCGTTTAGATACGTGGTGATTTTGCTAATATAATATCATGATAGAGGTCTAGTACTAAAAATTCCAGAAAAATATATAGAACGTACGGTTATTCCATAATAAGAGGCAGGAATCTTAAGTTTCTAGATGTTTGAATTTTGCCTTAAGGTAAATAGAGAGGACACATTGATTTTTCAGTGTATCTCCTCTATTTAAAATTATTTTTAAATAGTTCTTGCACAAAAACAAATAGCATGCTAAAATCTATTTAAAGAAAGTTTTAAATAGGTAAAAGATATGGGAGAAACTAACATTTTTAAAGTATTGGCAGATAGCCAGCGAAGAGACATTCTTATTATGTTGAGAAATGAACGATTAAATGCCGGAGAGATTGCTGAAAAATTACAGATTACACCGGCTGCTCTTTCTTATCATTTAAAATTACTTAAAAACGCAGACTTGATATCTGAATATAAAGAGAAAAACTTTGTTTATTATGAAATCAACACTACGGTTTTCGATGAATTAATTATATGGGTTAACCAGTTTGGAGGAAAAAAAGTATGAAAAAAATAATGTGGATAGTAGCAATGATACCAGTTGTAGTTACAAGTGTTGTACTACAGTTTATGCCTGATATTATACCTATGCATCATGACTTGGAGGGAAACACTGACAGATGGGGAAGTAAAACAGAAAGCTTTATTTTTCCGGTAATTATTTTGTTTATTACACTGTTTTGGCACTTGCTAATCTATGTGTTTGAGAAAAAATCAAAAAATGCAAATACAGAAAAGGAACAGATGGAAGCAAAATCTTCTGCAAAGGTATTATGTGTTGTAGGAATTTCGCAAGCAATCATGTTCGGGATTATGCATTATTTTATTCTTTATTCTTCTTGGATACAGGCAAATGCAGGTGGTGAACATGCGGTTATTGACATTGCAAAAGTTTCATGTATTTTGTGTGGTATTATATTTATTGTATTAGGAAATTTTATGACAAAGGCAAAACGAAATGCAGTAGTGGGAGTTCGAACCGTTTGGAGTATGCACAATGATAATACATGGAGAAAGAGTAACCGCTTTGGTGCAATATGTATTATTATTACGGGGTTATTGACTATCATTACAACCGTATTTACAAGTGGGATGACTGGCACAATCTTTATGTTGATTTATTTATTATTAGCAACAATTGTAACTGTGGTATACTCAAAAAAGATATATGATAAGGAAATAAAAAAATAATTTGTATCTTTATGCGAGAGGGTGAAATTCCAGTCTTTTACGGAGAGATAACAAACGAAGGGAGGCAATTGCCTCCCTTCGTTTGTTATCTACTCCTTCCACGGTTTGGTGGAGAATATGGTCTTGTTAACTCTCGCTCCTTTATGTCCTGTTTCTTAGATATAAGCCTATCGTGTAGAGACTGCGGCTTTTCTCCATACCGTTGTTTCCAATTCTTAAGGCTGTCCTGATAATCCCCATAAGCTGTCTCTGACTTATGAAATGCTTTGTAGAAGGCTTCCGCATTCTGATACCCGTATTCCTTTACGATATGGGATAATCGGGCTTTCATTCGGGAAATACGTTCCTCCAATCCGGCTATCTCTGTTGAAAGTTCGAAACGCCTTTTTGCTTTGAAGATACCTTTGCTGTCGGACAGTTCAATTTCAAGGTCACTTCGCTGTTTCTCGAGTGCAAAAATTGCTTTATTCTGTTCTTGCAGCTTTTGATAAATTTCGCATAAGTGCTTGTAAGAAACTGCTTCCGGTGATGGCTGTGGTCTTGGCGGTATGGCAGGCTTTGGTGTATCTGTCTGCTTTCTGCTTTCTTCTGGTACAGCTTTCTGCTCTTTGAAATCTGTGTTCTCCGGTCTTGCTTCAAGCTCTTTGGAAATTACTTTATCTGCAAGCTCCAGAGTTTTGAGAAATACTTTGGAGATTAACAGTTCTAATACTGCAATGGCAGTACCGATAATGGAAGATAACAGATTCGGTCTGTTTCCGTAAAGCCATACGGATTCCACAATCTTGTCCGTTATCCGTTCCTTTTTTATCTGCATGATTTCTGACTTGGAAACACCCGTTACAATCGCTCTGTCAACAGTCTGATTCCACAAGGTGCGTTTACTGTTGTCTGCCTCAATCTCGGTGGCTTTCGGATTGTTCTTACCAATCTTTTTGGTGGCAAGATACATACCGCCACGCTCAAAAACTTCTAACCGCTGGCTTTTATCCCACACATACTGATTGATAAGATTGGTATAATCCTGCTTGACGGTATCAAGGAAATTTTCAGCCTTGAAGTGTTTATCCTTAATGGAGAAAATCTGTCTTTCGTATACCTCACCTTTGTGAATCACCTTACATCTTTTACGGATATTTCCTTCTTCATCAAGTATCTCTTTCTTGGTGCGTACATGATTTCCCTTTTCGTCATAGAACATATTGCGGGTGGCAACCTTTTCTATGGGCTGTTCCAAGAGTGTACGCTCCGAAAAAATGAGATGGATGTGATAGTTGGTTTTCCGCTTATTGTGATGCAGGGCTGCGATACAGTCCGTTCCGTAAGTCTGTCTGAAATGGTCTGTAAATATCTGCAACAGTCTGTCTGGAGGATACTCCGTAAAAGATTCCGGCAGGGCTATGATCAATTCCCTTGCCTCAATACATTTCCCCTCCGTACCGCTTTTTTTAAATTCTGCCTGATTATATTTTGCAAGGTCAGTCCAAAAATTACGGTCTGTGGTTTCATATACCGCATACAGATTTTCCTGCTTCTTTGGGCTTGAAATATAATAAATTCTTCCCCGGACATTGTGGAGCTTCGTCATCTGAATAAATGAATTTCTTGGCATGTGCTTCCTCCTTTCCGTATCTGCCAAGTACGAAGCTGCAAGAAATGAGGATGGGAAACTTTCTAATGTGAAAGTGAGTAGGCTACATAGGTAGCCTGTCTACGAACATATCCGCCTGTCGGCGAAAGCTCCCAGCAGGGCGAAATACACAGAGTACAAATCGTAAGATTTGTGCGAGGGGTGTATTTCGCTCTCAAACGCCGAGGGCTTGTATAAAAAAGTTTCTTCCCCACTTCTTAAATTTCCGGTTGTATCTTAGAGGAAGCACATGGTATAATCTATTTGCGTGTAGGTATATCATGGCTTCGGTCAGATACATACCTTAGGGATGGTCTTAGGACTGTCCCTATTTAATTTGTCACATTTCTTGTGACAGCTCTGACATTTCCTTTGTCCCTTAAGTCCCTGCCTTCATTGGCGGTCATGAACTTTTCAAGCATATCCGTTTTGATAAGGACTTTCCGTCCTACCTTCAATACCGGAAGCTTTTTCCATTCTACCAGTTTCCGCAGGGTATTTCTGCCGATACCCGTATAGTCGGCAGCTTCCTCAATGGACAGTGCAATCTTCACTTCTGTCATTAAAACACCTCCTCTTGAATTGCATAATGCAATTTTGTGACTATGCCTACTATATAACTTTTATATCTTCTTGTCAAGCGTTACGAAATTTTAAAAGCAATTATTAACTTGCATATTGCAATGCCACTTTTACTGTGTTATACTTTAGCCATACCGAAAAAGGAGGCGTATCAGAATGAAAGATAAAGAATTACGCAAGTTAATCGGTAGCAGGGCAAAACAACGCAGACTGGAATTAGGTGTCAACCAGCCTTATATAGCAGAAAAGATGGGAGTTACCGCTTCCACCATACAGCGGTATGAGGCAGGAACGATTGACAACACCAAGAAGCTTGTTCTGGATGGTCTGTCGGAAGCACTTCATGTATCAGTGGAGTGGCTGAAGGGCGAGACGGAAGAAATGACAAGTGATGTTACGGATAAAAGGGAATTACAGATTCGTGATACCATGACTTCCATTCTCTCCAAACTGCCTTATGATATGAAGGCAGACGAAGCGGATTTTTCCAAAGATTTACTGCTGCTGATGTTGAAGGAATACGAATTATTCGTTGATTCCTTTCAATATGCCTGTAAGAATTTTAAAGGGAATACGGAAGATGCCACAATTGCAAAAGTAATGGGGTTTGAATCCAATCAGGAATATAATGAGATTATGTTCCTTAGGGAAATCACCCATACGGTAAACGCACTGAACGACATGGGCGACATTGTAAGGCTCTATTCCAAGAATCCCGAAACGGCAGCCGTAAGGCTTGCAAATCTTCTTTCAGAGAAAGACTCCGAACCGGTATAGATTAGACAACCGGAGTTATGATATACTTACACGCAGAAAGCATTTCATCAGTTCCGATTGTCGATATCGAAAGGAGTAACGATTATGGCAAAAGGTTCTGTAAGAAAGAAAGGCAAGAAATGGTACTACCGCTTCTATGTGGAAGATGCAAGCGGTAATCTGGTGCAGAAGGAATTTGCAGGTACGGAAAACAAAAGCGAAACGGAAAAGCTGTTGAGGCAGGCAATGGAGGATTATGAAGCCAAGCGGTTTGTTGCAAAGGCTGAAAACATCACACTCGGAGAGTTGCTTGACCTGTGGGCTGAGGAAGAATTAAAGACAGGCACATTGAGTAATGGAACGGTTGGCAATTATCTTCAGACAATTGGGAGAATCAAACAACACCCTATCAGCAAAAGGAAACTGAAAACGGTGACTTCGGTACACCTGCAGGAGTTTATGGATTTGCTCTCATTTGGAGGCACTGTGGGAGATTTTATATCAAAAGGATATTCCATTGATTATGTAAGGTCATTTTCAGCAGTATTGCAACAGTCATTCCGGTTTGCGGTATTTCCGAAACAGTTTATTACCTTCAATCCAATGCAGTATGTGGTGATGAGGCATAAAAAGGAAGAAACGGATTTGTTTGCGGATGAAACAGCCACAGACAGAGACAAGGTTAAACCGCTTTCCTTTGAAATGTACCGGAAACTGATTGAACAGCTTGGAAAACGAAGTGGGGATGCGATTCTTCCGGTTCAGATAGCATACTTTACAGGTCTCAGACTTGGAGAGGTAGCAGGTCTGACATGGCAGGATATCAACCTTGAAGAACAGTATCTCACTGTACGCAGGAGCATCCGCTACAATGGTGCTACCCATAAGCACGAAATCGGTCCGACAAAGTGGAAAAAGATCAGGGTTGTTGACTTTGGCGATACCCTCGCAGATATTTTGAGGAATGCAAAAAAGGAACAGCACAAAAACCGTTTTCAGTATGGGGAACTCTACCAGCGGAATTTTTACAGAGAAGTAATGGAAAAGAATCGGGTGCATTACGAGTATTATCATTTGGGAATGACAGAGAATGTGCCGGAAGATTACACCGAAATCTTCTTTGTATGCTTAAGGGAGGATGGTTGTCTGGAACTTCCGGCAACCATAGAAACAGCCTGCCGGACAGCAGGAAGAAAAGTACCGGAGCTTGAAGGTTTCCATTTCCACACACTGAGGCATACCTACACGACAAACCTCTTATCCAACGGGGCTCAGCCTAAGGATGTGCAGGAACTGTTAGGACACTCAGACGTGAGTACCACCATGAATGTCTACGCCCATGCTACAAGGGAAGCAAAGCGGACTTCCGCAAGACTTCTTGATAAAGTGGCAGGCAACGATTAAACAACTGAATAATGAATTTTCCCTTGTAATTATCCCATAAGGGCAAAAACAAGGGAAAAGGATACATATATAGAATTTTCAATGGCGGGAAGCCTTGAAAATAGGGGAAAGTTAAGAGAGTTAATAGATAAATTCAAGTTTTTGAAACTGAGAAATCGGAAGTTGTCGAAGTAATCTGTTTGAAAGAAATATGATAGGGCTATTTATTATATGGGGGATGAAAAAGTTGCATTATGGTTTATTAGATATTGAAATGACTTGTGATGGCAAGCAAGAGAATGGAAAATTTATTGATGATGGACGTATGAAGCGTTCGCAACGGGAAATTATATCTGTTGGTTTTGTCGTATGTGATGATAAATATAATATAAAAAATAGATATTACTCTTTTGTAAAGCCCGTGCACAATACTACAATTACAACTTATTGTGAGAAACTTACTGGAATCACACAAGCTGATGTTAACTGTGGAAAGAAGTGCAATAATGCTTTTCGCGATATTAATGAAATGTGCAAGCGATATTCCATAGACTACATATTCACATTTGGTAATGCAGATAATTTAGGTATTATGTATTCTGCCAAGTGGAACAGAAAAGAAAAGGAGAAAGTTGATAATTTATATATTATTGCAAAGAAAATTATTGATGTAAGACCTACAATTCTAAAGGCGATAAATTGTAAAAATTATCGGAAAAGTCCAGGTTTGTTCAAAATAGCCGAACGATTAAATGTTAAAATAAAGGGTGAACAGCATAATGCATTAAACGATGCAGTTTTACTTTATGGAGTATGTAGGGAACTTAATATACAAATGTCAATTTAACAACACAGGTGAAACTTCCAGTTTTTGAAACTGAGGAATCGGAATTTGTAAATCTGATTGATTTTATAATACAAAGTATTGGAGAGAAATAATATATGTTAGATTTAAAAATCAAATACAACGAACTAACAGCAGAGCAATTTATTGAATTATGGGAAACAGTATGGGGAGATGGACCATCTCTTGAGCAAACAAGACTAGCAATGAAACATACTATATTTAGAGTTTCTATATGGGACGGAGATTGCATTGTTGCTATGGCAAGAATGAATGGTGATATGGGACTTAATTATTATATTAAAGATGTTGTTGTCAGACCTGAATATCAGGGAAAAGGTATTGGAAGAATATTAATAGATGAATTAAGAAGGTTTATAAATAACAATGGAGTAAAAGGAACAGATATTTTTGTGGAGCTGTGTGCGGTTCCAGATAAGATACCTTTTTATGAAAAATTTGGATTTGAAGCAAATGAGGCACAAAGATTAAAAATTTTTCATCATGTCGAGTAATATTAAAATTCCAGTTTTTGAAACTGAGGAATCTGGATTTAAGGAGGTCTTGTATGAAGAAAATCGTATGTACAATGCTAT
>NZ_QUGZ01000015.1:0-6898 GCF_003479365.1 Coprococcus sp. AF16-5
ATAACATCATTTGTTTTGCGGTCAGTTTTTGAGGGTGGAAAGTCATCACCCAAAGCAGATGGAAAGAATAGGGTTATGTCTACTAGCAAAGGTCGGGGGTAGTCTGAAAGTAGTATTACTTGTGAGACCAGCTATGGGAAGTCGTGGAAAATATGATACTACAGCAGATTTTCTGACTAATATTGAAAATCGAAATGGAAAATTTTATACAGATAAAGCCACAATAGATAAAATTGGACAGGTTGAAGCTAGAGGAGAAGATTTTTTCACTGTTGAATAAAAGGATAATGAGTTCCCGTGCATCTACTGAAGGAGGAACTTCTGTTGTATATAAATATAGTGATGAATTAGGAACAAAATATTTGATTCATGAAGTTACAGATGCCAGGGGATATATTATTCACAGAGACTTTGATGCTGTAAGAATTTCATCGGGACAATTGATAAACAAGGGACATTAGTTAGGAGGTTGATATGTATCATAATGAAATGGAAAAAATAATAGAAAAAGTGGTAAAAGGTGATATAGATAAAAATGTATTAATGGAATATTTAATTGATGATTTTGATTGTGAAAAAATATATGACTCAGATGAGGAACTGATAACAGATGCTTTTTTTACATTAAAACATTATGCCAGTGGCGAAGAAGAGGTTAGCAAAGATGAGTGGATGTATTTCTTAGAGTGTTTAGCAGGAAAACGTGAATATAATATGGAAGCAAAAATGAGCATCACAACTAAGCCTCCCCACAGGCAGGCTTAAATCATAGTCTTGCTACAGCTCCTGTGGCAGTTAAGTGATGTTTACCTTGGTCACGTTTCTTTTTGTAATATGCATTCAACGGACTGTTATGGAAAGAACGGGCAGTTGCAGCGAGAAAAATGGCATGCCGTAAGTAAGGTGAACCCCGTTTGGACATGTGATTATGAGTGCTGCTAAATTCACCGGATTGTCGTACAGTTGGATCAATACCTGCAAAGGCAACTAAGGCAGATGAACTCTTAAATCTGTTTATATCACCGATTTCAGCAAGAATGGTTGCAGCAGCAATCATGCCTGTTCCGGGAATGGTATGAAGATAACAATCAAAATTCTTGTAGTACTCAAGAATCTGGCAGTCAAGAGCTTCAATCTGCTTATCAAGAAAATTCATTCTGTCAATGAGCTGTTTTAACTGGAAAGAGAAAGCATCCTGTGCTATCTTAATACCAAAGGTATCAGCTGCAGCTTCTTTGATGGAAATGGCTTTAGCTCTGGTAAGTCGGTTGTGGCTCTTATCTTTTATGATTTCAAAGAGCTCATCTATTGGTGCATTCTCAATATTCTCAGGGGTGAGATACTTTTCCAGAATGCCCATGGAAGTAGTCCTAAACTGACCGAAACGTATCACTTCTGCAATCAAAAAAGAGTCAATTGAGTCGTTTTTGGTTTGTCGTATATACATTTTTCTCAAAGAATCAGACTGGATAGGATTGATTACATAGATAGTATATCCTTTTGCTTTTAGAAATGAATAAATGGGATACCAGTAATGACCTGTAGCTTCCATGCCAAATACACAAGGGGAATTACCGATGTTTTTAAAGATAAAGCTCATAAGAGAATCTGCACCTTTGTGTGTAGTTGCAAAGCGAAGAGAAGGGCCGATTTGTTTGCCTTCAGGTGAAACAATGGATGCTTCATGATGATTTTTGCCAATATCAATGCCTACGATGTACATAATTGAAATCCTTTCTTTTATGAATTATAAGTAGATAGAATCCTCACTTCAATGCGGGTTACAATCTGGTTAGATATACGAAGTACAGCACATATGCTGCCAACATCCAGCTAATACGCAAAATTCTGCAAAGCAGAGGGAGCAGTCTCAATGAACGAAGTCACAAGTGCTTCAAGAGTGGTGACGCACACCTCTATCTATTGGGATTATACACCTGACGATGAACTTTATTTAAAGTATAAGGATGTATTTGACAATCCAAAGTATTATAATCAAGAAACAGGGGCAATAAATTGGACAGAAAAAAATGAATTTGCTGATATACCAATGGATGAAGTGTTACAACCAGGAACAGACCAAAGACCATATAGTGTATTTGAGGTTGTTGAACCAATTAATGTAAAATCGGGTAGTATAGCATCTTGGTTTGATGAACCGGGCGGAGGAATACAATATTTGTTGCCAGATACAGTAGATGAATTATTAGATGCTGGTATTTTAAGGAGAATTCAATAAGCATGACAGTAGAACAATTAGAAAAAGAACTAGAAATGATGGAGATTCCACAAGAATTATATTCAATAATGGTGGGGGGCCTGCCAAATGAAAAATTATGCATTGTAAAGGAAGATAAATGGCAAGTATATTATAGCGAGCGTGGTAGCAAAAGTGGATTGAAATTGTTTGAAACAGAATCAGAGGCGTGTGAGTTTTTTTTGCGAAAAATGAAAAGATATGCAAGAAAATAAATTGATAATGTATCCATATAATGACAACCGAAATTAAAACTAAAAAATTTATCAAAGATGCAGAACGCATTGCTTTATAGTAAAAGTTAAGAAGAAGCATCAGTGAGAGCAGGAAAGTCGTTTTTGATGGATTTGCAAGTGGCTTTGAATCTGGAGCAATATTGGGTGCAATCAGTGGAGGATTAGGAGCTGGAACATCTGCAATTATGTCAGGGGCAGAACTCACAGTAGGAAGAGTCATGGCTGTAAAAGCTATGAATATGGTATCTGATGCAACTGTAGATACTGTGGTATACGCGTATCATTCAAATAAGTATGATAAAGACTTTTCTGGCGGAGATATAGTTAAGACTTGGGTAAAAAGTGCGGCAACATCGTTTGCTATGCAGTCTGTTGTAGGTGGAAAGTCATCGTCAAAGACGGAGACCAGCTATGGGAAGTCAAGTGGAAAAATTGGTGATTTTACAGAATTAGAAGGAAGTAATGTAGACGAGATATTGGATAGAATTCCAGATGAAGCAGTTTTGAGAGAGTTATATCCAGTACAGGGAGGAGCTACAGAAGGATTTGAGTTTAAGTGGGTTCAGAATGGGCAGACATATAGAGTTAGAGTACACAATGTGGACCCAAGTGCCCCGGTTGGCTCTAATGCTTATAATGGTTGGGTTGTTAGAGTTCAATGTGGTAGAAGATATTTTGACCCTACAATAAATGATTTTCGTGAAGCAAAGTATTTTAATCCCAATGGTCCGGATTATGATGAGGTTATTATTAATGATACACATATACCAATCTTGGATCCATATCAAAATTGAATTAGTGGGTGATTAATGGAGGTGTTAAGGATATTGGATGAAAAAAAATTAGAGGAGTTGGTCTCCAATATGGATGATAGAATTAGAATGCACGATTATTCCAAAGAACAACTTTTGTTGTTAATTGAAGACTATGTAACAATTAATTTTCAAGGTATGAAGTATCAGACAAGAGAGGCAATATTGAATATGATATGTGATGCTGTGAATTATTATGATATAGGAAAAGATTTAAATTGGGAATCAATTATTGCTATAAGGGAAGATTTGGAAGATGATTTGAAAGAATATGTTGATGAGATTATTTCTATGCACTACAACTAAGCCTCCCGCCGGCAGGCTTAATTCGTAGTCTCACTACCATATATTAACAGAATTTCTTAGGTTCATAGGGCTTACCATCCCGTACTACAGCATAGATTACGGTGGTAAGCTTTCTTGCTACATACATATATCATGGAAACAAATATGATAAAGCAATAACAGGCGGAGATGTAGCCAAGGCCTGGGCAGAGGGTGCAATGACATCATTTGTTTTGCGGTCAGTTTTTGAGGGTGGAAAGTCATCGTCAAAAGCAGATGGAAAAAATAGGGTTATGTCTACTAGCAAAGGACGGGTGGAGTCTGAAAGTAGTATTACTTGTGAGACCAGCTATGGGAAGTCAAGGGAAATAATTCAATGTAATACTAAAGATGCAGCAGCTGATGAATTAGCTAAAAGAATTGGAGGTCAATCGAGATCTGCTTTTGCGGATGATCCAATTCAGCGTGAATTTGATGTGATTTCAGATCAATATATTGCACAAGCTAAACCACCATTAAAATGTGTTAATAAAACGGTTAGAACACAGATGAAAGCGACTTTTGAAGCAGCAAAAAAATACGAAAGAAAAATTTATTATCAATTTGAGGGAATTCCGAGTCAGGAAGTACTTGATAAATTATACGAGTATAGCGAGAGATATGGGGTTGAGGTAATAATAGATACTGAACCTTTGGGAATTTTAAATTAGAAAAGAAAGAGGATTACTATGGTAACGATTTATGCGTGGTTAGAGATAAGAGCTACATATTTGGATGAAGATTTACATCCAGAAATAGATGAAAAAAAAGTATTTGATGACATTGATAATTTAATCAAGAAGTTAAAATACAATGAATTAAAAGTAATAGAAAAAAATTATTCGCGTTTTGTTCAGTTTAGTGTGATGGAAAACCATAAGACAGAAAGAACAGAAGAGATGATTAGTATGTATGAGAACATTACTAAGATTGCCACGGGTAGTTATGGCTTGCTGTATTATTTGGATGATGAAGATGAAGTATATAGTGATGAATTTAGGGTTCTAGTATCTAAGAAAGGTAAGTGTGAATGGAAAAGAGATGAAAATTTTAGTCCATGTAGCATTATGATAGAGGAGTTTGATTAATCTTTACACATGCGAACTAAGCCTCCCCACGGGCAGGCTTAAATCCTAGTCTCACTACCAGACATTTAACAGAACTTCTTAGGTTCATAAGGTTTACTATCCCGTAACACGGCATAAATTACGGTGGTAAGCTTTCTTGCCACTGCACCGGTGGCAGTCAGATGGTGTTTGCCCTGCTCACGCTTCTTTTTGTAATAGGCATTAAAGGACTGTTGTGAAAAGGACAGGTGGTTGCAGCAAGGAAGATTGCATGCCTTAGGGATGATTTTCCCTCTGAGTACATATAAGACCATTTAGAAATTAGAAAAATCCAGCAAGGAAAAATTATTATCTAGAGGTAGAAAAACATGAAAATAACAGGTAGTATGAATTACGTAAAAATTGATCTGGGGAACGGATATGTTGTAAAAGCAGAAGGAGAAATGCTTGTAGGCAAAAAGTTTGTGGTATATAGAGATACAATGAAATTTTGGGAGCCCCCACATGAGCATGAAGAACTTCTAGAAGAGCAAATTGAGAGTATAATACAGGAAGTTCAGAGAAATATGAATGAAAATACGGTTCAAATTGTTTTTGAATAATATGTATTATGTCTCCACGTGAGGATGCCCACCACCTAAAAAATCAACCACGATCTTTAAATTAATCGGAACGATTCTCGCCAAAGGCGATTTATCTATGAAGATTAATTTAGAGACACTTCTAGGACGGAATTTGCCTTCTGGGTGCACTTAAGGACATCAAAAATCAAAACTGAATATTGTCCTTCACAGACTCAGAACGCATTGTTTTCATGGCACAAGAAATACATATCAGGGAGTAGCTAATAATGGTATGAAAATAGATATGTTTTTGGATCAAAGTGGTAAAATTATTTCAGCATTTCCGGAGGAATAGAAATGAAATACAGAATAGAAGAATATAAATTAAAAAATGGTATTGAGGATATAAGTATCATATTTGATGAGAAATATCAGTTGTTGACAACTTTTATGTCATGCGATGTATTGCCCTTTGAAAAATGGATTAAATCAGGTTTTGATAGAGTACTGTCAGGGGAAAGTGAATATGAAGAAGTAAATGGAAATGTATGTTGTGCGGAAATAAGTCCTAAAACGACTAAAGTATATGATAATCTGGCAGAGGATGCTATGGGGAATTGGTGTGAAGTTGATACAAAAGAACTTCGTCAATTAATTGATGAGTGGTGTGATAAAGTTCGAAAATTTAAAAATGAGCATCACAACTAAGCCTCCCGCCGGCAGGCTTAATTCGTAGTCTCACTACCATATATTAACAGAATTTCTTAGGCTCATAAGGCTTACCATCCCGAAATACGGCGTAGATTATGGTGGTAGGCTTTCTTGCCACTGCACCGGTGGCAGTCAGATGGTGGTTGGATCAATACCGGCAAAGGCAACCAAGGCTGAATGATTCGGCGAATGATGTGATTGAATACTTTAATACACTTATTAGAATTAAGAAGTAGGTGACAGATAAAATGAAAATATATGTTGAAAAAGTATTGGATGAAGTTGTGTATTTTTCTACTGATTATGGAAATGCAAAGGGAATATGGAAGGGTAATAATAGACCGATTGATAAGGTATATTATGTTGAAATGGATATTGATATGTTATGTGATTATGAGTCCTTTGTTTTATGTGATACGAAAGAATATCATATAGAAATGGTGAATGGAAACATTCAAATTACCCTATTATTGCTTGAATATGAAGAAGACGGATGCGCAACATTTCAATTTGGTGATACAATTATAGAAATAGAAACAAATTTTGATGAGCGGTTTTACGCCTTGAAAAATTGCTATTTAACAATAAACGTAGAAAAATTGGATATTTATGATGAGAACCTATAAGCAAGAGAGTAGGTTAATAATGTCAGTATAGTTCAAGATGCTTTGATGAAAGGATTTGGAAGAAATAAAAAAGACTATTTAGGTTAAAACAATTAGCGTAAAATTTTTGATTTGTAAAAGTACATTGTTTTCATAACAGTATTTGTTATGAAAACAATGTATTTTTTGCAATTAAATTAAGAAAAACTAAAATGCTACTGGTAGAGATGTTGGATGATGGAAATTAGACTCAGGGGCATATGCAGAACAAGTTTCAGGAGACCAGCTATGAAAAGTCAACCATAGATTAGCTGGAAATTATT
>NZ_QUGZ01000016.1:0-966 GCF_003479365.1 Coprococcus sp. AF16-5
AGGTCTTGGCTACATCTCCGCCTGTTATTGCTTTATCATATTTGTTTTCATGATATATGTATGTAGCTGTACCTATTGTTGCATCCCCAACAGCATTTATTACTCTGGCAGCAAAAACATTACCGACCGTCATCTCTGCACCAGTCATCATGACTGCTGTTCCTGCGCCAAACATTCCACAAAGAGCACCTATTATTGCGCCCTCTTCAACGCCACTTGCAAATCCATCAAAAAACGACTTTCCTGCTTTCACTGATGCAGTGCCATTCATTATACCAGATATTGCTGATCCCACGAGGGCAGATGTCGCTATAGACTGTGTTACCGTGGCGGCCGCCGCCCCTAGTACAGCAGGGCAGACTATCGCCACTGCAGCAGTAACCACAAGCACGCCTATGCCTATAGCCAGCTTTCCTTCACTGGTCTCATACCATGGAGTTTCAGCATATAGGTTGCATAGAGTCTGTCCAGATGCCTCGAATTTTTCATTACATTCTTTATACAGATCGTATGCCTCATCCAGAATCTTCTTCAGAGTTCCAAGCCGATCATATTCGTCTACCAGTTGAGCACGATATCTGTCCAGGGATGATATATCCAGGGATTCCGCCATCTTGCTTATGTATATTATATCTCTCTGACGTCTGATATCATCAATATACTGTCCAAGTGTATCATAACTCATACCATGGAGTTTCAGCATATAGGTTGCACAGAGTCTGTCCAGGGATGATATATCCATAGATTCCGCCATCTTGCTTATGTATATTATGTCTCTCTGTCGTCTGATATCATCAATATACTGTCCAAGTGTATCATATATCTTTGACAATCTGTATGGTTCATCTTCAAGCTTGCCCAAGTCTACATATAAAAGCACGCCTCTATTCCCCATTATTTTCATCCCCCCTGTACTTGTCAAGTATCTTTACGATACTAACATCACACATCCTTCATCTACATGAG
>NZ_QUGZ01000016.1:976-3917 GCF_003479365.1 Coprococcus sp. AF16-5
CTTTACGATACTAACATCACACATCCTTCATCTACATGAGTATCAGTTTATCGCCATTTTCAACATGATAACTTTTCAAGGTTCTATCTGGATCCATAACCATGCCTTCTCTCGGTAACACTAATACCCAGTGCTCACGATTCACATAGCCTGTTCGCAGATACTGCGATACAACATACAAAGTATCCGTTATCACATCACGAACCTGTGCATTCTCATTTTAACCATTATGCTGATTAACACAACTGAAGCCAATACGATCCCAGCTATTACACCTATAATGATCTTCACATTGGGTCCATGCTTGTCAGAATCACCAGCTTCAAGCGCTTTTAAAATGTCTTCAAGCTCATCTCTGCTATCTTTCGCAGCTTCTCTAACGCCCGCAGCCCCAACATCATCTTCCCGCGACACAACACCATCTCCTTTATATTATTGCCAAACAATAGTATTACATCATCCATTATTTTTGCCAACAGTCGTTTAGTTTTTCTCAATTTGATTGTAAAAAAATACATTGTTTTCATAACAAGTGTTGTTAAGTAAACAATGTATTTACTATCTGCATCGGCTTCTTACGCTACTCATTTACTTCTTACCGAGTGCCCAGAATATGTCCTATACTTTAAGTTTCTTTCCTGTACTGCTATCCAAGAGATATTTCTTTCCATTCTCATCCACCAATTCTAAATCAGTTCCAACTTTACAGTTGTATATTGTGAGAATTGCCGGTTCAATATTTGCAATTGTATTAAAATCACAGATGCTCATATTATCTGCATCACTCAAATACTCTTCCGTATCAATATATTTTTTGAAACAACGCTTCCACCAGCAGCTGAAATAAAACTTACTACATCACTCATATAATTTTAACCTTTCTACTAATTTTTTTCTGTACGGCATTTGAGCAGCAATTTCCAATGGCGTTTTTTCCCATGCATTCTTGTAATTAACCAGAATTTTTTTTTGTGCAAACCAGATTTTATATAAAGGTTCAAGTTCCTCATCTGTAAATTTTAAATTAATCAAATACTGTAGTGGGACTCTTCCTTTTTCGTCTATTTGGTTTATATCCACACCTCCATCTATCAACTTTTTGCACAACTCCACCGTCTGATTTATATTGTGATTCACTCTTGAAAGCAATATATGCAAAAGATTTTCACCACACTCATTTACTACATTAACATCAGCACCCTTATTGATTAAAAAAATTGTTATTAAATAACGGCTTTCTGCATCATTATTTGATAATGAATAAAATAGCAGTGATTTACCTTTGTACAATTTTTTCTCATCTCCTTCATTATAACAGGAAATAAAATCATCATATTTCTTTAATTTTGCTACTAAACATATATCCATTAGATTCTTCCTTATTCATATTTGTGACTACGGTTATTACTAGGCAGTTCTGGTCTATAGTTGTCAATATCATTGTACCAATCAACAAACTCTTTTACTGTTAATTCTCCATTGATGTTCCTCGCAGAATGTAATATAAGAATTTATTTTTTCTTGTAGTCTTAGTAAATGATCATACTCATTTTTCCAATCAAGATGATCTGATATCAGTAATATTAAAGCCTTCCCATTTTCATCCGTAGCCATTCCATCTATTGTTCCACTATCTAAAACCGACATACTTCTAACCATTGTTTTGGTAACAGCATCAAAATAATATCTGCGATTCTTTAAATACGTATTTTTCTCCTCATGTGTTACACCTGTTTCTCCAGCAATTTGTTTTGCCTCTGACGTAGTGTGTCCAACATAGTCAATCAGCATGTTTTTTCTCATGTTACTATAAAAAATACATTGTTTCCACTATACTAATGTTATGGAAACAATGTATTTTTGCAAATCGCAAATTCTATGATAATTACCTTAGCTTATATAGTATTTTTTATTTCTTCTAAACCTTTCATTAAAGCATCCTGAACTATACTTACGTTATCGCTGTATTCTTTTTTTTCATGCTTAATAATATCAAATAAATCTTTTATAACCCCATCAATCATTATAGTTATACCCTCTACGCTTTCGCCTGTTTTTTCATTTACAAACTCCTCTGTCATTATCGAAATCGTTTTTTTCATTAAACCAATCCTCCAATTATTTTTTTCAACAATTTTAAGCTTACCTTATTCTATTTCTTATCTTTCACCTAACCCCCTCCTGCTATTATTCTTCCATTTGTAGCATATTCCTCAATCCATTCAATCCACGGTGCAGGAAATTCTATGCATCTTCCAGGAGTTGTGGGATCATTTAGCTTTGGCGCACATCTCCCCTGATTTAAAGGATTTGTTCTATAATTCTTTTCCGGCACGATATACTCGTTTACCATATCATCTAACCATTTAGGAACTTCAAATTCATAAATATCAGCACCAGGTCGTTTATTTTCTATATAATACTGCGAATGCTCTCCGTTATCCACACTAACATTCAAATTTACATTTTTCTTATTTATATATACATTTCCTTCACTATCAATTAATATTCTCTGTTGACTTGCTTTGTCTCCAGTTCCTCCTTGAACACGTCTATATGTGACTGTATTTGTGGGCTTATTACTATTAGCTTTACTTTGATTATCCAACGAATTCTTAAAATTAATTGAATTACTGTTCTTATCTGGTGATTGAGTCCTATCATTACATTCATCCATAATCGACTGCATAACAAGCGATGTTACAGCACTCGCTGCCCAAGTCTTGACTATGTCTACACCAGTAATACTCTTATCGTACTTGTCTGAATGATATGCATATACCACAGTATCTACAGTCGCATCAGATATCATATTCACAGCTCTTACTGCCACTATTCTTCCTACTGTCAGTTCTGCCCCGGTTGCAACTGCCGATATCCCGGCTCCTAATCCACCACTGATTGCACCCAATATTGCTCCAGATTCAAAGCCACTTGCAAA
>NZ_QUGZ01000017.1:0-2481 GCF_003479365.1 Coprococcus sp. AF16-5
GGTTATGTCTACTAGCAAAGGTCGGGGGGAGTCTGAAAGTAGTATTATTTGTGAGGGTGGAAGTGAAACAAGTTGGTATAAAGCAGATGGTACAATAAATTATCCACCAAATAACGGAGCTGTACCAGGAACAGAAGTAAATATGTCGTTAAAACCAGGAGATACATTTGGGCGGTATGGAAATATTGGGAATAAGAGTAACTTTGTAACACAAACAGGTGCAAATGCAGATAAATTAGCATTGCCACCAACTACTGACCCTAATATTTATCAGGAATTTAGGGTTATAAAGGAAATACCAAACACTATCCAAGCAGAGATTGCAGCATGGGGAGGTTCTGCAGGTGGAGGATTACAATATGAATTGCCAATGCCGATTTTACAATTAATTAGAGAAGGCTATATAGTGCCAAAATAAATAGAGAGAGGTGAAAAACTATGTTAACAACAAATGAACTGCAAAAATATATTATGAGTGAAATTAATGATAAACTAGATGAGATTTCATACAGTAATGTTTTTTTCGAAAAAGGGGATGATAATAGTGCTGAGGGAACATACATTTTTAGTACAAATTCAAATTATCATATTCTTTATGCAGAAAAGGGGAAGATAAGAAGTGATATAGTTGTAAATGACGAACGAGAAGTATTGTGGTATGCTTTAAATATATTATCAACAAATATTACTATGAAGTATGCCATGAATAATCAAGAGAAAGGAAAAGATTTCCGAAGACCACTCTTTGAGAAAGAAAAAAAAATATTTGCTTTATTTGGTGAGGATTTTTTAAAAAGGAAAGATGAAGAGATTAATGAAATACTTGAAAAAAATCCGTATAATGATATTTAATTATGGTTATACTTTAGGACTCCAAAACCCTTAACTCAAAAAGCTATTTTAATCTCTGTCTGTTCACGAAGTGAATGACATACAGAGATTAATAATAGCTTTTTGTCATTTACCTGAATCCGTGAAGTTCACGGATTTATAAACTATCGCCGTAGATGCTGGAAGGATATTGATTGGGAATGTAGCAGAAGATAAAGCTTGTGATGCAATCTATCAAAGTACAGACAGCCATATATTGGCAATGTTGGGAAGCAATATGGTAGAAGAAGTTATATCAGGAAACCCAGCGAACAGTTCCGTATCAGAAATCGGAGATGTAGCGAGAAAGACGGATATTGAAGAACTAAGCCATACAACGATATTCAAGAACTCAGATGACATTGCCTTAGGTGAAAAAGCTTTAAGTAATGTAGAAGTGAATAAGCTAGATGATGTTGCAGAAGTTGTAGAGAGTGGTAGTACAACTGTTATATATTGGTCAGGTGATATAGCTAATTATCAATATAATATGATTGAAAATCCAGGACCGTTAGCAGAAATGCCTAATCAACCTGCAAAGAATTTCTATGGTGGCAGATACAATATGGAAGTATTACAGGAAGATAGAATAATGTATCGAGCAGGTAATGCTCAAAATCCGTATGGAAGATGGTTTACGAGTGAGCCACCTGCTTCTGTTACTAATGTAAGAATTGACGCAGCGGTAAAGACTCATTGGATAGACCCGAAAACTGGTGCGTATGAGGCAAGCTCTTATATAGATAATGTATATGCGATTAAAGTACCAAAGGGTACTACTATTTATACAGGATCAGTCGGACCGCAAGGTGGAGTATACGTGGGAGGATATAATGTTATGCAAACCTATATAGATGCACCATGGACTTTTGAAGTTGTAGGAAAAACACCGTTACAATAGATTGGAGATAGAAGAATGATAAGAAATGAAGAGTTTTTGCAGTTGCGAGAGGCGTATATAGAGATTGGCAAAATGGTACAAAAATATGGATATGGACAATATAACGGGATATTAAGAATTCTTATGGGACAAGTTAATTGTATTGACTCGGATGAGAGCAATGGTGAAAAAATGAAATACTTGATAGAAAGCTATAGTAAACTGTTTGCTTCGAGAGGCGGGTTAAGCGATTTCATTATTTATGATGCAGATGTTCAATTAAGAAATCAGTTGAATGAGAAATATAATGACGAAGTAAAAAGGGTTTGGAACATTATGAAAGACTATATTTAATAATGACTTCGTATAAGAACATCCGAAATCACAACTGAATATTTTTTCTTTAAAATTTAGGACGCATTGTTTTCATGGCACTTGGTGCTATGGAGATAATGCGTTTTTTCTATGTTAATTTTCAAATTCTTTTCCAGACTGCTGATATCAGTCTACTTCTTTCGAATATCGTGCCCAGAGTCTGCCTTTTGGTCATCTCACAAAGAGAAAGTGCTCATCTGGCTCAAGAAAACATCAAATCAGAAATCTTGATTCAGATGCAGTTTTTCTATTGAAGATGCTCCATCCGTAAAGGAGGAGTTCATGATTAAGTCCAGGTTGATTATGCCGGAAATAAATCAAGAATTTGATGTTCAATATAATGAGAATGCACAGGT
>NZ_QUGZ01000018.1:0-2422 GCF_003479365.1 Coprococcus sp. AF16-5
TACTAGCAAAGGACGGGTGGAGTCTGAAAGAAGTATTACTTGTGAGGATGGAAGTAAGACAATTAATCCTAAAGAAATAAGATATAGTCAATCGTCTGTAAATGGTTCAAGTGAGATTATAGATAGCATGAAGAAGAATGGGTGGAAGGGTGACCCGATTGATGTGGTAGAAATGCCTGATGGAATATATACAACAATAGATAATACACGTGTTGTATCTGCAAGAGAAGCTGGTATTAATGTTAAAGCTAATGTGCATGGATATAATGATATTTTACCTGAGGAATATATCGAGAGATTTACAACTAAGAAAGGTGTTCCTGTTACATGGGGCGATGCAATTAGTCTAAGAGTTGGAAAACAAAAGGCATCTTTTAGAAATAGTAATCCATTTGGAGCGTTTGATATGGATACAATAAAGTAGGAGGCAAACATGGAAATATATGATGTAAGTAAAGTATATCAAGAATTTAATTATCCCAAAGAGTTTTTAAAAATTGTTGAACTAAATCTGGTGGACTTTGATTTTTGGTACTTAATGAGCAAAGAACAGGTTGAAAAAAGAATTAAAGGATTAAAGGAACGTTATCCAGATAGAGAACTTGTTCCTTTTGCTAGAAGAGATGATAGTGATGATATAGCTTGTTTTGATATTAAAAAAAATAGTAAAGTCCAAATTATTCATGATTTTGCAAGTGCTGGATATGAACAGAGAAAAGAGTATAATACTTTCTGGGAATGGTTTAAGGAAGCAATACAGGAAATGATAGATGAGGAAGAAGCAGATGATTAATTATGAAGAATTAAGCAAAGAAGTATCGTATGCACTTCGCCATGCACCTTGGGAATATGAGTTGGAGATGGATGAAGAAGGTTGGGTGTCAGTAGAACAATTAGTGGATGCTCTGAATAAGGATATGAAATGGATAGGTACATCAGAAGACGATTTATTAGTTATGATAGATAAATCAGAGAAGAAGAGACATGAAATAAGCGGTGGAAAAATCAGAGCATTTTATGGTCATTCAATTCCGATGCACATAAAGAAAGAAAAAATGATACCTCCAGATATTTTATATCATGGTACGGCTAGAAGATTTTTATCAAGTATAAAAATTAATGGTCTATTACCTCAAGGAAGACAATATGTTCATTTGTCACAAGATATTAGTACAGCACAGAGTGTTGGATTAAGACGTGATAATAAACCATGTGTTTTGCAAATTGATGCAAAAAGAGCTTGGGAAGATGGAATACTTTTTTATTTTGGAAATGAAAAGGTATGGTTAGCTGATGTAATACCAAGTAAATATATAACAGAAATATAGTTGATAGAAGCCAGTAGATTTAAGGGTGGAAGTACAACAATAGATGATGTTACAGAAATGGATTGGTATAATTATTATAGGGATACATATGGGAAAGAAAATGTGTGTTGGGAAAGTTGTAATCCATCAGAAGTAGCGTCCGCTTGGCAAGGTAGTTATCCCTATACTGGTGTGGATGCCTATACGAATATAACATTACATGATGGTGATATAATCTATATGGGCGAACCATTCCCAACGGGGTATTCTATAACATCAGAAGTAGCGCAGACTATAGGCAATGATGCTCAAAAGGTCTTTGGAGGATTGCAAGTAAAACCATATTATGAAAAAGGAATGGCTTATGCAGAATACAGAAGTAAGTTAACTCCTTACAAAGTTCATGGAGAACTAAATGTGGCAGATGGAGTCGCTTTGAATAATCCGCAATTTGGTCAAGGAGGATTAACGCAAAGATTTGACCCTAATTTTGATTTTAATTGTGCTAATGGAGTACTGGAAAAATTAGATAATCAAACGATTAGTTTAACAAATACTAAAATATCACTAGAGGAATATTTCGGTATGATGAATGAAATTAAGTAGGAGAAATGCTATGAAAAATGGGAAAATTAAATTGGGAAGATATATTATTGAACCAAAGACGAGTATTGATATATTAAATGCAGATGAATTCAATGTAATAAAATTTAATACTGGAAAAGTATATATATCCAAGGAGCCAATGGAATTAAATAAAGAAAAGTTCTGGACTACTATTTTTTGTGATAATAAGATAATATCAAAAGTTGAATTAAGTAATGCTGAAGAGAAGTACAAAATGAATTATCAAACAATGAATGATGATATTCTGAAAGAATTAAGAAAACATAATAATGATTTTTTGAAAAATGAATTAGGAATTCCAAGTAATGAAGGTATTACAGGAATAGAATATGATTATGCATGGGGAAAAATATTTTCATATTATGATAATAAATCATCGGAGACAGGCATTGTGATTGTTTATATTTAATTATGGTTATACTTTAAGACTTCCTTAGAAGTAAAATCTGATATGTAATGACCTCTTGTCAAGTACAAGTTAACAGAAA
>NZ_QUGZ01000019.1:0-2417 GCF_003479365.1 Coprococcus sp. AF16-5
ATCGACCTTTATGAGTCCTCTTCCCTTTAGATTTTCCGGTTCAAGCTGTGAAACTTTTTTACTCTTAAAATAAGCGAGGCTCGTCTGATTATCTTTTGCTGAAATAATTCCATATACCATCACTCTCACCACCAATCTGTAACAGATGATTTCTTGTTACAAAAAATATAAAAATATCTGAATCTTACAGAATGGAAGTTCCATAAATTAATCCATGCCTGAGAAAACAGTTGCAATATCAGTTGTGACAAAAATGGAGTATGAATTTTATCAGTCGACAACTTATTTTAAAAAAAAGCTTTAAAAGTCAGTGATAACAGGAAATTTCAAAATAAAATGGATACGTATAATTATTTCGTGACTTTTTGTCACTGATTTTCTGTCACTCTTGAAATCGGCAGTTCCATTAAAAGTTCCTTATAATATTTTGTAGAATCTCAAGTGGAATTTATTTCAGATAAAATCATAACGAATTAAGATTAGGTCATTTCAAAGAAATTCAGATTAAAACGATTGCAGTTGATATGAAATCAACTGTGAGATGATACCCCATTGGCACTGGATACATACAGATAGCAAGGTCTCTCGCTGTCAGCCTACATTGAAACGATACCTGTGAATATCAAAATATATGACCACAACAAAAATACCCATCTGTACAAGCATCCTAACATGCGATACAAATAGGTATTAGCAAACTTTTCATCTCGCAAGATGGTAATATTTCTTAGCATCTGTCTCAGCCAAATTTCTTTCGAACAACAACAGAAACATTCACAGCTTAAAAATCCCTTAGCCTGTCAGTATCAGCAATAATGCGGGCAAAACAACAATTATACGCATGCACCTGTGAATCTTCAAAGGCTGAAATTTATCTGACTGTTTTTGATATACCATCAATACCCGCAACAGACATCCCCCTGTGCTGTGCCATATGGCTGGGTAGCACCAGCATATGCAAAGATGCCAATCTTACTAATCCTGTCTCTGTTTCCAAGGATAACAACTTATATGCGTTTTATGAATACACCAATACTGATTAAATTTCTTATCCTAGGTCTTAAAATTATTCAAGATATCAGAATAAGGCATTTCCTTAACAATTAGTTGAATTGTCTTGATTTTGGCATATACTTTCATAAAAATATACTGTTGTAGATACCAGCCAAACTTGTAACGAAATCTTTTGTTATAATTTTATATCAATTGCTGAAAATGGCTATTTCACAGTATTTATGAGTATTTTAGCAAACAATAGTTCTGTGAAAGAATGAAATCTGTCTGCTTGCAATAAAGTCAGTAAAATCAATGATTTACCGTACCTTAGAAATAAATTGTCGGACAAATCCTTTTGTATACCTGGGGGCAAATTTCGCCATAAGGTGTCCTTTCCCCTTTAGGTAAATGACAAAAAGCTATTATTAATTTCTGCATTTCATTCACTTCGTGAACAGGCAGAAATTAAAATAGCTTTTTGAGTTAGGGACTTTGAAGTCCTAAAGTATAGACATAATTAAATTTAATTTTATAAATATTACATATTTTCTATAGCATCACTGATTCTATCATTTAGATATTCAATAAAATTTTTATAATTAATCTTGTACTTTTTATCTCCTTGTGACCACATCATAACGGCTCCAGTTTTTACATCAATACAATAAATCCATTCGTCACAATTTTCTATTACAATCTTATCGTCATTCAACCCATATGACCTGAATTCTAGTGTCTTTTCCACAAATATCATTTTGCCATTTTTACCTACACCCAATGTTTCAATGCCATCCAGTCCACCATGCCCATAATTTTTCAAAAACCAAACATACTGCTCTGGAATTTTTAAATTTAATATTTTTTCTGCATCATATAAATCTTTATCATCTACATTAGGATGTGTAAAATCACCTTTTTCTTCATATTGACTTATAATCTTAACAATTTTATCATACATATTTTATTTTCCTCCTACGATTTGCTCTGCTCTCCATTTCCAATATGAACGTCTAAAATTATTATATTGCTTATTCAATATTGGATCATTTCTAAAACTTGCTCCATCTTCGATAAGACCATGCAACTGTGAATAATATTCTTGATGTGTAATCTCTCGAATCTCAACCATTGGTCCTGCTTCTTTTTGCAAAATATGATGTAGTTGAATAGCATTACCATCTGTCCCTATAGGAGGCTTGCCAGCCTGCATACGTTCTAAGTTTGTTAGTCCTGTTGTCTCATCAAAATACTCAAAATCTATATCATTCCTTTGATATACCTTTCTACTTACATCTCTAACTTCTCCATTAACTTTAACTGTGCCTTCATATTCTACTGAAGTGTAAATTACAGAACCACTTCCACCCTCACAAGTAATACTACTTTCAGACTCCCCCCGACCTTTGCTAGTAGACATAACC
>NZ_QUGZ01000002.1:2500-829489 GCF_003479365.1 Coprococcus sp. AF16-5
ATATCCAGCATTGCCCCTCCCGCAAGGTTTCTGTTGAAGAATCGATTGTTCATATCATAGTCTTTGAAGCTTCCAAAATTCATGGTTATGAGATTGACCTTGCCAAGTGCACCCGAGTCCAGTAACTCCTTAAGTTTTCTGTAAATAGGCATATGATAAATAGTCATCGCTTCGCCTATGATCACATTGTGCTGCTCCGCCAGTTCCAGCATATCTCCAAGTTCACCGCTGTTCAATGTTATAGATTTTTCCACAAGTATATGTTTTCCATTCTCTATCGCTCTTCTCATAAACTGTATGTGTGTATTGTGTGGAGTCGTTATATGTATCACGTCCACTTCCGGATCCGTGAACATCTCATTGTAGTCTGAATAAACCTTACCTATGCCATACTTCTCAGCAAATGCCACCGCTTTGTCATACGTCCTGTTACCAACCGCATAAATGTTCCTGCCATTCTTTTTGAGTGCCACTGCCATCTCATTTGCGATAACTCCTGTTCCGAGAACTGCCCATTTGATATCTTTCATGTCTGTTTCCTCCATATATAATTATGTATTTGGATTGTATATACACTTTTATTCGACAGTATTCCTCTCAGAGAACCTTCCATATCATCCACAGATATATGTCCAGATATCTCTCCGTCATCCTTGGCATCCACGAGTTCTCTCGCCAGCGATATCTTGAGATGGTGAAATCCCTTCAGCTCTATTCGTTTGCAGAATCTCGACACCGAGGCCTCGCTGACACCGCACTCCTTTGCCAGCTCCCCGACTGTCATATCCACAACCTTCTTGGGATTCCTAACGATATAATCGCCTATTTTCTTTTCTGTATCAAAGAATGAATCCATAGATGCGCATATCTGATTTATAACTGATCCCTCCATATTTTCCTATTTTCTTTCTTCTTTCGAAAATAATCCATCATATAGCGTCTTCTATACAATGCCACTAATAGTTTTCTTAGTTAAATTTGTTTTCATATTTGTTGCAGACTTTAAATCTATTTTCATGCCATTTACAACTCTACCATTCTTCTCCCATCCAGTCAAACAAATGTATTTTCACTTGAAACTCATTTATCAAATAAAAACAGAGTATCTGGAACCCCTATCACGATACTCTGTTTTGAATGACTTTCTTCTATATAAATATCTATTCGTTTTATTCGCCATGTGCAATATTTCTTGCTACGTATACACCGCTTGCAGATGCGTGTGAAAGGGAGTGTGTTATTCCGCTGCCATCTCCTATGATATACAGCCCCTTGTATCTTGTCTCAAGCTTATCATCTACTTCAACCTCCATGTTGTAGAATTTGACCTCAACTCCATACAACAGTGTATCTTCATTTGCCGTTCCTGGGGCTATCTTATCAAGAGCGTAGATCATCTCGATTATTCCATCCAGAATTCTCTTTGGAAGGACAAGGCTCAGATCTCCCGGTGTGGCATTGAGCGTAGGTGTGATGAACGCTTCCTCTATCCTGCTCTGGGTGGAGCGCTGTCCCCTTATGAGGTCGCCAAATCTCTGCACTATTACTCCTCCGCCCAGCATGTTGCTGAGTCTCGCTATGCTCTCGCCGTATCCGTTGGAGTCCTTGAACGGCTCTGAGAAATGCTTTGCCACAAGGAGCGCAAAGTTTGTATTATCCGTCTGTTTTGCAGGATCCTCATAACTGTGGCCATTTACCGTTATGATTCCATTAGTATTCTCAGTAACCACGGCACCCCTTGGGTTCATGCAGAAAGTTCGCACCTTGTCTCCATACTTCTCCGTTCTGTATACTATCTTGCTCTCATAGAGCTCATCCGTCAAATGTGCAAATATAGCTGCAGGGAGCTCTACTCTGACTCCTATATCTACTCTGTTAGATTTTGTGGGCACATTAAGATCCTTGCACACTGTCTCCATCCATTTACTTCCGCTTCTTCCAACGGATATGATACATTTGTTACAAGCAAATGTACCCTTCTTGCAGCATACACTATATGTTCCATCGTCCATCTTTTCCACCGTTTGTATAGGAGTGTCAAAATAGAAATCCACCTTGTCCTGAAGATATGCATACAGATTCTCTAGAACTATATAGTTGATGTCCGTGCCAAGATGTCTGACCGAAGCATCAAGCAGATGAAGCCTGTTCTGCAGACACACTGTCTTGAATCTTGTGCCGGCAGTGGAATAAAGCTTCGTACCCTCTCCGCCGTACTCCATATTGATATCATCCACATACTTCATGAGGTCTATGGCCTCGTTCTTGCCGATGTACTCATACAGACTTCCGCCAAAGTCATTTGTAATATTGTACTTTCCATCGGAAAATGCACCTGCACCGCCAAATCCGCTCATGATCGAACAGCTATCACATCCCACGCAGCTCTTGATCTTTGTGCCGTCTATCGGACATTTTCTTCTCTTAAGCTCATGTCCAGCCTCAAACACTGCAACCTTGAGATCCGGAGCCTGCTTTGTCAGCTCATATGCAGAAAATATTCCTCCTGGTCCTGCTCCAATAATTATCACGTCATACCTCATACGCGCACCCTCCAAAATCATTTTATATTTTTTGTAAAACCCTATCCATACTCTGTATCCACACACATATTTTTACACAAAAATATAGTTGACCACGGCAATCCATGTCGTAGTCAACTATTATCGGTAGCTGGTAGATACGCCCAACCATATTATGGGCTTATACATATATAATTGTAATTCTTTCGTCATAAAAAATGATTGCACTATTCATATTTACTATATCTCACGCAAAATATCTGTGCTCATGTGGATGCCACAAACTGATCGTCCACATTGCATCCTTAAAAATTATAGCATATTACATTTAGTTTGCGCAAGCGCCCCGTCGCAATGCTCATTATATATATCATAACGATGCTATGATTGCCGCGATGAATGTTCCAAGCAGGATTAATATGCTTATTACCAAAAGCACTTTCATAAGTGTTCTTTTTCGCTTCCTCATGTTTTCTAAAACTCCGGTTGAATAGAACACCGCAACCAGCAACGCACCTATAGCAACTCCCATAAGCGTCCCCATCAAATAATCATAGACCGGAAGATTGTTATCTCTGCTGATCACCATCATCGTCAATCCTGCAATCAGTGAAATCAACCCCACTATGCTAAATATACGCAACCTCATCAACAATGTATTCTTCTCAGTTTCTGCATAATCCGCTACAAGCTGCAATCTCTCTTTCTCTTCCTTATTCATGTCCTCACCCTTCCTTTCTCCATCAATGATATCCCTGATATCAACATCATAGAAATCTGCCAGTTCCACCAGGATACTGAGATCCGGCATATTGCTGCCTGTCTCCCACCTTGACACACTGCGGCTTGTTACTCCAAATCGCTCAGCAAGCTGTTCCTGGGTAAGCTGTTTTTCCTTTCTCAGTTCTCTTAGGAATGAACCGGACTTTTTCTGATCCATATCTGTTGCCTCCTTTCTATTGAACATCAGCCCATTTTAAGTTGCCTTCGGCAAGGGCTGATGCTACATGTCAAGCTTTTGCTAAAAACTTGACACATTCATTGACAGAATAGTGTTTTTCGGGTGTTTTTTACAGGACATGATGCGAGAATTGGCTGTTTTCAGCAAATATGTAAATACACCAGATCACTAAATCAGGTTTAGTCTTTTTTATCATTTTAAGTCCCATACATAAAAATATAGTTGACCACGACATTTTTATTGTCGTAGTCAACTATTATCAGCAGCCGATAAATACCCCAGCCATATTATAGATCTATACGTATTATATTATTGTTTTTCTTCTATATTGCGTCTCTTCTATATAAATAATAATTAGCTATTTTTATAATTACCACCATATCCGGCACCATACTGAGCATTGCCATACGGATTGTAATTGTCATTGCCATTCGCCGGATCATTGTACTGGAAATTGCCATAACCGGGGAGTAGAAATTCTTCATTTACTCCCCAAAATAATATTTAACAATGTTCTATATTATAATTCTTATAAATCTAGCTATTACAATATATAATCTCCAATTATTGAAATTATTTTCAGCTACTATATATCACATTCTATTAGACACACTTTTTATTTTTGTTTCTGCTTTACATTTATTATTTAACGATTCATTTTTTTATTCAGATAAACTACATCTGAATTTTGCTACTATATTATCATCATTCAAGTACTCATCATAATTATACTTGGTTATTTTTTCAAATGCATTTTCTTCCATTATATAAAACTTATTAACGCTATACAGTTTATGAGATTCTAAACTTTCTTTGTATTTCTTATTAAGCTTGTCAAGCATTTCTTTATTATCATCTGTGTTGAGAATAAAGATTTTATTCATTGCAGAAACATTGTTATCATATTCCGAATTATTCTTATCTTTAACTTCAGTTATCTCTGAATATACTTTTACATTTTCTGAATTAACTAATTTTACTATAATATTTTTTATATATGATTCATAATCATCTCTTAATAATAGATTCAAATAATCATCAGTTATAATCTCTTTATCATCTATCTTAGAAACCGTTACTGTTACAATATCACTTTCTGTTAGTCCTTGTGGATAAACTATTAATTGTTCATCTTGTAGCGAGTTTGGAGCAATATAACCTTCATAAATAAATTCTTCATCATATTCACTATCTAAATACTTATATAATTCCTCAATTCTTTTGATTGCAATCCTCTGTGAAGATAACAAATCATCATAATTGGTGGATAATCCCGCTTCCTTTAATATTTTCTTCTGTCTACTTGTTAATTCTACTTGAGAATTCTTCTGTGAATGTTCTGTTTTTATTTTTACACCACACCCTACTAAACATATAATAAAACAACAAATCAAAAATAATGCACTTTTTTTTCGCATGTCGCTATCCTTTCCAAAACTTAATATTATCCTTATCTGTTTTTTCAAATGCTACCCGAGTATCTATAATTGCTTTATGAGTTTCTTTAACTAAAGTATCTAATTGTGTTTGAACATTATCTAAAGTTTCTATAACGTTTTTTATTTTTATTTTTCGACGTTTTTCAACTTTTCCGTGTTGCCCTCATAATTACAGGATGCTACAATCGGGACATGGGTGCTAACCGTCTATCGGTAGCACCTTTTTCTGTATTCACATTAACACGCATCTACGTGTATGTCAAAGTATTTTATCCCCTGTACCCTTAATATCCTATCTGCAAATCTCCTATCCTTAGATCTTCCCTCTGAGGTTTTTATGTCATTTGTCGGGGCAAAGCTCATTTTTTGCTCTAAATTAGGGTCAAAATAGGGTCAAAACCCATTTTTAAGCAGAAAAAAAAGACCTCCGAGGGCAAACCCTCGAAGGTCTGAAAATCCTTTATTTATGCGGTTTATCAGCGATTACTCGATGATAGTTGCAACTCTTCCTGAACCTACAGTTCTACCACCCTCACGGTCTGATTTGGTCGCATTTAGAAACTTATATGTTACGGTTTTTGCCATTTTGTGACTCATTTTATGGGTATTTCACCTATTATTTTTACTTTTTCCGAGGAAAATGTTGCAAATTCATATCACGATAATCCGCTATTTTCCGTTCACCTATGTACTAATATAACATGGGCGAAAAAAGATGTAAATTGGAAATTTTAACAAAATCAGGGTTGTGATACACATTTTAGGGGGGGGCGTGATACACGTTTTTGTGTATCATAGCGTGGTGGGATAAGTTTTAGCATACGGCACCAGTGCCACGATACACAGTGTGATACAAATTTGAGAAAAGTACACTCCGAAAGCCTATTGTGTGTATCTTTACTTAAAATACTTTAACCAGAACTTTCACTTACTAAAACCTACTTTGGCTTATATAGTGAAAACGGCTTATTCTTCTGAAGTAATATGGCATCCTGATCATTTTCTGTTATGTCTGAAATATGCCTATAAACCAACTGCTTTTTATGTATTCCATACTGCGGAAGTGGTTTGATTTCTCCAGTCTTTTCATTCAATACAGCAGGCATTAACATATATTCTCCATATTGATGATATGCATCTTTAAAGTAATTAAATGATTGGAAATTATCCCTAGGATTTGCACGAATTATACGAGATACGTTAAGTATCATCGTCTCGTCCGCAGAAAAACCACCTTTTTCGGCTCGCTTCATAGCTTCATCAATATTATTTCCAACCACTACGTAATATCCTGATGTCTCCCCCGGTACATCTCCTTCTACTAATGCAATCCTTATATCTTCTTTTTTATCATCTCTTCCTATTATCTTTATCCAATCTTCAAAAATCTTAATCGCATATTTTTCATTAACAAACGGCAACAGCAACGCCGGCAACGGCATATATCCTAATACAAAACCTGCCCCACGCCAAACTGCTTTATTCCACGCCTCAATATCTATCATCGAAGTGATAAATAAATTTTTTCTTTCTTTTTCTGGCAATGGTCTCAATTTTCCAAGCGGCGGTTTTTCTTTCGTATTAATGCCTCGCAATCTCCAATATAATCTATCATATCCATTCTCGTTGCTAATATTATAATAAGTGCTTCCCTGAAGCGGAATTGGAATATACTCCAAATCGCTCTCATCAAAAACAACCGGAATATATTTGTTGTTCATTGTATCCGACATATATAATTTCTGATATATGAGATTCCCTTCCCATTTAACACCCCGACCTTTTCCCAGTTCTACATTTCCATATATTTTATCATAATATCCTTTTGAACCAATCACTATAACATAGTCGGCTCTATTTATACTATTTTCCATCCATCTTGGCCAACCTTCAGAAGGAGCCTCTTCATACTGATCCAGAATAGCATCAATTCCTTCTCTTCTCAATTTGTTAGCAAAAGAAAGTACTTGATCTGCAAATGATAATGAATCTTGTGAATAACTTATAAAAACAATGGGGTTCTCTTGTTGTGCCATTACTCTCACCTCCAAATCTCTATTGAACTTCATTTTGTCTCAGCGCTATTTACAATCTTCATATTTCTAATCATATCATCTAACTTAACCAAATGGTCATAAACGCACTTTATATCAGCACGTTCGAACTCCTTTTGTTCATCTTCGAAATGGGTTCCTTTATTCAGGACGCGCCAATTCCCAGCTTCTTTAAGGCTCTTGAGTTCTGCATTAATGTCTTCCATACCTTTTATCTTACCAGTTTTCTTAATCAAACCATCCACTATAGAACTTAAATCTGGTAAACTCTTGGGACTTCTCATCCCTACAGATATCGTCGCATCTGAAGATTTAGCAATTAAATTCCACAGATTATATGAAATACACTCCATTGCTTGTCGACATTTTGAAGCAGCATCTTTTGTTTCATTTTTATTGTACTTATCCTCTGCAGCCATCAATGGCGTTTTTGAATCAGAGTATTCTACTATTACACCTCGTTCCTCTAATGAATCTGCCGGAATAAATTTATACACAATAGCATTTTCTTTTACTCTCTTTTGACCTAACTTATCTTGCAATTTAAAAATGAATTGGTCTCCGTGTGTAGACAATATAATCTGTGTATTTGCAAAATCGGCATGATTCATCAACAAATCCGCTACACCATTTCTATGATCATCATCAATGGCATTTACGATATCGTCAAATATAATAAAGTTTAAATTATCATGCACCGCTTTTGCTAAAAGAATTGACAAGCCCAAAATTTTAATATGGCCTTCACTTAAAACTTGTAACGCTTCCGATGTGCTACCATCAGCAAATGTAATATACATTTTGTCAGAAGTTGCATCCGGTAAAATCAATTCTTCTATCTTTTCAAAATCTGCATCATCATGATTGATTGTATTATAATAATCGACGATTTTCTGTTCTAAATCCTGTGCTACCTGCCTCGGCAACTCATTATTATAATTAACCAAACTACCAATTATCTTATTATAAGCTTCTATAATTTTTACATTAAATTCACAAATTCTTTTTTCTTCGTGAATTTTCTTTATTGTATCCTCGCTTTGTTCATCAAACTCCTTAATCTCTTTTTGGCATCTCTTTATTATCTGCTCCTTTTCATTCATCTGAGTTTTTAATGTCACAAGTGCATTTCTTACAGCACTAAGCTTTGCAACTTGTTGATCATATTCAGAATTTGATTTGTTTGCCGCCTTATTGTATTCTTCTATTTTGTTTCGGGCAACTATCTTGTCAAATCCCTTTAATTCTTCACAAAATTCAAACCACTTACTCACAGTATCCACATACATTCGAATATCTTCCAATTCTACGGAAACCATATTGTCTGTTTTTATTTGTAATAGTTTAAAAAATTCTTGATTTCCCGAAATAAAATCTAATATCTCACGAATGTTCTCCCTAGCATTTTGAGCGGCATCATTGATTTTTTTCTGTATCAGTTCTATTTCAGTAAATGTTTTTAACTGCTCTTTAGCATATTCATATGGATTTCTTTCAGCATTAGCCAAATTCGTTCCACAAGCAGGACAATTCGTTGTTTCTTCCAATTCAGATATAATCTCATACAAATTTTTATAATTTACCTGCAGAGCCATATCCGATAATTTGTTTCTATTTTCATTAACAATTTTAAGATTTTTCTGCAATTTTAAAATATAATTTATAAAGCTTTCAATATGTTCTACCGGTATTGGAGTAACATACTGTTTATCTCGCTCTGCAATTTTTACAGTCAAAATACCTGTCGTGGGATTCTCAAGATAATCTAACGCACTGTCAACCTCTGTTATTTCCCGTTTTTTAAGTTTTGCAATTTCTTCTACAAGCAAATCTCTAATTCTATTTAATTCATCTTTGCTTTCTTGAAGTTGTTTTTCTTTAGAATCTCTCGATAGCTTTTTTTCTTCAAATAGTTTCTCCGTAACAGAACTTGTTGTTAAATATTTCTCATCAAAATTTGTCGTGAACCCTTGTACAAACTCGTTAAAGGCTGATAGTCCAAATAAAGCAGCTATTCTCTCACTCTGATTCTTAGAATTCAATACACTAATATGAGAAAAATCAGCAATTCTATTTTTTTCTACAAATGCGAATCTGTATGCATCATAATCAATTATGGCTTCATCTTCCGAGCCATCCTCATATGTACAAGTAATCGTAGGCTTTTTTCCTTTTTTAGTCGCAGTATTTTTGATGTAAGTAGATAGTTTAATTTTATTTGCATCTGCTTCTTCAATAACACCAAGCAAACTGTATTCCAAAGCTTCACTAAAACTGGATTTTCCAGAACCATTAGGTCCATAAAGGAATACATACTGCTTATCAAGATTAAATGTTCGACTCACTGAAAAACCTCTAAATGAATCTACTTCTAAGCCATTTAATTTCTTTATCTTCTTTGTATTCATTTCCGATCCAAATGATAAAGTCTCAATAGTTTTATCACATACGCCTTGCTTCTCACCGATATACTCCACAAATTTATTAGCTCTTTTACCACCAGCAGTCCCGCCAGCTTCTATAAGAGTTTCATAATGTTTTAGTAAAATATTGACCAATGTTATATCGTATTCATTCAGTTCTTCTAATGTTTCCGACCAACGTTTCAACTCTCTGCCTACAATTTCACTCATTTGTACCATCTCCAATACCTTATATTAATTCGCATTAATTTTTTTATACATCTTACCTTTCGTACTACCGGTACTCTCAATCAGTCCCTGTTCCGTCATATCCTTAAGCAGTACTTTAATTCTTGATTCCTTAACACCTGCAATACTTTCGAATTCATAAGCTTTATACCACTTATCAGGCTGCATAGCATTCAAAATAGCATCGTATTTTTCCTGTGTTTTTTTCGTCACTTTTTTTTCGCCACTTTTTTTCGTCACTTTTTTTTCGCCACTTTTTTTCGCCACTTTTTTTCCGCCACTTTTTTCCGCCACTTTTTTTACAAAAGGAAGTGACAGTATCGTTCTATCCGGATCAAATCTCTCTTCAATCACCGGTTCTTCCCAGCCTTCATCTGCCCAAACATTAAAGATATTCGGCACACCACTTCCAGCTCGTTCACCAATATTGATGAGATTAAACATTTTCATAAGAGCCTTGTTTCTTGGATCGGATTCGCCACCAAGACGCATCTGCTTTTTACCCGTTCTGACATAGCCCGGATTTGCCAAAATCATCTTGTCCGGTTCCTTGCGAACAACAACACCTCGCAATCCGTGATAATCTGCATTAATCAGGCAGTTTGCCAAAGCTTCACGGAGTGCCTTGTGCACCGGAGTGTCGTCAATGCGTTCACCTCCGACCATTTTGAAAGGTACCTTAATGTCTTTAATAATCTTGTTATAAACTCTAAAATAAAAGTCACACACGTTTCCGGACCATTCACCGGAACTGGACTGCAATCTGTCGCTCCAGCGTGTTGTAGAATCTAACTCTTCCCTGTAGTCCAAAAAATACTCAGGGAAGTGGCGTACAATGTTATATTCGTCCCCAAACATCAGCATACCTGCTGCCGTAGGATGCAACTTTCCGTCTTCCTCTGAAATAGCAGCCGCACCAATGCTTCTCAAATACTCATGATCGCTCAGACGCTCAAAGGGATGTCCCTCTTTTAAAGAGCGATGGCTGTTGCGATATCCATGAATGGTATCATAATTCAAATCTTCCATCGGAACCTTATCAAGCACTTCCATATCCATAGTACGCTCGGTCTGATCACGGAGCATGGTCTTTACCTGCAATCTGGTACAATGATAATCGCCCTCATAATTACGGCGGAAAGTGCCATTAAAAATATCATTGTTGATGTATACCGGCTTCTGCTCACGCTTCGCCATGGGCACATAAATAACCATAATGACATCTTTATTGTCACCGACTTCATACATCTCTACGTCATCTTCCGACAGGAGATTAATATTCACTTTCTTAGAATTGTTGATGGTATCCCAAAAGTCTTTTCGGAGCTTGGACGCATTCTGAAGACCGGTAGTTTTCCAACTGCCATCTTTTTCTTCTTTGACACCAAGAATAATAACACCGCCATAGCAATTTGCAAAAGAAGAATATGTGTCCCACAAAGATATTGGTAAACCACCATTTGCTTTCTTCACTTCTCTTCTGTTGTCTTCTCTGTATTCATCAAATTGTGAAAGGTCAAAAGTATTCTCCAAAAATCTCATCTCGCTTTCTATTTTGCAAAATATAGATTCTAATTATTAACTGCTAAATTCCCAATTTTTCAAATAAAACTTTATTTCGTTTTTCGGCATCCAAAATAAGTTTATTGTATGAAATAAGTTCTATATATGCGCGCTTCTTTTCATGATATTTATACATCCCTAGCTTATCCGGAGTTTCAATAAAATCCCTATCTTCTGCAACTTTAATCATTTTTGGGGTCAGATCACATACAGCATATAGATAAAACTGAGTATTACTACCAACCTTAATGAGTCTTCCATTTTTATCCGTCACTTTATTCGTACATAGTTTATCTACATATCCTAATAGTTGTTGAATGGGATTTTCTTTTGCATCATAATCATCACGCATTGGTCTTTTCAACTCAAATATAACTATTGTTTCAAATTCTCTTCCTGTATTATTTTCGTCTGATAATGCTATTGGATGATCTAACATCAAAATATCAGTACGCTCCTCTTTAGGATTATTATCAAACGGAATATCAGAAGAAATATATTCACAATATGCCAATCTTTCATCAATCAGCCATAAATTATGCGCTTCATACTCAATGTCTTCTGAAGTTTTTCTCATCGGATAAATTAAATTATGGATATAAGACTCTTTGTTAAATCTTCCATCCTCTTTCAGATGAATTCCTTTTCGTAACATCTCTAGAATAATTTTCCTATGATAGACATATTCTGCAAGTGCCGACTTATTTGCTTCACTTATCTTCTCAAATTGTTCCTTGAATTTTTGTTCATATTGTCCTAAATCATCTATACCAGTTGACATTTTATCCAGCATATCTTGATTTTCTTTTTTTAATTCCACATCAAATTTTCTTTTAATTCTATATAGTTCTTCGTCAAGTTTCGCATCACTTAATGTAGGTTTAATCGCATTTATTGAATCAGGCATATACTTCAACAAATGACCAAATTGCGGTGCACTACTCGAAATATATTTTCGTATTCTTGCATCTTTTTTTTCACGAACTTCTAATAAATAATCTTTTAAATACTCTTCAACCTGTTCTTTTGCCTTTGAAACAATATCATCCATGGATATATCATCTTCACCTGCAGTTTCTGAAATATCAAATGAAGTTCTATTCATTTCAACGTTATCATCCAAATATTTTCCTGTTAATATTCCTACATAATAGAACCCCTTATCATCATATATATTTTTATCCAAATCGACTAAAGTTTTATCTAGATCCACAGGTTTTACCATTCTATCATTAGCATATAGATAAATCTTACTTCCACCAACAGATGCATCTTGGATTTTAGCATTTACTAAAGAGAATTTTTCAGTTCCAACAACAAAATTAATCGGATTATCCTCTCTCTTTATTCGTTTTTCAAACATATCATTAATACAATATCTTTCATCATCAATAACACTAATAATCGGGCAATTCGGAGACATAAGATATATCATGCAATGCTGCATAATTTTTGTTGCTATAACTTCTGGGCTTTTTCCAACATGCTTCCTATATACTGGTTTATAATCAATTAGTTCTACCGTTGTACAATAATCTCTTTCTTCTACTTCTTTTAATGAATCATCAATATCCAATTTATCTATTGAGAATTCAAACTCTCTCTTTACCCATGTATCATCATCTTTATAAATACTAGTAATTTTTGTATTATCAAATGCCTTTAACCACGAAAATCTACCAACTCCTTTTCCTCCTTTTTCTGCACGATATGTAGAGTCAGACTGCAAAAAAGATTTCATGTTATTGTCGTCTAATCCAATGCCATTATCTGAAATACTGAAACCAATTATTTCATTTATTGTACTATTTATTCCTTCCACTGGAGCAATTTCCTGCGGTTCTCGTATTATCTTTATATCGATTTTCCCCTTAAAATTCTCACGTTCCATCCTTTCTTCAATAGCATATATTGAATTCACAACCGCCTCAAACAAGGGAATTAGTGGTTGTGTTTTTGGCAAATCAAAATTCTTTACTCTACCAGCTAGGTCAATTGTAAATCCTGCCATAACAGCCTCCTATATCTCGATTCAGGTAATCGATATTAAAATTTTTCCTCAATCGCTACCCAATGTTCATCTGCCATACTTTCCGCAAACTCAGTATTATTAATATACAACTGTTCATCTTCATCCCTTACAAATCCCCATTTGAGACCATACTGTTCTGCATAACGCTTAAATGCTAAGAATTTATTACCCATTTGCATATCAATATTTTTACTGTGTCCGGAAGCCTCGCCACCTTTTGTTTCAATAAGCCATGTTTCTCCGTTTTCTTTCTGCACAATGTAATCCGGATAAAACAACCACTGTTTCTGCAATGCATCCGTGTATACGATTGACAAATACTGCTGCCCGGCATCTCCATTCTTGTAAAACCACTTCACCTCACGATTATTTTCGCAGTAACGCTCAAATAATCTCTCAGGTAAAGATCGTGTTCTATCGGTACAAAATGCTGTTGTATATTTCCAATATGCATATAAGCGGAATTCTTGTTCTTTCTTAACTTCACTGAACTTATACATCTCTTGTTCCGGAATTGTGAACGTATCTGTCTTAGGTTCCAAAACAAAAGATTGCTGAACATTCATCTGACTGGTAACATGTTTAAAATCCATTTTTAACTTCTGCGTATTGTTAATAATAAATGCATAAAAAGCGTTCGTATCTAATGCAAGAAATTTATATTTATTATTCTTTCCTTTTCGAAACATTCTTTCCAGAATCGCCTTTACCTTTTGTGATTGCATACCGGTTACCTTTTTTATTTCATCTATCGCATGCAGCAAATATATACCATGCGTATGAGTGTTCACCTGCGTTTTCATCACAATTTGTCGTTGTGCATCCTGTTTTGTCAATTCCTCCGTTGTACGAAAAATTCCTCGCAAAATGTGACTATCAATTTCTTCATCAAAATTATAGCCTGCTCCTGCCAAATTAACTTTGTTATTTTCTTTATTCCCAGTTAATGAATAAGTAATTTTAAAGTATTCATGTACTTTTAGCAAGGTTTCACGTTCGCCCAAGCCATCGTAATCCAAATTACGCAATTCTTTGGTAAGCGAAAATCCTTTTACTTCATCTTTCAAGAATAAGCGCCGCAACTGATATGCCTTATCCAAGGAAGATAATACCCCTTCCTTATACTTTGTATCCAGCGTATACAAATAACAAAAGTCCAATACATTTATACCATAATGCTTTCGTTCCGGCATTCTTCTTATACGTCCAATCGTCTGAATCTGAAATTCCTCACTTCCACCTTCTCGCAACTTAACAAGTATCTTTGCCCGAGGACAATCCCATCCGGTAGATATAGCTTGCTTCATAAGCAAAAATGCAGGTGTACCATCTAAAGCGGTTAAATCGTCTGCCACCATCTTGTCGTCACTCATCCAAATATTAACCATTCCATTGTCATATGTATATCCCAGGGACTCCAGTTTTTCCTCAACAGCTTTAATTGTTTCAGATTGTCCGGCAGGAAACTGAATCAAAACAAGCGGACGTATATTAGCTCCTACCAACTTATAATTTTCTGCAATTTCTTTACGCTTCTCATCTGCCAAATCAAGTAGATAGTCATAATCATTTACTATCTGTTTATCCTCATCTACACCTTCATTCACATAAATTGCACGTGTAATCAGCCCGGCATTTATAACCTCATCTTCCGGTATTTCATAATACTCCTGATGACTGACTTTATTTGCTGTCGCAGACACACGTATAATATTCTTTGCTGCAAAAGCATTTATAATATCATTCGCCTTGCTGGTATTATTAGTATGTTCCTCATCAATGATAACTACAAAGTTTGTTCCCTCTTTGTGGGCATCTGCAATTCTATCAAACAGATTTTGTCTCTCACCATCCTTAAGTGCATTATTTCCACGCTTAGTTACAAGTTCCCAATTGATAAAAGTGATGCTTCCCGGCGTGAAACCAGTTAGTAAGGAATACAATAAATTTCTCGTATCTCTCTGTGGTGTAATGCGTTCCATTTGTTCCTTACTTTGTTCTTCCAAGTCTCCTTTACCCGGACATAGCCAAACAAATGCTGTATTATTATCTGTATTGTTCAAATATTCATCAATATATTTAATCAGAATAATTGTCTTTCCCGCACCGGTGGGAGCCTTGACAGTAATCACTTTCTTGCTATCTCGTTCTACCGTCTTTTGAATCAAGAAGTCGACGCAATCATTCTGAAACTCAAAATCTTTTATCCCTTTTACCATAATTCTCCCGCCTCTCTTAATTCAAAAGCGAAATAATAGTCAGGTATTGTATACATATCCGCTGCTCCAAAAAGCACCTCTTGCGATGCGGTTAGTAACACATCTTGAAATACATAAATCGCTTTAATCTCGTTATATTCAGACCATTTTTTTTCTAATTCATCAGCCTCATCATCACTCATAATCATGATATAAGAATTATCATCAATTTTAATACCATGTTCTAATTGAATCATTTCGGTCACATGATCTAGCAAAGCGTCTGCTAAATACTCTTCGGATTTTGATACAAAATCTGTATGGTAATACTTTAGATTTGCCGGAATACCTTCCGAATATATACTTCCATCCTGTCTTTTACCATTAATAACTGTTTTAATTCTTTGATATGTTATATCTTCACAAATATTGTTTTCGTTATTCGTACAGAGAATAAACTTACGATGTCCTCCATCCTCCTTATTCAACTCCAAAACTGCTTGTGCTGTAGTTCCTGAGCCAGCAAAAAAATCAAGCACAGTTACATTTTTTTTAACCATTCTTTGAAGTAACCATTTAATCAATTTAACGTCTTTGGGATAAGAAAATGCCACATTTTCAAATAATTGTTTTATAGTTTTTGCCCCCTGCGTACTTGAAAATTCATCTATAATACCCATTGGCCTATTGGTTCTTTTAATAATATTCCCTTCATTATCACAATTAAGATATTGTTTCGTATAGACAGTCCAAATTCCCTTTGCGTCCTTTTTTATCTCTATAAATCCATTTTTTAACCCCCACATGTATTTATCCTTTGACCATCTCCAACATGCTTTCTTACCACTATTATTATCTTTTGGATTAATATATGTATGATCAGGAGTTTCTATTGGATAATCTAGTGATTCTGAATACTGAATTGAACCCATACCCAACTTCTGTAGATAATACTTACCTCTGATCCTCTCATATTCATCACTACATTTATAACGTTCCTCATTACTTATATTTACTCCAGCTATCTCTATCATTGTAATATCTTTGGCGTAAACCAAAATATATTCATGTTTTATCCTGAATAGCTTACTATCCGAACTACCGCCACCTTCCTTATTGGCCCAGACCAAATTCGCAACAAAATTATTATCTCCAAATATTTCATTGCATAGCAAACGCAAGTTAGCTTGTTCAACATCACTAATACTAACAAAAATTAAACCATCGTCTGTTAATAAATTTCTGGCTAAATTAAGTCGCAAAGACATAAAAGATAGCCACTTACTATGGCAATAAGTGTCCTCTTTAACCACAAAAGCATCATCATACACAAAGTCTTTGTTTCCTGTATTATATGGTGGATCAATATAAATAACATCCACTTTTCCTCTATGCGTTTTCTCAAGCAAATGTAAACTATGCAAATTATCCCCTTCCAACAGGAAATTATAGTCCTCGCCCGGTGCCATACATATTTCGCGTTCTTTTACTTCCGTAAAAACCGGAATATTATCACGCATCATTACATCAACAGCTTCCTCATGCTCTTCCCATACAAGTCCATAGCGTTTTGATAGCAGTTCTTTTTCAATCTGATTTATTGCAATCAAAGACTCATCATCGCTATGCTGTTCTTTTAAAGTTTCCAAAAACTCTATCATTTTATCCCGACGGATTTTAGACAAATTGCTCATACGTTTCTCCTGTTCTATACTTCATATTCCTGTTTTTCCTTTTTACTCAAACACAAGTAGTTCAAGTAACACTTCTGACATTTTCCCTTGCTACATTTTCGTGGCAAATCATTGTTTCTAATATTTGAAGCAGCATCTCTGATATCACGACTTACATTCTCAAGCAATCCTTCAGTTACTCTCTGACGTTCACTTTCAGAATTATCCAAATTATAGATTTCCAAATAATCTGCAGTTTCCCCAGTTAGTTTTTGATATCCCAATGCATATATTTTTAACTGTTCTGCATTTATACACTCTGTAACCTCTCGACTAGCCGTTTTAAAATCAACGATATAAGTTTTCTCTTCACCGGATATTTCACGACGTTTTACCAAGTCAATCCGTCCATTTACCTTTATTCCATCTCCCATATCCAGTTCAATATCCGCCTCCGCCATTGTTATATTTGCAAAATCATCCTGATTTTTAGTTACATATCCAGCTATGGATTTTTTTGCACCTTCCAACATGTTGTCTTGTAGCTTAGGATTTGCATAAGGTAAGTAAAAGCTGTCATTCACAATCTGTTCAATATCCTCAGATGACAATGTTTCTCCACTTAAGAATCTTCTATGTATATTCATAACAATCTCATGCATTGTCTTTCCATACCCTAACGCTGGTACAATAGGTTGTACAAATCCGTAAAACATGGATAACTTAAAACGGTATGCACAGTCAAAGTAATCCTGTAATATAGAAAAATTAAGATTGAGTGGGGCTGCATCCTCGCTCATAGGCGGAATATGGTTCCCTGTATATACCATTTTTTCATCAAAGCCAAGCATATATGGAGATTCTTTCGCTTCTACCATAAACTCTGATACTTTCTTTTCTCTTGCATTTCCAGGAGATCGGGTTAGGAATAAAAACTTCTTTGCGCGCGTAATAGCAACATAAAACAATTTACGTTCCTCTTCTACGCCTCCTGCAAATCTATCTGCATTTGGAATCCAATCCTTTTCTATCACATGCCAAATACTCTTTCCTCCCATCTTTGCTGACGGAAAGTTATTATGATTCATCTGTGGAATAAAGACCGCAGTAAACTCCAATCCTTTGGATTGATGCACTGTCATAATATTCACCGCATCTGGTCTAATATATGTATTCGCAATATGTCCTTCTGGATAATATCCATCTGCGGTGTATTTTAAGAAATTACAAAAGCTACTAAGCTTATTAGCAGGTATTGTGGTGTAATAAATCGTTTCAAAATCATTAATTACCTGACTAAACTTTCCTAAATTATATAAAATAATCTCTGATGAATTGCTCTCATCTACAATTGATATTCTACGTAAAAAATCATGATATACCTTCTGTAATACAAACTCTCCATAGAATTTTTTGGATTTTACATCAATTACATTTAGCGTAGCAATTGCTTCTGCTATTTCCTTTTCATCTAATTCATAATCTATACTTTTCCAAAGCTGAAATAATTCCATCATTCCGATTGTACCGGCAAGATAATCAAATATTCCCTTTGCCGCCTGACATTCGGCAGTGCTGAACAGCTCATTTACGCCTTCAATAATGTATGGTATCTCATACTCGTCAAACATTTTGGCAATATCCGGTCCATGCTTACGTTTTCGAAGCAGAACAGCCATCTCAGAGTATTTAACACCCGAATCATGTAATGCCTTTATACGCTTCGCAATGAATTCATATTCTTCATCGCACTCATCAAACTCCCTATAAACCGTATCGCCTTCTTCATATTTTATGAGTTTTCCTGATTCCATTACCTTCGGTAAGCGCTTTTCATTATTTACAATAACACGCTTTCCAATATCGACAATCGCTTCTGAACTCCTATAATCTGTTCCCAAAACAATATACTTATTGATTCCATATCTTTCTCTAAAAGTGAGTATATTCTCCGGATCACTTCCTCTAAACTGATAAATCGTCTGATCATCATCACCAACTATGCACAGATTACATCCACCTTGTTTGATAAAGTGAATCAACCTTTCCTGTATTGGATTTGTATCCTGATACTCATCTACTGTCAGATACTTTATCTTACTTAAGATGATATCTGCGAAATCCTTATTGTTTTCCAACTGATTAAGCATCTCCTGCATAATCAAAGAATAGTCAAAATAATTCTTTCTATAGAATGTGTCTTTGTATTTATCAACTGCAGCTCTTGTTTTTTCATCCCACTTGTCTCTTTCAAACCAATTTTCATTTAATGTACTAATTACACTCAAGAATAAATTGGTCTCTGTATATATTTTCAACCCCAAATCCGGCATACCACAGAAGTTATAATTTTTCTCAATATATAGCTTCGTCTTAATTTCATCTAAAACTGTAAATTTCTGAAACTGAACAATATATTCCTGTAACATCTTCAAGCAGAAACCATGTATTGTACCAATATACATATTGGCAAAGCCCTTCGTATTTTCCAACACTGCTTCACCATATTTATAAACCCTGCTCTTTAATTCTTCTGCTGCTTTCTCCGTAAATGTAAATGCAACAATATTCTCAGGCAAAATATCTGGATTTGATTTTAAAATATTAATAACCCTACGGGTAACAACACCGGTTTTACCGGCACCTGCACATGCAATTATTTCCAAGTCCTCATCAATAGTTTTTACCGCTTCAATCTGATTATCAGACAGATTTTCAAACAAATCCATTGGTTATCCTCCTTGCCAAGTCTAAAAAATTAAAGACTATTTATTCAACATATAAGTATACAGGAAATGGTGTCCAAAAATCCGGACTCATTCTTTCACATATTCCATAATATCTCCATAGTCCACATCAAGCGTCTTGCAAATCTTGCCCAGCACACCCAATGTCACTTCTTCATCTCTCCTAAGCTTCGTCATTGTATTAGGTGCTATTGCTGCCTGCTTCCTCAAATCCGCTTTGCTCATTTTTCTATCCACTAATAACTTCCATAATCTGTTGTATGATACAGCCATAATGTGCCCTCCATCATGCATCAAAAAGTATCAAAATTCTATTAAACATTATAACATAAGCTTTTTTCATCTTCAAGAAACCTTCGCATAACCTTGCGATGTTTTAAAAGTTCATTCAGGCTCTTCTCACACGATATTTTCCGCTGTTTAATCTCTTACTTGTGCAAAACGAAATTCCCCCTACTCCTTATTTGTCCCATTTCTCAGTTTTTCTTCTCGCCTCTTCCCGTCCTTCGCCAGATACGCACTTTGTGCCCACAAGCCCCTTTGTGCATTCGGTTAAGGGGCAAAGCCCCCTAAAACCCCGTTTCCATATAGGTGCTCCACTTTTTGGAGCCATATCATCAAAATAGCTCCACTATTTGGCGTCACTTTTCAAAAGATGCTCCATTTTTTGGAGCCACTACAAAATTATCAAAATATCTATCATCTGATGGTGCTCCACTTTTTGGAGCCATTTTTACAAAAGTGCTCCATTTTTTGGCGTCACTTGCTAAATGGTGCTCCAAAAAGTGGAGTACCTCTGTTATATCCAAAGGGTTTTAGGGATTTTTCCCTAACCAGTACAGCATTTTGCACCGGATATCCAAAATGCGTATCTGGCAAAAGACACTTCTAAACTTACCTGCATCATTTTACGACATAAGAATACCATTTCAGAAAATAGCAAAACCGACTGGATTTCTCCAGCCGGTCCTCACCCCGCTTGTCTTTCTACCATACACCCAAGTCATCTAACGCATCCAACCACACCTGTATTTCCCCGCTAAGCATTAACCTCACATACTCCACCGGGTCATCTAGCGCCAGTGCATCCATCCGTCCTTGGGAGTTTGGAGTGGTCCGAAGACCCTGCTCCCATTTCCCACAGTCAAGACTTATGATGTGATTGGTATCGTAGTGAACCACATTCACCGTGTTATTCTGCTCGTTGTAAAATCCTCTTACCATTCTCATGACCATCCACCTGCCTTTCGAAAACGCATCTCTGTTGCCATATCCACTAGATTGCCTTCCGGTTCCCCGGTAGCCTCCGCATTGAGTAAATCTGCCACCTGCTTCTGCTTATTCGGATAAAGGTGTCCGTAGATATTCATGGTCGTATTCACAGAATCACGTCCCACCCGCTGAGCGATTACCAACGGTTGCATCCCCTTCTCAATTAACAAAGCAATGTGCGAATGGCGAAGGTCATGCACACGGATAGGTTTTAGTTTCGCCTGCTCCGTCTTTTGTTTCATCTTCTTTTGAATTGCCCTGTCCGTGATAGGGAAGATTCGGTCCTCCGGTGTCACTCCATATTGTCTGTCCACAAAATCCTTCATCTCCTCTGCCAGAAACTTCGGAATAGTAATCTTGCGATTAGAGCTCTCTGTCTTCGGTGGTGTAATATAATCTGTCTGATTTCTCCTGTAATAGGTCTTGGAGATGTTCACCGTCCCGCTTTCAAAATCAATATCCTCGCTGGTAAGTGCCAGCAGCTCCCCTACCCGGCATCCAAGCCAGAATAACATCTGAAAGATAATTCGGTACATCTCCTCATCCGAACTAAAACCTTGTATAAACTGTTCGTACTCATCCTTGGTCCAGAAGTTTAACTCTTTAGCATTCGGACGCCCCATTTTATCCACCTTCTTACAGGGATTGTCTTTCAGATCATAGAACTTCTCTGCGTGGTTAAAAAGTGCTGTCATCTGGTTCTGTATCATTCTCAGATACGTTGGCTTGTAATCCTGATTCAAAAGCGCATTCTGCCACTTGATGATATCCACCGCAGTAATTTCATTCATCTGTTTCTCACCAAAGTAAGGAATGATTTTGGTTTCAAACAATGTCCGCTTCGTCATTATGGAACGCTCCTTCAGTCTCGGTGCCTTATCCTCAAAGTACACTTCTACAAAAGAAGCAAACTTCATGTCCATACTGGCACTCTGCTTCTGTAAAAAATCACGTTCCCACTGCCGGGCATCCTTCTTGGTAGCAAATCCGCGTTTCATCTTGGATTTACTCTCACCAAGCCAATCCTTATAGTTGCACTTGCAAAACCAAGTGTTTCGTTTCTCGTCCTTATAAACCGGCATACTCATTACCTCTCTTTCTTGTAGTCGCCACACCTAGGATTACTCCGGGTATGGCTTATTCAGTTATCAAAGTTCATCTATTGCGCTTCGCCATATCCGTAGCACTTCTTTTCGAAGTAGGCTCTCGGAACGGAACCTGCCTTGGTAAAATAACCCTGTGCTTTCAGTTCCTTATTCCATCCACGGATAACTGCATAAGCGGTTGATTCTGCAATTCCCAGAAGTTCTGCAACTTCCTTCGCAGATAAATAGCGTTTCGTCATACTCCTTCCTCCTTTCCACTAAAACTTATGTACGCTCTTGCACATGGCACTCACCTCCCATTCGCCAAGTCAGTAACCATATTGTTACTGTTGGTGTTTTGATTATGCAGTAACATATGTGTTTCTGTCAAGGAATGAGCGAGAATTTTTATCACTTATAAAAAATGCTTCTTTTTATAAAAATCTCTTCCCCATAGATCCAGCTCTGCATTCTGTCCTGAATTGTGAACTTTTCTATTGCTATACAGTAACATTTATGTTATTGTATTATTAGAAACGATATTGTTACTATTATGAAATTGGAAGGAGTTACACGATGGCTATTGGTGAACGAATAAAACGAATCAGAAATTTCCGCAAATTAACACAGGCACAGCTCGGTGAAGCTGTTGGTTTATCCGACGTACGAATCCGTCAGTACGAAATCGGCAACCGCACACCCAAAGAGGATATGATACAGGAGCTAGCAAAAGCTTTGAACTGTAATTACCGTTCCATCTACGAGCCTTCCCTCTACGCAGCGGAAGATGTAATGTATGCTCTCTTTGAATTGGATGAGCACTACAATATGCCCCTCTACGAAGTTACAGATCCCGAAGACCCTACCGAGAAGCATATCGCTGTTGGTTTTGATTATTCCTTACTTGATGATTTCCTGAATACCTGGAAAAAGAAAAAAGAGGACTTAGCCTCCGGTAAAATTACCAAAGAAGAGTATTTTGAATGGAAGATTAACTGGCCTCACGCCGAAGATTAGAAACACGTGTATCATACGCGTATCACAAGCCCATTTTGAGTGAAGAACTTGAAAAGGGCTTTTTCTATGTTCGACCATCTTCCGTTGAGAAATGTAACCTCGCCTGCCGGCTCGGTCGTGGCATTCGCCACATAAGAAAAGCCACTAATCCCAAAGGTCTTGAGCAAACTCAATCCCTTGGTTTTAGCGGCTTTCTTGCATTTCTCATTGCTAACACGCAAAAACCGCAACTCCTCATAAAATGAGGAATTGCGGCTTGTATTTAAGTTTCTATGATACGAAATCAAAGATTACTCGATGATAGTTGCAACTCTTCCTGAACCTACTGTTCTACCACCCTCACGTTTTATTCATGTGTCAAATGTCGTCAAATATGTCCATTTTCCGTGGGTTTTGTCCATATATCACACGCATTTTACACCCATTCCATGAGGTTTTCAATTTTTTAGGGTCAATATAGGGTCAAAGGCGCTAAATAGATGGGGCTTTAGTCGTCAACATCATGACCGTAATACTCCTCCCAGCTTCCAGCACCCGACTCAATCACCGGGTCATTCAAAAAACATATCTCATCGTCTTTTGCTTTCTTGCTGAGAACTTCCGCAACCAGTTCTTCGTCTTCTATATAAATATCATTATAGAAGTTATACAGGGAAGCGTAAACACCATTTGCTTTTGCAAGAAAAGCGTTTTGGGAAATCAAATCTTCTGCTGCCTTCGCCTGACTATTAAGCTTCTCAAGTTCTCCCGGAAGATGAGAGAATATTATATCCGTAACATCATCTATATCAAGCTCTGGAATAACGAACTCCTTCATTTTCTGTCTCAGATCATTGAAGCTAAATGAATTATAGGCAATATAGTTAAACACAAGCTTCTCCATGCGCTTGTTGTCCTCTTCTTCCATCTCACGTAAAGCATAATCCATATCGTCTTCCGACATTTCTGTATCTGCTTCACAGCAGCCCGTACCCTCATAAATATTTAAATAAAACCTGTGAAGCATATTAAATACGTGCGCTGCCTGTTCTAAACCCATCGCCTTATCAAGAGGGCTTGCCTTTTCATCATCAGGACTTGTTATAAGCTCTTCTATTTCAGATGGTAAAATGGAATATATGATCTCGGTGATCGCATCCAACTCCATCTCCGGCAAGTCGCCGCTTTCCATCTTTTCACGAATTTCTTTATAGTCAAGCCCTATGTATGCTACATACTCAAACAACTTCCGCTCGGCGGTATACTCTTTTTCTTTACTCATCGCAGGTATCTCCTTTCACAGTTTTTCTTAAAATACCTCTTACCTGTGTTTTACCGACTGGAATACACATAAGATAGATATTATCCTGCGTCAGATCCATGAAATCTCTGACATCGTACATGTATGTTAAAATCTCTGACTTTGACATCATGTCGCCGGTCCTGTAACGTTTCCCCTTATCTTCACAGTAAAACAGTGAGTCTTCTTCCTCATCTAAGATATCAAGCAAGTCATCAATAAAGACGGAGCGGTTTAATGGCTTTTCGCTTGGGTAGTTTTTCCTAAGAAAACCCTTGTACACCTCGAAAAGCCATGAGAACGGAACAATATCCCAGACAAGTACAGGTTCAATTTCTTTCCAAAGCTCACGGATCGGATCATTCAACGTCTTGATATCATCAAGCTCACGAAGACAGATATCAGGGATATGGTAGTCCTCGTCACAGTCCACACACATAAGAGCATGATTTAAGATGTATCTTAACACACGCTCATCCACAAGCACTGTAGACTTTAAATATTTGTTTTCTTTTCCGACAAAGCTTCTAAGAAATGGGATTGACAGTATTCTTCTGTAGGCAGATCCTGTTGTGTCTTCAAGCTTCAAGTTATCATTTAAGCAAAAGATACAGCGACCAGAAAATCTAAAATCAAAACTATCTCTGTACTTATATTCAATTCTGATGATATCGCCTGTTGCAAGGAGCTTCGCACGTTCCAAACCTTCAAGCTTCTTATTCTTTGATACCCTGTTCTCATCGGATAAAATAACAAGCTTGTTGAAAATGGCGGGGCCTATGTATTTATCCTCTGATAACTCACGGAGAGATATGGAACTTGTCCGCCGTTCTCCGCACAGACTGCGAATTGCTCTAAGGAGTGAGCCTTTACCATTTGCACCTGTATTTGAAACGAAAAATATCAATTTATCAAAGTGTGCAAATGGGCGGCATACAGAAGATATGACTTCCCACAAAAGGTCGTAGAGTTCTTTTCTGTCATCTGCGATCTCCATAAGCCACTTATCAAAATTGAAGATGAACTTTCCATCTTCTGTATCAAATTCAAACTCAGGATTAACAGCAGTTGCATCAAATGGCACAGACATTTTCCCAAGAAAAACATATTTGTCCGGGTCAAATGGATAAAGTTTCTTTGTGGAATAATCGAAGACGCCATTTGCCACAGGCACAAGGTGCTTATCCATAGTAAGGTGAGCAATCGGAGCTTTAAGCTTGATTGAAATAATTACCTCTTTAATATCGCTCTGCTTGGCAAGGTAATTGAGCTTTCTCACAGCATCCGCAATCAGATCATCAGCAGGAACATACAAGCCGTAATCTCTGCTGCTTTTGTCGTTATCGTATATGGCTAACATCGTCTCAGAGTCGCCGTCAGGGTTACAATCAATATTCACAACATTGAACATGTGTACAATTACATCCGCCATGACGGCATTATCGAGACGATCTGGAGCCTTATAAGCCGTATGGTAAATATGATTGTGGTTATAAATTTTGTTTTTAATAAAAGCAACAAGCTCCTCTTCCACATTCTCAAGCGGAGTGGTAAGTGAAACATGTCTGAGATATTCCGCAGTTGTCTCCCTTAAAATAGCATTTCTAGTCATCATAATATCCGCCGCCTTTCTTTACTACTGATAAATACCAGTCTTCATCCCATTCCGAGTCGTCCATCTCATAAAAGCTTATGATCTTAAACAACCTGTCAATCTGCCTGTCAAGAAGATTTATTTTCTCGTCTTTCTTACGTGAACTGCTTAAGATATTGCGTGTACGTTCACGCTCTCTTATAAGGCACTTCTCAATAATACCTTCTGCGCTCTTTTTGCTGACATTTGCAACAACCCCAACATGGGACTCTTCGTTAAAATGTGTCATATCTACGATGCCTGTTGTGACAAAGTTTAAAACAAGTTCATCAATCAGCATCTGTTCTGTTTCATTGTCTAACATTTTGTTCTCTCCTTTTTTCTGGCTTTATATAAACCAGTTATTTTTTATATCCGTTTCAGGCACCCCCCCACGAGGTGCCTATTTGAAAATATCAAGGAGATAAAATAAGATGCTAACTATGGTAACTTATGAATATCTGGCAAATAACTCCCGGCAGTAAAATCAGATGGCAAAATATATCTTATAAGTCAAGCGACATTACGCTCGTCATCAGACGAGGCAGCGCTTGACCAGACCAAAGAGATACCACAATAAAAAAAGAGGTCTAGGTAATGACCACAGTCATCAACTAGACCTCGTAACTATAAAAAAAAGGAAGCCGGACGCATCCAACTTCCTTAGGCATAGTCCGCAGACGTCCGCCGCAATTCTGTAATATATTATGCCATACTAAAGGCTTTTATGCAATAGTTCTTTATGATATATTATAAATATTTTTTTAGTAGTTCTAGCTTTGTTCTAGTATCCGTGTATACAATAGTATTGAAAATGGATGTAGAAACCTTTGCTCTCAACTCTTCAGAGTTTTTTTCATACAATTTGATAAACGACATAATTTTTTTCTTTGGGCATTTCAATAATTTCATCATGAAACTTATGAGAATTACATAATCAACAATAGAGTCAAACTTAATATTAGTAATTCCTGTTTCAGCACTTATAAATCCATCTATTCTCCTACTTACTTTACCTGTTTTAAATCGGGTATCAAAAATTATATTATTATGAGCTACGGAGTTCCTTAAATCCTTTAATGTATACACTATCATTGGTAATAGCTTACCATCTCCGTCATATACAACCTTTATACCAACGCTCTCAGAAACCTTTTTCCTAACATCAGGGGCAAGGCAATCAATAAATGTACCAAATTCGCCAAGACAAATTAATTCAAATATCGCCCATATAGGAAGTGGCTGGTCTTTATCATAATAATGATTTACTATAAACCGCTTGCCATAGTCTCTGGAAATAAGGCTGTACACCTTATTTCTAAGATTCATCCTCTTATTTATAGCCTTTTTGTATCCATCACTGCCTATCGGATATGACTTGTAATCCGTTAATAGCTTTGCATAAATATCCGCAAATCGTTTACTGTTTGCTTCCTCTAAAATAACTTCTAATACATAGTTTTTAAACGTCGTTTCCAGAAACATTATCTCTGGATAAAACATCGTCTTAATTGCCATATCATACTCATAAATCGCCTGCACCTCATCAAAGGAATTAAATGTATACATATTTGTCGGATTATTATGATAACGATATCCCTTATACCCATGGAAATATCCCATATATCTAAGTTTTTTCTTATCACCACTTCCTAAAATTTTTAATCCTTTTGTATCTCGCATATATGCCATTAACGCATTTATACTTTTAGGCTTCTTTTGCATTCACACCAAACTCCTTTAAATAAAAATCAAATTACAAACTATAATATTGCATCATTATATTTTATTATATCTAATCTATGATACAAAATCTATGTTTTTTTGTACTATATATTTAAAGGCTTTGTTACTACCTATACTGCTTGGCACGTGCAGCCGCTGCATTCGCCCGGTTTCTTGCAGTCTTAGCCTGATAGGAATTTCTATTGTAGGCTTCCTGTTTCCTTGCGTAATATTCAAGGTATGCAGCTTCTTTCTTAGCCTGTTTCTCTTCATAATAGTAATTGTTAGTGTTTTGATATTTTCCTGTACCCCAAAACCTGTCAATACTATCTGTCATACCTTCAACATTCCACTGCCGAAGTTTCTCCTTAACCATCCTGTCTATATCCTCTTGATCCTTCTTCTTCTGTTTCTTTCGCCACTCAATAAACCTTTTAAGATAGGACTTCTCATTTTTAGCTTCTACTTTCTTTGGTGGATTTCTCTTTGCTTCAAGTATGGCTATTGCCTGCCCTACTGAAGAAGCCTTCCCCCTTTTCAAAAGCTTTATTATCTGGTTTAAGGATGAGTTATCGTAATAGCTGATATAAAAGTTGCCAAGACATTTACTAATCACAGCCCAATATCCCTTTTTCGCACCTGAGCGCCAGATAAGTTTATATACCGGCTTCCTTGTAAGAAGAAAGAGAAATATAGTTCCAAAGATAATCGTATATGACAGGCAGTCTTTTTCACCAAAGTAAGCATTAAGCCCAAACCAAAAAGCTGCCGGCGCAGATATCAGAAAAGCAAGCGATCCCAGCTCACCTTCTGCGAGCCAGTGGTTTAACCACAATCTAAAGAAATATAGTTTATGCTGCCTCTTAAACTCCTTCACCTTTTTCACCTGTGCGATCTGCGCATCATTTTTTCCTGCCATAAAAAACCTCCCTCTATAACCCATTATCATGTGTACTACTTACCGTACATATAGTAAACTAATTTGTTATCTTTGTAAATATATCTCAGCAAACAAAACCCCTGACATCTGAGCTAGGCTAATTGTTTATGATATTGAAAAGTGTCAGTAGATCATGGGAACTGACAAGTGAACTTTCTGACAAGGCATGCTTTAGGATGTCGGCGTCGATTGGTCGCATTAGAATGATGCTCCTTTCTGGTGAAGATGTTAAGGATATGATGCAAATAAATAACAGAAATTCATTGATTAATCAATGAATTTCTGTTATAGTGTAATTGTTATATGAAACAGCATATCTAAGTGCAGAACTACTTAGTAGCTCCACACTTAGAACACTTCTGTATAGATACATATTCAGCCTTATGGTGTACAGTGTGTGTCTTAGCCGGAATTGTCTTAGTTGTATATTCAGCATCATGATGAACTGTTTTGTACTGTGCAGCATGATGCTTAGTTTCATATATTTCTTCAACGTGATTATTGCTTCTGCATGGTCCATCACCGAGCATGTGTATAAAACAATCATGTTCTTCACACCATTCGAGTCCAACACCAGTTACATCTTCACCAGTATCGTTCTGAATTACACGTTCGCCGACGCAAACTTTCTCATCATAAGCATCCTTAACGCATACTTTTTCATCCCATGCGTCCTTTACCTTAACCTTCTGAGTCTTCTCAGGCTCATCGACGATGGTCTCGTCCCAGGCATCCTTAACTACCTTCTGTTCAGTTACCCAGTTATGTGAGCAACCAGTCTTTTCAGTTGATGGCTCCTCAGTTGGCTGTGGAGCAGGTGCCTTGGTTGTGTCTTCGGTTGGCTTTTCTGTGGTAGCCTTAGGCTCCTCCGATACGTTTTCTGATGGCTTCTTATCTGTCTTATCGGCAGTTGCCTTATCAGTCTTGCCTGACTTTGCTGCCTTATCAGAAGTCTTATCAGACTTAGAGTCTGTGTTCTTATCCTTGGATGTGATAGTTACGTTATGGTCATCACCTACAAGGTTCTTCCAATAGTCCTTATCTACATCCTTAGTGTTGATAGTTACCTTTGTTTCAGTGGTTGCATCAGTGCTTGATGCAGTGGTACCGTTAGTACCTACGTTTACGTTCTTGTGGTTGCAGCCAACGAGTGAGATAGCACCGCCTACGAGCATGAGTGTGAGTGCTGCTGCAGTTAATATTTTCTTATTCATGATAGATCACCTTAATTTACCTTTCTGTGTTATTGCGACTTTTATGTAAGTCACGGATGAAGCTTAAAAATGTTATTAGTGACAGTTGAGTCTTTTTAGAATTTGCCTATAACACGGATTACATAATTAAATCCCTCCCCCATAAAAATATAGAAATTTTATATCTCTACCGAACATCCGACTGAGGATGTATAATAGAACCAAATTATATCTACGATAATTTATAGGGCACTCGTGAACAGATATTCAGTTGCTGTGCAACTATATATCTGCTCATGAGCAAGCGGAAAAAAACACCCTTAGTTTTTTTCCGTGCAGTAAGAGCTTTCACCGAAATGAAATGGAGATGAAAGTGTGTCTCAGACACAACACCGTCGGCTGTGCCGACCATATCAGACAATATATATATATATTGTCTGATGTGTCAGTGTCTCTTATGCCCTTTATACTTTTTTCTCGAAAAATATGACTTTTTAACTCCAAATGGCGATATGCCTTATTTATCAATGCTTGCGCAGGGTGCAATTCGATGCCTAAAAGGGGGTGCAATTAAGGTAACCTTCGTTACCTTAAGGCTCATAAACCGCATCAATGCTAGTGCAGGTAGTAACCTGCTCAGGCATGTCGATGACACAGGGGTGCAAATGATAAAACCCCCGAAAAAAATAGCTTTTGTCACCCTATTTTCACTACATCATTGATGTACTATATTTACTACTATATTGTGGTATATTCATACTTTATGGAGCAGCCATAATCACAAGATCGACTAACTTTTCATACCAAAATCTTTAATACCTGCTACGTCAATGTAACCCAATATGCTATAAAGCATTGATAATCTCGCCCATTTCGAGACTCCAGAAAGTCCATTTTATAATTAAATAACCCATTTCGTGACCAGTAAAAGTCCATATACCGGTTAAATAGCCCATTCGGAGACCAATATAAGTCCATATACCGGTTAAATAACCCACTTGGAGACCAATATAAGTCCATATACCGGTTAAATAACCCACTTGGAGACCAATATAAGTCCATTTCCATAGAATATAACCCACTTGGAGACCAGCAAAAGTCCAATTACTAATTAAATAACCCATCTGGAGACCAATATAAGTCCATTTAATTTAGATATAGCCCATTTGTGGGTCAAATTAGGGCTATATAATTTTTATATCGACTTTGTTATATCATAGTTTCTTCAATATGTAAAGGTTGCCGTACGCACGTTATCTCTTACATTTTCATTTATCGTACACAATTATAGAATTTTATTATATATAATTACGAAACGGAGGAGTAAACTTTGATATCATATAAACCTCTTTTTAACACCATGAAGCAGCGAGGAATAACCTCTTACCGTCTTGAAAAGCTGGGATTTTCAAGAACTAATTACTACAGTATCAAACACGGCAATCCAGTCAACACAACTACTATCGACTCCCTCTGTAGATTGCTTAATTGTAACGTGTATGATATCCTCGAATATATACCTGATGATAAGATAGACGAATATCAATAAAAGACCGGGAAGTTAATTTAATGAGACACGAGACACTCAATTTTTTAAACTTTTAAAATTTCATACATGTAAAAAATAAAAAAGTATATTTTTTGCGTGTCTCATGTCTCACCCTACTTTTCCCTTGTAAAAAAAAAATGTGGACTGACCGAGCTTTACGCTCGGCACGTCCACATTTTTCGGTTATATAATTATCTTTAATCTCTGTTCCTCTCTTATAAACTCTCTCCATACCTTAAGAGCAAAGGGGAAGGAGTCAGTAGGGGGGAGTGTCAAGGCTTTCGTCAGGAGCTTCCATATTATATAACTCCTAACTTCTATAATGAGTGTACAATCTTATCTGCAATGCCAAGCTTTACAGCTTCATCGGCATTTAAGAACCATTTACGATTAGTTATCTTGCCACGAACCGTTTTCTTACTTAACCCTGTTCGCTCAGATATAATGTTGAGTGCCGTTTCTTTATGGTTCTTTAGATCGTCGCAGATATAATCTATTCCCTCTATGCTCTCATTTGAGATACTACCACCTGAAAAACACGGCTCATGGAACATCACACGGCTATATGGCATGAGGCATCGCTCAGAACCGGCAAGGAACACCAAAGCAGCAGCACTGTACGCATATCCTGTCACAACTGTTCTGATTTTCAACGGAGTGTGAAGCAGATAATCATACAAGTTAAGTGATGTAAGGCTGCCACCGGGACTGCTTATGTAGATCGTCACATTAACATCAATCTGATTGATGATACCTGAAAAGGTGCAATCTTCTTCGATAATTATAAGCTGACTAAGCAGGGAGTCCACTGTATCAGGTGTAATTCTCCCCTGAAGCCAGAGTTTTCTATCGTTAAACATGTAATCTTCCATCGAGACAAGCCTGCTTCCATCCTTGCCACCAATACCTATACTTGGGTCTCTAAACATATATATTTCCTCCTTAGAAATCTGATAATCTGTAGTGACAAACTGTGTCTTTCCTCTCTGAAATCTTTAGCCGGACAGAGACCGCTGTTGCTTTCGGACTGTAGACGCTGCAACTGCATCTTCGCTATATGCTATTGTCAAAGAGCATATTTCACGCTCTTTTCTTGCAAAAGAAAAGGCACCAGAGGGTACACTTCTAGCGTGAAATACTCTCTGATGCCTTAAAAAGGTCTTTATAAACTTGTAATCACTCCCATTTATGGGAACGGTTTTCAATATAGCACAGTTCAAAGGATGAAGTCAATACCTATTTGGTAATATTGGATATCTTATTACTCGAAGCGTCATACATGAAAACGTCATCAGACAGATAGCTTCCGGAGTCCTGCAAGGTCTTGTTCGCAGATCTAACTATCTCTAACATACCTGTTTTGTCAACAAAAGCGTCCTCCGGGATAAGGAAAAGCTCATGTATACTTGATGGCAGGATGTAAACTCTGTCACACCTATGATCTTCGCAGAACGCCTTTAACACATCATCATACAGAATAACGGACGCTCCGTTTATGCCTACGATATTTGTGATAATGTATACCTTGTCATCTATGTTGATCTTTTCAACTGCATCTTCGCCGCACACACGCTTTATCCAACTAGCAAGACTCCTTACACTATACGGAAATTTCATTTGCGTATTACGCTTTGCTATTTCGTACACAACTTCAAGCGGCATGCCGATGACGTCAAGCATCTCTTTCGTAAGCTTTGATGTGTAAATCCCTTTGTCACTTATACTTACAAACACATGCAGTACAGCGACAAGACCATCTGCTACAGGCACATAGACACAGTTAGATAAATACTGCTCATTGTTATCTGTGCCGGTCAGCTTTACAATGACTCTTTTCAAAAGCTCCGATTTGTTTAAGAACACAAACGGATCAATATTTGCTGCCATCGCATCCTTTGTATTCTCATCGACTATCCTCTGGACTTCGACACTTACATCCTGTATGGACATGCGATTGTCCATGTAGCGTCTGTAGTAGTCGTTTAGGTAGACATTTGGCGATACACGGTTATTCTTAGTGCGGACTGTAACCCCTACAAGTATCTCATCGTGGTTCTTCACTACCTTCTGAACTTCTACATCGTCATACTTTCCAAGCAGGAGATCCCTCACTTCATTTGCAAAATCTGTCAACTCTTTCAGGTCGTTTGCCATTTTTACTTTACCTCTCTTTCGATTTTTGTTCTTCGATTGAGCATCACAAGATGCATAAAAGCCATTTGCAATTTATGCAACGGCTATTAGAGGCAAAAAAAATGCATCAACAGATACTATCTGTTAATGCACTGTATAACGTTATTTTGCAGCATCAAGCATATTGGCTAATTCTCTCTGCTTGTTCGGATAGAGGTGTCCGTATGTATTCAGCGTGATCTTAATATCCTTATGACCTAATCTTTCCTTAATTCTCATCGCATCAACACCCCGATCTATCAGATATGATGCATGGGAATGCCGTAAGTCATGAATACGGATGCGCTTAACACCGGCTTTTTCAATATCACGCTTAAACTTATTTTCTACTGCCTTAGGTACGACAGGAAACAATCTCTCATTCCTCGGGTACTTGTACAGCCGGTTATAGTAGTCCTTTACCTCTTCCAGTAAGAAATCCGGCATACTGATTGATCGTATGGAGTTCTCAGTCTTAGGAGCAGTGATAATATCCTTTCTTTCCAGCCTGTAGTATGTCTTAGTAATGCGAAGCTCCTTCCTGTCAAAGTCAAAATCTGATATTGTAAGCGCAAGAGCTTCACCAATTCGTATACCTGTCCAAAACAGCAATTCAAAAAGCACGTAATACTTATCAGACTTATCTACAACAGAGATAAACCTGTCATATTCTTCCTTTGTCCAGAAATCAATATGGTCTGCATCTGATTTTCCCATCTTCTCAACACTTACACAGGGATTTTTAAGACCATATATCTTTGCAGCGTGCGTATATAATGCTGTAAGCTGGTTCTGTACCATGCGAAGATATGTCTGTGAATAGCCTTTCTCTTCCATGGCATTCTGCCACTGGATGATATCCGATGATGTAACCTCATCAACTTTCTTGTTCTTGAAGTACGGAAGAATATGCTTGTCAATCATGTACTTTTTATTATAGACAGTACGTTCTTTAAGCTTGTTCTTCTTGTCTTCAAAGTATATTTTGACATATGCTTCAAATGAAATATGCATGCTTCTATTTTCTTTTGCAATGAAATCAGCCTGCCAGCGTAAAGCATCCCTTTTTGTCTTAAACCCCCGCTTAGTAGTCTGGTGTCTGTCACCTTGCCAGTCTTTGAAATAGAACTTACAAAACCAACTTGCGGTCTTGTCGTCTTTATACACACCCATTAAATCAACCCCTTTCAACAAACAAAGGTGTTAGCTAGGCTAACACCTTTGCTCAGAACTTATGCACAACTCATACCGTACCATCGCTCATTAAAATAAGCTCGTGATACTTTTCCGGGAATGGTGATGTAATTATTTGCTTCAAGCTCTGCATTCAGGCTTCTTATCATCTGATATGCTTTTGAGCGACTGATCCCAAGTAAGCCTATCAAATCATCAGCAGAATAATATATTTTCTCCATGCCATCACATCCTTTCCTTAAATTTATGTTGGGGCATTTATGCCGTTTGGTGTACGTTTTTTCCTCTCTGTATATATAATACCTTCTCCTCTATACACAGTCAAACGACCACAAAAGGCTGTAAATCTCCTCATAAACGAGTAGATTTTTCTTATCTCAAAAAAAAATCTGCTCATATATGAGCAGAAAAAATAATTATAAAATTTTTATAAATTTTTATTTTTCGACAATTTTCATTGCAGTAGTGGGCTTCGGCATCACCTGCTTTTGTGCCGGATACACATTCGGTAAAGATAGTAATAAACCACAAAAGTAACCGCCCACGTCTGGAAAACTAAGCGGCATTTTTGTCAAACTAATTTTCTTGGGCTAACCGTCTGTCGGTAGCACCTTTTTCTGTATTCAAATTAACACGCATCTACGTGTATGTCAAAGTATTTTATCCCCTGTACCCTTAATATCCTATCTGTACCCTCTCTGTTTTTAGAACTTCCCTCTGGAACTTTTTGTGTCATTTGTAGGGTCAAAGCTCATTTTTTGCTCTAAAATAGGGTCAAAATAGGGTCAAAACCCATTTTCAAGCAGAAAAAAAGACCTCCGAGGGCGAACCCTCGAAGGTCTGAAAATCCTTTATTTATGCGGTTTATCAGCGATTACTCGATGATAGTTGCAACTCTTCCTGAACCTACAGTTCTACCACCCTCACGGATAGCGAATGTAAGACCCTGGCTCATAGCGATTGGGTGGATGAGCTCGATTGTCATCTCTACGTTATCACCAGGCATGCACATCTCTGTACCAGCTGGAAGGTTACATACACCTGTAACGTCTGTTGTTCTGAAGTAGAACTGTGGACGATAGTTGTTGAAGAATGGTGTATGACGACCACCCTCGTCCTTTGTCAGAACGTAAACCTGTGCTGTGAACTTTGTATGACATGTAATTGAACCTGGCTTACAAAGAACCTGTCCTCTTACGATGTCCTCTCTCTTGATACCACGAAGAAGGGCACCGATGTTATCACCAGCCTGACCTTCGTCAAGGAGCTTTCTGAACATCTCGATACCTGTTACTGTTGTCTTCTGGATCTCTGGCTTGATACCAACGATCTCAACTTCATCATTGAGGTGAATTACACCAGCCTCTACTCTACCAGTAGCAACTGTACCACGACCTGTGATTGTGAATACGTCCTCTACAGGCATGATGAATGGCTTATCTGTATCTCTCTGTGGATCTGGAATATATGAATCAATTGTATCCATAAGCTCCATGATCTTGTCTCCCCAAGGTCCCATTGGATCCTCAAGAGCCTTAAGAGCTGAACCCTTAACGATAGGACAATCATTGAATCCGTACTCCTCAAGCTGCTCTGTAACTTCCATCTCAACGAGCTCGATAAGCTCCTCATCGTCTACCATATCACACTTGTTAAGGAATACAACGATGTAAGGAACACCAACCTGACGTGAAAGAAGGATATGCTCCTTTGTCTGAGCCATAACACCATCAGTAGCAGCAACAACAAGGATAGCACCATCCATCTGAGCTGCACCAGTGATCATGTTCTTAACGTAGTCAGCATGTCCTGGACAGTCAACGTGTGCGTAATGTCTCTTCTCTGTCTCGTACTCAACGTGAGCTGTAGAGATAGTGATACCTCTTTCTCTCTCCTCTGGAGCCTTATCAATGTTCTCGAAATCTGTAGCTGTGTTACCAGCAACTCTCTCTGAAAGAACCTTTGTGATAGCAGCTGTAAGAGTAGTCTTACCGTGATCTACGTGTCCGATTGTACCGATGTTACAATGTGGCTTACTTCTATTAAACTTTTCCTTTGCCATGATATAAAATCCTCCTTAAAAATTATACCCCACGCGGGTTACTCGGCTAAAAATCATTATATAGAAAATACTAGAGATTTTCAACCATTTTTTATCTCTTTATACTAGCAGGCTAACGATATGTAATCTTTAACCTGCCAGCATATATAATTTTTTATTTATATGACCTGAAAGACCAGGAAAATGTCTTTCGTCAAATATCTTACTTAGAATGCTCTGCGATAACCTTCTCCTGAATGCTCTTTGGACACTGAGCGTACTTCTCAAAGAACATTGAGTAGTTACCACGACCCTGTGTTGATGAACGAAGCTCTGTTGAGTATCCGAACATCTCTGCAAGTGGAACGAATGCTCTGACGATCTTACCACCGCCGATATCATCCATACCCTCGATCTGTCCTCTCTTAGCATTTAAGCTTCCGATTACATCACCGAGGTACTCCTCAGGCATTGTAACCTCAACCTTCATGATAGGCTCAAGAAGAACTGGGTCAGCCTTAGCCATAGCCTCCTTGAATGCCATAGAACCAGCGATGTGGAATGCCATCTCTGATGAATCGACCTCATGGTATGATCCATCGTATACGTTAGCATAAACACCAAGTACTGGGTAGCCGCCAAGGATACCAGCCTTAGCTGCCTCTTCGATACCCTCTCCAACTGCTGGGATGTACTCCTTAGGAATAGCACCACCGACAACTGTTGACTCGAACTTGAATGTCTCCTCACCGTTAGGATCCATAGGCTCGAACTTAACCTTACAATGACCGTACTGTCCACGACCACCTGACTGCTTAGCATACTTGCTGTCGATATCAACTGGCTTTGTGAATGTCTCCTTGTAAGCAACCTGAGGTGCACCAACGTTTGCCTCAACCTTGAACTCACGGAGAAGACGATCAACGATAACCTCAAGGTGAAGCTCACCCATTCCGGCAATGATTGTCTGTCCTGTCTCTTTGTCTGTATGAGCCTTGAATGTAGGATCCTCCTCAGCAAGCTTTGCGAGTGCCTCACCCATCTTACCCTGATCATTCTTGGTCTTAGGCTCGATAGCAAGCTCGATAACTGGCTCTGGGAATTCCATTGACTCAAGGATAACTGGATGCTGCTCATCACAGATTGTGTCACCTGTAGTTGTAAGCTTGAAACCTACAGCAGCTGCGATATCTCCTGAGTAAACCTTATCAATCTCTTTACGAGCGTTGGCATGCATCTGTACGATACGTCCTACACGCTCCTTCTTATCCTTTGTTGCATTCAGTACATATGAACCTGAGTTCAGTGTACCTGAGTAAACTCTGAAGAATGCAAGCTTTCCAACGAATGGATCTGTCATGATCTTGAATGCAAGAGCTGAGAATGGCTCATCATCTGATGAATGACGAACAACCTCGTTACCGTCTGGATCAACACCTGTGATATCAGGGATATCTGTTGGTGCTGGCATGTACTCGATAACACCGTCAAGCATCTTCTGAACACCCTTGTTCTTGTAAGCTGAACCAAGGAATACAGGAACTGCCTCACTTGCGATAGTTGCTCTACGAAGAACCTTCTTCATCTCATCGATTGATGGCTCCTCGCCCTCAAGGTACATCATCATTAAGTCGTCATCTAACTCGCAGATCTTCTCGACAAGGTTCTCATGCCACTTGTCTGCAAGCTCCTTAAGGTCATCAGGGATAGTTGTGATCTCGATGTCCTCGCCCTTATCATCTTTGTAGTAGTATGCTTCCATCTCGAACAGATCGATCAGACCGATGAAGTCTGACTCTTTTCCGATAGGGATCTGTACTGGAATTGCATTCTTGCCCAGACGATCAATGATTGTCTGAACTGAGTAGAAAAAGTCTGCACCCATTTTATCCATCTTGTTGATGAATGCCATACGAGGTACATTGTATGTGTCAGCCTGACGCCATACGTTCTCTGACTGAGGCTCTACACCAGCCTTAGCATCGAATACACCTACAGCTCCGTCAAGTACACGAAGTGAACGCTCAACCTCAACAGTGAAGTCAACGTGTCCCGGAGTATCGATGATGTTGATTCTGTGCTCTAACGCGCCAGCCTTTGGTTTGTGATGATCCTCAAGTGTCCAATGGCATGTTGTAGCAGCTGAAGTAATTGTTATACCTCTCTCCTGCTCCTGCTCCATCCAGTCCATGGTAGCTGTACCGTCATGAGTATCACCAATCTTATAGTTAACACCAGTATAGTATAAGATACGCTCTGTAAGAGTTGTCTTACCGGCATCGATATGAGCCATAATACCAATGTTTCTTGTTCTGTCCAATGGATATTCTCTTCCAGCCAACGGATTGTCCTCCTTTTGCTATTTTTCGTAACACATCTATTGTGTCCCATATACACATAAGCATGCATACAAATGCATTCTCACACAGATAACTAGAATCTGTAGTGAGCGAATGCCTTGTTTGCCTCTGCCATCTTGTGCATGTCTTCTTTTCTCTTTACAGATGCACCTGTGTTGTTAGCTGCATCCATGATCTCCTTCGCAAGTCTCTCTTCCATAGTCTTCTCACTTCTTGCACGTGAGAAAGCTGTTAACCAACGAAGTCCAAGAGCCTGTCTTCTGTCAGGTCTTACATCGATAGGTACCTGGTATGTTGCACCACCGATACGTCTAGCCTTAACCTCGAGGAGTGGCATAATGTTGTTCATAGCCTCTTCGAATACCTCTAATGCAGGCTTACCAGTCTCTTCTGCGATACGATCAAATGCACCGTAGACGATCTTCTGTGCTACACCCTTCTTACCATCTAACATAATGTTGTTGATAAGCTTTGTAACGACCTTATTGTTGTAAATTGGATCCGCTAATACGTCTCTCTTTGCGATATGTCCTTTACGTGGCACGGTTCTTCCCTCCTTAATTATTTATTAAATCTTCGGTACTCACATTCTCTATATAATTATGGAATGTGTTCGTGCTGTTATCTGTCTTAATTGTTTCTATCTGAATTATTATCTATATAAAAACATGACCTTACCAGCACAAATTAGAATTGTGTTCTAGCATGTTTTATTTTGCATCCTTAGGACGCTTTGCACCATACTTTGAACGAGCCTGACGTCTCTTTGCTACACCTGCTGTATCAAGAGTACCTCTGATGATATGGTATCTTGTACCAGGTAAGTCCTTTACTCTTCCACCACGGATAAGTACAACGCTATGCTCCTGAAGGTTATGACCCTCACCTGGGATATAACTTGTTACTTCGATTCCGTTTGAAAGACGTACTCTGGCGATCTTTCTAAGAGCTGAGTTAGGCTTCTTAGGAGTAGCTGTCTTAACTGCTGTACAAACTCCTCTCTTCTGTGGTGAGCTTGTCTCTACTGGCTTCTTCTTAAGTGAGTTGAAACTTCTCTGAAGAGCTGGTGCAGTTGACTTCTTCTCTACTGTCTGTCTTCCTTTTCTAACTAACTGGTTAAATGTTGGCATGTTTTCACCTCCTGTATATAAATTAAAAATGATAAAGCATGTTTTTACGCATGCTTTATCATTATATAGTCGAGTATTTTCTCTGTCAAGCATTTATTTGACAAATATTTTCTTAACGAACTCAAAGACTCTCTCTGTTTCCATTGCCAGTCTGGCTTGATCAAATTCTGTATAACCTTCATTTACAAGAAACGCCTGTCCCATTATATATTTGTGCATTTCCTCATTTATCTGATCTGCAACAATCTCATCACAGTGAAGTGTCTCAACTAACATCTTCTCTGTCCTGGTATCCTTAAACAGTCCATGTCCCGAGTCATTGTCTGCAACGAGCTGTCTGAACAACACCCTCTCACTGTCTGCAAACTCACAGAGAATAGTGGTCTGGCTGACATAATCCGCATTCTCTTTCTTACACAGACTTGTCTTCAGGGAACCGTAAACCTCATTTATACGCTCTGTTGTAATCTCTATAACAGCTCCCATATCAACAAAATTCTCATATATTGGTTGTGTTGAACAGGAAATCTCTTTTGCCAGTTTTCTTGCTGTTATTGCGGCAATTCCTTCTCTTCTGGCAAGGTTATACGCCGCTTCTAATATACCTTCTTTATTGATTTTCTTTACAGCAGCCATATTATTCCATTTCTTTCTTACTAAATATTTCCAAAAAGAAATCCGGCATATCCTATTTCTCACAGGTATATCTGAATACCTTTATGAGAAATTGACATATCCCGGATTCCCCTTATATCCTTCATGTCGAGCAACTTCGCAGCCACTACTTTTTTATATACATCCAAGCAAATGAGTGATTACTCTTCGTCAGCATCTCCGGCTGTATCAAGGGTCTCAAATACGATCTCCTCTGAATTTACATTCTCTAACTCTTCGTAATCATCTGTATCCTCATCTTCATCAAAGAAGTTAAGCTCTTCCATATCAGTGTCAAGCTTTACTGAACGATATCTCTTCATTCCTGTACCAGCAGGTATAAGCTTTCCGATGATAACGTTTTCCTTAAGTCCGATAAGTGGATCAACCTTACTCTTGATCGCAGCATCTGTAAGAACCTTTGTTGTCTCCTGGAATGATGCAGCCGACATAAATGAATCAGTTGCAAGTGATGCCTTTGTTATACCAAGCATTATCTGTGTTCCAGTTGCAGGCTCCTTGCCCTCTGCGATAAGCTTCTCATTTGTATCTTCAAACTCAAGCAGATCTGCCTGTGTTCCTGGAAGATAATCTGAATCTCCCGGCTCATCAATTATGATCTTCTTAAGCATCTGTCTTACGATGATCTCAATGTGCTTATCATTGATATCAACACCCTGAAGTCTGTAAACCTTCTGAACCTCACGGAGCATGTAATCCTGAACTGCACGAACACCCTTTATCTTAAGGATATCATGTGGATTAACTGATCCCTCTGTAAGCTCATCACCAGCCTCAAGTACCTGGTCATCAAGAACTCTGATACGTGAACCATAAGGAATAAGATATGCCTTTGACTCACCTGTCTCATCGTTTGTTATGACAACCTCTCTCTTCTTCTTGTTGTCACGGAGCTGTACCTTTCCGCCAAACTCTGCAATGATCGCAAGTCCCTTTGGCTTTCTGGCCTCGAAAAGCTCCTCAACTCTTGGAAGACCCTGTGTGATATCGCCACCGGCAACACCACCTGTATGGAATGTTCTCATTGTAAGCTGTGTACCAGGCTCACCGATTGACTGTGCAGCGATAATTCCAACTGACTCACCAACCTGTACAGGCATTCCTGTTGCCATGTTCGCACCGTAGCACTTTGCGCACACACCGAGGTGTGACTTACATGTGAGGACTGTTCTGATCTTAAGCTTTGCATCTGATCTTACAACTTCGTTTCCATCGTCATCCTTAACGGTGAATGGAACGCCGTTGGCATCGACACCCTTCTTAACAATGAGCTCAGCTCTCTTAGGAGTTACCATATGATTTATCTTGACAAGCATGTTGCCCTCTGCATCATATACAGACTCTGCAAGGTAACGTCCTGTGATTCTCTCCTGAAACTCCTCGATCATTTCCTTGCCCTCTCTGAAGGCCTCAATGACCATACCCGGAATTGAATCTCTTCCTATACTACAATCAGGCTCTCTGATTATAAGATCCTGTGATACATCTACAAGTCGTCTTGTCAGGTATCCTGAATCGGCTGTACGAAGAGCTGTATCTGACAGACCCTTACGAGCACCATGCGCCGAAATGAAATACTCCAGAACGTCAAGTCCCTCTCGGAAGTTAGACTTGATTGGGAGCTCAATGGTCTTACCTGTTGTATCTGCCATCAGTCCTCGCATACCTGCAAGCTGCTTGATCTGCTGATTAGAACCACGGGCTCCAGAATCAGCCATCATGAATATATTGTTATATTTATCAAGGCCTGCGAACAGGAGATCCTGCAGATGTTTATCTGCCTTCTCCCAGATCTTAACTACTGCCTGATATCTCTCCTCGTCTGAAACAAGACCACGTCTGAACTTCTTGGTGATTTGGTCAACGAGCTTCTGTGCATCCTCAAGGATATCCTTCTTCTCATCAGGCACCTTCATATCTGAAATAGATACTGATATAGCACTTCTTGTTGAATACTTATATCCTATTGCCTTGACATCATCAAGAACCTCTGCAGTCTTTGTTGCACCGTGTGTATTGATACACTTGTCAAGGATTGGCTTGAGCTGCTTCTTTCCTACATGGAAATCTATCTCAAGCTTCAGAGCGTTCTCACGAACAGTTCTGTCTACATATCCGAGATCCTGTGGAATGATCTCATTGAAGAGGAGCTTTCCAAGTGTTGTATCGATAACACCTGTAACTTCCTCGCCCTCGAACTCACCGGTTCTTCTTACATGGATCTTGGTGTGAAGTGTAATTCCACCATTCTCATATGCAAGTATTGCCTCATTCTTGGACTTAAAATATCTTCCCTCTCCGATCTCGCCTTCCTTTTCCATTGTCAGATAGTAGATACCAAGTACCATATCCTGTGAAGGAACGGCAACAGGCGCACCATCTGATGGCTTCAGCAGGTTGTTAGGTGAAAGCAGAAGGAATCTACACTCAGCCTGTGCCTCTACTGTAAGTGGAAGATGGACAGCCATCTGGTCTCCATCGAAATCGGCATTGAAGGCTGTACATACGAGTGGGTGAAGCTTTATAGCCTTACCGCCTACAAGCACTGGCTCAAATGCCTGGATTCCAAGTCTGTGAAGTGTAGGGGCACGGTTAAGCATAACCGGATGCTCCTTGATGACATCCTCAAGAATGTCCCAAACCTGTGGCTCAAGCTTCTCTACCATCTTCTTTGCCTGCTTGATATTGTTTGCCTTACCTGTAGCTGTAAGCTCCTTCATAACAAATGGCTTGAACAGCTCGATAGCCATCTCCTTAGGGAGACCGCACTGGTAAATCTTAAGCTCTGGTCCAACTACGATAACTGAACGTCCTGAGTAGTCAACTCGCTTACCAAGAAGGTTCTGACGGAAACGTCCCTGCTTACCTTTCAGCATCTCTGAAAGTGACTTCAGTGCTCTGTTACCAGGGCCTGTTACCGCACGTCCACGTCTACCGTTATCTATAAGTGCATCAACTGCCTCCTGAAGCATTCTCTTCTCATTTCTCACGATGATCTCAGGAGCACCGAGATCAAGGAGTCTGCGGAGACGATTATTTCTGTTGATGATTCTTCTGTACAGATCGTTGAGGTCTGATGTTGCAAATCTTCCACCTTCAAGCTGTACCATAGGTCTGATATCTGGTGGGATAACAGGTATTACATTCATGATCATCCACTCAGGTCTGTTCTCTGATGTTCTGAATGCCTCCATTACCTCAAGTCTCTTGATGATCCTTGTACGCTTCTGGCCGCTGCATGTCTCAAGCTCTTTCTTAAGCTCTGCGCTCTCGGCATCAAGGTCTATTGCCTTGAGAAGCTTCTGTATAGCCTCTGCGCCCATCTCTGCAACGAATGAACCGTAACCATACTCCTTCTCTGCCTCTCTGAACTCCTGCTCGTTGAGGATCTGCTTGTAAGCAAGCGGAGTATCCTTTGGATCTGTTACTATATATGATGAGAAGTACAGTACCTTCTCAAGCACTCTTGGTGATATATCAAGGATCAGTCCCATACGGCTAGGGATTCCCTTGAAGTACCATATATGTGATACGGGAGCAGCGAGCTCAATATGTCCCATACGCTCTCTACGAACGTTGGACTTTGTTACCTCAACTCCACACTTATCACACACGATTCCCTTGAATCTGATCTTCTTGTACTTACCACAATTACACTCCCAGTCCTTCTGTGGTCCAAATATTCTCTCACAGAACAGACCGTCCTTCTCAGGCTTAAGTGTTCTATAGTTGATAGTCTCAGGGCGCTTTACCTCACCATGTGACCATTCTCTTATCTTTTCAGGAGATGCAAGTCCGATTTTTATTGCGTCAAAGTTCAATGACTTTTCCTGTTCTGCATTGTCTACATTGTATTCTGGCATCTTACAAAGCTCCTTTCTTATTCTTCCTCATTATTATCCATATAATCTGAATCGCCGAGGTCTTCCATATCACTTATATCGCCGTTCTCATCAACCTCTGAGAATCCGCTTGCCTGAAGCTCATCTGCGTCATCGCCTCTGAACACCTCAGGTGCATCGCTCTCATCCATATCATCGTCTCTGTCTGATGATCTGTCGCTGAGAAGTCTCTTGATACTTGTGTTGTAATCATAAGCTTCCATGGTCTCGCTGAGATCAACTTCAACCATCTTCTTGTTGCCTTCCTCGTCCTCTTCCTCTCTTACGACTCTTACATCAAGTCCGAGAGCCTGGAACTCCTTGAGAAGTACCTTGAATGACTCAGGCACACCAGGTGCTGGTATATTGTCGCCCTTGATAATAGCCTCATATGTCTTAACACGTCCTACAACATCATCAGACTTAACTGTCAGAATCTCCTGCAGTGTGTATGAAGCACCATAAGCCTCAAGAGCCCAAACCTCCATCTCTCCGAAACGCTGTCCACCAAACTGAGCTTTACCACCCAGTGGCTGCTGTGTTACCAGTGAGTACGGACCGGTTGAACGAGCATGGATCTTATCATCAACCAGATGGTGCAGCTTGAGGTAATGCATGTAACCGATAGTTACAGGGGCATCAAAGTTCTCACCTGTTCTACCATCACGGAGCTGAACCTTACCTGTTCTGTTGATAGGCACGCCCTTCCACTCTGCTCTGTGGTCTCTGTTCGTGTAGAGGTAATCCATAACCTCAGGCTTTACTGTATCCTTGTACTTAGCCTCGAAGTCTTCCCATGTACCATTTGCATAGTCATTGGCCATCTCCAGTGTATCCATGATGTCAAACTCTGTAGCACCATTGAATACAGGAGTGGATACCTTGAATCCAAGAACCTGTGAAGCAAGTCCGAGATGGATCTCGAGAACCTGTCCGATGTTCATTCGTGAAGGAACGCCCAGTGGGTTAAGCACGATATCAAGAGGACGTCCGTTTGGAAGGAATGGCATATCCTCAACAGGGAGCACTCGTGAAACTACACCCTTGTTACCATGACGACCAGCCATCTTATCTCCGACCTGGATCTTTCTCTTCTGTGCTATATATACTCTGACCTTCTTGTCTACGCCTGCCGGAAGATCGTCTCCATCAGCACGTGTAAATACCTTTGCATCTATAACAATACCGAATGCTCCGTGTGGAACCTTCAGTGATGTATCTCTTACCTCTCTTGCCTTCTCACCGAAGATGGCACGAAGAAGTCTCTCCTCTGCTGTCAGCTCAGTCTCTCCCTTTGGAGTAACCTTTCCAACGAGGATATCACCGGCACGAACCTCTGCGCCGATTCTGATGATACCATTCTCATCAAGATCCTTGAGGACATCATTTGACAGACCTGCAAGATCTCTTGTGATCTCCTCCTTACCAAGCTTGGTATCACGAGCCTCACACTCGTATTTCTCTATATGAATTGATGTGTATACATCATCCTGTACAAGTCTCTCGCTGAGAAGAACCGCATCCTCGTAGTTGTAACCTTCCCATGTCATGAAACCGATCAGTGGGTTCTTACCAAGTGCGATCTCTCCGCCAGATGTTGAAGGGCCATCTGCGATAACCTCTCCAGCCTTTACGTGGTCACCCTTGAACACGATAGGTCTCTGGTTCATACAGTTACCCTGGTTGCTTCGTGCAAACTTGATGATGTGATATACATCCTTTGTTCCATCCTCATCTGCTCTTACACAGACCTCTGTGCTGTTTGAATATTCTACAACACCATCTCTCTTGGCAACGACGCAGACACCTGAATCTACAGCAGCCTTTGCCTCCATACCTGTTCCAACCACTGCTGACTCTGTCATCATAAGAGGAACCGCCTGACGCTGCATGTTTGATCCCATGAGGGCACGGTTAGCATCATCGTTCTGAAGGAATGGAATCATCGATGTAGCAACTGAGAATACCATCTTAGGTGATACATCCATGAGATCAACCTTTGACTTAGGGAACTCGGTTGTATCAGCTCTGAATCTTCCTGATACATTGTTCTTGACAAAGTGTCCATTCTCATCTATAGGCTCATTAGCCTGTACTACTCTGTATCTGTCCTCCTCGTCTGCTGTAAGGTAAACAACCTCATCTGTAACAACAGGGTTAGAAGGATCTGTCTTATCAAGCTTTCTATATGGAGCCTCAACGAAACCATACTCGTTGATACGCGCATATGTAGCCAGTGAGTTGATAAGTCCGATGTTAGGACCCTCAGGGGTCTCGATAGGACACATTCTACCGTAATGTGTATAGTGTACATCTCGGACCTCGAATCCGGCTCTGTCTCGTGAAAGTCCACCAGGACCAAGGGCTGAAAGTCTTCTCTTATGAGTCAGCTCTGACAGAGGGTTATTCTGATCCATAAACTGTGACAACTGTGAACTTCCGAAGAACTCCTTAACAGCAGCCGTTACAGGCTTGATATTGATGAGGGACTGAGGTGTGATAGACTCAGCATCCTGTGTTGTCATTCTCTCTCTTACAACTCTCTCAAGTCTTGAAAGACCGATTCTATACTGGTTCTGAAGAAGCTCTCCAACCGCTCTGATACGTCTGTTGCCCAGATGGTCGATGTCATCGTCATTACCAATGCCATACTCGAGGTGAATGTTGTAATTTATGGAAGCAAATATGTCTTCCTTTGTAATATGCTTTGGTACGAGGTCTGACATGTCTCTCTCTATGGCAGCCTTGAGCTTCTCTGTATCATCGCCATACTCCTCGAGGAGTCCCTCGAGAACCGGATAATATACTCTCTCCACAATGCCAAGCTCAGCAGGATCAAAATCCACATAGTTGGCAATATTGACCATCATATTAGAAAGAACCTTAACGTTTCTCTCCTCTGTCTGGATCATAACATAAGGAACTGCTGCATCCTGAATTGTGTCTGCAAGCTCCTCTGATACTGTTGTTCCAGCTTCAGCGATAACCTCTCCTGTGCTAGGATCGATAGCATCCTCAGCAAGGACATGTCCTGCTATACGAGCCTTGAGAGCAAGCTTCTTGTTGAACTTGTAACGTCCAACCTTTGCAAGATCGTATCTTCTCGCATCAAAGAACATAGCATTAATAAGGCTCTCTGCATTCTCAACTACTGAAGGCTCGTCTGGTCTGATCTTCTTGTAAAGCTCTACCACGCCCTCTGCATATGACTTTGCAGGATCCTTGTTAAGACTCTCCATGATCTTTGGCTCCTCGCCAAATAAATCTACGATCTCCTGATCTGTTCCAAGACCAAGTGCACGGATAAGAACAGTCACAGGTACCTTTCTGGTTCTATCCACACGAACATAGAATACATCGTTGGAATCTGTCTCATACTCCAGCCATGCACCTCTGTTAGGAATTACTGTACATGCATACAGCTTCTTACCAACCTTATCATGTGTTATATCATAGTAAATACCAGGTGAACGCACTAACTGGCTTACTATAACTCGCTCTGCACCATTGATAACGAATGTTCCTGTCTCTGTCATAAGAGGAAGATCACCCATGAATATCTCATGATCTGACATCTCCTTAGCATCTCCGACTCTGAGTCTGACCTTGACTCTGAGAGGCGCCGCATATGTTGCATCTCTCTCCTTGCATTCCTCGATACTGTACTTCAAGTCATCTTTACAGAACTGAAAATCTACGAACTCAAGACTATACTGTCCAGAGTAATCAGTGATAGGAGAAATATCCCTGAATGCTTCCTTCAGACCGTCAGTTAAGAACCAGTTGTATGAATTCTTCTGAACCTCTATGAAGTTAGGCATCTCCAGGACGTCCTTCTGCTTAGCGTAGCTCATTCTGTAGCCTTTTCCAGACTTGACAGGACTAATTCTGTTCTTTTCCATCGACACATTCACCCCTTGGAATTTATTTTTATGCTTTTTAAGACAAACCTTAGTTTAAATAAGTGTTTTAAAGCCATTTATCACCATATTATGATGTGTATGCACACGAAGCCATAATAGTGACAGTTTACTATCCTAACAGCAAATGCAATATTTGTCAACTATATTTTGGAAATTTTTTAGATTTTTTTATTAATTGAGAAAAGATGTATAGAAAAACCGGCCCGGCGGGATGAGATCCATCTCCGCCAGGCCGAATAAAGTCTGATAATAAAATAAGGATCAAATTACTTTAATGTAACCTTAGCGCCCTCAGCCTCGAGCTTTGTCTTAGCTTCCTCAGCCTCTTCCTTAGTAGCGTCCTCCTTGATTACCTTTGGAGCACCATCTACAGCGTCCTTAGCTTCCTTAAGACCTAAGCCTGTAAGCTCACGAACAACCTTGATAACCTTAACCTTGTTAGGACCAACCTCTGTAAGCTCTACGTTGAATGAATCCTTCTCCTCGGCTGCTGCTGCACCGTCTGCACCTGCTGCTGCAACTACAACACCTGCTGCTGCTGATACGCCGAACTCCTCTTCACAAGCCTTAACTAAGTCGTTTAACTCTAATACTGATAAACCTTTGATTACTTCAATAATTTCCTGAGTTGTCATTATGTTTTTCCTCCATATAATATAATTTGTTATTTTGTAATGCATCCACACATCATTCTCGTATCATGCGGATACCCTTTGTCCATGATATAGACAGTTGAATATCTGACAGCATATGATCCCGGCAGTGCCGATATATACATCAGATGTTCTATCAGGCTTAATATTAAGCCTCCTTCTGCTCTGCGATCTGCTTGATAACACGAGCGAAGTTTGCGATAGGTGACTGGATACTTCCAAGGAACTTGGAAATAAGCGCGTCTCTTGAAGGGATCTTTGCAATAACCTGGATTCCTTCTGCATCGTAGAATGTACCTTCTACAACGCCGCCCTTAAGCTCAAGAGCTGGGGCATTCTTTGCGAAGTCTGCAAGAACTCTTGCAGCCGCTGTAGCGTCATCCTTGCAGATTGCAAGACCAGTTGGTCCCTCTAAACAACCCTTAAGGCCTTCGAACTCTGTTCCCTCGATAGCGAAGTTAACCATTGTGTTCTTGTATACCTTGTATACAACACCAGCTTCTCTTAAATTCTTACGGAGCTGTGTATCCTGCTCAACTGTAAGACCACGATAGTCTACAACTACTGCAGTAGCAGCGCCTTCAAGATTTGCCTTGATCTCTTCTACTATTGGCTTCTTTAACTCTACCTTTGCCATAATGCGCCTCCTTATTTTACTAATGACTGCACATTCCAAGATATAAAAAAACTCTCAAAGCCCTAAGACCTGAGAGTAGATTGTTAATTCAATAACGATATCTTTCCTCGGTAGGTGATATAACATCTTACGCCCTGGGGCACCTACTGTCTTCGGCAGTTCATCGTTGTTCAATGTAACACACCGCAAATACAATGTCAATAATTATTTTAATTTTTTTGCACAGCCTGCTGCAGATCCGTTTATTGCCAGACTCACGCGCCGATCGTCTCGTCCACAGCATTTGCTATTGCGTCTGCTATGGCTTCAAAATTGTAATCATACAGGTAATTGTCGTAATCATTGTTGATAAAGCCTGTTTCTATGAGCACTGCGGGCATTTCAGTCCGGCGCAGCACCGCCAGCCCCGGCCTCTCCTCAACATTTATATTTCGAAAGCCCAGCTTTTCAAGCTCGCTGTTGATCTCCTGTGCAAGATTGTATTTCACTCCGCTTTTATCGTAGACAAGGGTCTGCACTCCGCTGTACTTGTTGGCCTCCGGTGCAGAGTTGCGGTGAAGCGATATAAAATAATCTGCTCCGCTCTCATTTCCCTTCTGTGCTTTGCGGACCGGAGAATCGTATACATCCTCCGTTCTGGTGTATACCACATCATATCCCCTGCGGGTGAGTTCATCCCCAAGTGCCAGCGCCAGGTTCAGGTTATCGTTTTTCTCAAGCCTGCCCTCATACGATGCACCGTTGTCATATCCGCCGTGCCCGGCATCTATCATAATTTTTGTTGCCATATAAAACATCCAGCCCCGGTTGTTTATTCCATTTATAATATGTAACAACCGGGGCTGTGATAACACGTTTATTCAAGGTTTATTATTTGAACCAGAGATCCAGATCCACGTCTCCGGATATACCGTCAACGGTTCCGGACTCGGTGTACTGCCATCCTGTATATTTGTATGGGAAATTAGGAACATTTGCATAGTGTGCAAGCCACAGCTCGTAATCCCCGAGTCTGTCCATGTCAAGGCACTGTGCGAACATATTCCTGCTGGCATATATCATTGGCGTGTAGCCTGCCGCCTTTATCGTCTCACAGAAGCCGACTATGCCATCCGTTCTCTCATCATTCGATGCGTTGTCGCCTCTCGCCTCACTGTCGCCGATAAGCTCCGAGTCGATAACTATAGGATACTTGACGTTCATCTTGCCTATCTGTTTGAGGACAAAATTCGCTTCCTCTACACCCTCGTCATATGTTATCGCCTGGGTGAAGAAGTAAAGCCCTGTCGGTATTTTGTATTTGATGACGGCCGCCTTGCTGTCCTCAAAGCTTGAATCCAGCATCAGTCCGCCCTGCGTGTAGCCTCTGTAACCCACTCTGAGCATAACAAAATCTATGTCTTTGTTCTTCGCCAGAGTCTCCCAGTCTATGTCTGACTGGAATGTTGACAGATCCACACCCACCAGTGTGTCCTTTATATTGTCATCGCTGTAATGCATATATCCATCGTCGCCCGTGTAGAACTTCTCAACATCGAGATTGTTTCTCTCCACCTTGTCGCTGATCTTGTACAGCAGCGCATCAGGGCCGAGTTCTCCGACATTGATGTACGCTGTCGGTATATAGTTCCAGTAATTGTCATATATAAGACTGGTTATCTCCGTATCCTCGAGCGTATATCCCGATTCATAGGAAAGCCCCGGAGATGCCTTGGAGTTGGTAAATCCTCCCGCTCTTCCTATAAATATTCCTATAACAATTCCAGCAATAAGACATACCGATCCAACCAGTATGCACCAGTTTCTGGTAAATTTCTTTATCTGTTGTGTGTCCATATCTCTACCTGTCTCTTCCTTCTTAGCTTAGTCCGCCTTAGTCCGCATACACTGATTACATATTATCAAGGAAATGTTCCGTGCCAAGCCGCAAATGTATGACCTTGTCATACTTCTTCTTTATGGCATGTCTGAACCTTCTCGCCTCACTGTGTGAGAACATTCTCTCAAGATCCGCTTCTCTGAGTATCGGTTCATCACAGAGTATCTTGTACTTGATGTTCCAGTCATACATAAGACTTGTGCAGTTATCTATGCTCACCCGCAGCATCGTTCCTTTGTTTTTACCCATGAACACGCTTCTGTTCCATCTGTGTTTTGCAACCGAATTCTTGGCATCAAATACAACCTCAGCCCCCGGATACTTCTTCCATATCGCATCCAGGAACAACTTCAGCTTGTCCTTGTCAAAATATCTCATCATATCGTATACAACAAACAGGATCGCCACATTCTGAGGCTTCTGCACTTCATCAAGCCATTCGTAATCAAATATTGAACTTCCTATGTTGACCTCTCTGTCCCGGATCTCCATGTATTTTCTTCTTATATCTATGCGCTCCGGGAGATCAACATTGTACCACTTTATACGGCCGTTATCCACACGGGAAAACATGGTATCCAGTTCGCATCCGACATTGACGATAATTCCGTCCGCATATCTGTTTATGAAGTTTCGGACCCTCTCGTCCACAGCGACCAGCCTCTCCATCATGACTGTCCTGTCGTAAAATGTGTATCTGGCATTCCTCTTCTTATGCTCGATGCCCAATTTGTCCGTGAGCTTTATGGCCTCGTTGTCCTCATATAACTTTGGATAACGCTCCGCCATCATCGCCCTGCACCAGATGTCATTCTCTATGTCAGCAGGTACAAAATCCGAATCTCCCTTGATGCAGCCGGCGATCTTCTTCATGATGGTCTTGCACTCCGGTATGAGGGGATGCTCGAGGTAATCGTGTGTCACCGCATAATACTGATAGTAATGCACCTTCATATTCGTCCTGCTCGCGTTATCATACAGCCTTCTGGCATAGCAGTTGAGCATGTCGTCATTTGTCGTGAATATATCCATCTCATCGCATATATCCGTTATGTCGTAATACACGGGACTTGTCATATCCGTCCTGCCTGCCGCATCCTTCACCCAGTAAGCAGAGAGGAAATGCTTTATCCCCGGCGTGTAGTAATATCTGTACATAAAACGGCTCTTGTCACTCATCTTCTGTTCAAGCTCCGTGTCCTCAAATTCCGTGTCAAGAACCGGGGAGCACAGTATGAGCTTGTCCGGTCTTCTCCTGCCCTTCTTCCACAACTGTATGGCAAGCGATAACGCCAGACAGCCTCCGGATGAATGTCCGAGAAGCACCAGACGCTGGACATCCTCCGAGTCACACAGCTTGTCATACGCACCCGTAAGCATATCCAGTGCCTCTGTCACCGAATGCTCCGGCGCAAGCGGGTATATCGGAACCACCGCCCCATAGCCGGTTCTCTCCACCGTGTCGAACACAAACTTCCATTCATTGTGTGTTATCCTCGACACAAATCCTCCACCGTGTATATACATGAAGAACTCCGTCGCCCTGCCGTCTTTAGGCATCACATAAAAGCACAGTCCGCCCTTCTCAAACACCGATCTGACCTTAAACTTATCTTCATTATAAGAAGGCGGATTATAATCCTCTTTTTTGTGAAGCTTAACCGCTGTTTTATATATGTCAGAGGCTTTCATATGCCTGTCATCAAGCATGACGTGCCCCATCTTTTCTATTGCAATAGTTAAGTAATTCTGACTCTCCATTGTCCACCTTTCCAAATGTCCGGTCTACAACTCTCTTTCAGTTATTTTTGCACATGTCAATAATATAATCAAGAAATGATTTTATTTACTGTTGCAATATTGTCAATTTATGATATTATAATTGCGGTAAACAGGATGCATACAGCATAGAAAGGCAAATCTTATGAATATTACGATGTTAAAGAGTAAGATACACCGCGCAGTTGTAACTCAGGCTGAGCTCAATTACGTCGGCAGTATAACTGTAGATTCTGAGCTTTTAAAGGCCGCCGGAATCCTTGAGTATGAATTAGTACAGATTGTTGACATAGAAAATGGTAATCGTTTCGAGACATACACCATAGCTGGAGAGCCGGGATCAGGAGTTATGTGCCTCAACGGTGCTGCTGCCCGTCAGGTCCAGGTCGGAGATCACATAATTCTCATGTGCTACGCATCAATGACACCTGAGGAGGCAAAGGAGCACACGCCTAAGGTCGTATTTGTTAATGATGACAACTCCATCTCACGTATTACCGATTATGAGAAGCACGGAGAGCTTTTCAGCTAGATCATATATAGAATAAAAAGAACTATTCGTTTTAACTAAAGACGAATAGTTCTTTTTTATATTCGGATATGACCGGTCTTATCTGTCGGCATCCTCAAGGATAAGTCTGCACATCTCCGGCACATTTACCTCATCCATAATTATGTCTGCTTTTATGTCTCTGTCGGCATCATCCACCGGGGATATATTGGAGTGTACATAACAGGTGTGGAGTCCGACCTGCTTCGCCGCCAGCACATCACATACCGCGTCATTTCCCACCATTATGGATCTGTTCGGATTGATATGATTTCTGTCCAGGAGCTGCTGATAGAACGCTGCATCCGGCTTCATTGCACCGAAATCCGAAGAGAGCGATATATCTGTAAAATATCCCTCTATGCCAAGTGACTGAACCTCAGGGAAGGTGAAAACTCTCTGTGCATTTGACAGGATGTATAATTTCTTTCCGGCCTGCTTGAGCTGTTCGAGCATATCCGTCACGCCGTCATACAGTCTTATATATCCTGTAGACGCCTTGCGGAACTCCTGAGCCGCAGCCACTGTCAGCTCTGCACAATCGGACGGTGTCTGATCTTTTTTCAACGTGAGCTGCTCAAATACCTCAAGTATCTGTATCTCAGGGAATTTGAACCTCTTCTTTGCCATGGCCTGTTCTGCGCGTCTGATCTGTCTCTTGTACCTTGATCTGAGTCCTGCCGGATTGTATTTCACTCCGTGCTGCGCATAGAACTCACACATATGTTTCCACACAGCGATGTCCTCCTCATCAGTGTGAATGTCTATCAATGTTCCATATAAGTCAAATATAATATTGTCGTACACGTCATACCTCCGGGTAATTCTTTATTTTTTAGCGATAGCAGGCTCTCGCACCGCCAATGTATTTTGCACGGGTTCTCGCCATAACCACATGTGCACTTCCGACCATGCTGTGCTCAGATCTGACCGGAACGGCCACCGGCGCAAGATGCATGCCTATGAGAGTATCTCCTATATCAATGCCTGCCTGTGCCTGTATAGCCTCGATAGCCACTGGCTCCTTCATATCTGCGTATGCCGCTGTGGCAAATGAACCGCCCGCCTTGAGCTGTGGCACAACATTGACTATCGGTATCCTGTTCGCCTTTGCATATTCCTTCTCAACTATTATTGCCCTGTTCAGATGTTCACAGCACTGCGCCGCCATGTAGACACCTGTGTCTTTGAGTTCATCGAGTATTGCTCCCGCTATACATTTGCCGATCTCCTCACTGGAGAATGAGCCTATCCTCATATTTGCAACTTCGCTGGACGAGCAGCCGACCACCAGTGCATCGCCGGGTTCAAGTCCCGCAACTGCAAGAAGATCCTTCACAGCGCCGCGGACCTCATCTTCGATCTCCTTCAAATGGTCAAAGGCTTCTGTTGAAACGCCCTGTCCCGCAGGTCTGAGTCCTTCCTCAATGCTCGTAGGTTCAGCTTTCTCCGGCTCAGAAATATCCTGAACCTCCTCATATTCATCCTTATCTATGGACACCGGCACACCGGTCTTGCCGAGCACAGTCACGCCGCCGTACCATGTGCTGTCCACCTTGAGCACATCGCCCACTTCATATTCCATTGAGTATTCATCTTTCTTTTTTATTATCTTCACCATCTTTGCCATGTCACAGATCTCCTTTCCTGTACATTTGCATTTACATGCGCTTTATTATCTTATATAGAAGAGAGCCATACATGACTCTCATAACCTTTTCGTATTCGTCCCGTGTCACGTACTCCCCGTAGGTCATCATCTCATATGTAACACCGGCTTCTCTGACCTGGTAATCCAGGCAGGACAGGCCATTGCGCTCGTAGAACGCCTTTCTCCGACACCTCTGGTCGTAATTCGGCGCATTCTCATCAAGGGGCTCGATATTCAGAAACAGCTTCTGATCCGGATACTCTGCTCTCACCCTTTTTAATATTGCAGAGCCGTATCCACCATCTCTTGCCGATTCATCTATCGCAAGGAACATGAGCGTTTTCACCCTGTCATCACCTATCACATATGTCAGTCCGACAAACCTGCCCGAGTCCACAACCGCACGAAACCTCGCCTTTCCCTGTCTGCATCTTCTGGTGAGCATCCACATAGGAGGTCTTTCTTCCCTTGGGAACGCAGTCACGAACAGGTGCTTTACCTGTTTTCTATAATCATCAATATCAACAAATTTTAATTCCATATTATAACCTTCTAAGCTCAGTCGTTCTATCTGTAAACATATTTTATCTGTCAACATATTTTATCTGGACATCTCCCGATGTGGTATCGACAATGCACTTGTTTTCATTTTCCATATGAGACTCAGGTATGTCCACCTCTCCGCTCTTGCTGTTCACAAGGAAACGTTTCTCCGACAAGAATGATATATCCACGTTACCACTCTCCGTCGCAAACCAGAGCATATGTCCATCGCACGCATCTACATTTATATCTCCTGAAGATGTCATGAACTGTCCAACCTTTGCCGCCTTTATATTATACCCCTCAAGCAAACCCTTGCCCGCGGATATTATGACATTGTCGCCGTGGACGTTCATTATCGAAAAGTCGCCGCTGCTGCCATTCACCTTCACACTGTCCGCATCCACAGAAGCCATGGTGACCTCACCGGAATCTGTGACGACATTTACATTTTCTGCGGTTATATTGGACAGATACGCTCCGCCATTCACCTCAGTTACTTCAAATGTCCCACAGGATATCTGCACACTGGACACCAGAGTTCCCGTCTTCGAGGTCATGGATATATCTCCATACTCTCCCTCCGGTATACTCACCACGACATAAGGATCGTCTCCAAAGCCCATGTCTGAACCAAATGTCCTGTTGTCGGCACAGGTCATGACCAGCGCATCATCCTGCACCGTCACGGAATGTATGACGTCGGGCGAATCGAAATATGTGACGTGACATTTGTCATCATCGGATTCCACCAGTTTCACATCCATGTCGTCTGCCACCTGTATGTTAATGTCCCGGAACTTCTCAGTTATGGTCATCTCTTTTTCTGTGTAAGAGCTTTTCGCTTTTGCCTTTTTTTCTTCTTTCATCGTCATACGCGCCTGTCTTCCAAGCCCGGCGGATATGATCACCGCAGTCAGCATGACTCCGACCACCAGAACAACTATGGCCCGCATGATCCATTTTGCAACTTTCAAATGCATTTACCTCAATACAAATATGTTTTACATCCAACCCATTATATATACAAAACGGATGTATTGCAAATCCTGCAATACATCCGCGTGTTGTAACTCTATAATTCTATATATCCAGTGCCATGTGGTTCATTATTTCTTAACCACAGTATTTTTTGCAGCACTCCATGTTGAATAATATGTCACCTTGCCGACTGTCTTATAACATCTGACGCTGACATAATATCTCTTGTTTTTAACCAGCTTTGTCACGTTTGCAGATACCTTTGCCGCACCCTTCACCTTGATGGTCTTTGCTCCTGTCATGTTGCTCTTGAGTGAGTATCTGATCTCATAACCTGTAGCCTTGGCATTCTTGCCATATGTAATCTTCAATGTCTTTGAAACGCTGTTTGCAAGTTTTGTCACTGCCACTATCCTGTATGTATACTTTGTTCCATTTGTATTGTTTGTATAGGTCACAGTGTAATTTGATGCTGCAATCACCTTGCCCGCTGAATCCTTGACTGTGACTGCAGGTTTCTTTGCCTTCGTGTCGTATGTGTAGGATGTTGCTGCCAGAGTCACGCTCTTGATCTTGGCGATCTTCTCCTCTGTGAGCTCATAATGCGCATCATCACCTGTGCCAACCTTCTTTGAAATGATCTTCACACCGTCAGTCGTTGTAGTTGCCGCCTTGATCTGAGGCTTACATAATAGAAAAAATCCACAGGTCGGCTGACATTTGCCAGATATCCTGTGGATCCTTAGACTTCATTATCACTATACAATTATTTCCCCAGCGTGTTCGCCCTGTTGTCGATATTCTTCTGGAAGTTGATGACCTTATGGTCGTATGGCTCATCCATCAGCTTGGACTGGATCATAAAGTCCGCTGTGGCTTTGTTGTTCGCCATCGGTATGTCGTACACCTGAGCGATACGGAGCAGAGCCTTCACATCCGGATCGTGTGGAGCTGCGGTCAGGGGATCCGAGAAGAAAACCACGAAATCTATCCTTCCCTCAACAATCTTCGCACCTATCTGCTGGTCTCCTCCAAGCGGACCGCTGTTGTAGCCCTTCACCTGAAGATTTGTCCTGTCTGTTATCATGCGGGCTGTAGTTCCCGTTCCACACAGCTCATGCTGGCTCAGTATGTTCCTGTTGTCCTCGCACCATCTGATGAGCTCTTCCTTCTTCGCATCATGGGCTATAAGAGCTATCCTTTTCTGCTTTGGTATGGTCATTGTGATGTAATCTGCACTCATGTCTGTACCTCCTGTTCCTGCTATTTGCGAGCATTACTCCCATACCCTTACTCTACCCAATCCATCCATCATTTTCAATATAAAACACTATAATACAGAAAAAATTTACTGCATTATTACATTTGCAATTTTGCCGAACTTTCCTCTGTTTTTTCTCCCATCTGTGTGGTATTCTCTTATAGGACGCTTTATAAATTTAAGTATTCTTACTTATTACATTATTTCATAAAGAGATACACAGACAAAACCATATGTCTGTTCAATTATAGTTTAAGGAGATTCACAAGATGAGAAAAATTGGCTTTGACAATGACAAATATCTGTCCATGCAGTCTGAGCATATCAGAGAGAGGATCGGACAGTTCGGAGACAAGCTGTATCTGGAATTTGGTGGAAAGTTATTCGACGACTATCACGCATCCAGAGTCCTTCCAGGATTCGCTCCGGACAGTAAGCTTCAGATGCTTCTCCAGCTTGCAGACCAGGCTGAGATGATCATATCTATAAATGCTGCCGACATAGAGCGCAACAAGATCAGACACGATCTCGGCATCACTTACGATCAGGATGTCATCAGACTTATAGGCGTATACAAAGAAAAGGGACTGTATGTGAGCAGTGTGGTAATCACCAGATACGCTGGACAGTCTTCTGCGGATGTTTTCCAGAAGAAGCTTGAAGCAATAGGGATCAAGGTTTACCACCACTATTCAATCGATGGATATCCAAACAACGTAGAAAAGATCGTCAGCGATGAGGGATACGGCAAGAACGAGTATGTTGAGACTACCAGACCTCTCGTCATCGTCACAGCACCTGGCCCTGGAAGCGGCAAGATGGCTACATGCCTCTCCCAGCTCTACCATGAGAATAAGCGCGGTGTGAAGGCTGGCTATGCAAAGTTTGAGACATTCCCTATCTGGAATATTCCTCTCAAGCACCCTGTAAACCTGGCATACGAGGCTGCAACTGCCGACCTCAACGATGTGAATATGATTGATCCGTTCCATCTGGAAGCATACGGTGAGACCACAGTCAACTACAACCGTGATATAGAGATCTACCCTGTCCTTGCGGCTATGTTCGAGGGAATCTACGGACACTGCCCATACAAGTCACCTACAGACATGGGTGTCAACATGGCAGGAAACTGCATCGTTGACGACGAGGCTTGTCAGGAGGCTTCAAAGCAGGAGATCATCAGAAGATATTATCAGTCCGTGAACAGATTTGTCAGAGACGAGGCTACAAAGGATGAGGTCTACAAGCAAGAACTCATCATGAAGCAGGCAAAGATCACCGTGGATGACCGCGCCGTTGTCCCTGTTGCTAACAAGCTTGCCGAGGAGACCGGTTCTGCTGCCGCTGCACTTGAGCTGCCAGACGGAACCATCGTCACAGGTTCTACCTCAGACCTTCTCGGGCCTTCATCAGCAGTCCTCCTGAATGCCATCAAGATACTTGGCGGCATCGACAAGAAGACACACCTGATCTCAAGAACATTTATCGAGCCTATACAGAAGCTCAAGACTCAGTACCTTGGCAGCAAGAATCCAAGACTCCACACAGACGAGGTTCTCATCGCCCTGTCCATGTGTGCAGTATCAGATCCAAATGCCAAGCTTGCTCTGCAGCAGCTTCCAAAGCTTGCCGGATGCCAGCTTCACACATCTGCCATACTGTCGGCGGTTGATATGAACACATTCAAGAAGCTTGGAATCGAGTTCACGAACGAAGCGGTGTATGAGGACAGGATGTAAGCGCATAATATTTTCGAATTTTTATGAAAAAACGGCAGAAAGATACAAAATAATTTAAAATTGTATCTTTCTGCCGCTTTTTTGCTGTTTAGCGATAATTTTGTGATATTTTGAACATCCAGCTACTCTTCAGATAAAAACAGTGCGTTATCTCTTCTCCTTATACATCATGAGATGTGCCACCATAAGAAGTGCACTGGATATCCAGATCGACTTGAACCCCAGATGCAGCGTGCACACGCCGCCAGCTCCGGCGCCAAGTGCGAATATGATGATGATTCCATAATAGTGCATGGCCTTTCTGAGTGCCCCAGGCTCTTTGTCCCTGAGGTATACCGACAGACTCTCCGTTCCGCTTCGGAGATTTCCTATACACATCGTGCTGGCATAGCCGTAGCCATTTACTTTTCTGAAAGTCTGAACCTGCATGGAGCAGGCAAATGACACAAGCATCGTGGCGAGCAGATTGAACCTCACCGGTATGAATCCAACCGCAAACAATATCACGATCTCCACCAGCACAACTATCTGTCTCCAATGTATGCGGGATGCATTCTTGTATCTATGGCTTATCCTCTCCGCCACCAGCACGCCAAGTGCAAATGCGATCAACGGAAAAAGGTATCTCAATGCAATCTTAAAATCTCCCATCATAAGATGCTGGCTCATGAGAACCACATTTCCTGTCTGGGCGTTGGAGAACACCTCATCTCTGGCATTGTATGTATATGCATCCTGAAATCCCCCCGAAAGCGCAAGTATCGCACTGAGCAGGAATGTTTCGGATGTCTGTCTGAGTTCTCTGTTCTTTCTTAGCATACGCATCGTCTCTTTTCTATCTATATTTAATATTTGCAGTCTGTCTCATGCAGTAGGTAGTTCCCTGATACAAACTGCAATCCAATTAAACAAGATAACACAAATTCTTTATTTTACAATATGTATTCTTTTATAAACATTCTGTTAAATATCCTTGGCTGTTATTGCATTTTTTACCATAACAAATTATTATACTTACACAACTTGACAAATGCAGGTTCTATGCTATTCTATAGTCATATGGAGAGTCCTGCCAATTATATAAGTGGACATTCAGCAGAATAGCGTCACCTTTCAGGTGAACTATAAAAAGGACTATGTACGCATAGTCCTTTTACATTTTATAAGGAGGCATATTGAAACACGAATTAAAATTATATTGGATAGATATGAAATATATCCGCAATCTACACGCCAAAGATGACAGAATATACAACTCAAGTCCACAACTAGCTAAACATACTCGACCATATATCGGAATTATAGTCACTTGTAATGGTCAAAAATATTGTATACCATTAACATCCTTCAAACCAAAACACGAAAACATGTCTGATAGGATTGATTTTTCTCGAATTATTATAAATAGCAAAATCATCGCCGCTCTCAATTTCAGCAGAATGATTCCAGTTGAAACATCCCAATTATCAAGAATAGATACCAAAATAAGAAAGCACGATACCTCTGAAATTGCCAAAAGAAAGCAACTCTACAGGCAGGAGCTCCAATGGTGTAATGAAAATTACGACAAAATAGTCAACAAAGCCAACGTTCTTTACAACAAATACATGTCCGGCGAATATTTTAAACGAAGGCATGATTGCTTAAACTTCGCAGAATTAGAAAAGATATGCAAGCACTATAATTCACAATAAAAACCGCCACAGTCGGAAACCCATCCGGCTGCAGCGGTTTGCTATCCTTTATATTACAATTTACATTGCCTTCTTATATATCTCAGCGATCTCCTCCTGTGTGAATACCACAGGGTTGTTAGCTATGCTGGCTGCTGAAACCTTCATGCAGTTCTCAGCCATCCAAGGAATATCCTTCTCCTCGATTCCGAGATCTGAAAGCTTGACATCCAGATCAAGATTCTTCAGAAGAGTTCTGATCTTCGGTGCCAGATCATCCGCCGTGATACCACCAAATATTCTGGCGATCTTCGCAAACTTGAAATGATCTCCCTTGTAGGATGCCTCGATGATAACAGGTGTCAGAGCTGCAAGTCCCTTGCCGTGAACTATATCCTTAAGTCCGCTGGCCGGATGCTCCATTCCGTGAGCCAGTGTAACTCCGGCTGTGTTGATGACCATACCGCCTATGGTGCTGGCCAGTGTTATCTTCTCCCAGCTCTCCTGGGTTCCTCTGCCCTTATATACATCCACAAGATTGTGGGCAATAAGATCAATCGCATATAGTGCAAGCGCATCTGTAAATGGCTGCGAGATCTTTGATGTGTATGCCTCCATGCAGTGACACAGTGCATCAAATCCAACTGCTGCAAGCACATGCTTTGGCATGGTCTTCATGCAATCCGGATCCACGATGGATACCTTTGCCACGATGGCATTGCATCTGAGTGACTTCTTGTCGCCATTTTCCGGATTGGTGAGAACCGCAAATCCATTTCCCTCTGAACCTGTTCCGCAGGTTGTAGGAATAAGCACAAGCGGAAGTGCCGTATCGCTGACCTTTCTGCCAAATATGTAATCGTTGATATCTCCATCATTGAGTGCCAGGAACGCTATAGCCTTTGCGCAGTCCATGATGCTTCCACCACCTATGGCAACGACCACATCACAGCCATTTGCCTTGGCAAATTCTGCACCTTCCATAGCTGTTGTAGTGAGCGGATTCTGTGCAACCTTATCAAACAGTGCAGTCTCAAGACCTGCTGCTTTCAGACTGTCATTTACCTTGTCATACAAGCCTGACTTCTTTGCACTGCTGCGGCCTGTGACGATGAGCGCTTTCTTACCATACGGCTTAGTGAGTTCACCGGTCTGGGCAACCTTTCCGGTACCAAATGCAATATTTACAGGAAGATTGTAGTTGAAGGCAATAGGCTGAACAAATTTTGTCTCATCCTCCTCAGCCATAACAAGCTCGATAGCAGCCTTGACCTCTTCCTCTCTGTTCTCTTCCTCATCTACGATCTCATCATCAATGAGGACATCGACATGTGAAGCGAATTTTTCTTTATATTTAAGCTTACATATTATGAAGAATACCACACCAAGAAGTGACCAGCCACCCGCCATAGCCCATTCCTGCCATACGAGTGCACTTCCTGAATTTGGAACTATGTACATCACAACCATAAAACCAGACATGAGGACTGCCAGTGCACCAACAATCTTATAATGCTTAACCTTATATGGTCTCTTCATATCCGGTGCCTTCTTCCTGAGTATCAGGAATGAAAGGGATACCATGCAATATGCAAGACAGCATCCAAAGTTACCTGCGTCAACTATCCATACCAGCATCTTACGGCCTGCAAGAGGAGCAAGAACTGAGAGGAAACCGATGAGGTAAAGTGCATTTACAGGTGTCTTGTGCTTCTTGTGAAGCTTTGCAAATGTCTTCGGGATCATGTATGACTCTGCCATGGAGTACATTGCACGGCTTCCTCCGATGAGGAATGAGTTCCAGCTAGTAACGATACCGCACATACCTCCTACAATAAGAACCTTCGACATAATACTGCTGTTGAACGCCTTTGCCATGGCATCCGCTGTAACAAGACCTGATCCATCCATGGATGCAGCTACCTCAGATGAATTCATGACATAACCTACACCTATGATGATAAGTGCATAGAAAAGAACCGCAAGAACAATTGAGAGTATCATGATCTTACCGATCTTCTTGAGAGGTACATTGATCTCCTCTGCAGCCTGTGGGATTACGTCGAATCCAATGAAGAAGAATGGTGTGGTAACAGCAACTCTGAGGATAGTCTTAAATATCTCCCCTGTGGAGTCTCCGTTGAACATCTGTCCGTCAAGGTTTGAGGCATCTCCTGTCACAACTGATGCAACTATGAGAAGAATACCAACACCGCCGATCACAACTGTAAGTATGGTCTGCAGAAGTGCTGCTGTCTTCGCGCCCTTTATATTGATATATGTTATAAATATCGCAACTATTATTGCAACCGCAAGCCACGATGCATAGATATCAAAACCTGCCACCGTGTACAGATATCCCTGAAGGAACTTTGGATATATATAAGTGATGATGGTTGGAAGTGCACACGCCTCGAAACATACAACACTGACATATCCAAGTACAATAGCCCATGTACATATGTAAGAACCTATCGGTCCCATAGCCTTATAGCTGAACACATGCTCGCCGCCGCACTGAGGCATGGCCGCTGTAAGCTCTGCATATGTGAGTCCAACGAAGAATACCATCACACCGCCAAGTGCAAATCCGATGGCCGCTCCTATTACTCCACCTCTCGTGATCCAGTCGCCTGAGGATACTACCCAGCCCCAGCCGATCATGGCTCCAAAGGCTATCACCAGTATGTCCCAGGCAGAAAATACTTTATCAAATTCTGATTTTTTTCCTGCCATAATATCATCCTTTCTAATACATCCAAGCACACCATCCACAGTTTGTTAAAATGTTAAAAAAATGGCGTCAGGAATCACACTTTTCGTGTTCATCTGACGCCATTGTCATTTTCTATATTCGCGATGTAGTTGGAATTGCATATATATGTTAATTCACAATTTCTTTTATGCTTAATCCTCAAATCTCAGATCTATCATCTGAAGTATGTACTTTGCAGTTTTCTCAAGGCCAAGTACACTGGAGTCTATCATCATGTCTCGCATGCTGCAGTCTCTCATATCTCCACCTGTCATGTAGTTATATCTGGAACTGAGCATCCCATCGTTGTACTTGACAAGCTCAGCCGCCTTGTCATGATCAAGCCCCTTCTTCTCCATGACATACTGTATTCTCTTTTCTGTAGGTGCATATATGAATACATTCAGACAGTCATCTCTGTCCTTGAGTATATAATTGCTGCACCGTCCTATGATGATACAGGAAGATTTCTCTGCAAATTTATTGATAACCTCAAACTGCTTATAAATAACCCTGTTTGTAAGGTTTGCATATCGCGGTCCAAAGCTTGTATCAAATTCATACTTGACTGTCTCGCCCTGATCCGCCTTCTTGACAAGATCTCTGTCAACGCCAATCTCCTCAACGACCTTATCTATCAGATCTCTGTCGTAATACTCAACTCCCAGAGATTTCGCTACCATCTTGCCAATCTCTATTCCACCGCTGCCATATTCACATCCAACGGTCACAACAAAATGTTTCATCTACATCGCTCCTTCCAGGGGCTTCGCGTTTCCCCTATTTACTTAATTCTGCCACTGCATCTGTGATGATCTCAACAGCCTTATCACACTGCTCTTCGTTCACGATAAGTGGTGGGATCATACGGATTATATGAGCTCCGATGGCTGTGATCAGAAGCTTTCTGTCAAGACATCCATGTTTTACATCCACACCGCCGATCGTATCATCAAACTCAACACCAACCAGGAGCCCCTGATGTCTTACTTCCTTTACATGTGGGATCTTCTCAAGCTTTGCTGCGAAGTAATCTCCCATCTTCTTTGCATTTCCTGCAAGATCTCTGTCAAGCAGCTCATTTACCTCTGCAAGTGCTGCTGCACATGATACAGGATGTCCACCAAATGTTGTTCCATGTGAACCAGGTGTAAATGCCTTTGCAACCTCAGCGGTTGCACATATAGCTCCAATCGGCATTCCGCCGCCGAGAGCCTTTGCCATGGACACGATATCCGGCTTGATTCCGTAATTCATGTATGACATGATATTTCCTGTTCTGCACCAGCCTGTCTGAACCTCATCTATAAGGAGAAGCATGTCATTCTCATCACAGAACTCTCTGAGTCCCTTCATGAATTCCATTGTTGCAGGATGTACACCGCCCTCGCCCTGTACAGGCTCAACCATGATCGCTATAGTGTTCTCTGTACATGCATCCTTGAATGCCTGAAGGTCGTTGTAAGGTGCATATGAGAAGCCGTATGTCATAGGACCAAATCCCACCTGGCAGCCATTTCCCGGCTGACCTGTTGCTGACATGGCGCCGAATGTTCTTCCATGGAAGCCCTGCTTTGCAGTCACGATATGGTAACGGTTTGGACCATACTTCTCAATACCATACTTACGGGCCATCTTGATCATAGCCTCATTGGCCTCTGTTCCTGAGTTCTGGAAGAATATCTTGTCCATTCCAATAGTCGTACAAACCTTCTCAGCAAGCAGTGCCTGTGGAATTGTGTAAGGATAGTTGAATGTGTGCATGATGTCACCGACCTGATCCTTGACAGCCTCAACAACCTTCTCATTGCAGTTACCTGCGCTGTTTACTGCGATTCCGGCGTAGAAATCAAGATATCCGTTGCCGTTCTCATCATATATGTACATGTCCTTTGCTGTCTCAGCGAGGAAATCGAAACGCTCATATGTCTCGATCATGTACTTGTCTACCTTGTCCTTAATGTCCTGAAATGTTAATCCTGTGTCTTTTAATTTCATAATCCTTACCTCCACTACATTTTGTAAAATCAGAAGAATCATGGTGCCGGATCGTTTTTGTCCCCAAGCATCAAAAAAGGCAAAGGAGACTGCGGACGAATGTTCGTCCAGGCTCCTTTGCCTTAAATTCTTGTTCTTTATATTTGACACACTTAAGATACCACTCAATATAATACATGTCAACACCTTTTCTTAATTTTCTTAAGATTGGCTTATTATCTGACTTTATTTGTATTACCATGCACTTCAGAACATTATTTTATTGAACATTTTGTGCATTATATTGGACAGATGATAATCTTTTACAACCACATTGTATGTACATTATTTTACACTTAATACCGCTCATATTTCCATGTTAGTGATAGTCCAGGAATACACATATACAGCTCACCTTTTCATTCCCATCGTTGCTGTACACATGAACCTTATCAGTCTCAAACCTGTATATCTGGTTCTTGCCGACCTTCTGTTTTGTATCACCTGCCTCAACAGTCAGAACACCCTCTGTAACCGACAGGTATTCTCTTGTCTTCTCACCATGGGAGCCGCTGACATATGTGCCTCCCGGCTCAATGTCTATACGGTATATCTCCACCTCATGGCTGTCCTCATACGGAAAACACGTCCACACTTTATACTGTCCCTTTGCCTCCTTGATTGGAACAAGCTCCTCTGGATTCACAAGACAGGCCTCCATCGGCGGCGGATCAATAAGTTCATGAAACTCAACTCTGAGGCCGCTGGCTATCTTGCCCATGACACCCAGAGACGGATTAGCAGTGCCCTTCTCAATCTGCGCCAGCATGCTCTTGCTGACACCCGTCTGCTCAGACAGCACATCCAGGCTCATACCTTTGGAGGTCCTCATTCTATTCAGATTCACAGCAACATTATGTGATAAATAATCCATCGTACCCCTCCCGCTCAACATTATCACAAGGCATTTCCCGCTTTCGCGGGTCCTCCTTGTGATATATTACTGAGCGGGCGCATTCCTATGCACTCCGTGCGGCGCCCGCATTATCTCAAGGCATCTCCCGCTATCGCGGGTCCTCCTTGTGATATATTATGTCGTGTATCTTCTAATTTTTCAAGCGTCTACTTAGACGCCGCCTCCACTGCTGCCTCGAAGATATCCAGGCCGGCGGCAAGCTGCTCATCTGTGATGACAAGCGGTGCAAGGAATCTTATGACATTATTGTAAGTTCCTGCGCCCTCAACCAGCAAGCCACGTTTCCAGCACTCGGTGATGACCGCAGAGGTAAGCTCAGGAGCAGGCTCCTTGGTCTTCTTATCCTTGACAAACTCTATTCCTACCATTCCACCGAGTCCTCTGACATCGCCAACGCACTCATACTTCTCCTTGAGCTCATTGTATCTTGCCACAACCTTCTCACCAATCTCACATGAACGTCCTGCAAGATCATCTCTCTCCATGATCTCGATAGTCTTGAGGGCTGCTGCACAGGCAAGCGGATTTCCACAGTATGTACCGCCTATTGTTCCAGGAGCGACAGCCTCCATGATCTCTGATCTTGCGATGATGGCTGACAGCGGAACACCTGCTGCTATAGACTTGGCTGTTGCTATGATATCAGGCTGTACGCCTGACTCCTGCCAATATACACTGGCAAATATTCTTCCTGTTCTGCAGAAACCGCTCTGTACCTCATCCGCAATAAGAAGGATTCCATGGTCATCACAGAGCTTTCTGACAGCCTTTACCCACTCGATAGGTGCAGGTATGAAACCACCCTCGCCCTGAAGAGGTTCAACAACAACTGCCGCAATGGTATCTGCCGCTGCGCACTGTTCAAATACATCTGTGAGCGAATTCATATAGTAATCAAGAGCTGCCTCCTGTGGCATTCCCTCAGGATTCCTGTAGTAATATGGGAACTGTGCCCTGAACACTCCATTTGCAAGCTCACCCATCCCCTTTGCATAAGCCTTCTTGGATGTCATGGCCATTGTGTAATGTGTTCTGCCGTGGAAAGCTCCCGAAAATACGATGATATTTGGTCTCTTTGTAAAGCTCTTTGCAACCTTTACAGCATTCTCATCAGCTTCAGCACCACTGTTTGCGAAGAACACCTTCTTCTCGTCGCCCTTTACTGGTGCAATGGACGCAAGCTTCTCAGCGAGTGCCACATATCCCTCATGGGTTACCACATTGAACATGCCGTGGAAATATTTGTCAGCCTGTGTCTTGACAGCCTCAACGACCTCCGGCTGTGAGAATCCGATATTCAGGACTCCGACACCACCTATCCAGTCTAGGAACTTGTTGCCATCCACATCCTGTATCATGGCACCCTCACCCTTGTCTATAACAACCGGATACGCACACCTAATGGCAGATGGCACTGCCTTCTCTCTTCTCTTTATTACCTCCGCTGCCTTTGGTCCCGGCAGTGTCTCTGTGATTATCTCTGGTAAATCTGTTCTAAGCATAATTTTGTCCTCCTTTATTTTTTCAACCAGCAGCCTGTGCACCAGGGTCAGGCTTCCTTTCTGAAACACCGGCTGTCTTTTTTACTCTGCATATAGAATCGCACAACCGTAGGTGTTATGCCATATTCCCCAGGCACAAAATATTAGAACGCATTTGTGCTCATAGCACATTTTCCACCATTGACACAGGTCTGATATGCAGTAATAATAATATATAATGTGCTTTTCGCAAGACTATATATGTGCGCGTAATACAGGAGGGAACACTGACATGGCCATTTTTCTGAGAGATTTGTACTATGATACCAAACGAAAATACAACCTTAACCTGATATCCGGTGGAAAGGGAATGGAGAACATCGTAAGCTGGGTATACATATCAGAGGATATATCCACATCCACATTCTTGAACGGAGGGGAACTCATCATCACAACCGGCGTGACCTCCGGTGAACGCGAGGACTGGCTCAGGGCATTTATCAAAGAGCTCATAAAGAGGGGAACCTGCGGACTCATTCTGAATACCGGCAGATATATATTTGAGGAGGACATAACCGATGAGATCGTCAGACTGTGCTACCGCTATTCATTTCCTCTTTTTACCATGCCATGGGATACAAGGATATTCGATATCACCCACGACTACTACAACAGGATATTTGAAGACTCCAGGGATGATGGCAACATGACCGCAGCATTCCAGAATATCCTCATGGGGAATTCCCTGACCGACGAGCAGACTGACACAATAAAAGGCTCCGGATTCAACAATGGCTGCTACAACGTTCTGTCCATCGATACAGAAGCAACAGATGAGTTCATGTATATCCTGCAGAAGGTCTGCAACAATACAGATCTTGTCTTCCATGCATTTGTATATGATGGCAATCCGACAGTTATCCTGAGATGCCCTTCCTCTGGATCCATCGCAGACAAATGCAGTGACATCGCAGAGGCTCTGGCGGCAAGATTCCCGGACCGCAGCATACATATGGGTTCCGGAAGCCCGGTTCTGTCCCTGACAGAACTCCCCTTGAGTTACCGCCGTGCAGTTTCTGCAAGGGAATTTACCGCAGACAACATATATTGTGATTACAACAGTCTCGGATTCCTGCGTATTCTTCTGGAAGTTAATGATGCCCAGCTCATACACTCATTTATCGCAGAGCAGCTCGGTGGTGTCATAGAGTACGACAAAAACCATCACTCAGCTCTGACGGACACTCTGTACGAATATCTTAAGTGCAGCGGCAGTGTTCAGCACATCTCTGAGAAAATGTTCTGCCACAGGAATACGATAAATTACAGGCTCCGGATAATAAAAGAAGAGCTGGAATATGATCTCTCCAATGCGGAGGTCAGATTCCAGCTCATGGCTGCATATAAGCTCAGAGAGATACGAAAAGTATAACTCTCTCCAATTATATCCATTACATAAAATGTGCATACACCGATGCAAGTATAACCGTAAGTATTCCCGTAACTGCAATCGACAGACTGCTCATGGCTCCCTCAACCTCGCCGATCTCCATAGCCTTGGCAGTTCCGATGGCATGGGCTGATGATCCCAGGGCAAGTCCCTTTGATATAGGTTCTTTAATACGGAATATCTTGAACACGATCTCTCCGATTATATTGCCGATCACTCCGGTCACAACTATGACTGCAACCGTGATGGTCACATATCCGCCAAGCTCTTCCGAGACACCCATTCCGATAGCTGTGGTTATGGACTTCGGAAGAAGTGTCACATAATCTTTATGGGAAAGTCCCATGACCTTGCACAACACAAGGACTGTAGTCAGACTCGTTATAACTCCGGCAACTATACCGCCGAGCACAGCCTTATAATTGTGCTTTAAAAGCTCCCACTGCTCATAGAGTGGGATTGCAAGACACACTGTAGCCGGTGTGAGGAACCAACTCAGATACTTTGCGCCTTCATTGTACACATCGTAATCCACATCAGCCACAACCAGCACCACTATAGTCACTATGATGGACACCAACAGTGGGTTAAGTATAGCTATCTTAAGTTTCTTTTTAAGTACACTTCCAAACATATATGCCAGAAGGCTTATAGTCACCCCTGCAAATATGGACGATTCAAACATATCACTCATTTTCAGTCTCCTTCTTCCTGTCTCTCCTTATTATAAGCTGTGATACCCAGCCTGAAGCAAGCATGACCGTTATGACGACAACCACCGTTATGACGCTGACTGGCACAAGCACAGGCTTAAGCGTTCCCCACGACGACATAAGGCCCACACCAGCTGGTATGAACATGACCGGCATGATCTCTATGAGAAACTTGCCCACACTCTTCACATCGTCCAGCTTGAGGATCTTGGTCTGTAGGCAGATAAACATGATAACCATACCATATATACTCGCCGGAATCGGTAGTGGAACTATGTACTTAAGTATCTCACCGATAAAGGATATGGCGAGGATTATAAGAAACTGCTTCAAATATTTCATCTTTTTTGTCTTCCTTCTATATATTTATCATACACATATGGAGCAACGATTCACAACCTTGGTATACATGCCTGTATACAACCTCCACATATCGAGCCTTTTTCATAAAAAAGGAGGTTCGATACACAGATATAGTTACTCTGTATATTCAAACCACCCTTTAACCCTTTGATTATTATATTCTCACTTTGATTTTATTCAATAGAATATTCTGCTTTTTCTAATTTTTGATAAATATAACAAATTTTTTATTACAATCCTAGAATTTTTCGTAAATGTTTCTATCCGCTATTATACTTGCAATAATCTCATCCTACGAATTTTTCATGATCACTGTGTTCACAATATCCGCCGCGTGCTCGCACACATCCATACAGTTCTCTATGCAGGCATATATGTTTTTCCACACGACCACAGTCCTAAGGTCACTCTCACCGTACAGTCTGTGCATATTCTCCACATACAATCTGTCTCCCTGCTCCTCAAGATCATTTACCCTGATTATGCTCTGCTCAATGGTCTTTGAACTCTTGAATCTCTTCAATTCTCCGATCACATCCTGCAGTGCCTTGATGCACTCGAGGAGCAGTTCTACCATCTGGGGTACATCCTCTCTGATAGTATCCACATTGCACATATAAATCTGCAGGAACACATCCTCAACAGCATCGGTAATATCATCCAGATAGTTAGACAAGGCAACCAGATCCTCCCGTTCAATCAGTGTTATGAACGCCTGACTGAGCACAGTCATCATCTTATGTTTCTTGCCATCGGCCTTCTGCTCAAGCTCATGCATACGATCAAGATTTTCCTTGATGGTGTCCACCGAAAAATCCACGACTACGTTCTTCAGAAACTCCGCAGCCTGATACGAGATCTCCACACATGTATTCAGATTTTTAAAATAAAACTCGTCCTTTTTCTTCTTCATAGTTTTTCTCCTTATAATCAAAACTCTATATTCGTAGGTGATTGAAAAACTCATAAGCTGTAATAGTGTAAGTGATTTTTGCATTACCAAATCAGGGGAATACGCAGCCGCCGGTCCTTAGGTGGCGCCTGCATTTTCAACCACCTACAAACTACCCCAGCCACACGATCAGCAGCTTTGCCATGCCATATCCTATGACACCGCAGCCAGGAAATGTGAGCACCCAGGCGAGCACCATATCACGCACCACCTTGAGGTTGATCGCAGATGCCCTCTTCTCAGCACCCACGCCCATGATGGCTGTCGTCTTCACATGGGTGGTGCTGACCGGGATTCCGCATACCGTCGAGAGCAGGATACAGAGTGCCGCCGACAGATCAGCCGCAAATCCCTGATATTTCTCAAGTTTTACCATATCCATTCCAACAGACTTGATGATTTTCTTTCCTCCAATCGATGTTCCAAGTCCCATGACAACCGAACAAAGTATCATCATCCATATTGGTATCGTTACATTTTCTGCACTGCTCTGTCCATTTACGAGAAACAGCCCAAGCAGGAGAACTCCCAGGAACTTCTGGCCATCCTGGGCTCCGTGCATGAATGCCACCGCCGCCGAGCCGGCCACCTGTGCTTTTGAGAAGAAAGCATTTGTCTTTCTTCTGTCAAAGCGGTAACAGATAACCGTGAGCAGCTTGCACACCACAAATCCGACTGCGAATCCGAGAACGGTTGACAGCACAAGACCATATATTACTTTTATCCACTCTGAAGGATTTACACCGTCCAGTCCTCCCTGAAGTGCTATGGCTGCGCCCGTAAGTCCGGCTATCAGGGCATGGCTCTCACTTGTCGGTATGCCGAATGCCCATGCACCGATTGCCCATATTACGATCGCCGTCATTGCCGCACACAGAGCGATCATCGCCGAGTCTGTGTCACCTCCAAAATTCACCATGTTCTTGATAGTCATGGCTACCTTTGAATTGACAAGCGACATGATAAGCACCCCAAGGAAATTGCAGGCAGCCGCCATAATTATCGCCTTATCCACATCTATGCATCTGGTAGACACACACGTCGCTATGGCATTTGGTGCATCCGTCCATCCATTTACCAGAATTACTCCAAGTGTCAGCAGAACGGCGATCAAAAGCGCCGGATGGCTCACAACCTGCTCTGCAAAATATGAAAATGTAATATTCTCCAGCATGTCTATCTCCTCTTGTCCTGTATGGCCTTAATGATCTGTATTATCGCAGTTGGTGCAAATGCAAGTCCCGCTATCTTCAGCACATCCGCCGCTCCAAGACTTACCACGCTGAACAGACTGTGAAGTCCCGGTATGAACAGGACCGCAGCCAGAAATGCCACTCCGGCTAAAAATGCATATACGCTGTATTTATTTGATCTAAATCCAAGCTTAAACATCGACTCCTCACTTCTGCAGTTAAAACCGTGGAACAGTCTGGCGAGTGTCAGTGTTGCAAATGCCATGGTAGTGGCTTTTGCCGGACTCACCGGCAGGCCAAGATGGAATGCTGTCATGGTCGCTATAGCGATGAGAAGGCCCTCCGAGAGCATCTTTGCCATAAAGTCAGATGTCAGTATTCCCTTCTTAGGATCCCTCGGTTTTTCTGAGAGCAGCGATGGATCAGCCGGCTCCATTCCTATCGCGAGCGCAGGAAGAGAATCTGTGAGCAGGTTGATGAACAACAGATGTACAGGTGCAAACGGAACAGGCAGGGCCGCTATCGAGGTATAAAGCACCGCCAGTATTCCAGCTGTGTTTCCTGACAGCAGGAACAGTATCGCATTCTTTATGTTCCTGTATACATTTCGTCCATTTGACACCGCCTTGATGATGGTTGCAAAGTTGTCATCTGAGAGTATCATAGCCGCCGCATCCTTGGACACCTCCGTGCCGGTTATTCCCATGGCAACACCTATGTCTGCCTTCTTGAGTGCAGGGGCATCATTGACACCATCGCCTGTCATGGCTACTATATTGCCGTTCTTCTGCCATGCATCGACTATCCTTATCTTATTCTCCGGTGACACCCTGGCATATACAGATATCTTTGTTATGTCACGTGCAAGCTCCTCATCAGACAGAGCGTCAAGCTCCTCTCCCGTGAGTGCCATGTCCCCATCTTCGTATATTCCGATCTGCTTCGCTATGGCAACCGCTGTGATCTTGTGGTCTCCGGTTATCATGACCGGCTTTATGCCCGCACGCCTTGCATCGGCAACCGCTGCCATAGACTCCGGGCGTGGCGGATCCACCATGGACACAAGTCCAAGGAATGTAAATCCATACTCAGTATCAACTCCCAGTACCTCATCACTTTCCTTATATGCAAATGACAGTACACGGAGGCCATTCTCTGAGAATGCCTTGTTCTGAGCCTTGATCTTCGCTTTTTCTTCATCTGTCATAGGCTTTACGCCATCGCTGTATCTCACGCTCACGCATCTGTCAAGCAGCACATCCACAGCACCCTTGGTGAGTATGGTCGGAACCCCATGAAGCAGATACTTTGTACTCATAAGCTTTCTGTCCGAGTCGAACGGAACCTCCTCCATTCTGTCCATGCAGTCCCTGAGTACATCCTCCTTCAGACTCCATTTTACAGTCTCCGCAGGAACAGAGATACCTGTACCATCCGTCTCCATGCCTGGCATCATGTGGACCTGACGGAACATCTCAAGCAATGCATATTCCGTCGGATCTCCTATTCCTTTTCCATCCACTATGCTGGAATCATTGGTGAGAACCGCATCATATAGCAGATATCTGTGGAGCTGGTTATGGGAATCAAGCTCCTCCGGCTTGTAAAGTTTTCCATCCAGATATATCTCCTGCACGGTCATCTTGTTCTGTGTAAGTGTTCCGGTCTTGTCTGAGCAGATGACTGACACGCATCCAAGGCTTTCAACCGCCTTGAGGTTCTTGATGATCGCATTCTCCTTCGCCATCTTCTGGGTGCCAAATGCCTGCACGATGGTAACTATCGAACCAAGAGCCTCAGGTATAGCTGCAACTGCAAGGGCGACTGCGAACATCATGGAATCAAGCACCGCCATCTTCCTGTATATACAGAGGACAAATACCAGCGCGCACACGATCATGATGAATGCCGCAAGCCTTGCACTGAACTTGTCAAGGCTCTCCTGAAGCGGAGTCTTTCTTTCCTTTGCCGCATTCATAAGTCCTGCGATCTTACCGAGCTCCGTATCCATTCCTGTTCCGGTCACAAGCACCTCTGCTCGTCCGTATGTAACAAGACTTCCTGAATACACCATATTTGTCCTGTCTGCAAGAGGCACGGAACCTTCTATTATTGCATCATTCTTTTCCACATTTGTAGATTCTCCGGTGAGTGAACTCTCATTTACCTGGAGTGAGAAGTTCCTGAGTATCCTTCCATCGGCAACTATCATATCGCCCGCCTCGAGCAGCACGATATCACCCGGAACTATCTCGCGGGACGGAAGCTCCTGCTTCACACCATCTCTCATAACTTTTGCATTTGGGGATGAAAGCTGTTTCAAACTGTCAAGCGAACGCTCAGCTTTCACATGCTGCACCGTTCCAAGCACAGCATTCATGACGAGTACCGCCAAGATTACTATGGTACTCTCGATATTGTCAGAAAACATAGAAATGACCGCTGCTATGATCAGTATGATCACCAGCAGGTCACAAAACTGGCTGAGGAACACCTGTAATGTGCTCTTTCTCTTGCCTTCCTGGAGAACATTTTCTCCCTTTTCACTGCGGATCTCCTCTGCCCGCTCCGTCGACAGTCCGCGGCTGTCTGTCCTGAATTCTTTTAGTAATTCATCACCGGAACAGTTCCAAAAATTTTTCTCTGTCATACACACCAGACTCCTTTTCTTCTTAATCTCTGTAAACAGGTTGTGTGTGTCATGCAAAGAAAAAGGAACGAGACCTTCATTGCATGATAAACACACAATAAAAGTCTCGTTCCTTTCAAGTTCTATATACACTACTATATATACTCCGAAAGCGTGCGTCCCGGTTCCCTGCACAGGTATGTCCCAGCCAGAAAACGTGATGACGAGATCGCACAACATCTTATAACCGATGTGAACTACTCCCTGATATTTCCGACATAATAACACGGGAACCCTTTGATTGTCAAAGGATTCCCGACTAGTATTTGGTAAAGAATTTATAAACTTTTAATTCAGCGCATCATATCCGCTCTCCTTTGTACGGATCTTAGTTGCAGTACGGATCTCGTAGCTGAATATCTTGCCGTCTCCAACCTCGCCTGTATATGCCGCCTTCTGGATAGCCTCGATGGTCTTCTTCTCCCATTCCTCAGATGACACAACTATCTCAAACTTGATCTTCGGCTGCATCACCACATCTACCTCAGTACCACGGACAAGCTTCTTATATCCTCTCTGTGCTCCGCATCCCATAACCTGAGACACTGTAATTCCATTTACATCTATAGCGTTCAGTGCTTCCTTGACGTCCTCAAAGACCTCCTCGCGCACGATAGCCTCAACCTTTATCATCATATCAGATCTCTCCTTCCTTATTCTAAAATCTATCTATACCAATAAACATGCAATTCGAACCTCATAACATATACCTAGTTGAGATTGTTTAGCACTACCAACTCAGGGATATACGAAGGCGCCGGTCCTTAGGTAATCTTCGATTACCTGCAACAGCCAACTCTCCCGCTATGCGGGTCCCTCTCTATTGCATATACCGCTGCAGCCTGAGTTAAGCGGAAGCGCTCCCTGATTGGTATTCTAAATCAGTTCAACAATCTATACATATCTGGTTCGCAATTGCATCTTCCTACGAATCAAGTCCATTGAATGTTGGATATGCACTCTCACCGTGCTCTGAGATATCCAGACCTACCTTCTCTTCTCTGTCTGTTACACGGAGTGGTGTGAAGAGTCTCACGATCCCAAGACAGATAAGTGTTCCGACTATGGCTACCGCGATTGTTACAACGATACCTAAAAGCTGCACCAGGAACAGATGTACATCGCCAAATACCAGACCATCCCAACGGGCTACACTGTTGATCGAGCTCTTTGCAAATAAACCTGTTGCGATACCTCCCCAGATACCTCCGATACCATGACATCCAAATGCATCAAGTGCATCGTCTATCTTCAGCTTACCCTTCAGGAATGAGATTGTAAAGCAGCAGATCGGGCTGACAAGTGCACCGATGATGAATGATGACCAGATCGGTACGAATCCTGCACCAGGTGTTATAGCCACAAGACCAACTACAAGACCTGTTGATGCACCGACCAGAGTAGGCTTTCCGTCCTTTATAACATCTATTATCATCCATGAGAGCATTGCGCTGGCACTGGCAATCGCTGTTGTCATAAATGCATGTGCTGCAAGACCATTTGCGCCGAGGGCACTTCCGGCATTGAAACCGAACCATCCAAACCAAAGAATGAATGCACCGAGTGCGACAAATGGAATGTTGTGAACTCTGTATGCTGTGTTCTCGTATCCCTTTCTTCTTCCAAGGATGATAGAGAATACAAGGGCGCTCACACCTGAGCTTATATGCACTACATTTCCTCCCGCGAAATCAACTGATCCGATCTCTCCGAGGAAACCACCCTGGCCCCATACCATGTGAGCCATTGGGTAATAAACGATGATCGACCAGAGCATGATGAAGAAGAACAACGCCTTGAACTTCACACGTCCGACCAGTGAGCCGGTGATAAGCGCCGGTGTGATCATGGCGAACATCATCTGAAATGCAACGTATACAAGGTGAGGTATATTGTCCGCATAAGGACCAGCCTCATCCATCTTTATCCCGTTAAGTGCAAACCACTTGAGATCTCCTATAACACCTCCGTGGTTCGTGCCAAATGAGAGCGAGTAACCGAACAGCACCCACATGACAACTGAAAGTCCCATGATGGCTGTACATGCCATGATGGTATTTACAACATTTTTCCTCCTGACGAGGCCTCCGTAGAAGAATGCAAGTCCGGGTGTCATGAAGAACACCAGAGCCGCACAGATCATAATAAAACCAGTATCTCCCGTATTCATAGTTTCTTCCTCCTTAACCTTTATTCACCCGAAGGATGCGATATCTCATTCTCCCGGTACTACATACGCGAAAAGGCGCCAAACGAATCTTTTCGATTCATTTGACGCCTTTGTCGTGATTTATAATAGCAGACTTCAGAAAATAATGCAAGAGGTAATTTTAAATTGTTTTTCTCAAGCTGTTTTGTTGTTTTTATGAAGTTTCTTAACCAAGTCTTTGTTGTCGGCTCAATTTCGATATACTGGACTTTTTTACGGCGTGCTATCCTACGCCACCCCTGTAGACTCCATTCCAATCTTGCCAGCTGCTGCCATACTTGCATTTGCCGTAACCGGCATATGTTCCTTACATGCAATTGCAACATCACGCATGGATGGCACTGACACACTCTCTGTCTGCCAGAACCGCTCTGTAACCACGGATATTGCATGTGTGATATGTCTGTAATCATTCTCGCATCCCAGAGCCTCACTGACATATCTGTAATGAATTTCCTCAAGATATTCAACTATATCTATTCCATCATCAATACTATCTAAATTTACATTATCGGATGATATCATCTGATTCACATAGTCATGCAGCTCTGTCTCGTATTGGCAGTGTTCTCTAAGATTCCCAGAAAATATACTGTTGTGCGGATATGTGAATGAATCCGCCACATAGTGAACAAGCTTTCCGAGAAGAAAGCTCTGTCTGACAGTTCCCATTCCGCCTTTCTCAAGTTTCTTTGTAAGTTTTTCCATATACTTCATGACATTTTCGTAATTGTGTCCTCTAAGTTTCTCCTCGTCACGGATGCTGCCCCTGAAATAAGTCAGCATATTGATATCCGGCTCTATGCTGCCAAATATGAACGCCGCCTTCTGCAGCTTAGATGCGCCGGCATCCATGTGATCCATAATATATCTGCTCAGATTCATATGGTCTGCTGTTCTCATATTTAACGCCTCCTGCCTGTTCTGCCATCAAGCACAGCTTGATAAGCTTCTCATGTACAAATGTATCCTCTATATCTTTTTCGTTGTATATAGTGTAAACGATAGATATAAAATCCACAGGAAGAAACTATAAATACTTTCTAAATAGACCGTAAAATATTCAGAAATTCATGGCAATTAAGAGAGTTCCAGCAGTGATGCATACCACGCCAACAGCCGCTTTCTTGGTCAGCTTTTCGTGGAACACGATTCCTGAAAATGCAATGGTGATGAGCATGCTCAGCTTGTCTATCGGTACTACCACGCTTGCCGGTCCGTCCTGAAGTGCCCTGTAATAACACAGCCAGGATGCTCCCGTGGCTATTCCGGAGAGCGCAATAAACAGCAGCTCCTTCTTCTCTATGCCCTTTATCTCATGCTGTTTTCCTGACACAAACACCATAAGCCAAGCCATGACAAGAACCACCGTTGTCCTGATCGCCGTGCCCAGATTTGAGTTGATATCCGATATCCCTACCTTGCCGAGTATCGCTGTCAAACTGGCAAAGACAGCTGAGAGCACCGCGTACAGCAGCCAGCTGCCATGCAAAAGTCCCATTCCCCGCTGTTTCTGTGCCACACTGCCACCGTCTGTTGACATATATTCGACATCTTTCCCTGACATCTCCTGATCATCTGCAGTTTTCTTTTTGGTGATCATAAGCATGGTGCCCACACCTATCATAACTATTGAGATACCCTTAACCCAGGTGATCCCCTCATGTAGGAATATGAGGGCAAGCAGAATCGTGAGCACGGTGCTTGATTTGTCTATGGGAACGACCTTGTTGATATCCCCTTTCTGCAGCGCCCTGAAATAACACAGCCAGGATGCTCCAGTTGCAAGGCCGGAGAGGATCAGAAAGAGAAGTGTCTTACCGCTGATATGTGTGTCTGCAGTCCAGGCTCCTGTGACAAGAACCATCAGCCAAGCAAACAGCAGAACCACAACTGTCCTTATAGCCGTCGCCACATCAGAATCCGTCTTTCTTATACCGCATTTTGCAAGTATCGCCGTGATCCCCGCAAATGACGAAGAACTCACTGCAAATAATATCCACATTTTACGCGCCTCCCATTTATATGTGACCGTAAGCCATACTTACATTTATCATTTTGTATCATCTTTACTATAGGGTAACACTATTTTGGCTCCAAATCCATCCTTGCGGCAACCCCGCTCAAAGCCGCATAAAAGGCAGGCTCACATAAGGACACTTTCAAAAAGTGACCGATTGAGAGCAGCACAACGCCACAGAGATTTAAAACTCTGTGGCGTTGTGCTTTTTTATAGCTAACAGGAAAATGATTAGAAAAAATTTTGATCTTTGATTAAGGTTTCGGACGGCAAATTGGCACAGGCTGTGTTTTATACTCCCCAAAGCAAAGCCAAGCACCATACCGCAGGCGATAATGAGTCCGTACCAAGCGATATTCAGCCCTTCAATTCCGAAAAGATTTTCTATTGCATATCGGTTCAAATCCTTGTTCCCTCGCTTTTCTCAGTCTACCCGCAGCATACGGTAACCGACGCCGATATGCGTCTGAATGTATTGCGGACTGTCCTTTTGCGACTCCAGCTTTTTGCGCAGGGTCGCCATAAACACCCGCAGAGAAGCAATATCTTTTTCCCAGCTGCTGCCCCAAATCTGCTGCGTGATATAGGTGTGCGTCAGCACCTTTCCGACATTATGAGAGAGCAGACACAAAAGCTTGTATTCAATCGGGGTCAGGTGTAATTCCTCCCCATTTAGATAAGCGCAGCCGGCAGCATAATCAATTTTAAGCTTGCCGTTTTGGAAAACGGGTGAGTCGGCGTCGCCGCTTGCCTGAAGCAGCAGCAGCCGTCTTTGCGTGACCCGAAGGCGTGCCAAAAGCTCCTCTATGGAAAAGGGCTTTGTCAGATAGTCGTCCGCCCCGGCATCCAGCGCCGTGATTTTGTCTTTATCCTCGCTGCGCGCACTGATCACAATAATGGGCATATTTGACCATGAGCGGATGCTTTCGATCACCTGTGTGCCGTCGATATCCGGCAGCCCCAGATCCAGCAGAACGATATCCGGGTTATGGGAGGTCGCTTCTATAATAGCGCTGTGTCCGTTCTCCGCGGTCAGGTAGCGGTAATCGTGCGCCTTTAATGTTGTTACGATCAGATTGCGGACGGGACGGTCGTCCTCCACAACGAGAACAAGGGGTTTATTCATTCAGAGTCACCTCGCTGAGCGGTAAAGTAAAGGTAAATATGCAGCCGTGCGGTACGTTATCCGTAAGCGTCAGCGTTCCGCCGTGCAGCTCTACGATAGATTTACACAGGGTAAGCCCGATCCCGAAGCTTCTGCGGCTGTCTGCGACGGTATTTTTTCCGGTGTAAAACATCTCAAAAATATGCGGCTTCATATCGTCTGCAATTCCGTTTCCGTTATCGGTAACTCGGATCACGGCATCCCCACCCTGTTTTTCGGCACTTACGCAGATCTCGGAGCCTTGTTCGGTATATTTCAAAGCATTATCAATAAGGTTGACAATGACCTGCACGATAAGATGTGCGTCCATACGGGCAAGGATCAAATCGTCGCACCTTACCGTCACCTTGTGTCCGACGGATTTTTTCTTCAAGTGCGAAACGGCTTCGTTGACCACTTCGTCTACAAGCTGGTCGGTAAGCTCCAGCTTCAGGCGTCCGTCATTCAGCCGTGTAACATACAGCAGATTTTCCACCACGCCGATCAGCCATTCGGAATCGTCATAAATATCTTTATAGATCTGCTGCTTGGTTGCTTCGTCCAGGCAGTTTCCGTTATGCAAAAGCGTGTCCGCATTACCCGAAACGGAGCAAAGCGGCGTGCGCAGATCGTGTGAGATCGACCGCAAAAGGTCGGCGCGCAGCTGCTCGCTTTTTGCAAGATCTGCCGCCCGTTCCTTTTCGGCGGCGTTGTGAGCATTATCCATTGCCAGCGCACATTCGTTCACAACCGACAGTACGATGCTGCTCTCAAATGAATCGGGTCTTTCGGGTTTCATCGGTATCCCGATTACACCGTATACTCTGCCGCCTGCACGGATCGCAAGATAAAGACATTCGGATTTTCCAAACTGTGCTGTCGCTGCTCCTGCACGGCAATCGTTTTGAAGCACCCATTCTGCGGTCTGCCGCTCTGCATCGCTTAGCAGCTTTTCAGCGTGTGTATCCTTTTTTTCGGCATACAGCCGCCCGGACAACATTCCGTTTTCGCCTTTCGTATAGGCAACAATACTGCGGTCAAGCAGCCGCGAGAGCTGCATACAGGTCACGCTTAAAACATCATCGTTGCTTTTTGCTTTTTGCAGCAGACGATCAGTGTCGAACAGCACCTGCACACGGAACGCGGAGCGAGCCGAGAGCCTTGCATGATCTTTCAGCTTCGAGGCAAGCGTGCCGGTGAGAACGGAAGACGCCAGCATGACTGCAAAGGTAACGGGATAGCCTACGGCATATGTCTGAAAGGACAACCTGGGTTCGGTAAGGAAAAATCCGAACAATACAACACTTAGAAGTGAGCCTGCCATACTGCAAAGGTATCCTTTGGTCAAAACGGAGATCATCAGCACACCTAGGATGTATACCGTAACGATATTGGTATCGGGAAAGTCGAGATGGTCGAACAGAAACCCGATCGCCGTACATACGGCAAGCGCCAGGACGGTCACGGCAATATCCCGCAGCGACGGTATCTCTGCACCTAAGAACAGACGGCGTCTGTGCGGCTTTGTGTAGTTCAGTGCATCGGGAATAATATGAATGTCAACATCGGGGGCGGAGGAGATCAGCTTTTCAGTGAGAGTCGGTCTTCCGAACAGCCATCTGCGTCTGGCACTGCTTTGCCCGATCACAATTTTTGTGACATCGGAAAGCCTGACATATTCCGAGATCTGCAGCGGTACATCCTCGCCGTGCGTCATAACGATCTCGGCGCCGAGCCTTTGCGCGAGCTGTATGTTCTGCGAAAGTCGGGACTGATCCTCATCATTTATGACCGTATCCGTCTGCACATAGATGGCGGTAAATCTTGCATGAATGGTCTTAGCCATCTTTGCGGCGGTGTGTATGATCCTTGCATTGGATGGCGAAGAGGATAGGCAGACAAGAATATGCTCGTCTGTATCGAATTTTGACTGTTCGTTTTGTACTTTCATCGGTTTCACCGCCATTTTTATTTTATTATTATACAGTAAAACTGTAAAAAAATCTACCGCAGTCTAAAAATCATTCTTCTGCCCATCGGAAAGAATAATATCGACATTTCCGTGCGTTTCACGAAAACGGCGGATCTCACATAATATTTCACTTTCGGACAGCCCCTGCGGCAGCAGAATTTCGGAAGGCTCACGGGATTCGTTTTCCTTTAACAATGCTTTTCTGTTTTCTTCAAGAAATCGATCCAGCCTGCTCATAAGATAAAATCCGAAAGCAAATATGCCAAGCAGGCTGACGATCAGCAATAGTTCAGCCATCCTCACTCACCTCTGTTAAATGCGAAAACACTTTTGCAGTTCTTTGTAAGCACCGAGAACCAAAAGAGTGGTCTTGTTCGTAAGAACGGTTTCCGGTGAAACTGCCATATTGATTTTTCCGTTCTCCTTGGTCGCCATGATATTGATGCTGTATTTTCTGCGGATATCCAGCTCTCCGACGGTTTTTCCGATCCACCCCTCCGGAACCTCTACCTCAAAAATGGCATGAGCCTCATCGACCTCGATGTAATCCCGTATGTGATCGGCGGTGTACCGAATAGCAGCCCAATTTGCTACCTGTTTTTCTGGGTAAACGACCTCGTCCGCTCCGTTACGCAGAAGAAATTTCTCCTGCACATCACGCTCGGCACGGGATACAACTAATTTTGCGCCGAGTTCTTTCAGCAAAGAAGTGGTTTCCAGCGAATTTTGAAAATTTCCTCCTATGGTGACTATGCACACATCAAAGTTTCCGATTCCGAGCGACTTTAAAAATTCCGTGTTTGTGCTGTCACCTATCTGTGCGTTAGTAACGATCGGCAGAATTTTATTGACCCTTTCTTCGTTGCTGTCTACCGCCATCACCTCATGCCCGAGCTTATTCAGCTGCAAAGCGATATGCCTACCGAATCTGCCGAGACCTATCAACAATATGTTTTTCATAATATAGTAACTCCTTTATCCGACTGTGATATTTTCGAGCGGCAGCTTTGCACCGCTCTGATTTTTATTGGAGATCGCCGCGTAAATCAGGGTAAGTCCGCCGACTCTGCCAAGATACATCAAGACGATCAAAATAAGCTGAGAAAGAACACCGAGCTGCGGTGTGATCCCAAGGGTAAGCCCGACCGTTCCGACAGCGGACGCCGTTTCGTAAAGGCAGGTGCTAAGCGGCAGACCTTCTGCCGCGCTGATAACAATGCCGCCGACAAAAAACAGCAGGAAATACATTACGGCAACGGCTGCGGCGTTTTTCACTGCCGAACCGTCAATGCGCCTGCCGCAGACTTCGACATCGTCCTTTTTGCAACAGACGGAGAATGCACTCAGAATCAGAACGGCAAGCGTGGTCGTTTTCATACCGCCTGCCGTGGAGCCGGGCGATCCGCCGACGAGCATCAGCAGAATCATAATTGCCTTGGAGGAACCGGTCATAGCGGGAAGATCGGCGGTATTGAAACCGGCGGTTCTCGGTGTGACAGACTGAAAAAGCGACGCAAGAATCCTTTCGGCGAGCGGCAGCCCCGTAAAATCACAGAAGAAAAAGAATACTGCGGGAGCGATAATGAGGATTGCCGTTGTTACCAATATGACCTTACTTTGCATACGGTATTTTTTGAAATGCCACTTGTTTGTGCAAATATCGTCCCAGGTCAAAAATCCAATACCGCCCACAATAATTAAAAGCATAATTGCAATGTTTATTGTAGGCTCTCCGATGTATCCCGTAAGAGACGGGTATTTGTTTTCTGCGGTGCCGAGTATGTCAAAGCCGGCGTTGCAAAAGGCGGAAATCGAATGAAATGCCGCCATCCAAATTCCCTTGATACCGAAGTTTCCGCAAAATGTCGGCAGCATGACGATCATTCCGATAAGCTCGATCAAAAAAGTTCCCCGTACAATAAAGCGGGTCAGGCGGACGATCCCGCCGACCTTCGGGGCAGAGATGGCGTCCTGCATGGTACTGCGCTGCATCAGCGATATTTTTCTGCCAGACAGCATGGCGAAAAATGCCGCAACTGTCACAACACCGAGCCCGCCTATCTGGATCATCAGCAGTATTACCGTCTGCCCGAAAGCGGACCAATAACTGCCCGTATCCTGCACGACCAGCCCCGTAACGCAAACGGCCGAGGTCGATGTGAACAGCGCCTCGTGAAACGGCGTAACAACTCCGGCAGTCGATGAAAACGGCAGCATCAATATCAGTGCTCCGATCAGAATAACCCCGGCAAAGCCCAAAACGATCAGCTTAAAGGATGACAGTCGCTTTTTTCTATGTGTAATTTCAGACATATATACTTCTCCTGTTTTTGTTTGTTTATAAAGAGTATATTATGAAATATAAAAAAACGGTGTAATGATCCGGTGTGCTGTATTAAGATTGCATTAAGATGCTCATTCTTTGAAAAAACAGTGCAGAGTATAGCAAACGCCGAAGGTGCTATATCCATTCTGACAGAACGCGGCATCATATCATGATCAGACATTCGAATAAAATATCCCCATATAATTTCTGGAAATAAAAAATTTCAGAATTATATGGGGCATTTTATGTCTGTTCTATATTTCTACTAATAAATTATTCACACAAACATATATATCATAGATAATCATACACTTTACAAAAGTCCCTTAACGTCCTCCGCGATCATCTCTGCATCAAGACGATTATCCTTAAGAACCTCTTCGACATCGTACCTGTCAAGGAATTCCTTCTTAAGACCATAATTCAGCACCTTCATATCTGAATCGCCATAGAATCTTGCAATCTTCTCACCGAATCCGCCGTCCAGTATACCATCCTCGATGGTGACGACAACTGAGTGGTCTGCCTTGAGGCTTTCAAGAAGTTCCTCATCGAGACCTGTGATATAGTAAGGATTGATGACAGTGGCATCTATACCAAGCTCACTCTTCATCTCGTCTGCTGCAGCATTTGCCATACTGTAGAAGGTTCCAAGGCCGAGTATGGCAACCTTGCTTCCCTTCTGTGTCACCTCATATTTATTCAGATCTCCAAAGTTCTTCGTCACAGGGCTTCCACTTACCATTGCACCGCCTGGGAGCTTGATGGCCACAGGATGCTCATTCTGCTCTATGCTCCAGTCAAGCATAGCAATATACTCTTCCTTTGTTGTCGGAGCAAGATATACAAGATTCGGGATATTTGAAAGCATAGGGATATCCTGAAATCCCAGATGTGTCACATCATTCATTCCATATACAGATCCTGCAAATGTCACTATAGTGGCTGCATTGTTGTTGATACAGAGATCCTGGGATATCTGGTCAAATGTTCTCTGCACAAATGAGCTGTACACACCGAACACTGGTTTTCCGCCGCCTGCTGCAATTCCCGACGCAAGTGCCACCGCTGTCTCCTCTGCGATTCCCACGTCGACAAACTGCTTTCCGGCCTCACGTCTCTTATCCTCTGTAAATCCTATAACCGTCGGTGTTCCCGCTGTGATGGCAACGACCTTTGGATCCTTCTTCATCTTGTCAAGCAGGTAATCACAGGACACGCTTGAGTAGTCCTCCTCGTCACCTTCAAATAACGATCTTCCTGTCTCTATGTCAAATGGTCCGCTGTAGTGCCACTGCTCCTTGTGCTCCTCAGCTGGGGCATAACCCTTTCCCTTGAGGGTTCTGATGTGGACCACAACAGGCTTCTTTGAATCTTTTACCTTCTGGAATGTGTCTATGAGGGCTGCCACATCATTGCCTTCATGCACGTAATAATAATCAAGTCCCATGGCGCGGAACAGATTGCACTCTGCTGTTCCATTAGTGTCTCTGAGTAATTTGAGATTTGTATAGAGTCCTCCGTGGTTCTCGGCTATGGACATATCGTTGTCATTTACAACTATGATAAGGTTGCCATCCAGTTCTTTAGCGTAGTCCAAGCCTTCAAGGGCCTCTCCTCCTGACAGGGAGCCATCGCCTATCACCGCTATCACATTGCCCTCTGCCCCCTGGAGATCCCTTGCCTTTTCAAGGCCTGCAGCCAGACTGATGGATGTTGAAGTATGTCCAACCGTGAAGAAGTCGTGCTCGCTCTCATGCGGGTTGCTGTAACCAGTCACATCATCATAGTTCTCCTCATAGAGGTATGCATCCTTTCTTCCAGTAAGCATCTTGTGCGGATAGCTCTGGTGTGACACGTCATACACAATCTTATCCTTTGGTGATTCAAATACATAGTGAAGTGCTATGGCTGCCTCAACCATACCAAAGTTTGGTCCAAAATGTCCGCCGTGTTTGCTAGCTCTGATGAGAAGTGCATGTCTCATCTCGTCTGCAAGTGTTCCCATCTCGTCTACTGTCAGTTTCTTTACATCCTGTGGTCCGTTGATATTTTCAATATACATTTTTTCTTTATCCTCCTGTTTTTACATAGTGCATTCGCCATCGGTAATTTTCCTGTCCCATACAAGCTTGCCGGTCTTCACGGCCTCCTCATATTTGGATATCTTGTAATGTAATCTATCCATGGTGGCTTCGATCTGTTTTCTCTGCTCCTCAAGCTTCTCATACTGCTCCTTAAGGAGATCCAGCCTCGCGCCAAATGTAGCATCTCCCATCTGGACCAGTTTTACATATTCAATAAGCGCCTCTATCGGAACCCCAGCATTTCTCATGCATACGGTGTGTTCAACCCAGCTGACGTCCTTTTCCTGATAATCCCTGTTGCCGTTGGCATTTCTCGCTACAGGAGGGATAAGCCCAACCCTCTCGTAATACCTAAGCGTATCAGCGGTGATATCAAACTTTTCACTTACTTCTTTGATAGTCATATTGCCACCTCTTTCTCTGAATCCATCCAATATTGAATATAGCACTTGGAGCAGACTCCAAGTCAACCCCCAATTTTCTCCCTTATGGGGACGGAGGTACCTGACCCCCTGGGAACGGAGGTGCCTGACCCCATACAGGAATATAAAAGAGGCGGGCAACGTAGTTACCGCTGTCCGCCTTTATAAGCATGAATATGTCAACTTCTTTTATGTTACGCACTGATTCCAACTGTCGAGCAGATGTTTACTGCAATGATATCATCCACTGTTACACCAAAGATGGCGGCCAGAATGATCAGGTTGTCTACGGTTGGCATAGCCATACCCTTCTGCCACTTGTATATCGCATTTGGAGTGGCAAATCCAAATATATCCTGCAGATCCTTTACAGAAAAACCTGCATTCTGTCTAAGCTTCACAATATTTCTGCCTGTTCCTGTCATGTCAATTGTTGGTACATTACACATAATACTTCCCTCCCAAAATTCTCATCTCATCTGCATTGCTACAATTGTGACAGATTTCTTCTTCACAAAGACGAGTTCAAAAACACGCAAAAAACGCCCATCCACATGAATACTTCTATAATACTCACATGGATGGACGCTTTTTCGTACATCATGATTCCAATCTATAAATGCTGATAGATCTGGCTGATCTCAGTCTATCGAAACCTATCTGATCTGTTATGTATTTGCTCAGATCATTCAGGTCAGCATATTTGTATGATCATGTTCCGTACGCTCTCGCCCTGTACCATATGAGTACATATGTTCACGCAGCTTATCATCTGTATATAAAGTATTCCCTGCCACATCACTATTAAACTCTCGGGGTATGTATTTAGCGAAAACTATACTTAACATGATTCTTTCCTTTCCTGACTACCCTTCCGGGTTCCTTTTCCTAAGTCATTTTTTATTGGTGTGTCCTGATTTTCTTCTTTTATTTGACCACCTAAACTGTACTCTACCACAGATATAATTATTTGTCATTACACTACTGGTAGAAAACATACATTTTTATGGCCTTTTTATATCATTTGACATCTCTTTTCTGGCCTGCAACGTCACCGCCTCATCTGCCATCACTTTTCCAGTCTGCGATGTCACTGCATCTTCAGTCGCTGTTTCTTCTGCCACTTTCTCTTCCGCAGCTGCCAGCTCCCTCTCTATCCAGGTCATGATAACATCCACCAGATACTCCTGCTGTCTTGGACCAAGCTCCACTCCCGGGGCAAATGTATGCCACTTACGTATGCATTCCCGGCAGCATGTAGCCGTGGCATGCTGTGCCACAAACACCGGATGTCCCCGCATGGGAGTCTGCTTTCCGTCATTTGGTATGAATGCCGGAGCTTCCCTCTGCGCTATGAAATCCCGTGCATGCTGTCTTATGGTATCCAGCCCCTTTTCATGTATATAGTCGATATCTTTCTGTGTCAAATGAAATCCACTGCGAAATTTCGACCTTCCCAGACGCTCAAAAAGCCGGGCGTACCATTCTTCCTTTGTCAACCCTATCATCTCCATTTATAAGTGCCATCGTATTTCCTCCGTATGAAAACTGATTATAGAAGCTGATTAAGCCTCTGTGTCTAATATATATCTAATCCGTACATTTTCCAAGTTCATTGTTCACTGCCTCACGAATCTTATAAAAAAATTTTTTAAAGACCATAAAAAAACTCTTGATACTCGTATATATATTGAGAGTTAATGATATACCAGTTACAATAAATCATCGGGACGATACGATGGGCTTTACAATAAGGAGGTTTCAACTATGAAAAAACGAATGACAGCTTTACTACTCAGCGCCTGTATGTGTGCAGGTCTTGCCGGCTGCGGCACAAATACACCGGGGAATAATCCCGGTCACACCAAAACTGATTCGTCGGTCACTTCCCTCACTGACAACATCACTGTGACTTCGGTCAAAACGGATATAACATCATTTGACCAGCTAAAGAACGGAATCAATGAATTCTCTATGAATATGTATTCTGCACTTCCAGCTGACAAGAACATATTTTACTCACCTTACAGCATTGCAAGTGCACTGTCCATGCTGGATGTAGGTGCCGGCGGTACAACAAAAAATGAGCTAGAAAACGCTCTCGGCATAACAGACCTTGATGAGTGGAACGATGAGATGAAGGCATATCTGTCAAAAGACTGGTCTCAGAATACATTTGTCAACACAGCAAATTCAGTATGGATGAACAAGGGAACGACTTGGGCGGCCAATATAAATTCCGACTTTCTTATACCTGCCAAGGATTATTACTCCGGTGAAATCTACGAGGCCGACTTCGATGGTCAGGCAGACAAGGTCGTTCAAAATGTCAACAACTGGGTGAGTGACAACACCAACAAGATGATCCCTGAAATCTTAAAGGAGATTCCTGGTGGAACCGTAATGATGCTCATAAACGCAGTTTACTTCGAGGGGAAATGGGATACTCCTTTTACCGAGGATAAAACTTTTCAGAGCAGCTTCTACGGAACCGACAAGGAAAGCGTTGTTGATATGATGCATCTCTACGGTGAGCACTTCACATACATGGACAACGGTGAGATCAAAGGAATCACTCTTCCATACGACGGCGACAATGTTGTCATGAAGGTGTTCATGCCAACCGCCGATGACGGAGACATAAATGAACTCTTTGACAAACTAAGCAACGAAGAAAAACAGAAGCTCATCGACTCTCTGGATAATGCCAACAACGTAGAGATCGATACACTCCAGCTCCCAAAATTCACAGATGAGCAGAGTATCGACGGTCTTGACGACATTCTGAAAAACATGGGAATCCAGTCGGCATATTCGGAGAGTGCTGACTTCTCCAAGATCGCCGATGGCATAGCCGTTTCATCAGTCAACCACAAAGCAAAGGTGATCGTGGACGAGAACGGAACCAAGGCCGCAGCAGAGACAGACATCATGATCAAGGAAACAGCAATGATGCCAAGTGAGGAAACATATAACTTTATTGTGGACAAGCCATTTGTGTATGTGATTGAAGATCAGAGCACTGGCATGATCCTGTTCATGGGCAGGGTGAATTCGCTGTAATTTTTGATTATCGACACATACCAGGACTTGCTTCAGCAGCTTTTACTCGCAAAAAATGGAACATTTTCACTTTTCTTTGCGAATATCAAAAAAGCACACAAGATCTCAAAATCTTGTGTGCTTTTTTCTATAGGCCCGCTATTCCGACTTTCTCTCTGAATTCTCATTGGATTCTGTCGTGTCACCTGTTTCTCTGAGATTCTTCTCTCTTATATACTGAATAGCCTCTTTTACGGCTGCTTCCTCCTCATCCTTTGCTATCTTTCTTGCATAGGATACAGTCTTTACTAGGTTGGCTATGAGTATAATGGCAAGCGGAACAAGAATTATGGGTACAAATATAAGTGGGTTAGACACAAGCCTCACTATCTTGCCAAGTATGAGTGACGACCACACCACCCTGCCAAGCAGGTCTCTTGAGTCCACATCGTAACGGTCCACCACATTATTGGCATCGCCTTTTGTAATATACCTGTAATTATTACCATCTGTCTCTATCGAGACAACTCTATGTGTATTTACTGCACCAGAAAGAGCCGGATCCGATGAATAAAATGATATGACATCATTCTCATGTATGGCTGATGGATCTGTCTGCTTAACAATTGCCTAGTCTCCCCCATTTTTTAAATAATACAATATTATATATCATAATAACGTATTATTATATGGGAAAATGTCAAGTATTCATGTATTAGTAATCTGCTTTTGTGCATATTGCAATATTGCATATGTGCACTATGTTCTACATTCTATCGTCTTGTGAAAATTTCGGGCCTACTGAGCGGTTGTCGCACGGCACCAGTCAAGTACAGCCGAGTAATAAGCCATCACACTCTCATGCATCTTGCAGATCATATCCACATCAAGTTCTTTAACCGCATTCTCCAGCTCCTGCGCCTCATCGCCCAGTTCCATGGCTCCGATCGTTCTGGATGTACTTTTTACCGTATGTATCAATATCCTGTAGCCGTCCCAATCTTTTTCATCATAAGCCTTCTGTATCTCTGCGCGCTTGTCGTCAGCTGCATACATTGATATGATTTCTTTCAAAAAGTCTTCACTGCCCCCGCAGTATGTAAGACCTTTCTCGTGGTCAATGTGAACTTCTTTACAAGATATGTCTAAATCCTGTTTTGAAAACCCATCTCGAGTCATATTTTCACATTTTTCTACCGCGCAAGTCTCTTCCGTAGCTTTATTCTGTTTTCCCATAACATCTGTTTTTTCGTCTACTGTTCCGGCACCCATTGTTGGGCTTTCCCGATCTTCATCACATACCGCCGGATCCACCAGCTTATCCTCAGGTATATATCTCATCAGGATATCTTCCAGCACCTCCGGCTGCACCGGCTTGCTGATATAATCCTTAAATCCTTCCGCCAGATACATCTCTCTTGCACCCATGACAGCATTTGCAGTCATGACTATATATGTACTCCTGCCACACAGGCTGTCGCGCATGAGCATAGCACGGTGAAATGTCTCCATGCCATCCATCTCAGGCATCATGTGATCCATAAGGATGATATCATACCTGTACTTTTTTATAAGCTCCAGACACTCGGCACCGCTGGCACAGGTCGAAACCTTCATACGTGTAGGCTTAAGCATCATCTTGATAACTTTCAGATTCATGACATTGTCATCCACAACAAGAACACTGACATCCGGGGCACACAATTTGCTCTTATACGTCTTTCTCTCCTTCATATACTGTCTGTACCTGTCCTTAAAATCGCCTATTCTCTCATCGGACAGACGTTCCTGGCTGATTTTTACCACAAATGTAGTCCCATGTCCATACTTACTATGGCAGGTTATACTTCCACCCATCATTTCCACAAGGTGATATGTGATGGCCAGTCCAAGTCCTGTCCCCTCTATAGATCGGTTATTCGACAGATCAAGCCGCTCAAAATCTTTGAAAAGTCTCTCCTGATCTTCCTCTTTTATTCCGATTCCAGTATCACGAACAGCCATGACCAGTTCCACATTATGGGGATCTGCACCATGATCCTCCATATGGACGGTCACTCTGATCGAACCTTTCTTCGTATACTTCACAGCATTTCCAATAAGATTTATCAGGATCCGGCATATTCTGGCGGAATCGCCTTTCAGATCATTGTACAAAATCTCCTGAACCTCGGCATCAAGCTCCAGATTCTTCTGTCTTGCTCTGGACTCCATAACAGACAACACATTGCTGAGCAGCTGGCTGAAATGATATTCCTCATTGACTATCTCCATCCTGCCCGATTCTATCATGGAGAAATCCAGCACATCCCTAACCAGATCTACCAGGATATCACTTGAGCTCTGTATATCCCTGGCACATTTCATGGTTTGTTCCTCGTGTGTCTCTCTCATTATTATCTCATTCATCCCCACTATGGTATTTAGCGGAGTCCTGATCTCATGGGACATATGCGCAAGGAACTCGGATTTGGCATGGTTCGCCACATCAGCATCATCCTTCGCCCTGGTAAGCTCCTCATTTATCTGCTCTATCTCCTCTAGTTTACACTTGTATACGGCATTCTGGAATCTCACTATGGATCCGATAACTATGCCGAATATTATAAGGCTCTGGAGCATGTCTACATACACACTTCTCTCATTTGCCAATGGGATCACCAGTTCTGGGTATTTATACGAGACTATGTAACATGCAACCACCATTATGATCTGGACAGCCAGCATGACATAGCAAAACATGCCATCTATCAGAAGGAATGAGAATATCATGCCTAAGCCAAACCAGAAACCCATACCGCTGTACGCTCCGCCCGAGGTGAAGAACATCATCGGAAATGCCATCAAAGTTATAACAAAAACGATCACTATAGCACTCTGTCTCACCATCTTTTTTGCATTTGCAAGGTAAATGCATATGCCGAGCACAGTCAACGCGCTCAATATGGCAACATCTTGTATAAGTGGAGTTTTGATGATCAGGCTCGCTATAAAGCTGATGATCCCGCCAATGGTGCCTCCACCTGTAATTATATTAAAGAGGAGAAGCTGCATATCCGTATCATTGTTGAGCCTCTTCTTCCAAGGTACAGCCTTTGAACTTTTTTTATCTGATTTCTCATTTACTATCTTCCCCAAAGTGTCCCCCCATCTGTATTTAACCGATAACTCCGTACAAGGTCTCAAGGAAAACTATTGGAAGGAACGGCTTCGTAATATAATCCTCAACCCCCATCTGTCTCGCTCTCTCTATCAGCTTATAATCCTTATAAGCTGTTACGAATATGACCGGTACGTCTGTGATCTTTCGTATCTCTTCCAGCGTCTGGAATCCATCCATGTCTGGCATCTCGATATCGAGCAATACCAGGTCTATCTGCTGATTTCCCACTATGTCTATGGCCTGCTTTCCGCTCTCAGCCGCAATGACCTTGTAGAGGGGCTCGTTTTTGCAGATATTCTCTATAAGTCTGATATTTATCTTCTCGTCATCTACAACGAGGATATTGCTGACCATCTTCTCGACCTGTCTCATGTTGTAGTCTTCATCCTCATCAATCATACTGAGCATGACTTCTGCAATGTCCGGATCAAACTGACTGCCCTTGCCCTTCTCCATCTCATCGCGCACTATCTTCTGTGGCAGGGCGTATCTGTAGCTTCGGTTGGATGTCATGGCATCATAGCTGTCTGCCACCGCTATGATTCTTGCACACCTTGGTATATTTTCTCCCTTCAGCCCGCTTGGATATCCTGTTCCATCGTACCTCTCATGGTGATACTTTGCGCCCACCGCCAGCTCCGGAAATGCATTTATATTCTTGAGAATATGGTATCCATTTACACAGTGAAGCTTTATCATGGAGAATTCTTCATCCGTAAGTCTTCCCGGCTTGTTGATTATGTTGTCCGGAATACGTATCTTACCCATATCATGAAGCAGTGCTATCTGATATATCTCGTCCTGCTCCCTGATCGTTCCGCCCATCCGCTTCACCAGCTCACGACTGTATCTGGCAACACGCACGGAGTGGCCTTTTGTGTATTTGTCCTTTGCATCTATCGTCTTGGCAAATGCCTGCATGACCATATTATTCAGGTCTGTGAGTTCGTTATTTGTCTCATCGAGCTTGCTCATGATTGCATCCGTACTATTCTTGGATCTGGTACAGAAGAACACTATAATTATATATAAAACTATTCCAACGCCTATATCGTAGCCTATCAGGTTTCTTATTCCGTGGTACAGCTTCTCATTTGTGATGACCATGACCACATACCATTCATCAACTATGGAACAGCTGAAAACCGTCACCTTCTTGTCATCAACAACCGCTTGAAATGGTTCGCCGTCATTGTTCGTTATGCCCTTCATGAGTGCAGACATTTCACCCTGGGTATAGTCCTGTCCTACATCTTTCTTGTCTGAATGGGTTATCACCAAGCCTGACTTGTCGCAGACGAATGCATATCCCTGACCATTTAATTTGATTTTTTCCGTCTCAGCCTGTATTTGATCCAGAGTTACATCCAGAGATATTACGCTCACACCATCATAGAGTAACTGGCTGACTGACATCAGAATATCACCTGTCTGCGCATCGATGTACGGCTGGCCCAGGGTTGGCTGGCCGTCTGCCGCCACTGCTGCCTTGTACCATGCCCGCTCCTGAGGAACATAATCATCGTTGGGAACCCAGTCTGTGCCATCAAGATATTCGCCGTTTATAAAGCCATATACACCTGTGAACGCCGCATCTATATCCTGGAGATAATAATCTGATTCATTCGTGAGAAAGTTCAGTATATCCTGCCCCGACTGACCTTCTCTCATCATATGCTCCACAGTGATCTTCGTAACTTCCACCGCATCCACAGCTCGATTCAGATACGAATTCATATATTCCTGCTCCTGCTTAACAGTCTCTGCCGCCAAAGCCAGAGTATCATTCACTGACTTCCTATAAAATGTCATGATCGTACATAACGACAGTACCACAATCGCCACAAAACTCACTATCAGCGTCAGTATATACTGCCTCTTGCTTGCATTCTTCATACCGAATCCCCCATCTCACGTACATTATTCCGGTCCCAGATCAGCTCAAGTTTATACTTACATATAAATATAATTGTAACACACTACCACCATTAATCAAATATTTAATGGGGGACGGAGGTACCTGGCACCTCCGTCCCCAGAGATAAATGACACCCGTTAGAGCGCGCCCATGGCGCGCAAACAAAAACAACCTCCTGGCGGTTTCCCACCAGAAGGTCGTCAATTCCTACCCCGAATAGGCAGGCCATTGCATACATGTTGTCAAATGTAGGAAGGCATTCGCCCCTCTGCCACTTGTAGATCGATACAGGTTCATTGAACCCGAGAAATGCCTGCAATGCTTTTACGGTGATTCCTTTCTGCTCTCTCACTTCTTTGATCCTCTTGCCTGTTGCGCAAAGGTCGATCATTGGAAAATTGTTCTGTGTCATAAATGATACCTCCCATTGTAAATGCTATAAACTATCTGACTACCAATATCTCCAATAGTCCTATAACTGGGTCAATATCCCGAACACTAATAATAAAATATGTCAGAAGGAATCTACAGATACTATAACACAAATAAACCACAGGTTAAAAGTAAACCTGTGGTTTAAAATCACTATGTTTTTATATATGCTCACATATGCTCAAAAGTGGCTTAATTCCTACGTTTTTACACTTCCATTATTCATGACAATATCATGACAAATCAACTTTTTGCCCCTTTTTTGCCCCTAAATCAGGCTATTGCATGAGTTCATTTACTCTCTTCTGAATCTTATCAGGATCATAACCTGCCGCCTTGAGGCGGTCAACACGCTCCTGACCATTTCCCCACTTTCCGGCTATGACTTCATGAGCAACTGCATTGATGATCTTATCCTGTGTCATCTGTGCTGCCTTGACAAGTTTGTTGACTGCTGCCTGAACCTTGCTATAGTCATATCCAGCCTTTGTCAATCTGCTCTTGCGATCAGCACCATTGCCCCAGTTGCCCGCAAGCACCTCTTTAGCCAGTGTGTTGATGCTCTTCTTTGTTGTAGATGCTGATGTCTTCTTAGCCTTGCCTGCCAGCTTATTCCAGCTCGCCGCACTGATATAAGCCTTGTTGAGATCAAGGCTGCCACTGTAACCTGAGAGCTTACCAACGGATGTGTACTGTCTGATATCACATTCGTATCGACCTTCATTCCATGGATGCTCCTGATATCCCGTCCACTCGTAATCAGGGTACTGAGCGACCCACAGGCCATATCCAGCTTTCTTTACTGCGTCCATGGCACTCTTCTGCACGTAGATAAGCGGCTTAATGCCTGTCTTTTTCTGTACGTAGCTGCACCACTGTAAGCACCATTCCAGATCCTTGACACCAAACAGATTGTTGTTCTTGGCTTCCCAATCCAGAACAAGTACCGCCTTGCCGATGTACTTCTTTACATACGCAAGGAAGTGGTCAGCTTCTTTCTGTGGATCTCCGCCATTTGCATAGTGGTATACTCCCAGAAGTTTTTTTCTACTCAAAACTTTATCGCAATGCGCTGCAAAGTATCTGTTCTTGTAGTCTGTTCCCTCTGTCGCTTTCACGATACAAAAGTCATACGCTATCTTACCGAGGTCTATTCCGGCATCCCCCTGCCATGCGCTGATGTCTATTCCATTCATTTACCATCACGCTCCTTTCTCTCCATATCTCCGCCTCTGTAAAATCGCTTAAATATTTCGATCAGATAGTCCCATCCTCTGGTACAGATGAATGCAATAATAAAAGCACCAAAGAATACAGCTACAGGGTAATACCATAGCAGCCGAATATCGAAATATGATAATGCTACAAACAAGCATATCTCACATATGATGAGACTTGTCATAAGCACCTGAAAAGAGGTTGGAATCTTCTTCAGTATTCCAACCTCTTTTGTAAACTCTGTGATAACTGTGATCAATGTGCAAATTACTGCAACAACTAATAATAATATTGCTAACTTATCCATGATTATATCTCCTTCCTATTCCTGATCATGTGCTGCTTTATTCAAATGCTTTTCCATCTTGTCGATTGCTTCTGTGACTGGCCCGTTACATCCAAGTTCCTTGAGACCTTTCAGGCATGCAAGTGTACCATATGTAAGCAGACACTGTTCTTCCTTCATCTTCTTAATCTCCACATCCTGTTCATTCTGCCTGGAATACCATTTATATATTGATATGAGTATCCCTCCTATCAATGCAAGAGCTCCAAGTACCTTCCCAGCCTGAATTATTGCTTCAAAATTTATATACATGCTCAACCCCCCTATATAAGATTCTTAGGTCTTGCAACTCCCACAACGACTAAGCTTATATTTGAATCTGCTTTGTTTGTATTTTTTGCTTTTACAGTTATCGAATATGTAGTCTGATTCATTGAAGAAGCTTCATATCCCATGTATGTGACACCACTAGGGATATTTTTAGGAATAACTAATATTCTACCCGTATTTATTGGAAGCTCTACATCAACGGCATATTGAAGTGTCGTTCCTGCGTCAGTTCCTGGTATAGTCGCTGTTGCGCCTACTATATCAGATATAACAAGGCTTTTTGTTGCAATTTTTTCCGCATAGCTTTGCGCATTAGCAGCATCTGTTTTTGCGGTATCTGCCGTGCCCTGCGCCTTATCCGCTTTCGACACTGCGGTATCTGCTGTTTTCTGCGCTTCCTCGGCCCTACCTGTAGCTTCCTCAGCCTGTGATGCTGCGGTATCTGCAGTAGACTGTGCCTTTGCAGTAGCCTCTGCCGCTGTTTTTTCAGCTTTCGATATCGCCTGATTGATTTTCTTTGTAGTTAAATCCGACTCCTCTTTTGTATATTTATTACTAAGTGGAGGGAAAGTTGATGCAATCGCAACCGGCCCACTTGCATTTATTCCATCGTGTACAATTTTGTAAAGCGGCATGTCGGCGACACTTACATTATTGGCTATTATGCCAGTTTCATACACAGGTAACTGTGGCTCCTGTGAGGATTCTACAGACTGTCCTGTCAAGATCAGCAATGACATATCCTCAAGACCTTCCTCTGACAGCGTGTATCTTGCAACAAGCATATCAATTCGCTTTTTACCTGTTTCTCCACTAGGGAAAGTAAGATCTTCATATGTACCTGTAACCCTAGCATGGCACCCCTGGAACATAATGTCACACGGATATACTCTAAGTGTCGTTGAATTAACCAGCACTGGTGGCTGGGAGACCGACAAAAATCCATCGCCATCCCATTCTGCTCTGTGCAAGGCTCTATCATCTGCACTCGTTACATGTGGTTTCCCTGTTTTTCCTGTTATTATCTTCATAAAATCCGCCTTTCTTCTATGACACTGAATATTCAATGTCTATGCTGTTATCATCTATCTTCGCTATGATATTTGTTATCTGCTTTTTTACTGTTGCTCCTGTGATTTTCTCTGTGCCACCTGTGATATCGCCTATCTGCATTGACATATCTGGGAGTGTCATATCTAAGCTGTCCACATTAAGCTCCTGTATTCTTGCTATACCGCCTGTTCTAAGCTCATCAATATTTGCTGCCGAACTATAATCATATATTGCTGTGCGTTCTTCCAAACCTTTATATGTCTGCGTATCAGTGATATTTCCCACCTTATCAACGTACAAGTGCAGCACCTGACGGTCTTTGAGCTCGCCTTGACCAAGGCAGATAAGATGATTATATCCATTCTTGACCTGTGTGATATTGTAGTTGATATCCGATCTCATACAATCCTTATCCTCTGTATAATCGTAAGGCACCGCACTACTCATAGTCACATATCCATCTTTAATCGCAAGCCTGAGAACCCTGTTCTGGGTGCTCAACAGCGCACATATGCCATCATAGAGACTCACATATCTGTTGAACTGAAATGATTGTACATTCCATGATTCGCCTGTCATTCTGTATATGCTGCTAAGTCCAGCCACTTCAATGAGCTTATTGATCACTGTAACTGCATCACCTGATACAATCTTGTAATCCGTCCCCGCCGGAGGCTCTATGATCTTGTCACACAAGATTCCTCTGAGATTTCGGCCAGTGTATTTGATTTCTCTGTCGGATGTCACCACACCGACATTATCAACTATTCCGCCGTACTCAGTGTTGTTGATATACCACCAAGAACCGCCTTGCAGGATGTTGTTATCCTGCGCTACAGTGACCTCGAAATCCTTATCCTTTGCAACATCCACATCTATATTGAAGTTCTTGAGAGATCCCTGTTCTACCCTGTCTGCATCAGTGTATATCAACCTTATGTCCATTTTGGTTCACCTCTCTCATGTATTACACTTAAATCAAAATCAAAGCTTCCATTCCACATCACACGATGATTCCCGGGGGATATCTTTTCAAACACATCGCTTTGCTTGTCCCTGTATCTGAACATGTTTTCCTGTGTTCCATCTGCTTTCACAAGAGTTATCGTAAGCTCTGCAGAATTAATAACAATCTTATCTCCATCGCCAACAACACACCTAACGCTGTAGTAATGATTGTCAACATATATGACTGGATTAACAGCACCACTATGTATGCTGAGTACAAAATCACAGCTTCTGAAGTCATCTACCTCTAGTTTACTGATATTGTCAGAAATTGAGTTGTAATCATATTCATAACAATACTCATAGCCTTTACCTTCAATAAACTCATCTGGTACATGCTTATAGTTGTGCAACTCTTCCTTCATCCATCTGCCACCATCTGTTACTACTTTAAGTGACAGATTCATCGATGTAGCCACGTCAAGATAATTGCTCTTCGCCGAACTAAACACATAGCATTCAAGATAGTAATCTCCTATATAGAGCCTTCCCTTCTTTTCTGCTATAATATCCTTCTCACAAACTTCATACAGCCTATTCTTAATATCTGTACACTTTTTCTTATTTGCCGCAGATATAACAATAGGGATGGTCTTTGAGACCACCCCTTTTCTAAAATTCTCGGCACGGTTTCTGCTGCTGTCGTATGTCCACTCATAATCTCTGAGATCATTACTGTTTGCAAATGTTCCTTTCTTGCCAAACTCTATAACCTCACCGAGATGATTCACATATTTAAGCTGTTCAAGCATTTCTCACCATCCTTCCGAACTCTCTGCCATCAAGTTTCAATCTCACACCCTCTGTAAGAGCTGTCAGTATCCACTCATACATGTTGTCATCTATGTGTCTTATAATCTCCAGTATCTTATAAAGTACCTTCAGTGATTCCGAATCACCAGCCACTGCACCGCCTGTTGCCTCTGCCATATCCTCCGCAACTTTCCTGATCCAGCCGGTATTCTTCTCAAGTGGCACTACAGCCTCAGCTCCATTACCCTCAAGGATACCAACCTGGCCACGCTTAAGCACACCACCTTCAGCAAGCTGAGGAGCGTCAAGCTCATCTATCCTTGATATCGACACCTTAGGGATCTTATTCAAAATAGATATAGCTGAATTGATTGCCCTGATAAAGCCATTGATAATCCCTGTAGCCTTGCTCAGTATCGCATTGACCGCTGATGTCACAGCACCAGATAATCCGTCCGCTATTGCTGTTCCAACCTTGCTAAATATATTCTTAATCTTCTGCCATGTAGAGCTAAAGAAATTCACCATCGGTGAAAATACATTCTTTATACCAGCCCAAGCCTTGCCAAATATATCACTGAACCATGTGCCTACGGCAGAGAATGTGCCCTTAATACTTGACCATATTCCACTAAAGAACTCTGGTGCAGCGTTCCACGCCTTCTTGATTCCCCGCCAAGCTGCAGCAAATGATTCTTTACAGTTATTGATCGCTGTAACTATCAACTTGATAGCAGACTTAAGCGTTCCTGAAAGCATCTTACAATACCATTCAAGGATTGGTTGCAGCACATTTAGGTAATCTTCCATCAGCATCGAAAGTAATTCCACCAGTGGTGGTAATATCATATTGATAAGATCTGTCAGCGGTGTGACTACCTGCATTACCAAGTCGATAATCGGTGTCAACATATCCAAAAACGGCTGTAACAATTCAAGTATAGGCTGCAAAATAGCCATCAAAACAGGCAGTAAAGACTGAATAATCTGAGTCACCGGCGGCAAAAGCATATTGATCAGATTCGTAAGTGGCGGTAAAACCGCCTGAATAATCTGCATCATCGGTGGTAAAAGCAGATTAAGCAGTGTTGTCAGTGTTGTCAGCACAGGTCCAACCAACTGCAGAATCGATGGTAAAATCGATGTCAGGGTGCTAAAAATAGAATTTAGAGCGGTTGATATCGACTGTCCCAATTCCCCACCTATGCCGGGCAGTAATGTCTCAAGTATTCCGGGCAGATTATTGACCACCTCAGACAACAACGATGTCGCTCCCTGTATCAACGATGGCAGTAACTGCTCAATAAGAGGCGGTATGTATGGTGCCAGCTTCTGTGCAAGACTTGATATACCTGTAACCACCCTCGGCAGTGTATCGGCTATCCTTGGTACAAGATTATCTGCTACAGCCATAGCCGAATCAACAAGGTTGTTCATCAGCACTCCCATATCCTGAGATGGGTCAGCCATACCTATGAGCAGATTCGTCCATGCGGACTTCATCATGCCAATAGAACCTTGAATGGTTGTGGCCGCTTCCTTGGCTGTTGTGCCTGTTATCCCCATATCAGTCTGTACAACATGAATAGCCTCTATCATCTTATCAAACGATACACTATTGACATTATCTGCTGTCACAGTCATGGTGTCACCAAGTACACCAGAGTCATTGATAAGCCTTGCCATCTCGGATGCAGTACCACCATAGCCAAGTTTCAAATTGTCAAGCATTGTATAATTCTGCTTGGCAAAACCCTGATATGCGTTCTGAATCATCTCCATACTGGTGCCCATCTTATTGGCATTATCTGACATGTCTGTTATGGCCAGATTCGCATACTCAGCCGCCTGTGCTGTATCGCCTTCCAAACCTTGCAACAGCGAAGCTGAAAAGCTCGTTACAGTGTCCATGTAATCATTCGCCGACAGTCCCGCCGTCTTATATGCATTATTTGCATACTCAACAACCTTATCTGAACTGTCCTTGAACAGTGTCTCAACACCACCGACAAGCTGCTCGTAGTCCGCATACCCGCTTACAGCCTTAGCAGTAATGCCAGCTATTCCAGTGGCCACAGCCGTTGTTGCGACAACAGCTACCTTTGCTGCCTTGAGCGCAAACTTGCCGATATTGCCAAACACAGAACTCATCTTTTTGCTTGTCTTCTCTGCCTTGTCGCCAGTCTCTTCAATTTTCTCATTCGCATCCTCATTTGATACTGCGATTCTTCCCAGTATCTTAAATACTTCCAAAAGGGTCTACCCCCTTTCCTCGATAATAAAAAAATAGAGACACACGTTCTGTGTGCCCCTATGGTTTAAAATTCTCTATGATCGACATGGAATCCTTTATGGTTGTTTCAAGTTCGTCTCTGCTTTCAAATGCCCCTGATCTGACCGGCTGTGAACTGCCACCTGATGTGCCATACAGCCTTGTCTTGAAGTCATTAAATGATATGTTCTCCCAGCACTTATGGATATACATATCCCAGAGCTTATCGTCATCGTCTAACCGCACGAATGTGCATACAAACTCATCAAAGCTCTGATTGTCTATCATCGTATCAAGCAGAGTGTACGGATCCGCATATCTGTGAAATATCAGATCCATGAACTTGAGATAGCCTACTGTTTCTTCTCGAACAATCTTGAAACAACCTTGATAAAATCCGCAAAGCCCGGAAGTGTGACCGCATCATATAACATCTGTGTGAATACAGAGAGGTCAAGATCTGCTACCTCATCCACTGTCATTCCTGACAGGTGTGACAGGCAGACAAATACCTCATGCTGACAGTCTGACAGCTTAGCCAGTATCACATCTACAAGCTCAAACGCAAGGCCAACACCCACATTCTCAAGGAACTTCGATGTGTCCTCATCATCCTCATCACCAGCAAGTTTCTCACGTTCCTTCGCAATGAGCTCTTTGAACCCATTGCCGCTGAATGAATCTTTGAAGTCCTTTACCCCCAGCTTGCTGAACAGCTTCAAGAATGAAGCGATATCTGTTGCTTTGGGATTTCTAAGTGTATATGGCTTGATCTCCTGCACATCCTCTACTGCCTCAGTATCTTCAACTACTTCGGCATTCTCTACTGCTTCTATATCTTTGTTCTCTTTTATCTCGGTTGTTCCCATGATTATCTCTCCTTTTCTATGTCAATTAGTCTGTTACTTCTGTACTGGAATCTATAGACTGCTGAACCTGCTCCGTTGTCGTGCCGGTAGGCAAATAGATGTGGTATGGCAGTGTATCAGCTGCTGGTGACAGATCCGCATAGCACTCCATTGTCAGCGCAAATGTGCCGTTCTCCTTGTTCTTGCCCTCTATCTCAAGGCCTGATGTACAGAGCGCATTGTCAAAGATCACGATAACAGGACGACCATCTAAGAATCTTCCAATGTATCCGAAGTTCTCAATGTAATCATCCTTTTCAATTCTTGCCTTGGATTCGATCACATCGTATCCTTCCGCTGTTGATGTGCCATTCTGTCCGATAATAGCCATCTTGATCGTCTCAGGCGACAGCTCCACCATGTTTGTATCCATCTGTGCTGTCTCGCCTGTCTTAACTGTTAACTCCTTAACTTTAACAAGCTCACCATCAACCTCTATATCCTTGAGCTCAGGTTTGATTGACAGCTTTGTGCCGCCGGATGTTGCACCAATCAGAGACTCTGCAAAGTTCCAAGCCTTCTTTGATGCGTCATACTTCAAGCCTTTGTGAATAGTTCCAGCACCAAACACAATGTTCTTCGGTGTCTTGTCTGTGATACCGGATGACTTAAACTCTTCAAAAGTTAATGTATCTGCCATGTTATAATCACCTTCCATTCTTATATTCCTTGATTGTTAAATTGATCTGTATATGTTTGAGGTCTGCATCCCCTGTTGGCACTGGTGACGCATTCCCATAAGAAACGGCAACCCCCGCACCACTTGCAAGGATTGCCGTTCGTTCAATATTCTGTTCTATCTTCTGCTTGTACTTCTCCAGGCTGAACCACGAGCCTCGTGTGAATCCATCTATGATGAATGTTATTTCCTGACACCCATCCTCTTCAGGAGTATCACCCTCGGAGTAATCACCAACAAAGTATGCCTTTGGTGGATCATCCTGCCACTCCATGAATGCATATGGAATCTCAAGCTCATCTTTGAGTACACTGTTGATATATGATAATGTCTCGCCTGTCATGCCATCACCGCCTTACTCACTGAATGTCTGATTGAGAATAGAACCAAGTCGCTTGATAATCTTGCTCTTGGTCTTGTCAAAGGCTTTCTGTAAAGGTCTGAGTGGCTTCTTACCATAGGTAAAAACAGCTACTATATTTCCTGCCTTATCCTTTTTTACCTTACTGAACTTACTGGCTTGTTTCAAGCTCATTCCATCAGGTCCCACAGGAGCCCACCATCCGCCTTTACGGCCATTCTTTTTCAAAGCATATTCGCCTGTGCCGTATTCTTCCCAGATAGCATTCTCCCTAGGATTTCCAATTACAGCCTCACCCTTATCTTCATCGACATAGTGAGTCCATTCGCCTTTGGTGTGACCTGTATCAACTCTTGTCTGTGCTATCTTTGTCTGAGCCTCAACCTCTACAGCAACTTCATACAGGAATGCAACAATAGCATCATTCAGAGCTGCCTCAACCTTTATTCTGTTGTCTGTGAACTCCACATTTCCCATTACTGCCCTCCTGTATACTTCAGATATATCTCAAGCTGCTCATGCATCCCCATCGGATCATCTATCAGCATGATGTCATATACCTGGCCATTAACCACCATACGGCTGTTCTCAGCCTTGATCATGTCACTGAGCTGTTTATAATCAGCCACGAACATATGCGTGGATTCCTGCACCTTGGCATTGTATGTTGTGTACTTACTGTCACCGCCTGAGAGGTCAAGCCATCCGGTCAAGGTATCTTCAGATATCCATGTGACTTCCTGTTCGCCTATCTCATTTCTGGTTATGCTTTTAACCTGTATATCTGCAACTGCATTTCCGCCTATTCCTCGCATCTCAAAACCTCGCTTTCATGTACGGTTTTAAGAAGCCAAGAAGCGACTTTGGATATCCCATGAGGGAATTGTCGCCATCCATATTGAAATAGGTCACAGAGTGCCTACTGATAGTCTCAGACTGCACACCAACCTTATCCCTGTTGTTCAGGTCCCATGAAAGCATGTTGGCAACTCCCAGCTTGATATCCATCGGATATACTATCTTTGTCACCATGGCGACCGGTTCGCTTACAAGCTCCTCATTCACCTCTATATGTCCATTGTCCATATCCACAGCTTTGATGGTGTACAAGCCATCGTTGTAACGTGACTCTGACACCTGTATAGTGTCGCCAACCTTGAACAGCTCAGATGCATACTGAAAGCCTGTCACAGCGTCCACAGGAGCCACAAACCGCCTGTTCCTGTCCTGAAAGTTATTGTTTGTGTACTTCCGGATCAACAGCTCCAGTGCCTGAAGCTTAGCCTCAAGCACTGAATCTTTCTCCTCGGTGTCTACATACTTTTTCAACTCTTCGACAGTCATGATCATATGACCACCGCCTTACTTCTTAAACTTAGCAAGTACAACCTTTGAAGCGTTGGTGAGTGCAGCACCATAATACTTAGATGCTGTGATATCATGTCTCTGCTTCTTCGGTAACCATTCGTGATCAACCTGAACATCTTTCTTGAGGAAAATTGTAAGAGCAGGAGCTTCCTCTTCTGTAAACTCGGTCTCATCTGAATCAGGCTGAAGCTTGATAATAGGGCAGAGATAATACTGTGAACCAGCTGCAAGACTCTTAACCTTATCACCGATTACAAGCTCATCTTTGCATGTTGGCTGAACTGTACTAAGATGCTTGTTTGTGTCTGACTCAGCAGTTGAATCAGCCACTATAGTAATAGTTCCCTTCTCTGTGTCTTTCTCGTAAGTCATAAGCTTGATCTTCTTTGACTTCTTAACCCAGCATGAACCAATCTTACCTATAGAGCCTGTCACAATAACGCTCTTATCAAACTTGTCCGCTGACTTAAAGTTGTCATCCTTGAGAAGCGTTCCCTCCTGTTTAGGGTTTATGAACATAACCTTCTCTATTCCATCCTCTTCATCCTCGAACTTTGTGTTAGCATCAACAATGCCATCATATCCGATTACTGCAAGAGTATCTGGTGTATATACATTCTCTGATGTGTATGCAGCATCAAGCAGATCATTATCCAACTTGCCTACAATAGACTTTGAAAGCTGAGTCTCAGCCTGTCCAACAGGGTTTCCTAAACCACTATTGATTGCTGTCTGATATATTGATACGCTCTTAGCTGCACACTTAATAGTGAATGTCTTCTTTGTTGCTGTGAGCTTAGATGCCTCAATTTCATCCCCTGATTCCGGATCAAAATCCTCAGCATCGCCGATATACTTCCATGATGGAACTGTCTTTGTATCTCCTGGTACACCCTCAAGGGATGTATCAACATGGGCATACTTTAAAAGCTTGGCCTGTGCCTCTACCTTTGCATCAATCATATCCCCCATTACTTCTGGGTTAATGATGTCACTTACCTTTGTAATTGCCATATTCTTTCACCTTTTCCTTTCTACCTTACTTTGTTCCATGCATAGCAGCTTCATATAGCTCAGGTGTTTCCTGGGCAATCTTAGCACGCTCTGCATATGATTTCTTCAATATGTCTTCTCTCGTCAGTCCTGTATCTTTATTTGTAGGATCTGGCAGTCTATTCTCAATGATGTGCCTCTCGCCATCATCTGAGCCGGATGAAGCTGTGAACTGAGCCGGGAACTGTGTCTTTAAGTCTGTGAGCATGTTATCCCATCCCTTTATGTGGCCTTCATCATCAAGCTTAAGCTCCTCATTCTTCTCCTTGAGGGCTGTCTTGATCTTATAGGTCATATAATCAGTATCAACCGCATGAGCCTCAAGCAGAGCCACCTTGATAGCTGAGTTGACCTTAGTCTCCTCAAGCTCTTTCTGGAGTCTTGCATTCTCAGTCTCGTAAGTTGATATCTTCTGCTGCATGCCCTCATCACCCTTAGAGGCCTTCTTAAGCTCCTCTATGAGCTTATTTGCATTGCCAATCTCCGTGTCTTTGCCGGTGATCAGTCCGTTGAGCTTCTCAAGTTCTGAATCATACTTCTCCTTGCTGACGTACTTGCCCTCGGACAGATCTGTGTATCTTACATGCTTGAGCTTATCTGTCTCAGCGCCGTTCTTCTCGTCAATCTTTGCCTGCACCTGCTTATACAAGTCATCTCCTAACAGTTCCTTTAATTCCATCGTTTCCATCCTTTCTTGGCTTTAATCGTAGCCACACATGGCAGTTATCACTCTTGCCGGAGTTTATTCTTTGTCGGTCACAGTTTTATTGCCTTAAGCCGATTTTGGGCATAAAAAAAGACCATGTTTTTATCATGGTCTGAATTAGCTAAATATTATGTTTTAATTATTTATTTTAAATATCCATTCTCATACAAAAAAACGTTTTCTTCAACTGTCAAAGCTGAAAAAGGGTTAACCCAAGAATCATCCTCTGTTTCAAAATCAGGTGTTTTAAATTCCGATGGAATAAAGCCGAGTTTATCGCATATTCTCTGATATTCTATCTCTTTATCCATCACAGCACCTCCATTTTTACTCCAGCATCTTCAAATATGCTTCTTACATCGTCATTATACCCCTTTATCTCTAATTGAGCAAGTGCAGATGACGCTATTGGCGCATTAAATTTCTCTTTATCCACTGAATATTTATATATCTTCCCGTCGTGGCATGCGACTAGTCCAAATTTATAAGCACGTTTTTGGCAAACCATTAAATCTGCCAAGCTTGGCACGCCACTTCCCGGGTGATTATGGATTGCTATGATTGTATTTGGCCTGCTGTTGGCTAACATTTCCATCATTGCCTTATTTGGCTTTGCTGTACTTTCCTCATGATATTCCTTATTTATTTTAGATTTTCCAGTCATATAGTCAACAAATGCAATATCCTCGTATCTTGTTCCCGAACGATGAGTTAACATTTCTTTTGATCGCTGCCATGCGATTCTATTAACCCTATCACTATCTGATATTTGATTGAATTTTCTTCTGTAATCCGGAGATTCTATTATTTTTTTATGAATAACTGTATCTTTATAAATATATTTTGGTTTACTTTGTTCTTTTTCATGCTCAATCTCACACGACACCTTAAAATACTTCGTCTGGTACTCTTCAAAATCCTTTGTCTTATCCAACCCGAAGTATTCCGCTCGCTCCCTCAGTGTCTCAAGTTCTTCATCATCCAGCGCCCATCTGGCACGCTGTAAGAGACAGCAACGACAGTTACAGTCTTCCGCCGGATCTCCAAACATTCCAGGAGCCTTAATCTTACGACCACCAACCTCAAAGGGCTCATCGACTTCCCGGATCTGTCCATCAAGCATCTGATGATGTTCTCTCGTTGCTCCGTCAAGAGTGGCATCCCACTGTTTCAATACATCTGCCCCTTTGCTTTTTGCAATATACATAGCGTCCAGCGCTGACTGTACCTGTATACGATGCCCTTCAGTCCTCGCAATGCGGATAGAGTTGTTATAAGCCCTCTGAAATGGAGTATTTGCCATGTGTCTTGAGAGCTTACCAGCCACCTCATTCCACGTTGAGCCATTTGCAATGCCTCTTGATACCTCTGCTCTGACCGCTTTCTTGAGGTATGTCACATCCTCGCCCATTTTGTCGTAGAGCGACTTACTGAGCTTGCTGTCCGTCTGAATAGCTCTCACAACTGCCGCCTGATCTATCGGCATGATGATTGGGATGCCTGTCTTTTGCAGGTCATACATGACACCTGTGTATCCGTCTCTATAGCACTTCGTCAGGTAGTCAGACACAGTTGCATATGAGTTAGACTGCAGGTTACTCAGAACACCCTCAAGCTGCACTTCCAAAGCCTCCTGATACTGTTTCTGATAGATGATGCTCTGCAGATTCTCCATATCAGTTCGTTCTGAAAGCTCTCTTATCTTCTGCTCACAATCTCTCAATGCCCGCTGATATACCTGTTTGAGTTCTTTGATTGCCTGCTTTTCTCTATTCAGTTGAGCTTTAGTTACTTGCTTTTGCGCTTTATTCATATGTTAACTCTCTTCTGATTTTGGTAGCTCTATTGCTATTCTCCAAATTGAACTTGTATTGCCTGGAATGAAATACTCTTGGTCATTTATAATAAAACTTTCACCAGAAACACCTGATGCAACATCTGGCCCAGCTAATATATAGTATGCTGATGGAATAGCGAGATACCCTGCAGGATACACATATTGAGCAAGACTTACCACGTCATGTATGTTGCTATCTTGACTCCATGCCTGAGCATAATGAGATGCCTCATCCACATCAGAATAAATGATGTACCTAGCAGAAGTGAATGACATATAAGCTATTCTATCTTCATTTGTTTTTAGATCTTTTGCAGGCAATACGATATGTAATAGATCAGTAATGTTAGATCCCTCACTGAATATTCCAATTCCGAATACCACTCCTTCTTTGCATGATACAAAATGCAAAAATGCATTAGCCGCACCACTATTGGCTGATCTAGTCAAACTCATGTTATACGAATAACAATATGTAGATGTGGACGGAGTAGCCCCCTGAATCACAGTTGTCATAATCAGATTAGCTCCAGAAAGACTAAACTTAAAACCTGTTGTGTTGTGCTCATCATCTCCCATGTATAATATCCACGTAGTGTTAGACTCTACAATATTTAGTTTCATGCCAAGGGCTGCCGCAATCTCCTGCATTTTTGCGTCATTTACGTCCGCATTGTAAAACGTTGAATCCGCCTCTTTTTTTCCCAGTCTTATTCTTTGTACAGTATATCCCATCAACTAACCTCCGTTTCTGTTGGCAATAATCCATATATGCCGCATACATACCCATATGGTTTTGTATATAAAGATGTATTAATAATCATCCCATACGCTCCTGTACTAATTTTTTTCGCATTAGCAATCATATCATCAAAAGATTCATTGCTTGCGGTCGGCACTCCCTTCTCAGTGATGACCGCCGCAAGCCTTCCTTTGACATCACTGCCATGTTTTTTTACTTCATCAAGTTCCTTGTAAAGCTGTCCTGCAAGATCTGTCATATACCGCTCTTCAATCTCACTCTCAACTGCTTCACAGCCCTCAAGAACCTTCATTCTTGTGAGCTTGGTGTTGATCTCGTTGATGATGTTACCCTCACTATCAAGCTTCTTGAAGCATACAGTGAAGCCGACATTGCCCGGCACTGTACATGCAGTAGCACCAACAAGCCAATCAAAGGTTATAATGCTTGCATCATCAGAGAGTGTATAATTCTCTATAAAATACACATCTTTCTGCTCTTCTTCATTCACATAGTTGATTGATATCTGATATTCAGTGAGATCTATGCCCTTATACGTTGCCGGCACTTCAAATGTCAGCCGGTTTACATCTTTGTCATGATATACACCGATGACCTCGCCAGCCGGCATCTTCACCGCTCTTGTATCTAAATCTATCTTGTATCTTTTATTTTCCATCTGCTCCACCTCCGTTCTCGACATCTGTATTGATGTTATCAAGCACCTTCTGAGCCTCTTCCGTGTTCTCCTCCTCATTCTTAGGCAGCTTGTCCTTGATCTCCTCATAATCAATATCAAGCCAATCACAGATAGCTTTGATAATAGTCTCATCATTAAGTATGCTTGCAACATTAAGTATTGTATTGATCTCTGTCTGCCTTACCTGAGCCTCTGTAAGTTCTATTTGTGCATTTTCCTGTGCATTGCTCATAATCTCATGAGCGAACTCAAAATAAACATCCTCGGCCTTATATGCCTTGTTCTCAGCCTTGTTGATCTCGTCAATGACAATCTCTACTATCCTCCTCAAGAACTTTCTAAGAGCTTTCTCTATCTTTTTTGCCTTAAGGTCAAGCAATGAGTAGGCCGCCTTAATGGCTATATTCGTAGTTGCTGATGTGTCCTTGAGTCCGGCGGTATTCAGCCCCATGCCAAACCTGTATATATTCTTTTCATCAAGCTCCAGCTTAGCTTGCCTTGCCTGGTATGGGACGTCAACAGTCTTGACATCTACGTCACCATCCTCACCTATACCTATGATCTTCTTTGTTTTGAGGTTTGTCTGAAGCTCATTCAGGTTGTCTCCCTGAAAGCCTTTGATAGCATATAGTGGGGAATCAAAGTCTATGAGGTTGTTTGACAGGCTTGAGGCCATCAGGTCATAGTCATCTATGAGTGGCTTTACAGGCTTAAGGCTTGAGAACTGCTTCTTGTTGTTATCCAGCCGGAAGAATGGAATATAGCCAAATCCATCAAAGTAGGTGGCCTTATCTCCATTACTCTTTGTATAAAGTACATGAGGCTTTGGGTTGATTGGTTCAGTATCGTCTAACACCACCGCCCCATTATTAACCTGAACATAATAATATGTTTGCTTATCATCCCAGACCTGTATTCTCTCAATAGTCTTGTGCCCTTTGTCTATCCTGTCCGTATAGTGGTAAATCGTGTATGCACAGCCATCATCTGTGTCCTTAGCTCTTACCTCAATAACTCCGATACTGTCAGCATTGGCAAATGACATCATATCTTTGGCGTTCTTGTATGCGTACATATACGCAAAGCCTTTGACCTGCATATCCGTGATAGCGTCAGAAAGCTCAGACATGAACTCATCATTGTTGTTGAAATACTTGTCCATGTGCTTCTGCAGTTCAGTGTCGTTGGACTTTACAATGCCATCCCCTGATAAGATATACTGAGTGCATTGGTCAACCAGCTCTGTGAAGAACGGATGCGGTATCTTCACATTGCTTCTAGTCTTGTCCTCTACCAGTTCGCCGTCCGCATTGTAATAGAACAATCTATACTTCTCTATGTCATGATCGCCGTCATAGTATCTTTCGCCTGTCCGGGCGAACTGCTTCTTTTCTGATGTGCGGTCACTGTCTATCAATTTTTTTATCTCGTCAGGGGTTAGCATTCTTCCATCTCCTTCATGTCAATTTAAAACAGCCATGAACGAGGCTTACGCCATCCCTCAATGCCGTACCTAAGAGCTGCCATTGCATCGTCCATCACCGGTACAGGCTCATCAAGATATTCGCCTGTCTTTTCATCTTTTTTCCATTTCCACTGTTGTAGCTCCTTGATAGTATTCACGCAATGAGGAGCAACATATATTCTTCGTCGTATAATGTGATTCTTATCGACCACACCTTTGAGCCAGTCTATCTGAGCCTTGACAGATCCAGCAGAACCGCCCTTGTCAACGCCCTTTGCACGATAACCAGCACCCTTCCATGTTTTGATCCTGTCTGGTTCTGCGGAATCACACCACATTGTCTTATTCGTTGGTATAGCATGTTGAATCGCCAGTGGAATAATCTCCGCCGTCTCTTTCTCATGCACATATATCTCATCTAGGATGTATATATCATCATCCTTGATACCCAGAAGGAGGATGGCATTGGCATGGTTGAATCCAAAGTCTTGTCCTATTGCTATATCGTCATAGTCATTAAGGTTCTGAGATACCTCAGCAACTTCCCAGTTGTGCAGGATGAGGCCGCCTATCTCACCCCATTCACCCAAGCCATATATCTTGTAACCTTCCGGATCTACTTCCTTTCTACGCTCCATACGGCGGTGATATGCCGCATCGATGAAACGATTCCCCAGGTATGTACTGTGATGCGTCAGTACATCGGGATCGTATCTATCAAAAAAGACCTTCTTTATCCAGTGATTCTTATTTACTGGATTGAAGGTCATTCTTATCTGGTAAAACTGCCCTGGTGGTAGCTCTCCACGCAATCTATCATCTATAATTTCCACATCTGCCTGTGTCAGCTCTGTTGCTTCCTCGCACCACACATCTGTGAGCTTTCCCTTCTGGAATGTGATTGACTTAAGCTTCTCTCGTTGCTTATCATCATTCATCCCACGGAATATAATGCGGTTGCCATTCGCTCGGCATTCAAGCGAGAGCGGCGATGTGGTCATCTTCCAATATCGCTCCGCCTTATCTCCAAACATCCGATACACGGCACCTGTAAGCTCTGCATAGGTGCTGTCTCTGTTCGTGATATCTGATTTACGGACACATACAAGGTTCCTGCCCTTATCCTTCATCAGCCGCAGGATGTAGTTCTGCGCTGTGTCAACACTCTTCCCAGATCCGGCAGAGCCTTTCATCACGATATATCGTTTTTTGCTCCGATCTACTTTCTTGAATCCCGGATTTGCTTTTACGTCAATATTCAATCAGCACCACCACCGCCGGTATCGTCATCATCGCCGTAGTCGATATTGATGTTGAGGTCCATATCTACATCAGCCTCTACCTTCTCAGTATATAAGCCATATGCTTTACCAAGGAGCTCCGCTGCCTTATTGGCATCCGACAGCCTTGCTGGTATCTCCACGATCTGTGGTGTCTCTTTCTTGACTGTCTGTTTTCTCATTGTGCCGTTATCATCTGGAGCATACATCGAACGTTCTTCACTGGTCGTTACAACAATGCATTCTTTCTTTTCTCGTCTCATGGTTGCTGTGAGATACTTTAACACCTCATCTTGATCGGCAATCAACGCTTTTTCTTTTTCTGCCATGCGTTTTGCTATATATTCCTGCACCTTAACATTTGTTAACAACCTTGCTGCTGCTTGTGCGGCTGTTTTCGGTGAATACCCTGCCCTTATAGCTGCCTGTGTGGCATTAAGGTCAATCAAATATTCATCACAGAATCTCTGCTGTTTAGCTGTCAGTTTTGCCATAATGTCACACCTTCTTTCTGCTACTTTCTCACCCTCTTCGGGATCACAATCTTGTACAGCGGTTTACATACATTCTTTACCTCTCCACCCCAATTTATAGTTGGCTGAAATTTGTATATCTTAGTGCACTTAACCATCACCTTTATCATGGCTATTGGTAAAGCCAGCCTGCCAAGTATCGGATGTATGTATTCAAAACTATATTCAGGTCTCACGACCTCAAACCTTTTAATCTTACTCATATCTCACACCTCAAACAAAATAGCCCAGTGGGGAGAGATCAGCGTTCACTTTTCACAAGGGGAGGTGCAACCACTGGGCATAAGAAAAGGGACACGACCGAAATGGCAAACAGTCATGTCCCTTATGAATCAATATAATTTTACCATACTAGTATACCACGTTTGCTAGGTGCTATGTGGTGCTAAATGGTGCTAAATGGTGCTATTTGGTGCTGAGTTTTCCAAGACCTTAATTCTAAATGCCTCAAGTGCAAAACCATGTATATGTTTTATCCTGCCATATGAATAATCAAGTTCTTTGGCAATCTCCTTCAGGTCCTTATATTCAATATATTTCATGAACAATACATTGATGTACTTCGGTTCGTCCAGCATATGTATCTGTCCTATGACCTTATGCTTGAGCTCCGTGAACCGCTCTATGTCCTCATGAATCTCCTTCTCAAGGTCAACATACTTTGCCACCTTTTTGCTCATAGAATCAGCCTTAGCGCTTGTCTGTACCTTTTCTGATGAATAATCAAATGCACCGGTGCAAGTTGCATCTTCCTTGAGTCCTGCAAGCTCTATCTTTCTCTGTCTGATCTTAACATCCAGAAGCTTCACCTGTTTCAAATACTCTTTTGCTTTCACCGCCTCACCTCCTACTTGTTCTCCCGGATGGTGAAATCCAAGCCTGTTTCTTCCTTTAGTGTCTGTATCAGATCATCCCAGATAATTTCTTCATCACACAGCGCATCAGTCTTTAAATTAAATCTTTCGCAGAATCTCTCAAGCCTCTTCTGTCCAAAATCAAACTCATCCCGAAGTACCATGCAACTCATTATCAAAATACAATCTATTGTATTCAGTTTGATTTTATACACAGCTTCATCAAGCTGCTTCTGGTTGACCTCAAGCGGAACAAATATGGCTCCCCTGGTCCTGAGTTCTTTCTCTGCTGCTTCCATGCCCTGTGTCTTGATGACATTCATCAGCCATGCAGCACCCGCCATTCTTGCTTCGTGTAGCTTTCTATCTGATTTTGCCATCCTCTCACTCCTTCCGCATGAATCTGTTCATCAAATGGTTGTCTGGATCCATCTTCATTCTGAATCCTATCTGTCCTTTATTCTCTATCACTCCCGGATCATTGAGCTCTGCCCCGTCAAGAAAGCTTCGGAGCTTCTTCATGCAGTCCGGGCATAAATCTCTTGATCCTGTCACATCATCGAACACATCAACTATCCTTGCCCTTATCGCCGCTCCGTGTTCAAACGGCAGGTCGTAGAACCCGCCGCATCTATCGCATTTGCCTGCATATGCCATTATGTATCACCTCTCTAGTAAATAATATATTCTTTGTATTTATTCAGCAGATTCTCCAATCTGATACAGTCGTTTGATCTGTCCATGTATCCTGCCATGAAAAATCCCTGTTCGATATTGCAAATTCTAAAGTATATCTTTTTGAACATCCATTTATACAGTTTTCTTTTAACCATTTGCTCAAATCTCCTTTATCAATTCTGGATCATCAAAAATGTTGCCGATAACTTTCACTCTGTTCCCACACTGTATATATTTAAACAAATCGTCGTTGTTTAAGCTTTTACTTCCACGTCTCCCCATTGCAATAGAAAAACTCGCTCGATAATCCGAAAAGAATACCTTTCCTTTTCGCTTTTTTGTGTCTTTATTTGGGAATGGACAATCCTCATTGTCAAATTGGAACTCTACAATATCATTCTCCCAAATCAGTTTGCCGTTCTTATCTTTCAAGCCTGTGCACTGACAGATAGTATCTGGTCGCACTTCAAATGCAAATGGCGAACCTGCTTTATTGCTGATATACCATTTATCATTTTTGCAATGCAAAAATCCTGTAACCCACTCTCCATTACAAATTTTCGCCTTGAATAGACATCTATCTTTCATCCACTCCACCTCTCTTCACGATCTCCACAGCATCATCAAAATTAACCACCAGCTCTCCGCCCATGCCCTGATTGCCGTACCTTTCAAATGACTTGTCCTGCAGCTCTGAAACAGCCTTGTCCACATCGTAGACTGTTGGATGCTCCTCAATAAGTTTTTTTGTCTCAATTCTCATTGATTTCTCTGACTTACGTTTCTCTAGTCCTTGTTTCTCAAGTGCCTTTATCGCCATATCAAATGCCTTTCCGGTATCATTCACATAGGCATAATGTGAATATCTATAATCTGTTGTTTCCTTTAATTTGGCTATTGCTTCTCTCTCTTCCATATTCCCACACTCCTATCTTCTCAGCCTTGCCACGGCCGCATTCCACTCGTTTATGAATTTAAGCACCCACGTAGCCGGGTATGTGCTTACAGCATACTGTTTTGAGATTGCAACTGCCCTTGCCCAGTTCGGATCCTGTTTGATCTCGTCTGAAATCTGTGCCATCACTCCTCAACCTTCCTTTCTGCTTCAATCCATCTGAGTGTGCATTCATGACAATGCCCTGTGCATCTACAGCCATCAAATCCGGCCTCATTCGGGCACATGATAATCTGTGCCAACTCTGTATCACTGAGCGACCGGATGTAGTCGCCGTTTGTCATCGGTTCATAGTTGTCCACAGCGTTCTTAGTACAGTGTGCGCATGGTTCCTGTGTCTCGTCCATGGCTCTGTATTTGCAGTTTTCGCAGCCTCCTGCTCTCTCTGGTACTATCTCCATCGTATTTCCCCCTTCCTGATCATCTCTCTTATGTCTGTGTTGCATCAGCACATGGTGCTCATATACCTTGATGATTGTCCAGCACTTCCAAACTCTCACCGGGACATTCTCCTCTTTTCCGTTCTTTGTGAGGATCTTCACCACCCGCCCCGGTCGGCAGATGGTGTTGAATGTAGCTTCTAATTTAAAATCTGTCATGTGTTCTCCTTTTTACTCGGCTTTAATTTGTATTTTTGACCAGTCAACTGTTTGCAGTATGTTCCACAATCTCTCTTCCCGTGATCTCCATGCAGTCTCAGCATATGTGTGTGCTTTTGCGCCATAATGATAATCATTTGACTTCAAATGTTGCACAGCAGCCTCATGTGTGAAGAAAATACCAGAATCCACCGGATATTCTTCATAGTAGCTCATGCTGATATCCAATTCATAAAGCGCATCTTCAAGATCTTCAATGCTATATGCATCATCCATGGCATCTTTTAACTCTTCTGTCCACTTACCTGCATCCTTCAAGCTCTGGATAATCATACTTTTTTGCTCTTCGTCTCTTCTTAAACAGTACATTTCTCCTTCATATATGACCTCACACGCATTTTCGTCATACAAACAAACACCATCTGGATTATTCAATTCATCTCCATATATTCTTTTATAGTCGCGTATTACCCAATAGCGTGGGTCAGCCTGACATAAATGATCTTGTGTATTCATCTCTCTCTGAAGGTTGACCAAAAAATCTATATCATCTTTAAGTAGCTGACGTTTTTCGGTCGTATCTTCATGTCGTTTCGTTTTCCAAAATTTCGCCATATTAAAAGCCTCCTCTATACAAAACATAACTGTCCATTCTCTTCTTCGCCTATCCTCATGTTTGGCACCCTCTTCCTTACGCAAAGTTCAGGAAGATTCGCCCTTACCATCGCCGCCGGTATAGGTGGACAGACTGCATTTCCACATCTCTTAACCTGTTCACTTCTTGAATATGTCTTACCTGTGTTGTCATGATCTATGATGTAATCATCCGGAAACCCTTGGCACCCATATAACTCCTTTGGCTCAAGCATTCTGAGACCAATGTCCACTATCTGATACTCAACACCTTGGATTGTTACAAGACCGAACCGGTCTCTTGATGTCACTGTGTCAAGTGGCTGTTCTATATCCTGCCCTGTACCCTCTCCGTAGTATTTAATCAAGAATGCTCTGACCTCTCCAAAATGTCCGGCTGATGTTGTCACTGTATGCAGCGGTTCTCTCTCATCCTGTCCTATCCCTGTCTTGTAAAACTTGCTGAGGAACGAAGTCACAAGGCCATATCTGTTTGAACTGTCCACTGTCATAATTGGATTCTCTATGCCTTGACCTCGCACCCCTCCTGAATTGGTCTCAGAATGGTATTGGATAAGAGTCGCTGCAACCAGCCGGTTATGATCTACTGTCGTTATCGTATCAATTGGGTCTTCGGCTTTACTTCCACCTCCTTGGTAATTCCCGCCATACGTTTTATCTATAACCGGAGCAAGTCTCGGTTCACACAAATAATGCTTCCCACTACTCACAATGGTTGGTAACGGCTTCTTTATGTCGTGAACTCTCGGCGATTGTCCTTTTCGTTCTCCATATCCAATGGGTACAATGAACGGCTCTGGATTATCCAGAACGAACTTCTTCAGCCCTCTTGCAATCCTCTGCATAGTCTTTGGCGCAAGTGGCCTCACCGCCCGAATGCCGTACTTCTCCTTGATCTCCTCTGATGTATCAAAGATGCTCGGACATGGCAGGCTGAAATCAAGCTGTGTATATGCCCCAACATAAGGCTTGAGCAGTCCCTCCTTGACCTCTTTGCTGTCCGCTGGCGCGTGTGTAGGCTTTGGCCACATGATAGGTACACCATCACACCTTGCGATCATGAAGAACCTTTTTCTTTTAGTCGGTGCTCCGTAGTCTGCCGCCACAAGCTCTCTGAACTGTACCTCATATCCCAGCTCATTGAGCTGCTTTACAAATTGCCTGAATGTATCTCCTTGTTTTGCCTTGATTGGATGATGTCCTCTGTTGAGCGGGCCCCATGTCTTGAACTCTTCGACATTCTCAAGCATAATCACTCTCGGTCTCACAAGTGCCGCCCATCTGCATGCTACCCATGCAAGCCCTCTGATGTTCTTATCCTTTGGTTTCCCACCCTTGGCCTTGCTGAAATGCTTGCAGTCCGGAGAGAACCAGGCAAGAGCTACCGGATGTCCCTCACAAGCTTTCACAGGATCAACCGCCCACACATTCTCACAATAGTGCTTTGTGTTTGGATGGTTGACCTTATGCATCCTTATGGCTTCCGGGTCATGGTTGATAGCAATATCAACGCTGTAGCCTGTAGCCATCTCAATCCCTGTTGATGCTCCACCACCTCCGGCAAAGTTATCAACAATAAGTTCTCCGTTTATCATGGCTGCACCTCTAAGAAATCAAACAATGTCGGTGAATCAACCTCATTCTCCTCTGCCTGTAAATATCCAACACCATCTCTGAAGTAATCCGGATTGAGCTCACATCCCTTGCCAAATCTGTGCATCTTGACCGCCATCATTGGTACTGTCATAAGGCCGCCAAACGGATCATATACCACATCGCCCGGATTGCTGTACCTGTTGATAATCCTCTCAACAATATCAAGCTGCAGCGGGCACACGTGCATCGTTGCCCTTCGTCTGCTTTGCGTCGTGTTGAGCGTCCTCATCCGGTTTATGTCATCCCATACCTCAAGCTGATTCCAGGATCCCGGAGCAACCACCATGAATGTAGCTGGAAGCCTGCCATCTGTATCCAGGTACTTTGCAAGTGCCACATGCTCCTCATAGTTGTATATGTGCTCTCTGCTGTACTGCCTGTACACTCTCTGTAAGTTATCCACAGATACACCCTCAAGCTCCTCTTTGCTTATCAGCCTGTCTCCTGAACTTCGCCAATATCCGTGGGCATCTATCTGCCACTGTGCCCTCGTGTATTCATCTTTGGTTTTCGTTATCGGTTCATCGGCATAAGCTGTTGACCTGTCAGTTGGCAACTTACGGAACAGCAGAATGTACTCAGGGCATCCCACCCCCATCTTGGAACCATCCTTGCACTGTTCAGACCATCCAAGGCGGTATGTCTGGTTGTTCTCCCTTACCACATCAGTAACCACAGTGATCATGCCGAAATACTGGAATCCGTGGCGCATATAGTGTTCTATGCAGTCAGCATGGAATGGCTCAATAGTCGGCATTCCTGTGCCAGTGGCATTTCCAAACAGCACTCTATCCTTAACGTGGATGGCTGCCACTCTTCCCGGCTTCAGCACCCTCAGAAGCTCCGGCGTCAGGTAGTCCATCTGTTCAAAGAACCGCTCTGTATCCTGATTGTGTCCAAAGTCGTTATAATTTGCGCTGTACTCGTAGTGATTGCCAAATGGTATTGATGTGTGTATCAAGTCAACGCTGTTGCTCTCCATTGCCCTTGTCTCTTCCACACAGTCGCCATACACAGCCTCATAATGCTTACCTCTTACCGTTCTCTCTTCTCTTGTACCTTCCACACCCATCTTCCTCTCTAATCTCTCCGTTTTGTTTGCTGAATCAAGGCCATACTTCTTCACGATCTCAATCATCTTCTTGACCATGTGATTATGATTCTTCCACTTCTCGATCAGTGCGTCCTTGATCTCCCGCTCATTCTCCATGTAGATGATGTCTATAACTACTGTGTCATGCTGCAGGAACCTGTAACACCTGTGCACAGCCTGTATGAAGTCATTGAACTCATAATCAATACCAGCAAATATCTCCCGGTGGCAGAATCGCTGGAAGTTACATCCTGAACCACTGATTGACTTCTTGGTGGCAAATAGCCTTGTCTTGCCATTGCTGAAGTCTATGACTCTCTGCTCCCTAAGGTCGTAGTCCATGGATCCGTATATGTCCACTGTCTCCGGCAGAGCTTTCTTAATAGCGTGTCTCTCTGCTTCCTGATCGTGCCACAGAATGAAATGATCCTCCGGAGAGCTATCAACTATCTCCTTCATCTTCTCGACTCTGGCATCTATGCTCTCACGCTTGATCTTGGCTGCCTCTTTAAGTCCTGTGCTTGCCTGCGTGAAAAGCTCCATCTGGCCGTCCCTGTCAACTGAATCTCCGTAGTGTATCGGTATTTCGTGCCACCTCACATCCAATGGAGGTAGAACGTATCCATCATCGGAGTAATCTGGATTGAGATCCGATGGTTTTGTGATAAAGAGCGCCCAGCTACTCACCCACAACCAAAACTCATCTTCCATGTTCGGGTACAGTGTCAGGTTATTTGCCTTTGTTGAATCCCTCTGGAAAAATCTTGTAAGTGCCTGTCCTGTGTCCATGACTTCAAGATATCCAGCATAGTGTATAAGCTCCTTGTACTTGTTCGGTGATGGTGTAGCGGTCGCTACGAGCTTGTAAGGTACATTTTTGAACTTGTCAAGGAACGTCTGGTATGTCTTAGATCCAAATGATCTAAGCACGGATGCTTCATCAAGTGAGGTTGCCGCAAAATACGATGGATCTATATCTCCGTCTCTCACTCTCTCATAGTTCGTCAGAACGATCTGACTTGTGCTTGCCTCAACCTCTTCCATGGTTCGGCAATATTCAGGTTTCTCATAGCCCAGAAGCTCTACAGCATCCCTTGTGAACTCCTGCTTAACTCCAAGCGGTAATACAATCAACGCTCTACCACCGGTATGTTCTGCTGCAAGGTGGCAAAACTCTATTTCCTGTGCAGTCTTGCCAAGCCCAAACGACTCAAACAAGGCTCTACGTCCACCCTTCAGCGCCCATGCCACCGCATCACTCTGATGTGGCTTTAGGGCTTTATTTATGCGGCTCTTATCGACCTCAAAGCCGCTGTCAGTAGCAAGCTCTATCTTGCTCTCTAAAAACTCTCTGTATGTCATTCACTTCTCAGAAACCCGCTATAGCATTACCCCGGCCGGAGGTTCGGCTCCTTTCGTGTGTTATTTATTATTCAGCTCATCAGCCAGCATCTTCTCAAGCTGTCCAAGCTGCTCAGAATGATCTGTCTGTTTGAAGTTTGCAAATCCATTTGGATTCACGTTCCGTGGCTGTCCTCGGCTCTTACCGTCATCCTTAAGCGCATATAGGCCTGTCCATCCCTGCATTATCGACTGATTGAGAATCTGTACCTGTTCATGCTTATCGTGTGATAGCGACTCAAGCTCGTTCATCATCAGCGTTATGGCCCTGTCACTCATAGGCTTCTTGATGTCCTTACGAAACTTGATGAACTCTACTATGGCATCATTAAGCTCTGGATCATCGCTGTACACTGGTTCAGACTTTGGTGCTGTCTCCCCGCCTTTTTCTTTTGTATTTTTCTTTTTACTCTCTTTCTCTATATCTATTTCTATATCTGTACGGCTAACATTAGCTTTACTGTTAGTTTTACAGTTAGTTTTACAACCATTTACATCAGACTTATTATTAACATCACCTGTTAACCTCTTCTGTTTTTCCCTGTAATCTCTCATGTAATCCTTCATGTAAGCCTTTTTATTATCAAGCTGATCAAGCGTCTGGTACTTACCCCATTTTGGAATTGTGATCACTCCATCCACAATCTCAATCATGCCGTACATTGCAAATATATCTATGGCCTGTTTTACCATGGCTGGCTTCTGGCCAAACAATGTAGCAAGCATATCAGCGGTATATGCCACACCGCCCTGAGCAAATACACCGCTATTATTCATGCGCCCCGCAAGGCACAACAGTTTAATCCATATGAGGATTATTGAATCTCCCTTGGGAAGAGCAGATATAAGCATAATCTTGTCATCTGTGAATATATCTGTTGCCAGCTTTATCCATTTTGCTTCTGCCACCCATGTCACACCTCCTTGATCCTTATTCCATACTTATAAAGCATCAACTTGCGCTTTATGATGTATTCCTTTGTTCTCATGCCCTTTGTATCTTCCACAACCATTTCAAATCCATCCCAGTAAACGAAGTCCGCTATGTATGAGCACTTACACTCCAAGAGCTTCCCTGGCTTGAATCTGCCCTTGTTGGGTCCTTTTTCATATATCTCATTTGTGTGTTCTCTCTGAGCTGGTATAAGCTCAAATTCTCTCTGAAGCTGCAAGCCTGTTATCTTGCCAGCTTTCTCAAGCAATTTCAGCTCTGTATATCTCTGAGCTTCTTTCTTGCTGTCAAATGTGATGCCGTCTACAACAACCTTCCTGTTGCCGTATTTAGCTCGTGATCTGTTCCAAGCCATTGTTACTCCTTTCTCCCTGTCACCCAAATGAGTGACAGGGATATATGCTTAAACCTCTGCGTTACTGTGTGATGTATTAACGCATGTCATGAACTCTACTTGAAACTTCCGAACAGTGCCGCTTCTGCAGCGTTCATCTGCTGTGGCTCTGTCTGTGGATTCTCTGTCGGTGTCGGCTGTGGATCCTGAACACTGTTCTGTGTATTCTGAGCATTATTCTGAGTATCCTGTGGCTCTGCCTGTGGAGCCTGTGCTTCTGGTTCATTCATCTCTGTTGCTGTGGCTTCCACATACTCATCATTGTCATTCTCAACGTATGTAGGATGTCCCTCAGCGTCCAAGGTTGCCATGTCGCCCTCAAATGCCTTCTGGAGTTCTATGCTCATTACTCCCCACTTGCTGATCAGCTGTCGGAGCATTGTCTTGTAAGCCATGCCATCAAAATTCTTATACCAGAACGATGAATACATCCAGGAATCACGAGGATCATAGTTACCGGCTTCATAGTCAGCATATGATACTCTCTGCTTCTCTCCGTACTTTGTCTTGATCTTTCCAGCATCCTTATAAAATGCCTGTGAATACTTGTCTGCATGAGCAAGCATCTGAGCCTTGCTCCAGTACATCGTCTTTCTGAATCCATTCACGAGCTCAAACATTGCATAGTAGCCGATGGTCTCAGCCTCTTCACGCTTGTCCCAATCATCTACCATGAGATTAACCTTGATGTCCTCGTTGAGTGGATCGAAATATTCAAGCTCTCCCTCCTTGATAGCAACAACATTCAGTCTCTTATACTGACCAGAACGGATCGCAAGCTGGATATATCCCTTATATCCCATCTGGAACTGAGCTTCCTTAACGCCAGTCTTTGTATTGTTGAATGGGACCATGTAATAGTGTCCGAGCTGTGGGGATGGTGAAAGCTGTAAGCTCTCGCCGAGAAGTGCAGCTGAAAGAATCGACTGATTCGTGCACTCCTGAAGTGTAGGGTTGGTATTATATGCTGATACGATAGCAGATATAAACCTCTGTCCATTCTTTCCACCAACCACCTTGTTGATCTGATTCTTGATTGCATCTTTTGTAAGATACTCTGTAATTCCCAGATTCTGCTGTGCTTTACTTTTTGCTACTAAACTGTTATTTACTGCCATTATTTTCTACCTCCGCTATTATACTCATTAACTCTGTCCCCAGGTCTAACATATCAATACTGCTGCTATTTAACTTTGCGGTCTCTACAGCCTTGTCTATAATCTGCTTCGCCGTATCTGTTCCAAAGTCTTCTTCCACGATGGCTCGTACGCCTCTTATAGCTGTCATCATTTCGGCGATCAGCATGATTGTTGCCCCATCCAAATGCACCGAACCTTTATTTAATACGATCATCTTGACCACCTCCTATTCGCAGAACGACCAACTGCAATGCGGGCATCCTGTTATAAGGTTTGTTCCTGCCGCCTCTACTGATATTCCTCTTTCTATCGATGTACCATTTCTTTTTATCTTTTCATATATGTTCTTATTGCAGCGATAACAGATGCCATCATCCGGTGCAAAGTAGGGGAGGCAGTTCTTCTTGCAATATCTTTCCTGTGCCTCTATTGCCTCACTTATGTTGTAATGTTCCATCTACATATCCTCCTAATGCATAATCGTATCTTCTAACATCTTGCGCAGTACCTCTTTCAGAGCCTGTGGCATTTCCCCTGTGTTGTCCCTGTTGCTTCTTGCTTTGGACAATATGTCAAACGTATCATTTATAAGCCCCTTCATAATCTCGTCAAGGTCTCCCTCAGCTCTGGATGCTTCCATTGCTCTGCTTATCAGCTCTTCTGCAGCTGACTCTCCATACTCTTTAGCAAAGGATTCTCTCATTCCCTTCACCATAAATGCCAACTCCGATACAAGAACCGGTGTTGTTCCTCTCATTGATACTGTTCCTGTTTCTGACTTAATCATCTTGTTACCTCCTACTTAATCGCTCTAAATGTTATATTTCTGCTCTGGAAGAACTCTCTCAAGGCTGCTGCATCATCCGTTGTAAGTTCAACCTCAAACTTGACTACCATCTTCTGTGGTTCCGGCTGTGATTCCTCTACTGGTGCTGGCTGTGCATCCTCAGGTGGTGTCATAGCCTGTGCCATTGCAGCTCTCTCCTGTGCCTTGCGTTCTTCTTCAGCCTTTCGCCTTGCCTCTTCTGCTGCTTTTCGTGCCTCTTCTGCAGCCTTTCTCCTTGCCTCTGCCTCAGCCTTTGCCTTTGCGATCTCTGACATTCTCTTAGCCTCAGAAATGGCCTTGTTAATGTCTAATGTCTCCTTAAATACCTCTGTAGCCTCAAAGCCAAACTCCGGGAGCTGGCTAAGTGTAAGAACTCCATTGCCGATCTCATACATCTTAGACTTCATCTGATCTTCAATACTCTTCATTGATGTAGACGCATTCAGCCACTTAGGATCCTGTATCTTCTCAAGCGTTACGAAGTTCTGAAAACCTATCTGGGAAAACAGCTCTTCAATGGCTTTCTGCTTTTCAGCCTTGCGCTTCTCGTCAAATGCCTTGACCTGTGAGTCTATCTGCTCAAGGGCTTCATCTGTAAGGCCTGCAAGCTCTTTCATCTTCTCTTCAAAGTCATTAAATGGTTCAAGATATTCTTTCTTCTTGGTTATTCTCATATCCGATATAGCCTTCTTCAGCTTGTTCAGCCTTGCTCTGTCATCTTTTGCAAGCCCCTTCTGATCTTCTGAATAATACGCATTCTTATATGTCTCTACTTTGTCCATGATGTAAGCCTTGGCTTCATCATAGTTCTCGATGTTGATCTCACCTGTTTTAATCGGTGATATTCTAAGTTCAAATGTCTCCATGTTAACCTCCTAATTCAGCACCAGCTCCATCTGGTGACTCTCCTTGTTCTCTCGCACCATTGCCATGATGCGTGCTGTCTGTCGCTGTCTCTCTTCCTCACAGTCGCAGTGTTCGCCTGGATCCAGGTAAGCACCACACTGCGGACATTCGTTGTAATACATGCCATTTCCTTTCATATCTCCGGGAGTATCAGCGGTGGTTCTTTCTTTGACTGTACGCACTCCCAGAAGTCTCTTTCAGCGTCAATAAGATACTGAATGTCTTTCTCTACCTCTGACCGCTCTATCTTGTAGTGCCTGGTCTGCAGATACACATCACCGTTGAACTCTGACTTAAGCTGAGCCTTGAGCACCACAAAATCAAATTCCGTTACCATCAGGTAATGTAGGACCTGTATGTAGTAGTTGTCCGGGATCCTGTGATCCCATTTCTCCTTCTGCCTCGACTGTAAGATATTCGTGGTCTTACATTCCCATATGCCTTTACGGCCATCCTGATCTATGAGCCAGCCATCAAGAGATGCATGCGCCCACGGATACTTGTCATTGAACCAGATGTTATTTTCTTCATAACACACCTGATATTCCGGATAGTCCAGTTTGAACATTCCACGGAGAAGCGGCTCGGCTTCTGTTCCATATTTCACATATGGCTTATCCGATATATCGACCGGTTCAATTCCATATGCTTTTTCTTTCCAAAGCTCCACATTGCTTTTATATGGATTCATTCCCACAATAGCAGATGCATCAGACCCGCCTATCTTGGTTCTTGCCTTAAGCCATTCTTCGTGGCTTCCAAGCACTTTCATCTCAACCATGTTCTATTCCTCTCTGGCATCTTCAATGCTGTTCATAAGTTCAAGCACGCCATAAAGTCCCAGCTCCGTAAACACGGTTCCAAGCAAGTACGCCACCAATCCTACCGCCGGCAGTGCAAGCAGCACTTCTACGTTGAATAAGATGTTGTAGGCCAACAGCAAAAATAAAATAGTCATTATTACAAGACTCACGGCCTTGACAGCCTTTGTGTCTAAGTTCTTCCTCTTCATTGCTTTTCTTCCCCTTTTCTGCTATGATTTTCTTGAGTTATTTCTTATTTGCACCGGCGGAACTGCTATTCCAAAGGTGCTTTTTTTACTGTCAGGGATCTAATTCATCCCAGTTTATGACGGCTTCTTTTGCTACCTTATTTATGTCGAACGGCGGCACTCGTCTGCCAGCGTCAAGCTGTTTCTTGTACTTCAGATAATCCACCAAGGCAAGCACATTGACCCTTGTTACTCCGGCACCATCCAGTATGGTGTATGGTCCATATCTGCCAGACTGGACATATCTGTCAAGATCTGCTATACGTCTGGTTGCTGTAGATAATGACATCTCAAATATCTTCATCATTTTCGCCTTACTTATGTACGGCAACCGGCCAATCTCCCTGACACCTATTACCTGTATGTCCTTGACTGCTCTGCTCATTGCTCTCATCTCCTTTCCTGTGATATAATTGATAAAAAACTAGGGGGGATCTTATGCCTGTCACAAAATCAGATATCAAAATATTGAATTATGTCCACCATCGTCATTTCCGACCTGTCACCTATATGTCTCTTTCTGGTAAATTCAGCAAGCATGAAGTAGACAATCTTATCAAAGGTGAACTCTTATCCTACGTTCCTATAATCGTTGATTATCAGGGAATCCCATCGGAAAAGCTTGCCGCCGAATCTGCAATATCACTTACCAAAGATGGTATATATGTAGTTGAACAGAATCAGTGGTTTGATACCCAATATCTGCTTACGCAAATAATCGTCCCTATACTGGTTGGTGTTGCAAGTGCCGTCATCACAACAGTCTTATTACGATTACTGTAGCTATGCCTATGGCTGCTCCTATCAGTCCCATCACTGCAGGTCTGATATAATCGCACCAAAGATCTTCCATGAAGTACGGCTCCTTGAGTTTCTTCTTAATCTTTTTGAACATCTATGATCTCCTTTCTTGTTATGTGTTACAATGGTAAAAAACTAAGGAGGTTCGCTCTATGTATGAATACGATTACGATAAAGTCACCCTAAATTTGGAAGAAAAATATAAACTCTTTATTACCAAACGCAAAAAGAAAACAACCGAAAAGTTTTTAGGCGATTCTAAAGAATATTTACTTGGAATTCGTTTCATTAAAGCCAACTACTCTGGTCAGCGAAATGAAATAGGTGAACAAATACCTGATGGTACATATTCTATAACCTGGTATTATGGCCGTTATCTTATATGGAAAAGGAATAAAGCTTTTTATGGAATGCTTTCATCGTTTGTAACTCCTATAGTTGTTTCCATAATTACATCAGTACTAACAGTAATAGTCCTACGCATATTAGGCTTAGGATAAGAATTGCGGTTCTGTATCTGCGTTCCTTCTTGTAAAGATGTTCAAAGAACTTCACTTCATCATCTGAAACTGGAAAAATCTCCTGGAAGGCTTTTCGTTCTTCTAGGATTTTTTCGTTCTTCATCTCTTTTTTGATGGCTTTCAGGTCATTTGCTTTCAATGTTTTGTTTAACTCCTCTGTTGTCATGCCTCTCCTTTCTTATTTTTCTTTATTCCTCCATGTGTTATAATCACTCTAACAAAAGGATTTATTTACAAGGAGGGATTTTATGGCACCTATAGTTGTTGCAATCATTTCAGTAGTTGGATCATTTGTTGTAGTCTATCTAACAGCAATAAAGGAATTATTTACACAGAAGTATCAAATTCGCCGAGAACAGCTTGATAACTTCTATATACCTTTCTATCAGTTCTATTGCCGTGGACTTCTGCTCTATAACAAACTCAGTAAACTTGGTCCTGAGGCAAGAGGTAATCTCTTAGATTTATTGACCAGTAACATCTATCTCATGGAGCCTGAATCACAAGCACTTTATCCTGATTTTTACCTTGCCTTTCTCAATATGCTTGAGGCTGAAAATGGCAACAAGGACTATCCTTTAGATAAATGTTCTGAAGAACTTGATATTGCATTTAACAGACTAAAAAATGCTGTATTCACCGAGTACAAAGGAATATTAAAGAAATGCAATCTCCCAGTACCTTCAATACCGCAGCAGTAACCATTCTATCTTTGAGTACGCACGCAATTGCTGATATATTTGCAATCAGAACAACAACTACCACTATCCAACCAAACATCTTTCCTCTCCTTTCTGCTGTCCATTTTAATTGGATTCAGATGGCAAAAAAATATAGTCTAACGGCATATCATACAGTCTTGACAATTCCTTAGCCTGTGAGATTTTAGGCTCTGATGTGCCTTTTTCCCAACTAACAATAGTCTGCTTACCTACTGCCATATGTTTTGCTACTTCTTCCTGTGTCATTCCTGCATTTACTCTTGCTGCCGCTAAACTAATCTGGATCTTTTTCTGTGTTTTCAATTTTGCTCTCACTTCCTTTCTGTATCATGTTCACATTGTATATCCATTTTAATTGGATGTCAATACCAAAATTCATTTTAATTGAACTTTTTGTTGTCAATTATTCAATATTGTTGTATTATAATAATAAGTTTTAAAAGGGGGTGCACCTTATGTCAGACGATAAACAAAAAGAAGTGTTTGCAAGAAATTTAAATAAATATTTAGAAAGAAGTGGAAAAACCCAAAAAGAGGTTGCTCAGGCAATTGGAGTTATTCCTACTACATTTAATACTTGGTGCTTGGCACAAGCTCTACCTAGAATGGGCAAGGTCCAACTTCTTGCTGACTATTTTGGTATAAACAAATCAGATCTTATCGAGGATAACTCGGATACTGAGTATTATTTAGACGCTGAGACCGCAAAGAAAGCACAAGAGATATTCGAGAACAAGCAGCTCTCTCTTCTCTTCGATGCTGCGAGAGATGCCGATCCAGAGGATTTAGAGACTGTTCACACCATGCTCATGGCTCTCAAAAATAAAGAAAAGAAGTAATGTACAAAATACATCCCACTGATTTTGTTATTATGACTTTAATTATGCCGTAAAGGGGGATGATTGTATGAATTATGATATAAATGTCCAGATGATGGATTTGAAATCATCGAAGATAAAGGAAACTGTGACAGAGAATGATGACGGCTCATATACCATCTTTCTCAATTCAAGATTTACACAGGAGCAACTAAAAGATGCCTACATCCATGCCATAGGTCACATCACCAGAGACGACTTCAACAAACACAGCTCTGCTGATGCTATTGAGGTTTATGCGCATGGATTAAATAAAAAATAATGAAGGAGAGATTTTCATGAAAAAGAAACTATTAACAATTATGGCTGTATCAACACTAGCTTTGTCTCTTACCGGATGTGGTAATGCAGATAATTCTACTACTGTTTCCACCACCGAAACTGTAACAACAGAGGCCACCACTGAAGCAACAACAGCAACTTCTACAGAAGAAGAAACCACTGAAGCTGTCACATCAGAAGAAACTTCAGAAACAGAAGCTCAGTCTGGTACATTAGATGGTCTTGCTCAGTATCTTCTGGATCAAGGAGTTGTTACAGGTTCAACATCGGAAACTATGTACTCATATATCGGAGCAATCGGCGGATTCAAGTATCTTGATTCTAATGTAGAAGTTTATGAGTACGACATGAACTCAGATACGTATAAGCAAATAGTTGATACTAATAGCGTGAGTGGTCTTACTGTGTCCGCTATCAATGGGCCTTACGTTCTTATGTTTAGTAATGATGACGTGAACCAGTCTGTAATAGACGTATTCAATGCATACAAATAAGAGCTTTTATATGATATAGAATAAAAAAAAGGGGGGCTAGTTGATATGTCATTATTTGGACCATCAAAAAGAGAATTACTAGAATGGCAAGCATTTGTTACAGGCCAGCAATCGTCAAAACTTCACATGACTAAGGCACAGCTAAAGGCAAGTACACAGCAGATGGCGAACGACAGTCTTAGAATATCTAGCGACTGCATTAGGATTATTTCTGAAACAATAAAGCCTGAAGTGTTTTTTTCAAGGATGGATTTATTATATCAGCATACATATAAATTATCTATTTGTGAAAAATACATACAATTCTCAGGTGCATTACCATCACAGGCGTTGGCACAATTTGGACAAGATCATTTTAATGCTGTGCAAGCTTTTATTAACAGATATGCCCAAGCCACATATAGTAAAGCTGATACACTAAAGACACCCAAGGGAAAACTGAACCAAGCAGCAAAATTCTATGATTCACTTATCCCTTATTTCAATAATATAGAACCTCAAAATATACAGATGATTGAAAATATAAAGCAATCCATGTATGCTAATTTTGATGACAAAAAATAAAGTTCAAAATAAAAAAATCCCCCAGGTGCTACCAACACCTGAGGGAAGTTACCCACAAACCGAAGGCTTATGACTAACGTTTCAACAAACTACATTATATCATAAGCCTTCTCATTTTAGTAGGCTTATTTTTTTATGCCTATTTTTAGATAGGATGGTGATTTTATGTGGTGTGAAACACAGAAAAATGGATCAGTGAAATACTGTGAGAGATATACGGATCCGCTCACAGAAAAGGTGAAGAAGGTCACTGTGACGATGCCTAAGGCATCCCCGCAGAACCGCAACAAAGCGGCGAGAATTTTGCAAGGCAAAATAGATAAGCTGTTGACTGCATCACCAGTTAGATCAGATACAACGCTCAAGGAGCTGGCTGATGCTTATATAGCATCATTGCGACAGCGCAAAAGGAAAGAAAGCACAATCAGAACAGAAAGCACTAACATAAATTGCTGTATAAATATAATCGGTAATGACGTACTTGTTGATAAACTCTCTCCTCGTTATGTAAATGATAGACTTCTCTCTTCGGGGAAAAATATAGACACCGTGAATACATATATAAAATTCTTAAAATTCGCTTTGAAATGGGGAATTAAAAGCGATTATCATTCAAACAATGATATATGGTTCAAGCTTGACTATATCCATAAGGAGAGCCCAGATGAGATACCAGAGGTATACGATATCAGTAACGAATACCTTGAGCCTGATGAAATCAAAAAACTACTTAATTACTTTAGAGATAACAACCAATGGCAGGATTACTATACATCATATTTCATGATCCTTACAGGGATGCGTATAGGTGAACTCATTGCTCTTGAAGATGCCGACGTTGATTTAAGAATAAACACTATACACATAACAAAAACTTATTATCCTTCAACAGGATATGTTACATCTGCAAAAACAAGCGATTCGATCAGAGACATTCATATACAACCTGAATTGCTCACGCTCATCAAAAAGTTACGACTTTGGCGAAAAGAGGTTCTATTTGAAAAAGGTATTAAGAGCAGCCTCTTCATACCAAATTTAAAAACAGGCAACTACATGGTTTATTTAACATATAATAATCATTTAAAGGCCGCTTCACTTAAATCTCTTGGGAGAGAAATAACGACACACAAACTGCGCCACACTCACGCATCTCTCCTAGCTGAAGTTATGTCTGCAGAACAAATATCTCGTCGACTTGGACATCATGATGACAAAATAACCAAAGCAATATATATTCATGTTACTCAAAAGATGCAGCAGAAAGATAATGAAGCTGTTGACACCATATCAATTATCAACTAAAAAAAGACGACCACTCAGTTTTCACACTGAATGGCCGTTTTTTAAATTTTGCCCCTTTTCTGCCCCTATGAGTTATTTTCATAGGCTGCAAATGGCTTTAAAGCTTGATTTTCCTTAATTTTCTATCAAGTTGATGATAAACCTGTGGTTTAAAATTTTTTATTCAGTTTTCCCGTTCTGCTTCGCAAGCTTGTACTGGGTCATCTTCCTCTTGGAAGCTATGCGCTTATGCTTCTTTGCCTCAGCCCGCTCCGCAGACCGGTCAGGAAGAATGCCACAGGCCTCAAGGGCTCTCGGCCATGGCCCAAGGTAGGATTTTATCCAGCCAACCTGCTCCGGTGTAAAGTCTGACTTTTTCGGATATCTTCCAAGTGAAATATATGCATCCAGAAGCATCTGACAACATTCTTCACGTGTATAGCCAGCTCTCTTGTTCTCCATACCTCTTTCCTCCGGATCATCTCTGCGTTTCTATGGCCTGAGAATTATTTTACTTTGACAGACTTCACTGAGCTGCCAAGTCCCATGTATCTCTTGCCATTTATTGTCTTGTAAGCTCTTACTCTCACATAGTATCTCTTGTTCTTTGCTAGATTCTTGATAGTTGCACTGCCATACTTTGCGCTCACATACTTTGTCTTTGCAGACTTAAAGTTCTTGTTTGTAGCATATGTTATCTGATATCCGGTAGCACCGCTTACCTTCTTGTAGGTCACCTTAAGACTTCTGCTGCTGTTTGATGCAAGCTTTGTTATTGATGACTTTGCAGGGGTAACTATCAGAGTTACGATTCCGCTTGCCTTGTTGTAATTGCTGTTGCCTGAGACAGTGATCTTTATCTGTACTCTGCCCGGCTTCTTGGTTCTCACAAGACCTGACTTGCTGTTCACTATCGCAATATTCTTGTTTGTTGATGAGTAAGTTACAGTTCCCTTACCAGCAGCCTTAACGGTTATATATCTGTTGTATACATATAATGTGTTGCCTGTCACTGTCTGGTCTGCCTTATTGATCTTGAAGGTCTGCTCAACACTGCCTGTATAATCGTTCTTACCTGTTATAGTTACCTTGGCTGTTCCGGCGTTCACGTTATTTGCATACGATGCTGTATAATCAGCCGCCTCAAGTTTCTTACCGTCAACTGTTACTGTAACCTCAGGCTTCTGTGCCTTGCCTGTATATGTCACATCTGCAACTTCTATAACTGTGTTGTCCTTTGTGAGTGTAACCTTTGTATCCGGCTCCTCTGGCTCTACAGGAACCTCCTTGACTGTTATCTTGATAACGATCTGTCCAGCCTCGTAGTTCTCTGTTCCCTCAGATGAAACTGTGATCTCAGTCTCACCGACAGCCTTGATTGTCACACGTCCTGTCTCAGGATCTACCTCTGCCACCTCTGGTGCAGATGATGCAAATGTAAGTGTACCCTGTCCTGTAACCTCGAGATCAAATGGCTCTGCATTTTCAAGAACCTCGATCTCAGTCTTTTCTGTAGTTATCGTCTTTGTAGACTTCTTTATCTCGAACTCGCCCTGAATTGTACCAGAGAACTTACCAGTTCCCTTTACTGTACAAGTACCCTTTCCGGCATTTACGTTATCACTGTATGTAACCTCATAGCTGCTTGGATCAAGCTTCTTGTCATTTACATATACGGTAACTTCCGGTGTGAGCTCCTCTCCAGTGTACTCTGCGTCTGCTATCTCAAGCTTTGTATTGTCCTCAGTGAGTGCTGTCACTGCCATGATCTTGTACCATGCAGTTCTTCCACCTCTTGATGTGATCCTGCACACAACATCATTTGTCAGGTTGATCTTGGCTGAAAGTCCGTCAACCACAACATAATGGCCATCCGCAGTTGTCTTGTATGTCATGTCAAGCTTTACAAGATCTGCGCTCTCCGGCAATACAACACCGACCTCAAATGGATCAGCCTTTGTTCCTGTTCCATTCAGAACCTCTCCATTTGCCTTGTATGTGTAGATAGAATTCCAATTCTCATCGGATTCTGTCTCTGTGGTAAATGTTATCTCTGTTCCATCTATTGTCATGGACTCAAATGTAGGAAGTCCTGAGAATGATGCTGCTACATCTGCTCCTGTGAGCTCATAGTGAAGCTCGATAGTGTCGTTATCCTTTGCAGCCAGTGAACCAAGCCCACCGTTGTCAAAGTCGTCTCCGTTGTATGACAGCATCCATCCTGACATTGAGTAGTCAGCAACTGATGCAAGTCCGTTTACAGATACGATATATGGGCCATAAGCTGACTCTTGAATATCGTAGGCTATTCCGGCATTATCCAGTGCACGCTTTACAGCGTCAACCGCGGAAGCTGCCTCAACCTTTGTGTTCTTAAGGATAACTCCATCCTTTGATGCACCATTTATTCCGGCTGCACTTGCTGTGTAGTCATATACACCTATGTTGAAGATAGTAACTCCGTCAATTACAGTTCTTACCTTCTTGTATGTCTCTACAAATTCTCCATCTTCTGCTGTCAGAGGAACATTTGCCATGATCTCTGCTGCAGGTGCCACGTTCAAGATGGCCTCTCCGTCATTGATCTTGGTAACTGTGTCAGCTGTGAGCTTCTTGACTGCCTCTATATTAGCAGCCGATACATATGAAGCCTGATTCTCTGTGATGCTCTCATCTGCTGCGGCTGTGCATGAATATGCAGATCCTGATATTGTCAGATCCTCTGAATAACCTGCAAATACGCCTGTTGTGGCTGCGTCACTGCCATTTACAGTTCCTGCGCTGTAGCAGTCTGTGATCTCCACGCCTGCGTCATTTGACGTATTACCCTTGAAAACACCTGCAATACCGCCTGCATTTGTCTGGCCTGTGATCGTTCCTGCATTGTAGCATGAAATGATCTTGCATCCAGGATCCTGTGGATAGTATTCATTGTGGCTTCCGAGTATTCCACCAACATTTGTCTTGGCTGTGATGTCACCATAGTTTGTCGAATTCTGTACGCAGATATTTCGGCTGCTCATAGATCCTATGATTCCGCCGACGGTACCACCGTTTTCTGCCTTAATAGTTCCATGATTTACACAGTTCTCAATCACTGTGTTGCTTATTTTGTTCGTGTTACAGTATCCTACCAGACCACCTATCGAAGCTGATGTATTTGTGCCTGTGTAAGTGATATTTACTTTAGATGTACAACCTGCTACTCTTGCCGGTGCATCTGTGGTTCCCTGATACAGGTATCCCACAACCGCTCCTGCTGCAGTCTTGGTGCTCATGATGATAGTTCCCTCTACTGTGAGGCCGCTGATCCTTGCACCCGCCTGTCCAAATATTCCTGAGTAGCCTATATCATTCTGATACAGATTGCTGATAGTATGTCCCTGGCCGTCAAATGAACCCATGTATATGGCACCCGATGTACCTATTGGTGTCCAGCTATATCCTGAAAGGTTGATATCCGCTGTGAGCACTGCATTTATGTCGACCTTCTTATTGACATTTACCTCATTTTCAAACCAGTACAGCTCTGCACCTGTGCTGATCTGGTATACTCCGTCAACCTGTTCGGGCTCGGTCTTGCTCTCGCCATCCCAAGCAGTTGCACTTGACGCTGTGAGGCTGATGGTCTGTGACATCTCGCCGGAAGTATCCTCCGGGATCTCAAATGTTCCCTCGGCATACATGTATCCGGCACACTTCATAGTGTAATTGTACTGTCTGCCTGCAAGACCATTGAAGCTGCCGTCATTTACTGTTACGGCATTTCCTTCAGTATCCTTTATGCTTACCTTATATCCTTCTACTGCTTCGTTTGTAGCACCATCCACTACATCAAGCTTTACCTGGACAAAGTCTGTCTTTGCCAGCTTAAATGACATATCCGGGAGACTTCCAAGGTATGCCACACGTACGCTTGCTGCCATCTGTACAGGCTTTCCTGTTGCATGGCGGACCTCTCTGTGTGAACCGTATGGCGAACCAAATCCGCCCTCATACAGAACTCCGCTCAGCGTGTACTCGTCACCTGCAAAATACTGAGGTATCTTGACTGTAACTGTCTGGGCAGCAGGATATGATGCAAATGCATACTGGTTGCTTGCTCCTGAGAATTCATTTCCCTCACCATCTGACAGTTTTATAGTTCCGGCCATGTTGTAAATTCCTGCAAGCTTGTTGGCCGGAATATACAGACCGTCGTATGCCTTCTTGCCATCCTCTGTACGCTTACCATATGAAACCTCTATGGTATCACCGGCTCTGAGTTCATCTGCTGAGATCTCGTCACCATCAGCGTTCTTATATGTGTATGATACCGGGACTTCCTTTGCACGTACTACCTGATATGTGCTAACTCCGTCCTTTGTCACCTTTATTATGTTTGATCCCTCTGTGAGACCGCTTACAGTGTAGCTTCCATCATCATTCTTCTTGACATCTGCTGTTGTAAATCCACTGTATGTAAGCTTGTTTCCCGTGATCTGTGGATGAAGAACTGATACTGCCACTCCATCCTCCGGTGTAAATGTGTACTCTGCACCGGCTGCTCCCTCAAGATAATACAGAACATCGATCTGTGCATCCAGATTGTCTACAGCAGTCTTAGCAGTCTCTGTGTTGCGTCCTGCATTTAATGTCATATTTGTCTGAATGTCTGAGCCGTCATTTCCTACAGTGAATACGACTACACCTGTGTTTTCAGGCCAGATCGCACTGAAGAATGAACCGCCCATACCAGGCTTGTTGATCTCTGCATCATAGGTTACGAGAAGTATCGCTGTTCCCTCTGACTTTGCCTCGATCTCTGCTATCTCTGAATGCTCGCCAGGTACAACGCTGATCACATCACTTGATGGGTTACCATTCTCATCGATAACTGTGTAGTGATAATCAGGCTCTGCTGATTTTGCATTCATGATACCCTCTATAGCCTGCCAGTTACGGAAGCACTCAAGGTGATACTTGTCACCCTTCTGCATTGACACATAGCCCTTCTCATTGGATGTCATGTAGATATCTGCGACATCTGAGCTGTTGGCTGACATGTCATGTACAACTGTGCCAGGGCCATATGTGCTGTCGCCGATGTACATATCCTCGGCTGTTACCTTGTACTCAGCATCTGTGGTTGTGGAGAACCAGTTCCAGTATGTAACTCCCTCTCCACCAGTTACACGGTAGTAATATGTGATACCACTTCCAAGCTTATACTTGTATGTGTCATATCCGGCATCCTTGCTGTCTATCTTGATGCCAGCCTCATCCTTATATATATAGTATGTTGAAAGTGTACCAACTCTGAGCTCAGTTCCCTCTGGAACTGTGAACTCTACTGTCTTTGCCGCTGCAAGAGCTACTGAATAACCGTAGCTTCTGTTGGATGTAAGTGTGTTTGACACAGTCTTAGAGATATAGTCATCTGCTCTATCTCCAACCGGATCATATGTCACTGACACCATATCAGCATAGTAGAACAGTCCTGCATACTTTGCCCAGGAGTCATCTGACCCCTCCCTGGTCTTTACAAACTCTGCATGTCTGTCCACATTGTCAGGAGACATAACCTTACCTGTGACGGTATAATCAACGTCTTCCTTCCAATATTTTTTGTTGCCATCTACAGTGTCATAACCTGTACATGCTATATCTGTGATGCTGTATATGCTGTATGACTGCTGTGGATCGTCTGTGACTACGAGATCTATAGATCCCATATCTGTCTTCTCGTCACCGCTCTTCTGATATGCTGACAGACGGTATGTACCCGGCTCAAGCTCAAGGGTATACTTGCTGCCATCAGGCTCTCCAACTTCAATCTCATTGCCCTCTGAATCAGCCAGAGTCATGTAAGGAGCAGAATAATTCATGGTTACAGATACTGTATTTCTCTTGTCACCCCTGATCTTCTTCTCAACTGCCTGAACCTCATCTGCAGTTGCAGTGAGATCTGTCATGACCGCCTGAACCTCTTCACGTAGAGCCTCGTCCTTAGCTATCTCATCTGCATGCTCTGCATAGAGCACATAGAGCTCTGTCTTGTCCTGAGTCTCATAGTATGCATACTCAGAGTCAAATGTATTCTTATCCGGATTGTAGCCATATCCCAGATCTGCGCCATAATCTGCGAGCGTGAACTGCCAACGGATAACGTGTGTATTGTCTACTCCGGCTGCAGAATCTACCTGATATTCTCCTGCGCCGACATTTCCCAGTATATTGTCAACTGTGTTCATCCAGCCAGACATGCTGAAATAATCAAACTGGCCAAGATCTTTTCCTGTCTTGTCCTTAAGCTCAAGTGCCTTTCCATTCTTCTTCTGATAAGCATCCTTAAGCTCCTGTGGAACATTTGCAGCTCCCTTATCAATGCCCTTTATGTTGGCAAGATAATAATCGGAACTATTGTATTTGTCTGTTCCTGAAGGTTCTGTTTCAAGTCCCTCTTTCTTGAAAAACGCGTAAGTAGCCTGTGATACGGTAAGCTTAGACAGGTCGATGTCTATGCCTTCCTCTTTCCAGACTTCACCGATCTCTTTGTAGGACATTCTCTCCGGCTCGATATAGAAGCCCTGACCAAGAGTAAATCCCTCAAGAGACAGCACAACGTACTCAGTGCTGTAATCAACTTCGCCATCACTCTCTGCGGCGGCAGCCTGAACATAGCCCCAGCTTGCATTTGAAGCAAATGGTGCCACTAAAACTGCGCATGCCAATAAGAATGAAAGCATCAATGTCCTGATTCGTTTCATCTCCTATTTTCCTTTCTTTATTTAATTGTAGGTTATAAAGCAGGGAATATGTATTCTGCTTTTCCCACGCCCAAAAGCTAACAGATGAACTGTCGTGTCATCCGCATCCGGGTACTCCGCATATCCCGGCTGTCTGTGTCTGTCAGACGCCGTCACGCGGCCGGAAATCTCATAAAATCTGCGGGCATTCTGACTGAAAGACACAAGTCTTAACACAGTAATGGCGGTTGCACCGGAATCTCACCGAATTTCCCCCTGATCGGATGCTTTTCAGGACGGCATCCGAGCAGATTTTCACTATGAAATCACAGGGTTTATAGTAATTGTGAATCGGGTAATTGTCAACTCCAAGTACCACTTAATGTACTTTTTTGTCATATTTTATTAGTAAGGTGAGATATGTGTTTTATCCATATCACACATTTCTGCATAATATGTAAGTAGAGAGAAATTACTGAGAATACCTTTGGATTTCATTCTGCTGTCCACAGCATACATTTGGTTTACAAAAGCCGGGTATCCCTATTTTATAGAGATATCCGGCTTTTCTTCTGGCTCTTATTCTGATTACTTTTTAGTTACGGAAGCCAGCTTATTCTGACCTCTTTGAGCTGTCCTGTTGTATCGTCAAACTCAAATGTATAGCCGCTGCTTCCCATATAAACCTCAGAATCTACACTGTACTTGACTATCTTGCCATCTACTTCTGCATTCTCACCGCACTTTTCAAGCAACTGATCCTTGGTGATAGTTGTAGGGAATGAGAAGTTCACCTGCTTTGCGCCGTCAAGCATCATCTCACTGATCTCTGCATTCATGCTGGCATCATAATCCGGGTTTGGCACAAAAAGGTGTGAATACCTTACATATGAGAGAACGCAATCCTCTGCCTTCCGCTCACTGTCAGTAAAGTTGCCAAACATAAACTGCATCGTTACGTAGTCATTGATTTCTGCTGTGTATCTGTCAGTTTCGTAATTTTTATTTACATTGTTGCCACTGTTATTGAGAGAATTCTGCTCAAATGGTATTCCACCGTCTATAAGATCCTTCAAGGTGGACTCACCTAAAGTGAATTTCTTTCCATTATATACAAATGACCTATTGTCAAGATCTGCGTAATTCTCGCTGAGTCCCGATGCCAATGTGAAATCCTCATATACAGGCATCGTAAATTCTGTGGATTTCTCACTGTCATCACTGTAATCGGTTTCATCTGCATATGAATCATCAGATTCAGTATCACCTGTATCCTCAGCCTCAGATTCCTCCTCCGTTGCCACTTCTGTTTCGGTTACCTGCTCTGTTGACTCCGTCTCTCTGGTGGATTTGCCATCATTTCCACATCCAACTATAGAAATTCCCATCACCACCGTGATAAGTCCTGCAATCAGCATTTTCTTGTTCCTCATATAATAATCCTCCTTAAAACCTAGTGGCTTTATTATTAAGAATGTCACTATATTTTATCAAGCCGTAATCGGTTGCAACGGGGCAACTATGGGTAGCGAACCGAAATCATAGGTGTTTTCGTCACTTTTTTGTAATCTATAGTGTTTATTTCTCCGTAATGTTCATGAAACTATAATAAGTGTCTCTGTCCATGGCATCCGGATTATCATCGGCAAATCCGCTGACTGTATATATGTTCCCATCCTTCAGATCAGCATATGCATTAAAATAGTATGTGATATTTCTCTTGCCGTCCTTTATATATAAGGTCGAATATGTGTAGTAATAAAATGTCACACCATTTACCTCACACTGACCTTCCTCTGTTACCTTTGATATTCCGGCCCCGGTCTTTCTGTCTGCCATATCAGATGCTGTCATCCAGCTATATGGTACGATCGAAGTCACAACCGTGATCTTATCACCGTCTGAATAGTATGTCTTACCTGACAAATCCTCATTCTGAAGGCTGTAATTTTCAGGGATTTCATATGACACGGTAGTATCTCCATTCACGACACTGTCCACTACTCCCGTCTCCATAGCTTCGTCCTCCTGCCAGTATGCGCCTGTCATATCATTTGTCTCATCTGTGGGAACGGCCCCCGCAACAATGGCCACAGCTTCATCGGCAGCCTTCTCATATACCTCAGCTCTCTCCGCCCCGCTCAGCGCATCTATATCTATCCCATCAAATCTTATCGAAGTAAAGAAACGCTGCCCTTCCCCGGCATCACATATAAGCTGATAAAAATATGATCTGTCGAACTTCGCACCTCGTTCATTTGCAAGACTCGCTATGTATCTGATATATTCCTTCCCCTGTATCTCGAACTTCTCAGGCTCCAGCTCCATCACATAACCTGCGTCCTCAATATTTTTCTTGCGCTGCTCTCTGTTGTCCCAGAAATCCGCCATCGTCTTATCCTCCACATCGATCTGTATCAGATAATCATCACAGCTTCTTATATTAAGGCAGCCACTCTCATGTATGATTGCCTGTCCTACCGGATTCACAGAGAAGGCATATCCCTTGAACACTATATGCCAAGGCTCTGTCTCATCGTCAGCTATTTTATTTCCATCCTGTTCAGTTTCACTTTTTTCTTCCGTCTTCTGCGCACTGTTCAGATCAATAACGCCCATAAACTCAAGAGCGACAAATGCAGCTCCCGCCAGTATGCATGCTATTACGATCGCGCAGACAATTTTTTTACATTTTTTCATCGGCTGTCTTATCCTCAAGTATGATCTGAAGTGTATCTTCTTTCTTCATCCTTCTTATCTCAAGCCCAATTAGGATCAGAAGAATAATAAACACCAGCATGACAAATGCTGCGGCAATTATGGTTGATGTCTTGTAATTCAGAAACAGACCATCACCGTCCACCCCTGTGTACAACTGTATGTAATCTCCATCTCGTACCCCCGGTACATCAAGCCACACAGTATCCATGATCTTTCGGCCATTGTCATCCAAATATGCCAGATCAGCTTTTGTATACTGCTGATACACCTTCTCCACGCGCACATTTCCGTTCTTATCTGAATGGCTGATCCACTCGTTCCTCACAAACAGCACCGCCACCACAATTACACAGAAAACGCATATGGCTGCCATCACGCAAAATAATATTTTCAATCTGGCAAGCCTGCCTTTTCCCCTGAGATTCTTCAGATGGACAGCATTATTCGCTGAAGTCCCATCCCCGGACACCTCTTCCGGCGCCTCCGGCTCATCACCCTTTCCATATATAAGTTCTCCAACCTGTACATCCAGAATCTCACATATACACACAAGCCTGTCCAAATCAGGATACGCCTTATCCCTCTCCCACTTGGACACAGCCTGTCTGCTGACTCCCATCTTTTCCGCAAATTCCTCCTGATTCAGCCCGGCTTTCTTCCGGTACTCCTGAATCCTGGATCCTATAAGCAGCATTTGTTTTCCTCCTTATCTCCATCTGTTATACTGTTTTTTTCAAACAATTAATCCATGCTTTTGCCAAAGTTATATGCCCCTCTTTTGTAGGGTGTGATCCGTCTAATGTTTCATAACGTAAATTCTGTGATGCCAGATCTGCAACTTCAATTCCCGCAATTTCTGCAGCAATTTTTATTGCCGCATTGTATTCATATATCGATACACCAGCCCATTTATGTGGAAATTTCCAACTATTATCGCCTTTCATATAACTTTCCATCAATGTCCCACATATAATTCTACTTTTCGGATAATTCATCTTTATCTTTTGCAACATATTATAATAGGACGAGAAAAATGAAGGGCTTCCCAACTTATCATTTGTAATATGAACACCGTTTCCAAAATCATTAAACCCTAAATATATTAGAATCATATCAGGTGTGTACTGCTCTGTATGCAAATTTGATGTACGCTGATCACAATTTCCACTAGGGAATTTTTCACCTGCAACCTTACTTCCAGAATAAGAATTATTAACACAAATGTAGGCGTTAATGAACTGGTTTACCTTTGCCCACCATGTATCATATACCGATGTCATGTCATTTCTTAAAGAGTTGTACTCATCATAAAACACCTTATATCCAATCGGATTATATCCTGAATATGTACTTATAGAATCACCCAAAATAGATACAAATTTTACTTTATTTTTCATTGAAGTCCCCTCTACTTTCCTCTCTTCTTCAAAGTTTCTCGACGTTCTAGTCTATTCTTAACCTAATCGGCCCTAATCGTAACATTTCTACTCAATGGGCCAATCGATAACGCTTTTAACACAATATCCTGACACACTTTCGCTGACGCCTTATCTCCCTGATAACCATTTTCATTTGCTTCTTCAATAAGCTTCTGTATATTTATCATCATAAAACCTCCAATCTAAGTGTCTCCATTACCATGTTTGACTTTGGTAATTCATACGCATATTCTGCAACTAAAGTCATATCCAGTTCATGAACAATCTTTCTATAACTTGCAATTAATTCTTTGTACAAATCAAAAGAAAATTTTCTTTTATTCCGTATCAGTTCCACAAGAAGACGCTCTTTATCATAAATTACAATATCCACACCATCATAATTCATTGTAGTTTTGCCCATATCAAATGCTTCGCTGTTTTCATAAAAATGCTTCACTCTTTCATCGCTGATTTTTCTTGTATTTTTCGGTGTCGCAACATAATAAAAATTTGGTATGGTATCCGTCAATCCATAGTAATAAAAGGCACTATTCAGAGTTATAATTGCATTGGGATATTTCTTAGAAATAATCTCCAGCTCCGGCACATATCTCTTATCAGAATAGATGCCTTTTTCTTTTACATACAGTTCCCCTTCTTGAACACATTTTTTAATTTTATAATCCGTTCCATATTTTTCCAAACACTCCTGATATGACAGCAACATTTTCCTTCATATGTTTTTCTGATTTAGCACCGTTTATCTATTTTGTTCCATGCTCCACAATCATCTCAACATTCTCAAATACATCGACAAACACCTGCTTTGCTCTTTCTAAAAGCTTACGGCATATCTCTGGTTCCTCAAACAAAAAACTAACACGCAGTTCTACGCTTTTAACATTTGGGTACTTTTCTTTATATTGTCCTGAATCTATGTACCAGATATAGGTATTGAGTTTATCTTGCAACAGCAATAAATGTCGATTCATATCTGACCAGTCCATTCCGTCTGTAAGAAGAAGTAACAAGCTGGAGGTGTCTTGTTCATATGCCAAGCCATCAATGGTATCTGTTTTTTCAATATTAAACTTATCATCGTTATTCTCTAACTCCATATCATCACCTATTTCCTTTATTGTATCCTCCGTATGCATTGATGTCGCATTTTTCGAATACACTTTTGATTTCCTGCTCATTTCCAGCCTCTACCAATTGCTCAAAATCCTTCGGCAGCGTCTTTCTCTTTGCTATAGTACCATTCTCCTTTCCGAATTCAGAACTATATCAAAATAGCTTTCATCATTTTTACTTAAATATAGATTCAATTCCTTTTAAATCATCTATTTTTATAATAGGAATAACAGCTTTATCGTAATTATCAAATCCATTGAACAAACTTATTAGTTCGTAACCTATCAACCTCAATTCACGAGCAATCACATTGCTTTGTAAAATATCATAATTGATTTCTTCATGAATCTCCTTCCCATTTAAACAGTAGTTTTGTAATTCTTCCTGATACATCCGATCCAATAAAGTCAAATCTAACTGTTTCTCACATCCAATATCGGATAATATACGATTAATCCCCTTCGTAAACTGCTCCATAGACACCTCACCATCCAAATGAAACAGGAACCCCCGATCAATTAATGCATCAACCCATGCATCATAGAACTCATTAAATGCATCTTCTGTATTATTTTCCATTAATAATCGATACTCAGGCAGAACTGTGATGTCATATCTTGAATTAGTGATAATCTCATTAAAAAACTTATACAAATTTATGTCAGTTGTCTCTTCTTCATAAACAATGTCATAGCCATCATAATCACAGGCAATATCAAATAAATCTTTCTTTTTTTTCGTACCATGTAATAACTTTAAAAAGCTCATGATCCATCCTCCGCTTAAACTAATATCTCTGCCTAACTGCTTCCTCGTATCTTTCAATGGGGCCCATTTGGTTCATTCCCGTCAAGTAGCGGCTTGTGCTCTAACTCTGTAGTCATCTTATTGCCTCCAAAACCACAAAAAAGTATATCTTTTCTAAATCACATTGTAATTATATCATTCAATTTTTTCAATTCTTCTTCATAGGCACAATCTGTCCAACAGGAACTAATATTTTTTCTTTTACATATTTCTGCCTTTGCATCTCCAAATGCGCTTCTCGTTTTTTCAAGATTTTTCTCTCGTACATTCTGCCCCGCTGCGTTCCTTCTCCAACCACAAAAATATACCTTAGCTTCTTCTTCAATTTTTCTTTTTTTAGAAGCAATTTTTAATGTCTCTTTATAATCTGGGCGCATCATAAATTCTTTAGGAATTCTTTTATTTAACGCTTCAAAAAAGTCTAGCGGAACAAATTTATGCGTTGGATCATATTTTATTTCAAGATAATCTACCAATTTTTTATAATCATCAATAAAACATTTGGCCTTATACCCTTTCTCTATTTCCAATTCAAATACCACCGGATATAATCCTAAAGTTGTCAAATACAAGCGGTATGGAATTATATCCGTCAAGAAAATACAACTAAAAATTTTTCCATTAAACCCAAATGGAAATGTTGCTCTCTCTTCTCCCTTTTTCATCATGTCTTTATGCAGGGTTCTTAATCCAGTAAATTCAAACATTTTCATCCAATCACCTTCGTTCTTATACCAATATCAATTTCATTATATCACTTTGGCGAAAAGTATCCTTTCGCCAAAATGTATATCTCCTGTTCCCCCAAGCCTATCCCCTGGGGTAAACCTCCACTTATATCATCACTCTACGGAAACAGAAACGCACATCTATTTTATTCCCCAAATGGCAAAATCCTTTGATTTATTGAGCTTTTCTCGACAGAAGGCAGACTGTTTCGACTATTGTTTCATTTTCCAAGGGCAATTCTTTCACTTCTGTTCCATTCACCGGGACAGGGAAGTTGAAGATAATCTTCCTAATCCAGTTGCCATCCGGCTGCTTTTCCGGGAATAACTCAATCCGCTCAATAAACGCCCGCATGAACTCCTTCCGCTCCACTTCGGAGGCTGCTTCATAGACCTGATCGAATGCCAGCAACAGGCGGTAGATATTATCACCCGAAATCTTCTCCTGCCGGATACTCCGTATCTGGCTTTGCACATCGTCAATCTGGACTTCAATCTCATCTATTGCGCCATATTGCTCGTCATATCGGCGCTGCAAATCAGAAATTTTCCGGTCATAATACGGGTCATTCACATCTAAACCGTCCATCTGCCGTTCCAGTCGGGCCTTTGTGCCTAATGTCTGCCGAAGCTGCGCCTGTAATGCTTCCAGCTGCTTCTCCAAATCGTTCGTATCGACAGCGGAGCCGATTTTCGCCTTGATTGCATCCGCAAACCGTGGGTCACTGACCATAGCAGAGATGATTGACGCTACCATGCGGTTCATTTCCATCTGCTCAATATTCAGCCGGAAGGTACACTCGTGGCCTGTTGGCGTCACCGTATTCTTGCAGTAATAGTAATAGCGGGTCTTTTTGTCCTTGCTGTGGGCTTTCGCAATATTCCCGTACAGGCTTTTGCCGCAGCAGGGGCATTTCAGAATACCGGACAAGATATGTGCGTGGGTAGGGTCATTGACTTTCTCACGCCGGTAAGCATTGATTTTCCGTTTTTCCTGCGCGAGGTTCCAATCTTCTTCTGAAATGATAGCCTCATGCTTCCCCTCGTACACAGGGAACTCCGATTGCTCAACTACGTGCATCTCATTCCGTGTGCCGATCTTCTTCTCTGTCCGGCGTCTGCCATAGGCGATTTTTCCCATATATACCGGATTATCAATGATACTCTTCACAAAGCTGGCAGAAAAACCGGGAATGGTGCCGTTCTGCCTTAACTTCTTCACAAAGCCCTGCCGGTTCAGATATTTTGCCACGCCACTGACACCATCGTTGGTGTGAATATAGCGGTCAAAGATGGTGCGGATCACGTCCACTTCATCCTCAGCAATCAACAGTTCGCCTTTTTCAAGGCGGTATCCATAAGGGGCAAAGCCACCGTTCCATTTTCCTTCACGGGCTTTCTGCTCCCGTCCGGCCATCGTCTGTGTCCGAATATTTTCACGCTCTATCTCTGCCACCGCAGAAAGGACAGAAATCATCAGCTTGCCGGAATCTTTGGAACTGTCAATGCCGTCTTCCACACAAATCAGATTGACACCGAAATCCTGCATCAGCTGCAAGGAATTCAGAACGTCAGCGGCATTCCTGCCAAACCGGGACAGCTTGAACACCAGCACATATTCCACACCGTCTTTGCAGTCCTGAATGTCTTGCAGCATCCGCTGAAATTCGTGCCTGCCCTGAATATTCTTGCCGGAAAAGCCTTCATCAGAATATTCACCAGCCACTACCATATCTTCGTATTCAGCGTATTTCCGCAGTTTGTCTCGCTGAGCATCCAGACTATATCCGTCCACCTGCATGGATGTAGATACCCGTGTGTAGAGATAACATTTTGTTTTAGTTTTCTTCATGCAGGCCGCCCCTTTCTTCCAGCTCTAAACATTCATCCGTTACTTTCTTCTTCGCCAGACCTTCATTCTGAATGTAGTACTCCAACAAACGGAGTACATATTCCGGCGCATGGCGGTTATCCAGTTCCCATTCTGTCACAGTCCGATAGGGAATCTGAAAATATTTACAAAATTCCTTGCGATTCATGCCAGTGCTTTCCCGCAATTCTTTTATTTTGGTTTTGCAGTCCATTTCATTTACCCCATAAAGCAAAAATACACGTTGCGTATTTATTATAGCATACGCCAAACAAATACGCAACGTGTAAATTTAATTTATATCAAGCGGCTTTGTCAAATTCCTGATACACAGGAACGGGTTGCTTTCCTGATGCCGCAGACTGTGTACGGCCATCCTTCTCAGTCTCCTGCATCTGCCCCAACAGCTGTGGCCCGTACTTCTGCAACAGCCGCGCCATCACATCAACACAGCGGTCAAATGCCGCATTATATTTCGGATCATCATAAACTTTGCTCAATAGGCCGCTCCTTTCCTCTATGGCTGCTCTGCGCATAGATGTTCAAAACTTCTGCCGGTATCTGTTCCAAAATCGCCACGGCACTGTCATAGTCGCGCCGCAGCTTGAGGTCTTCGATCTGCTTTAGGGTGCTGACCTTCTGCGCCGATGCAAGAGATTCTTCCAGTTCGGCATTTTTCGTTTTCAACTTTTTGTTTTCGGATGCTGTTTTCGTGAAGGCTACGCCATATTTCCGCAGCAGTGTGTCCATCTTCTCCACGCTGGGAATATAGGTATCCAGAATCTTGCAGATTTCCTCCGCCCGGCTTTTGGCGTTAAAGGGATTGATTCCAGTGAGCAGATCCTCCAGTTTGCTTTTCTGTTTGGTCAGTCTGGTCATCTCCTTAAATACGCGGGGCGGGATATGGTCGCGCCCGGTCAGGCTGGCGCTCTCGCCACGCTCCAAATCTGGAAACTTCTTGACCATGTGTTTCCAAAACTCATCCTGCCACCAGGTCAGCTTCTTTTTATTGCCCATGATGTCTTTGGCGCTGAGCCTGCCATCCTCCGTCAAAGGGACAAAACAAAGGTGCATATGGGGCGTTTTCTCGTCCATATGCACCACGGCGGATATAATTGTCTCTTTGGACTGATGCTGTTCCAAAAAGTGCAGAGCTTCCTCGAAAAATACCCGAATTTCCGCCCGTTTCTTTCCCTTAAAGAACTCCGGGCTGGCTGTGAACAGCGTCTCGATCATACGGATACTGTCTTTCCGGGTACGGCATCCGGCAGCGGCAATTTGCCTCTCTGACTCGGCCCGGTACTTGCCGGGCGGTTTGACCAGATGGAAGTTGTACTTGCTTCGGCTGGTATCCACATCGGGATTACTGGCGTACTTTTCCTTTGTGCGCTCGTTATGGGCCTCGATATTGCCGATTTCAGGCCCCTTATATTTGGCAAATCGCATAATCGCGTATTGTGCTTTTTCCATACTCAATCCCTCCGTTTCTGCCAGACAATGTCATATCCCAGCACGTCAGCCAACTCCACGGCCTCCCGATACCGCAGCGATTCCCGCTGCAATTTTCCGGAAAGATTGGATACGCTGTCGCTCCACCCATACTCATCGTGCAGCTGGTCAACGACTTCCTGCATGGTGTAACCGGCGCGGATGATCTGCGCCTTGATTTCGTTTCGGATACTTGACTTCATAAAATATATTCCTCCATTTTCGCAAGTGAAGCCCTTTGTCACTTGATAGATAAAACATGATTTTCGGTTGCGTCATAAAAAGAACCGGCTACGCTGGGGAGCGCACCGGCTTTGGTCAATGGTGAAATTTGTGCAAATGCTGTTTTGCGATAGAAATGATTCCCTGCGTATCGTTGGTCAACGGCGGAATATTCGACTTCACAGAAATGCGGGACTTTTCACTGTTCGGGCTGTATTGTCACAAAATGCTGTAATCTGTACGTCGTTCCGTGAGCCGCCATCCGGCGAACTGTATACGGATAAAAGAGAAACATTTCGCTGTTTTGAGATTGCTCTAAAATATGCCTGCAAAATCACCGCTTTTACTGACCGCTTCAGGTGTGGTCAAAATGACCACACCTACTTCACAGCACAAAAGCGCGAAGAATTTCACGGTTCTGGTGGTGGACAAAATATCCATAACCACTTTTACACATCAAAATAGGTGTACCCAAAATGGGCACGACCACTTTATCCAAATGAAGCGCCTCTACAATATATGAGGTAACAGGGTCAATCGCTGCGTACATACGTACCGGCGACCAGATCGGAAATCAATCCCGCCAGTCTTCCGGTACGTACGTACACTGTGAAGCGTCCGTAAACTCGTTTATATGCGGCCTTGCCACTGCCTCGATCCCCATAAAGCCCCATACCCGGCGTCCTGCCGAATTGGTAATCGTGTTGCAGTGTTCCAGATTGTACTTACCGCAGGCTGCCACCAGCGCATCGCTGAAGCTGCGGCGTTTGAGTGCAGTCAGGCTATTTTCCTCGCACCACATCCGGTAAATGTCGTAGCAATCCTTTGAACTGATGGACGCATCCGCTTTCAGCCGGATATAGCCCTCGGATTCCAGAAAATCAAACACGTTATTGTTGTCCCGCTTGACGGCCTCCCGGTTCTCTTTGGTGCGCTGGCTCTCGGTGAACTTGAAGTTGTTCGCTACCAACCGCTGCAATCCCGCAAAAGCCCACAGCAGAATGCCCTCCACCTCGGCCTTCATCTTCTCTGCCAGGTCGGGATCATCCACACGGTCGGCAGGTTTCTCTTTGGCGGTCAGCACCAACTGCCGCCGATAAAAGCCATCACTGCGGTCAAAGAGAGCCTGCAAGTCGCCATTGCTGAATGCCAGCAGCCGGGCGCACATCCATCCCTGATAGCTCTGCTTGCCTTTACGCTCCAAATCCATTTTACCCTGTGCGGTGACGATGGATTTGGCATAGTTGGTCTGCCGCAGGGCCTCCATCCGCATATCATCATCGACACACAGCAGAATGTGTTCCAGATCAGCGCGGGCAAAACGGTTCTCGGAAATTTTGCCGATGCTGCCGTCCTTCATGTTGCTGCCGAACAGGGCGGACAGCACCGCGCCGATCTGGCTCTTACCCTCGCCGCCATTGCCCTTAATGACCATCATGCGCTGTCCCTTGTTGCTGGGGATCAGGCAGTAGCCGATATATTCCTGCAAAGTGGGAATGTCCTCCGGGTAAAGAAGCCCATCCAGAAAAGCCAGCCAGCGGGTCGGCGTGGGCGCATCGGGATTATAGGCCACCGGCAGGCGGCAACGCACGATGTCCGGTTTTCCCTCCGTAAAGGAGCCATCCAGAAACAACGTGCCGTTTGCCAGATGAATGCGGTCAGCCTCCGGCGGGAAATCCTCTACCAGCGCCGCCAGCTTCATCAGCTCCACGATATTGCTGATTTTGCGGGGGATATTGCTGACCGCACAGCATTTCAGTTCCTCAAAAATTTCTCCACGCAGTGGCAGCTCATCGGTCACGCGGCCATCAGGCGTGAAAAAAGCCCCGTTTGTGTAGATGATTTTGTGTCTGCCGAGAAAATCATCACAAAACAGGGCTTCATTGATACTCTTGCCGTCAAACCAGATGGGCTGGTTGGCCTCACGCGATTGCTCGTTCTTCGCCACGGTGCTGCACCTCCTTTTCCAGACGTCTGAGCCGCTGCTCCAGCGCGGTGATAGTGCCGTCCTTCAGCAGCATATCCACCGCTTTCACACGCTGCTTCAGTTCCGCAAACATGAGAACGTCCAACAAATCATTTACATACTCGATCATATGACAGGCTTCCACAAAGCGGTCATCCAGTTCATCCTCCGGCGATTGCGGGGCATATTCGACCTTCCAGCGTTCCAGCAGATGCAGATAATCGCAGAGCACCCGCTGGCAGTGTATCTCATCGTTGCGGAAAGCCCGCGCCAGCGGATAGGGCTTTTTCAAAGCCATCGCTGCCGGGGGCTTGTCCGGGTCGATGCCAAAGTCATAGGCCAGCTTCTTTGCGGCCTCGTAGCTGCTCAGGCCGAACAGCCGCGCCACAAAATCGATCACATCCCCGGTAGCCCCGCAGCCAAAGCAATAGAAATAATCCCTGTTCAGCTTCATGCTGGGATGCCGGTCATCGTGGAAGGGGCAGCAGATCATATCGCCCCGGTTGACCTTACAGCCGTAGTATTCGGCGGCCTGCTTCACGGTGACAGCGGATTTTACAGTTTCAAATAAATTCATAGGCTTTGTCCTCCATTATTTATTGACGGTATCTGCCCGTCTGCCTGAATATACGGGGAAAAAGCCTATAAACCGAAAAATCCGCTAAAAGTGCAAGAAATGAAAAAACGCCGCCCTGAAATCTTGCAAAAATGCAAGACCTCAGAGCGGCGAAGCCAGCGGAAAGCATTTGCCCGCGCTGGTTTTATCAGGTATAATGGATAAAGAGAGTTTTCAGAAGAGAGGTGCGTCACATGGAGGGAGCCTATCTGCCCGGCAATATCCGGCAGCGGATGCAGGAGCTTATGAAGGAACATAAAATTACCCAGGCACAGCTGGCGACCCGCATCGGCAGCACCGAGAGCGCCATCAGCCGGTTTGTCAGCGGTAAGACTGATAAGATCAGCACAGAACATTTGCTCCGCATTGCGAAAGTGTTTGAAGTCTCCACAGATTTCCTGCTGGGGGAAGTCAACACGCCCGACCGGACAAATTTTGATATTGAAGAACTGGGCCTGTCGGTGCAGGCGGCGCGGAATCTGTACACCGGAAAAGCCAATGCAGAGATCGTCAACCGCCTTTTGGAAAGCCCTCGCTTTGCAGAAGTCACCTATATGATTGAGCAATATTTTGACGATACGCTGGCCGCCGGTTTCGCCGGACAGAACCAGATGCTTACTACTCTCAGCGCCATGCTGCGCCGAAGCAATAAAACAGACGCTGCGGTGCAGGCGGCCAGAACTGTCAACCGGCAGAAAGTTCCCGTATATCAGGCAGACCTGACGATGATACAGAACACATTTATGGCGGCGCTGCGGGAAGTGAAGAAAGAGATCGGCAACGATTTCACAGCAGCGCAGTCCTTGACCAAGGGCATCACTCAGCAGATGTTTACCGAACTCACCAAAGGGGCGGATGTTCATACTCCGACCATCACGCCCGAAATGATTTCCGCCGCCGTCACCCAGAGCGCAGCGGGGATGGACGGTGTGCAAAAGGAAGCATTAGACAAGTTCGGTCAGGCGCTGACGGAATTTCTCCAATCCACCTTAGACCACGCGCAGGAGAAGCAAAATGCCGACCCGGAGCAATGAGCAGCTGTGCAGACTGGCACAGAAAGGGGATACGGCTGCCCGTGACATTCTGCTGGAAAAGAATCTGGGATTCATCCGAAAAATTGCGCTGGAGCAATACCGAAACATGGGGCTGGATGAAAATGATATTGGAATTGATTTGGATGATTTGATGCAGGAGGGAAGTATCGGCCTGCTGAACGCGATCCCTTTGTTTGATGCCGGACGGGGCATGAAATTTCTGACCTATGCAGCACCGGCGCTCCGCAACGCCATGACGGACTGCATCCGCGCCGCCCTCGGTTTATTTGAGCAACGGATGGTGGATAAGAAAGACGGCCCCGGCTTCCAGAGAGTATATCTGGATGACGTTCTCTCAGAGGATGAACGGATGCTGCGGATCGAAGCCATAGCCGACCCTCACACCCAAACGCCGGAGCAAATCTATATCCAAAAAGAGCAGCTGATAGAATTGTATGCGGCGCTGGACAAGCTGACAGCCAGAGAGCAGACCTATCTGCTGTACCGCTATGGCTTTACCGATGGAATCGAGCACCCACTGATCGGCGCGGCGCTCCATTTCCATCTCAGCGAGAGCTGGACAAAGAAGGTGGAGGGCGAGGCGATGGACAGCCTGCGCGGAAAGCTGCCGTGGTGGTTCTGATACGATGGGAAGCAGCGGCTGACGGGGGCTTTGATATACCTTTGTTCCGCAAATGACACGGCTGACAGACAGTGCTTGCCCGCACCGCCTGCCAGCCTTTTTCTGTCGCTTATGCTGCCCCGCAAGGGGCAACCTTTCCCGCCAGAACGCCGCAACTGTGGCCACACTTTTCAGGGTGTGCTACAATTCCGGCTGCCATCTGCTCCACAAAGGTATAACACACTAGACTTTCCTACGGAAAATCGTGTGCCACGAAACCGCCGGTTTCTTTGGATTCTTCCGGTCAAAGGGGAACACTATCCCCTCTGAACACCCCAGACAAAGGAGAACGCTGTTCCCTTTTGGAATCCCCTTGCCAATAGGGATGCTACCGCCCTATTGAATGATTTAGATAAAAAACAAAATAAAGCATAGTTCGCCAGCACACCGCTATTCTGTCATTACCTTACACAGACATCTTGTAACTTTTTCGTTAATCCTATTGACTCTGATACTTCGGAAGAGATATAATATATTTGCTACTTAGCGAGCCTAAATAGCAAAGCTAAAGAGAGGCGACGATATGAATAACAAATATGTCCAGCAATTCAAAAAAGGCTCTCTGGAAATGATACTTTTATGCCTAATCGGACGCAAGGAGACTTATGGATATGAAATTATAACTAAATTGAACAATAGTGCGTCTGTTTTGGGATATGCGAAAGAGGGAACCATTTACCCCATTTTGTATCGTTTGCAGGAAGCAGAACTAATCAAATGCCGATTGGCTCCGGCTGCGGCAAATGGCGGCTCAAAAAAGTATTATTCTTTAACGGATAAAGGCAGGAATGTACTTGATGAACTAATCTTATTTTGGTCAAGCTATGAAAACTGCGTAAACGGCTTTATAGAAAGTTATCAACAAGCGAGGGTATCCAAATGAAAGAACAATATATCAAACAGGTTGAAAAGGAACTATCTTTACCACGCAAAATGAAAAAAGAGGTTGTACGTGACTTGAATGAAGTTTTTGCGTCTGCTATGGAGCATGGAGAAACAGAGCAGCAGATTATCCAGCGTTTGGGGACGCCAAAAGAATTTGCAGACAGCACCGCAGAACAGTTTGGCATTGATAACACCAAATCGAAAAAAAGGAACGGTATCATTTCTACTCTTGCTGCGCTTGTTATCGCGGCTGCTGCCTTTTCGGTATATGCTGTTACACAATCAGGAAAAGTACCAGAAGGAGCAATCGGACAAGCCGACGCGACAACAAATATACAGATTGAGGGCGCGTTTGCCTTTGATATTTCGCAAATCCTTTTGGCTATTGGGTTTGCAGCAACAGCTATTGCTCTTTTGTTAATTATCCGAACCATACACAAAAACAGGAGGTAACCAATGAAGAAATATATTTCTGTATTCACAATCATGATTATGATTTTTTTGGCTGCGTGTTCTAATCAAAATACCTCATCTACACCGACAAGCAATGAGAACAATACGCAATCTAATAGTGTTACAAAATTGGACGAGGGTGTTTGGCCTGAGAATGAGTACACAGAGGGGCTTCCTGTTGCGCCTGGTACGGTTGCATGGGCTACACTTGATACAGAACATGAGAATTGTAATATCAACCTTACCGGTATTAGCGAAAACGACTATAACGAGTATATGGAGCTTTTGAACCAAGAAGGCTTTTCCGTAATTGAAAATGTGTCAGAGGAAATCGAGGGAGAAAACTATGTTTCTATCGGGACACTTTTATCAAACGACGAAAAGTGGTTAAGTATCAGCTACATACCCAATAGTCTAACTATCTACATTTCCTTTGACAATAACTGAAAGAGATCACGGAATAGCAAAGCCAGCCGAGCCAGTCAACGGTCAAGATGAACGGCGCAAGCGCCGCCGTTGACAGCCCCGCCCGCCTTTGCAGATAGGCAATCAAGGGGCGACAGCAAGGAGTGCTGCCGCCCACAGTATTATCAGAGAGGGAGAATTCTATGAGAAATCGGATTGTAAAAGTGACAGAAGTTGTAGTCAGAAGCGCTTTTTACATCATCTCAAACTATGTATTTGTTAGCATGGGACTATCATTTCATACTCAATGGATTTCAATTCTATTTTTGCTTTCAATGGTATGGTCTACTATTGATTACGGAAAGTCCATAAATGAAATAATCGAAAAAAAGGTAATTGCTGAAATACTATGTATATGTTGCATTGCACTGAGTATAGCGATGGCATATTTTGTGGGATATATTCAAGGAGCATTCGTTTCCCTCTGAAAATACAGGGCCACAACTTTCCGCTTAATATATCAGCATGGAACAAGTTATCAAAAAGTCATGAATGCTCGTAGCTCACCGGCCCGGCCAGCAAAAGCAGTAAATCTGAAATTGATTTACTGCTTTTTTGCTCAATAGACTCTTAAATCATCTGAAAATATTTCAACGCATCCCTGATCGCCGCTTCCTTCTCCGGCGGACATTTTGGCACTTTGGCATCTTCCTTCTTTGACAGGTTATAATTTTGCCCCACATCCAGCCCGCACTTGCGCTTTATCTGTGAGATGTACAGGGAAGATACCTTCAAACCGGTATGCTCCAACACATACGCCTTGATCTGCTCATAAGTCGCGCCCTTCTGGAAGCCGGACATATCCATATCTTCCAGCGAGAACTCCACCCGCACCTTCTTCGAGTCGATTTCTCCCTTGGAAAGCAAAACAACAGTCTCTACATGAACAGTACCCGGAAATTGATCGACAGCGCATGCCTTAGTCACGAAATATCCGTTCTCCTGCAGAGTCACCAGATCCCTGGCAAGTGAGGTAGGCTTGCAGCTGATGTACACAAGCTCCTTCACACCATAGTTGATGATCTTCGTCAAAGCTTTAGGATTGATTCCATCACGAGGCGGATCAAGAACTATGAAATCCGGCTTCTCCTCTATGTCATCTATGACCTTAAGAACATCCCCCGCAATAAACTCACAGTTGTCAAGGCCATTGAGCCCGGCATTCACACGGGCAGCCTCCACAGCTTCCTCGACTATCTCCACACCGATGACCTTCTTTGCGACAGGCGCAAGAAGCTGGGCTATCGTTCCGGTTCCGCTGTAGAGGTCGAATATGACGGCATCCTTTGTGTCACCCACATATGAACGCGCTTTGTCATAGAGCCTTTCTGCACTCTTTGTATTTGTCTGGAAGAACGAGAACGGCGATATCTTGAACTGAAGTCCGAGGACCGTCTCATATATATACTCTGTTCCGTATAGCAGATTTGTCCTGTCACTGATGACCGCATCCGCCATGGAGTCATTCTCCGTGTGGAGGATTCCTGCGATTTTTCCCTCAAGCGGCAGCTCCAACAGCCCCTTCACGTATGCATCAAGGTCGAGAGCCGCCAGATTCTGGGTGGTTGTCACCAGATTCACCAGCAGATCGCCATTTGTCGCCGAACGTCTGATAACCAGATGGCGCAGAAGCCCCTCGTGCTGCATCTTTTTGTAATATGGGAGTCCCGCCTCCTTGCAGAACTGGACAGTATATTTCACTATCTTGTTCAGATCATCATTTACTATATAGCAGTCATCCATCTGTACGATGTCGTACGTGCTGTTCTTCTTGTGAAGTCCCAGTGCCAGCGGACCATCCTTGTACTCATCGCCAAATGAGAACTCCATCTTGTTCCTGTATCCCTTTGTCACAGGAGATGCAATTATCCCCTGCCACTCATAAGGATGAGCCTCACCATCGATCACACCGTCAAGAAGCCCTTTGACAAGCTCCTCCTTCACCTTCAGCTGATTCTCATAGCTGAGCGTCTGGTAGCTGCAACCACCGCACATACCAAAATGCGAACAAACCGGTGAAGCATCCTCAAGCTCCGATTTCTCAAGGACCTCAAGGAGCCTTCCGTCCGCCTTGCCCTTCTTCAGCTTGGTTATACGGCAGCTCACCTTCTGTCCTTTTATCGCACCCTTAACTGTTACTTTTCTGTCATCCATATGAAAGCTTCCCTTGTTTGGGAACTCATATGTGTTTATCACACCTTCAACTATATCGTGTTTCTTCATATCATTTTACCTGTCCTTTTCTATCAGTCTCTATCGTCATCTTAATTCTGCAACCGCTCATTGTACGGAGAGAAATCTACATATAACTCCTGCACATCTGCCTCTTTTTTGTTGACCATAAGTCTCTCCAGCAGTTCGTCTGCATCCGCCTGTCCAATAACAGATCTGTACAACTGAAGCAGCTTGAGCATATTATGATACTTCTCCATCATAGATGAGTTGTAGAAATACGGCACCAGTCTTTTTATTCCAGCCACCTCAAGCTTATTTCCATCTCTTTTTCTGGCAACAAGCCAGTGTGGTATAATGCCACAATTTAATTTCTGATTGCCTTCTTCGCACAACGAAGCCTTTGCAGCCTCAAATGCATTATCCAGAAGCTTTGTTATATCATCAGTGCATATCCTGGTCTCCTCTTTATTGCCATACCATTCCATAACAGCCTTTCTCACCGCAAGACAATTATACCTGTTTATTCTGCCTTCTCTCTGTTCAAAATCAGTAGGATTGGCTGGAATAGACAAATGTACTATTCGATCCGCATAATTATGGAAATCCAGTCCCTCCTGACCTATAGAGGTCGTAGCAAATACAAATGGCGCAAATGGCGAGTTAAACGCAGCCTGAAGATTGGATATACTACTCACTTTATCGTCGTCATTACTGCTTCCTATACATCGCGCATAATATGTCTCTACGCGACTTTCCGCCCTTTTCTGCTCATTGCCTGTCCTGGATATCTGAAGTCTGCCATCTTTTGTATGTTCATACAATGTAATATTGATTTTGGTTGCCTTATGTACATTATGGCAATCTGACAAGAATGCCGTGTTCCCTATATATTTCAGCTCTTGCAATACATACTGAAGCTTTCCTTCTTCACAGTAATCCTTTATAGACTGTCTGAGACTATCCACATCCATCTGTAAAGTGCCTCCACTGTCCCTAAGGGCAAAACCTTCTTTATTCCTTTTTATCGGCAGTCCCATCTCAGACCACACGGCAAACATACCTGACTCTGATGTCGTAAATATCTTTTCAACCGTTTTTATACCTTCATCACCACTATTACCCCGCTCCGGATTTTCTTCGAAACCAGCCACCAGGCCCAGTATTTGTTCTAATATTTGTTCTAGTATGTCCTTTGCACTTTCCTGAAAATCCTGAAGTTCTTTCTCCGTAATACTCTTATCCTGTTCCTGTTTCAATATCCACCAGATAAGTCTCCGTGTCACTTCTCGGCTGATAAGCCATGCCATAGCTCTCGGTACAACAACTCTGTCTGAGAACATAACGGTCTTGCCAAAGTTTTTGTGCTCTGCAAATGCACCTTTAAGCTCTTTCCAACCGACCACAGAAGGAACCCACAGAAGTCTGGCTGCTCCTGGATGATTCAGAAGTACATCCTCCCTTGTCATGCCATTATACTTACCAGATTTCAGCATAGAATCGATATCCAGAGATTCTATGTCCAGAATATACTCCAACACCTTCTCATAAACTCCATGCCATTCCCCTAGTGTTTTGGACATATCTTTAAAATCATCTTCAAGAATATAACATTTTGAATTATTTTTATATCTTATTTTTCCAGCGCCAACATCTTCATCAAAATTGCGTTTAATTTTATAGCCATCATCGCCGCCGGCCTGTTTGTTCCCTCGATTCATGAACGAGAGAACATATGGGATTCTCTCAGCATATGCTGTCGCTGTACCTGTACCTATATGATACCTGCCATTGCCTGTATCATATTCAACAAGCTCATTCGTATAATCAAGAAGGGCTTTAATCCCACCACATCCGATTTCCTGTTTATCAGTATCTTCAGCGTCTGTGCAGTCTTCTCTCAATTCACGTAGCACATTGATTCTCTCCATTCTGGTAAACACTGATCCCATCTGCCTCTCAAAGGCGTTTTTCTTTTCCAGAACATTTTCCTTGCTTTCTCTGTCCGATCGTGAATATTTTTCAAGTGCAGTCTTATAAGCCTCAAGGGAACTTGAAATTACAGACATACCATTTGTTCCCCCTCCTTTTTCAAGGAAGCGGCACACATCATATATACTTGCATTTTCCGTGCCTGCTGTATCGGTATCCGTCTCATCCTGATCTGCATTTTTACTCATATACATCCTAAATGGAGTTGCAGACAACATCAGAACATATGGATTTCTGTCTTCCCCATCAGACTCCTGTTCCAGAACCTTTCTTATGATACTTTCCTCATCATCTGAAGCCTGACCTATGATCTCCTTGAAATTTTGGAATTCATCCATAATAACCAGCCCGCAGTCCAGCCAGTCCATCGTGATCTCCGCAAAGCCTTTCCTTACGATCTGCCAGGTATTATAAAAGTTTTCTATTTCATATTCATCACCATTACGGCTATCCCTGATAATATTACATGCTTTATTAAACTCTTCATCACACTTACACTTGGTCATGTACAGACCCATCATCTTTTCAAAATCTTCATTTCCCCGACTTGCTTCTGCTGAAATAATTTCATCATCAGAAAAAGCCCGTATCAGTCTATACAGATATTCTCTCTCTTCTACCTTGCCCCGTCCCTTTATATCGATAGATGTCCTTTGTGTCATTGGCAATATTCTAAGTCTGGTCTTCAATGCATTGACTCTGCCCAAAGATTCATATGTGTGATCATTTCCATATACCTTATAATAATCTTGAAGTACCGCTTGAAATTCCACTTCATATTTAGATGAATTGAACTCTTTCCCCGAAAGACAACTGGCACGATTCGTCCACCCCTCGTCTTCATTTTTACCAAGTCCGAGTTTTTCCTCATTCTGCTTGGCGATATTCGTGTTGGAACATATATAAATAACATTAAAATAATAATAATCCGCTTCGTTTTTTATCTGTTCTCCAGACTTGCCGGCAATTTCCTGCTCAAGGAGTTTACACATAAGGCACCTGATGACGCCCCTCGCAATAATAGTCTTTCCAAGGCCCACCTCATCTGCAAGAAGAAATCTTCCGCTGGTACACTCTCCCATATAACTGTCAACGATCCTTCTTATAGCACGTTTCTGATAATCTGTATATTCAATTTCTGTCTTTTCTTTGCCCATAATATCCAATTTCCCCTTTTAAGCATTCGAATTGCGCCATCATATTTTCGACCAGCTTTTTATCCATACATGCAATTTCTGCCTGTTCCTCCTGTGACATACCTTTATTTCGAAGCGCATGCACTTCGTATATGGACTTCACACGATTCTTATACCCTGTTAGAACTGAATCCAGGCTTCTCTTCTCGTTTATACATCTTTGAATCAGCTCTTCTAACGTAGGAATACAATTTCTTATATAGCACTCATACTCCTTAACGCCCAGCCGTTTCCCAGAATCATCAGAGTCATTCTCCGGCTTATCTATACTGCTGTCTTTATAATTTCTGCTGCTTAACAAACCTGCTATTTTCTCATATATCAATATTCTCTGCACATCTAACAGATTATCTGCCGCGTCTGTCTCGTCTCCATCATTATCATTGGTCTGAGCACACCAGCATATATGTATGTTTGCCCGAGCGTATTCTTTGTTCTTATATTCAAGTGTCAGGATAAACTGCTGCCCTGCTTTTCTCCTGTTAAGTCCTGACCAGGATATATCAGTCTCCAGAACATCAGAATTGGGATCTTCCGATATCTCATCAGCAAATGTGATTTTTAGCAGATTCTCACTTCTTTCCGGATAATCGACAGGACATATCTTTACGGATATATGATCGTATTCAGCACTTTCATCCCTCACGAATTTATTTTCTTCTGGGATATTTCGCTTTGCTATAGATTTTTCAAAAGTAGTCAGGCCCTCATTGATCGAAGTGATCAGCTCACCGACATTATCCTTCTCTTGCGCCGTCGCAATCCCGGTCCTGCAAACGGTCAGCGTATAATTATCACTTTGGCTGAATTTCACAGCATACATCTGGCTTATCTGTAGTGCCAATTTTCTAAACTCACTATCTATATCGAGTTCATACTCTTCAGACTCAGTGCCTTGGGGTCTTTTTCTATATGTATACAGTCTATAATCTTCTTGAAAAACTGTCTTTATATAGTCATACCGCTGTTCCGTTATATCTTGAAGCTTCACCACCAGTTCTCTGTTATTTCCAAATGCTCTGTTGGAAAAATTCAGTGATCCCACATAAACCCATTGATCTTTATCTGACAGATATGCCTTAAAATGTGAACTTGATGGTTTTCTGTTTACCTGATTCTCCTCTATCTCATACACAAAGAACTGGCGGCTGTCAGTTTTGTCATCATCCTCCACTATCTGCTTTTCAGCACAACGTTCATACCCCAGCTTTGTCAGTTCATTTTCCATAGTATATATGTTAGTTTTCTTTGGGCATTCTCTCAGAAAACTTTCTGATAAAAACGGTGAAAAAATGTGATCTGCCCCTTTTAGCATATCTTTGAATTCTGTACCTGGGAAAGCTTCCCCAAATGCTGTGATCTCCGGGAGCTCATCCTTTTTAAAGTAATATGAGTCCACAGCAAGATTCTCTATTACCTCGCCTATATTACGGTTGTCGATATATGGACTATCCGATCTGCCGTTTTCTCTTTCATATCCAAGCAATCTATCTATCGCACCTGATATATCAGCTTTTGTGCCTTTCAGTTTTACATATTTGTCCCTGTCTGTTTCAGGCACGTCCTGTTCTCTGTACGCCTCAAGCTCCATACATGCAGCAAATTCCTTGTTGTGTGAATTCACCAGATTCATACTGCCTATAATCAATCGGAACAATGTATCTGCCCCCTCGGCCGTCTTATCTTTTTTCTCAAACTTCACCAGATACATTTTGGGATGGAAACTGTGATCGCGCTCTCCAAGCGAAATCGTGTAATACGCCATAAATCGTCTTGTATACTGATACATCGTGGAGGCCGAGCTTTTGTCATAGCCATTATTACATACAAATCCTATGTGTTTCTCCATCCATTTCATGTCCTCGATACCTTTATCGAACAGCATCTTCAACCGCTCTGTGATCGACAGACTTGTACCACTGTCCATACCCTTTGCCGGTATATCCCTCATATATAACAGTGCCGACAACAATGCTTTTGCATCAATACTATATGTGCACAGCAATGCGCCCGTGGTTTCATATCCCTTTGGTGGACGAAGCTTGTCCAATAAGTATATATCCTCTATATTTTCCATATTTACTCCCATTTTATATAATTATAAAACAATTCTGATATATAATAGCTTACACACATGGTTATGGTTCCCGGATATCTGTTTTGACTTTCTGTAGGACGATACTCCCACCTGAATGTGTCTATATAATCCTCTGTGTCTTCTATATTTCTTAGATTAGTGCCTAATTTTGACGCAGCCCCCTGCACGTGTTTCTCTCTTTCCTCCACGATACTGGCAATTTTCTCTATATCACTTGTATTTATGTCTTTCTCCAATTCTATGGTTAATTTATTAATAAAATCCCAGCATTCACCTAAATCCCCGTCTTCCCCCTGACTGATAAAACTTTTACAATCTTCATATTTCTTTTTCCAGTAATTTTCTATTTTTTCTTCTTTTATTTCAGTGCTAATCTCGAAATATACTGCAATCTCAGATCTGATTTTTTCTTCATATGATTTACGTTTATCGTCATCTCTGCTGAACAGCAGCCATTTATAACTGAGCTTGGCAATATACTGGATAATAGAATATATCTGGGACTGGCGAAGATATTCATACATATAAAATCCATTATCTTTCCCTACTATACTCTCGCCATACTTGTCATACTTGTCAATTTTTTCAAATTCATAAAGATACTTACTCTTTGGTTTTATTTTTAACTCTTCAAGTAAATCTTCAAGTTTTTCATATTTGAATTTACCCTCTTTACCTTCTTTATATAATTTTGATACAGAATCTTCCCTTAGTACATCTTTTTTATTTGATACAGGTGCTAGGAAACTGGCGATAATATTTGATGTATATGAATATCTGCATATTCTATCATCATCCGGCATCAACACCCGCCTTATATAATCCAGTTTCTCTATTTCATCCAGTTTCCCCGGGCTATAGATATAGTCCTTTTCATAATCTGTAAGATCCTCTACATCTGAGCCAACTTCAACATTATCTATCACATTTTTCACAAATTTATATCGGTCTGTTTCTTTCAGTATGTCCAATAAGCATACACCATTTATCGAATACTTTTCGTCCAGATAATGCAGCATCTTCATCTTATTCTTATATTTCTTGTAAGCGCGATCCTTTGCATCATCAAAGAATCCCTTTCCTTTGCACTCCTCACGATGTTTTTCAACTATATGATGACTGATCATTCTTTCATAATAATCAACATCATCCTCTGATCCTTTTTCTTTAAGTACATGATATATGGCATTGAGATAATATATATATACAAGGTTAGGCATAAGTGTCGTACACTCTGGAAACAGTATCTCCGAGATCCTGTTATTCATCGGTCTGAGCCCCAGAACATCCTTGTTATTTGCCTCCTTAAAAAAATTGCTTATTCCCCTATCACCTTTCCCATACAAACTGCAAAAGCCAAACTCCACAAGTATCCCCCTTCCCATACTCAAAAATGCCGGACACCTACATCACAATGAAGTGCCCGGCACCAATTATACTACCTTTATATCTGCTCTATCCCCACAGATCCTCAAAAAACTTCTTCCTCTTCTTCTCCTCCGGTATGGAACATCAGCCATTTAAAGCTACCTTCGGCAGGGCTGATGCTACATGTCAAATTTTCTTCGAAAACTTGACACATTCGACTCTACCCTCGGCAGCTCATTCTGCGCAAAAAACGGCGTTCCGTGCTGGTCAAAATCAAGCAGCATATACGTTCCAATCCGGTTGTCCCTCGGCAGAGCCAGACTTCCCGGATTCACTATATATGAACCCTTGTAGCTCGTCAGGTCACGGCGGTGGGTGTGTCCATACATTACGAAGTCATATCCTTCCGTGTCGATAAGCTCCTCCAGATATGAAATACCGCTGTTCACACCATACCTGTGTCCATGCGTTATAAATGCCCTCTTATCTCCGATGTTGAATTCGTCATATATCGGGAGCTCCGGGTTGTAATCGCAGTTGCCCCTCACCATGTGGATCTCACAGTCAAACAGATCATGTATCAGCTTTTCATCTCCCTCAACATCTCCGAGATGTATCAGCATTTCCACGTCGCCAACTATATCGTGTATCTGTTTTAAGCAGCTACTCTTGCCATGAGTGTCACTTATTATCAGTACTTTCATCTATTCCTCCTAACGAGAATCCATCGATCCCACTGATCATTAACTGATTTATTCCTGATTCTCACTTACTCTCCCTGTGCGCTCTGATGACGTTCTTCATCAGTCTCAGTGCATTTCCCCTGTGACTGATCTTGTTCTTCTCCTCAGGATCAAGCTCCGCAGTGGTCTTGCCCAGCTCTGGAAGGTAAAATATAGGGTCATACCCGAAACCGTTCTCGCCGCGCTCCTCGTAGCCTATGATTCCCTCTATGGTTCCGCGCTCTGTGTACTCGCTTCCATCCGGGAACACTGCTGCTATAGCGCATACAAATCTTGCTGTCCTCTCAGGATCTGGAACCCCGGCCAGCTTGTCTATTATGTACTGGTTCTTTATCCTGTACGATGTGTCCTCGCCTAGGAATCTCGCGCTGTATATGCCAGGCGCCTTGTCCATATAGTCGACCTCAAGTCCTGAGTCATCCGCAAGCACCAGGCATCCGCTCTCCTTGCTGATGGCTCTCGCCTTGATCAGAGCATTCTCCTCAAATGTCTGTCCGTCCTCCACTATGTCTATATCGATCCCAGCCTCTTTCATGGACTGTATCTCAAATCCGAGGTCAGCAAGTATCATTCGGACCTCCTTCATCTTTCCTTCATTTCCCGTTGCAAATATCAGCTTATCCATAATAGTTCTCCTTTCCCACAGCTTACATACACTTCCTGTTTATTCTGTCTTATCCGTAAATGCCTTGAGGCAGACGTTACATTTTCTCTCTTTTTCCGCACTGTACCACTGATTTCCATACAGACTTATATAGCCTTCTCCATCGGAGATGTCAAAGCTGTCGGTCATGGAATCCGCATCATACTCTATGGCTATCGGGTATTTGCTGCCCGGCGTGGTTATATGTACTATGACCGCAAATTTCTTTTCATCCGGGAGCTTGACCACATCATCCAGGTTGACCGTGTAGTATCCTGCGTACTCCATCTCGCCTGACGCGACAAGCTTCTTATTTGCCAGATCGTCAGTGTCCTCAAAATTTGTAGCCACATATACTTCATATGTCGTCTTTGCATCAGTAGCATAGAATGACACAGCCTCGAGCTCCTCGCTCTTGCCTGCCGTGTAAACATTTGCAAAATAGGCATCCTCCTGGTCAAATCCAAGAACTCCTACCCAGCCCAGCTTGTCCGACTGGTATATCTTATCGTAGTTGTCTGCACCCTCAAGTCTGGTGTACACAACACTGGTCTCGCAAATATGCGCATCATAGTATGATATATAGAAATATCCATCCTCGCCAAATTCGGTTCCCCAACTGTTCTTACAGATAAAAGCACCATCTTTCTTCGGCGCCTTGTTAAAGTTGTTCTTGCTGTAATTGTCATCCCATCCTACTATTACCACATCGTGGTTGATTCCCTCTGAACCATCATAATAGTACGCATGAGTCTCCTCGTTGTAATACTCCGAGCTACTGTCGGCATCTATCATATCGCTGTATATCGCAGTCTCCACACCGCCCTTGGTGTACACTGCCTCTTTCACAGCCTTCAGATTCTTGTCGTCAATTATCTCCGCCTCCTGCAAATGCTTCACGGCCTTAAGCTTGGAGTTCGTCTTGTCATCCCCGTACGGATCATCCTTCTCGAGAACCGGTCCCTTCCAGGATGCAAGATATGCAATACTCATCCTGTACTGGCCACCCTCAAACTGTTCAACGCCAAATCCGTTGTTCATGGTCATGTTATCCACAGAGAACTGCAGCTTTTCATCCGGCATAAGAGTTGTCTCAAGCGCAGCCAGCGACGCAAATGCCCAGCATGTTCCCGAGTCTCCCTGGTCTCTGACCTCTGTGACCCTGCCCTCTTTTCTCATGTCGTAGGCGGCCGGCAGCTTACTGTCCTCACCGACCTTCTGCAGGGATACACGGCCTGTGTCATAATTGTACTCACATGTATAGTCAAGCGTGTCCGCTATATACTCTATAGGGACAAATGTCTCGTCATCCTTCTTTATCGGCGCATCCGCGATCTTCACGTCCTTGCCGTCCAGCTCTGCATCCTGGGAATCAAGCACCAGTCTGGCGACTCCTTCATTCCTCTTGATCACGATACTGCCATTCACATACTCTATGTATGTGCACTTCATCTTATCCTTGAGCATCTTCAGCGGCATCATAAGGTGAAGATTATTGCTTACATACGGCTTGTACTCGTCCTCTTCCACCTCACTGCCATTTACATACAGTGTGAGTCCCGCTTCATTGTAATCGCCCGCAAGCTTCTCAGACATGCCGGAAACTGCGTGTTGATCCTCCTCGTTCTTCTCCAGACGTCCCGACGGCTCCTTTGTTCCGTAATACGCCAGAGCACCTATGGCAAGGATCAGAATTATATATACAAATTTCTTCAAGCTTCTTCTCTCCTTCGTTTAGGCGGCTTTGGTCCCATAAACTGATAGAAATATGATTTTATCATTCCGTTGTATATCTTGCGGTTTCTGTCAGCCTTTCTGCCGATATACTTCTCCGCATCCGTATACGATGTGATGAGGAACATTGACCAGTCATCAAGATTCCTATAGCTCTCGCCGATGGTCCTGTACAACTCAGGCAGAGCCTCCTTCTCCTCAAGTCTCTCTCCGTAAGGTGGATTTGTGATTATAAATCCATACTTCTTCGGATTTCTCAGATCCTTCACATCCCTCTGCTGAAAATGGATGTGCTGCTCCACTCCTGCTGCCCTGGCATTCTCCATGGCACACTTCACCATATCGCCATCCAGATCATATCCCTGTATGTTCATCTTCACATCGCGGTCTATGAGATCATGAGCCTCATCCACCGCATTGTACCATATCTTCTTGTCACAGATCTTGGACCACTCCTGGGCCGTGAACTCCCTGTCCATTCCCGGTGCGATGTGTGCGCCTATCATGGCCGCCTCTATCGGAAATGTTCCACTTCCGCAGAACGGATCTACAAGGACTCTGTCGCTGTGCCACGGCGTGAGCATGATCAGCGCGGACGCCAGCGTCTCCGATATAGGAGCCTTTCCAACCAGCTTTCTGTATCCCCTCTTGTGAAGTGACACACCTGACGTGTCAAGTGCTATGGTCACTATATCCTTGAATATAAATACTCTCACCGGATAGCTTGCACCATCCTCCGTGAACCATGACACTCTGTATGTCTGCTTCAATCTCTCAACCATAGCCTTCTTGACTATGGACTGTATATCCGATGGACTGAAGAGTGCACTCTTGTTTGATGTCGCCTTGGACACCCAGAATTTTGCATCCCTTGTCAGATACTTCTCCCAGGCGATGGCCTTTGTTCCCTCGAACAGCTCGTCAAATGTGGCGGCCTTGAAGCTGCCACATTTAAGCATGATACGCTCGGCTGTCCTTATAAAAATATTTGCCCTTGCAATCGCACTCTCGTCTCCGGCAAATGTGATCCTTCCGTCCTCCACCTGGACTATCTCGTATCCAAGATCAAGTATTTCTTTTTTCAGTACCGACTCCAGTCCAAAATGACATGGAGCTATAAGTTCTACTCTACTCATTTCCTGCCCTTTCTGTGGGTTGTATATTTGTTCTATCTCTGTCTTGTGAGCGGGCCTCTGTACTGCGCCAGGCCTCCCACCGTGTTGATAACTCTGTATCCATCCTCGCTCATGATGAGCGCAGCCTTCATGCTGCTCACCCCATGAGCACAGTATACCAGCAGATATTTGCTTTTGGGAAGAGTATACTCCCTCGCTTCTATCAACTCAAATGGAATATTTACCGCCATGGGGATGTGTCCCTCCAGAAATTCATCGCGGTCCCTGACATCCACTATTATGCCGCCCCTTGCAACAGCTTCACGTATGATGTTACGTATGGGAATACTTGTGAATCCCATTTCTCCACCTCCTTCATACCGACAGAAAAACCTCTTCTGTTATATGATATGAAGGAAATGTCTCATCGACACAATAAAAACGAAGATCCCGGCAGGCGAAAAGCCAATTCCGTCTGTCGGGACCTTATAATTACTTCTTAAGCTGTGCAAGACGCTCGGCAACCTGCTCAGACATCTCAGTGTACTTGGCAAGCTTTGCCTTCTCCTCCTCAACCTTTGCGGCTGGGGCCTTGTCAACGAACTTTGGATTTGCAAGCATTCCTGATGCACGCTTGATCTCTCCGGCAAGCTTAGCAGCCTCCTTCTCAAGTCGCTCGATCTCCTTGTCGATATCCACAAGCTCCTCAAGAGGAATGTATACAGCGGCATCGTGGATCAGTGTTGATACTGCATTCTCATCGATTCCTGTCTTGTCCTCCTGAACGTGTACCTCGCTGGCATAACCCAGTGTGGCAAAGAAGCTCTTTGATGACTCAAATATATGTCTCACGTCCTCCTTTGCAGATACGACATATACCTTTGCCTTTCTGCTAGGTGGTACGTTCATTCCTGTACGAAGGTTTCTGATGGCACGGACTGCTGCCTTGATAGTGTCAACAGCGGCCTCGTCAGCCTCAAAGTTCCACTCGTCTGTGTACTCAGGCCACTTGGAGATCATGATCGACTCCTCCTCGTCCTGAATGTTGCAGAAGATCTCCTCTGTGATGAATGGCATGTATGGATGAAGAAGCTTAAGTGCCTGGATCAGAACTGTCTTAAGTGTCCAGAGTGCTGCTGCCTTTGTCTCATCCTCATCGTTGTAGAGACGAGGCTTAACCATCTCGATATACCAGTCACAGAACTCCTCCCAGATGAAGTCGTATACCTTGGATACAGCGATACCAAGCTCGAACTTCTCCATGTTGTCTGTCATCTCTTTTGCAAGTGTGTTGACCTTGGACAGAATCCAGCGGTCAGCTATTGTCAGGTCAGACAGCTTCACATTTGTGAAATCTGCCTTCTCCATGTTCATCATGATGAAACGTGTTGCGTTCCAGATCTTATTTGCAAAGTTTCTGGAATTCTCAACTCTCTCCCAGTAGAAACGCATGTCGTTTCCAGGAGCATTTCCTGTTATAAGTGTCAGACGAAGGGCGTCTGCACCGTACTTATCTATAACCTCAAGCGGGTCAATACCATTTCCAAGTGACTTACTCATCTTACGTCCCTGGTCGTCTCTTACAAGTCCGTGGATCAGCACATGCTTGAATGGGCTCTTGCCTGTCTGCTCAAGTGCTGAGAATACCATACGGATTACCCAGAAGAATATGATGTCGTATCCTGTTACAAGCACGCTTGTAGGATAGAAATACTCGTACTCCGGAGTCTTGTCCGGCCAGCCAAGTGTTGAAAATGGCCACAGTGCTGATGAGAACCATGTATCAAGTGTATCCTCATCCTGTGTAAGGTGTGTGCATCCGCACTTTGGACATACTGTAGGAGTCTCACGGCTGACGATGGTCTCACCGCACTCGTCACAGTACCATGCAGGTATTCTATGTCCCCACCAGAGCTGTCTTGATATACACCAGTCACGGATATTCTCAAGCCAGTGGATGTATGTCTTGTCGAACTGCTCAGGCACAAATGAGAGCTCATCTGTCTTGATGATGTCAAGAGCTGCCTGGCCCATCTCCTTCATGCGGACAAACCACTGAGGCTTGATCATTGGCTCTACTGTTGTCTTACATCTGTCATGTGTTCCTACGTTGTGGCTGTGCGGAACTACCTTTACGAGAAGTCCCAGTGCGTCAAGGTCTGCCACCATCTGCTTTCTTGCCTCGTAGCGGTCCATGCCTGCATACTTGCCTCCGAGCTCATTTATGGTTGCATCATCGTTCAGTATATTTATCTCCTCGAGGCCATGACGCTTTCCAACCTCGAAATCGTTAGGGTCGTGGGCAGGTGTGATCTTTACACAGCCTGTTCCGAACTCCTTGTCAACATATGGATCTGCGATAACCGGGATCTGTCTGTCTGTAAGTGGCAGCTCCAGCATCTTTCCAACTATATCTGTATATCTCTCATCGTCAGGATTTACAGCAACAGCTGTATCTCCGAGAAGTGTCTCAGGTCTTGTTGTTGCTATCTCGACAAATCTTCCAGGCTCCCCAACTACAGGATAGTTGATGTGCCAGAAATAGCCGTCCTGCTCCTCATGGATAACCTCTGCATCTGATATGGATGTCTTACATACAGGACACCAGTTGATGATCCTTGAGCCCTTGTAGATGTAGCCCTTCTCATACAGTCTCACAAATACTTCCTTGACAGCCTTGGAACATCCCTCGTCCATGGTAAATCGCTCTCTGTCCCAGTCCGCGGATGAACCCATCTTCTTGAGCTGGCTCACGATACGGTTGCCGTACTCTTCCTTCCATGCCCATGCATGCTTTAAGAACTCCTCACGGCCGATCTCTTTCTTATCTATTCCCTGCTCCTTCAGCTTCTCTGTAACCTTGACCTCGGTTGCGATGGCTGCGTGGTCTGTACCAGGCTGCCACAGTGCTGAGTAGCCCTGCATTCTCTTGAATCTGATAAGTATATCCTGCATGGTATTGTCCAGGGCATGTCCCATGTGGAGCTGTCCTGTTACATTTGGAGGTGGCATTACGATCGTAAATGGCTTCTTGCTCCTGTCAACCTCTGCGTGGAAATACTTCTTCTCCTCCCACTTTCTGTAGAGTCTGTCCTCTATCTGGGAAGGATCATATGTCTTCTCTAACTCTTTCATCTCATTCTTCCTTTCTATTGTTACTGATTTCTTACTGTTTGATAAATCCGGACCGGACTTTTTACCCCGGAGCTTTCTTATTCCCTATGCACTGCACAAAAAAACCCGCTCTCCGGACATTCTGTCAGAAGGGCGAGTAAATATTCGCGTTACCACCTTGTTTTGTATCTCATCTTATCCTATAACGGGAACGCCCCGGCATGGCTTATCCTTGTTAATTATCTTTCAGCCATGCAGCTCAGAAGCTACCTTCACAAGTCTCTGTCAGGAACGGTCTCACAGCCCACGAACCATTCTCTCTGTCTGACTCCACATGCTACTCCTCTTCGTCACAGCATTTGCATATATCTTCTTTATTCATTGTGATAGTACAACATAGGCTGGCTGTACGTCAAGCACAAAGTCATCCTATCTGGTTTCTGAACTGATCCTTGAGTGCACTCAGGATGGAATTCATACGCCTGTCATAGTCCTCTATGTCGCCGTGCATTCTGTTGTACACAGCCTTCTGGACTTTGTTGTATATGGACATCTCATGTACATCCTCCTTTGAATCAGCGATCTCGTTCATCAGATCGTCCAGGAATCCGGCCGGCATACCGCGCTTTCTTATCTCCCTCTGGAGTGTCGCCGTGTCCACCGTCACCGCCATTACACAGAAGTATTCTATCAATGACTCATTGTTCTTATTCAGCGCAAATGCTCTGATGAAAGCATCCTTTGCCTCCTCAAGCTGAAGATTGCCCGACAGCGCAACGCCTTTGTTGTGATATATATTTCCAAGGAACTCATCGTACTCACCATGTGACTCCTTGTACTCTATGATGTCATCGTATATGGCGTCAGCCTTGATGTAATGCTTGTACATCATGTAGCTGTCAGCTCTCTTCTTGTCCAGCTCATACGGCTTGAGAGTCCTGATCCTCTTGCACTCGTCCATGAATTCCTTCACTTCATCCTTGCTGTAGAACTCACCAAATGTAAGTATCTCCACCATGATATCCTGGATATACGCATTCTTGGCATTGAGCGCGTCTATCTTGTCCGCAAGATCCTCCATGTCTATGGCCGTTCTCAGCCAGTTGCTGAGTCTGTCCGCAAGGTCGTCTTTACCTATGAGCACCATATTGTTGAATATGTAGTAGCACAGCTCCTCATATGAATATATGGTTATCTTCGTATTGAGGAATGTGTACGGATTGTCCGCTGTCTTTGTCTTACAAATAATAATTCCACTCATATGTGTATCACTCTCCCGGATCAAAATGCTGTCCTCTGAGGTATGACGGGATGCTGAACGCACTCTGCTCATACTCATCGGAATCTTCGTCATCCAGATCCTCTTCATCTATGGTTTCTTCATCGTCCGGCTCTGACTCGTCGATCTCAGTCTTGCTGTCATCTGCATCGTCTGTAATGTCATCTGATTCTGATTCGTCATCATCTACCTCATATGCAGCATCCACAGATTTCGTTTCGTCATCATCTACCTCATATGCAGCATCCACAGATTTCGTTTCGTCATCATCTACCTCATATGCAGCATCCACTGATTCCGTTTCGTCATCATCAATTTCATCTGAAATGTTCTCAGGATCAGAGACCGCATCATCTTCTAACTCTTCAGCCTCCGTCATATCCGCCGCATCGTCGTCAGTCTCTTCCACAACATCCTCTGCTTCCGTTCCGAAATCATCCGGCTCTTCCACAGGCTCCGGCTCCACAGGTGACGCTGTTCCGTAATATACCACAGGCTCTTCATGTACCTCCGGCTCGGCTTCCACCGTCTTTGCATTACCATGCTCCACCGCCTGATCTTCGCCTCTCAGTTCCTCGGTGTCACCCATGCGTATCCTGAGCTCCTCTTCCCTTCGCGCTGCCTCAAGCTTCTCCGCATGCTTTCTCCTGATGGCTTCTATGTCAAATTCTTTTCTGTATATCTTATTTGTGGTAGGATACAAACTTCCAAATCCAAGATCACGGATGACTATCGCGCCCTTATCCGCACCATAATACTCCACGGATATCGACAGCTTTGTCGTCTTCTTTGGTCTCGCCGGAAGTCCGTATATCTCCACAGTCTCCCGCCATTCTTCCTCAGTCAGTATATCCTGGTATACGATCTGTATCCTTCTTGTGTTGTCGAGGAATACCTCTATGCTTCCGCGGGTGTTGAACCACTCAAGCCCGCCGTATGCTATCGGCCAGAACGTCTTCTTCTCATCCATGAGATTTATTCCGATATTTGTCTTGACCGTCTGCTCCGTATCTATAAAATATCTGCTGAGCGCCTCCGTGTACACACCGCCAAGCGATCTGTAACATGCACCCTTTGTATATATATTCTGTCCAACAAATACCCTTCTGCCCTGACACAGAACCGCAGCCGACTGCTTCATCCAGTTGTCAGCAAATCCTATTCCCGTGAGGAATACAGAGGATATAAACACCTGTGACATACATTCCTTAACTATATCCGCAAATGCCTCATCCATATCCTCATGGTATTTTCCAAATCTTTTCATGTTCATCCTGTCATGGAAGTTCACATGCTCAACGGTCACTATCAAAGGATATTTCCTTGTCATATCTATCCTGTAAAAATCCAGCCCGCTCCTGCCGAAATCAAACAGTCCCACGCTGTTATTCCTGAGCGGCTCAGGCTGTGCAAATATATAGCACAGGCCACTGTCCAGATGGCTCACTATATTAAACTGGTCATGGGTCAGACGGAGTGCCGACTTAAGTCCTCTGACTGCAGCTATGATGCGCGGATCTGTGTCAGCCACTGTGACTGTCAGTTTCTTTATCACAAAACCCTCAAACTGCTCGGTAAACTGTCTTATATGCAGTATCATCATCTTCACAAGAAGATCTCCCGCCTTATAATTACGCCCCGCAACTTCTATATTCTCATTTCTCAGGGTACACTCATACACCTGATCCACAACCGTTCCATTTTCCTCGAACCTGCAGGCTGAAGCCTTCGCCCCTGCACACCAGCCAGCCAGATCTATGAACTTGTAAGCTTCACTCTGTCCGTCATCCGTCTTTTTGTTGTACGCGCTGTAGAACATGATGTTAGGGAGCATATATGTATCCCTCGCCTCCTTGTGGTACACCGATTCCGGCTCCCGCGTGTCAACATTATAATAACTAAGCTGTGTATATTCCGGGCCAAGATCCAGACCCAGATATAACTGTGTGTCAGACATAAATTATGCCCCTCCTTGTGAAAAATCAAAAAGTTAAAGCAACATCAAATTGGCGTCGAAGAAATGGCTGTTGTACAGATATGTGTCCATTGCCTGTATGAGCTCATGGTCATTTCTTGTCTCCTGGCTAACCAGCATGCTATTGATAAGTTCAAAGCTGCTGCTTCCATCCTTATGGAATGTCTCATTTTTGAGTATGTCGCTCTCAACCACGACTGAAGTTCCAACCACTCCATCGATGGAGTAGACAAGCGACTCTCCGTGGAATACGACAACTTCCTTAACATACACTCCCGGAATTATCTCATTCATCCTCTCGGATTTGTAGTTTGCCATACTGCTGCTCTCCTGTCCAAAGCTGTAGCTGACCCATACCTGCTTTCCGCTTTCACCCTTGAATATGACATATGTCTTGAATCTCATATCCCCTGGCAGCTTTACGATCGACTCAAATTTTCTGAAGAACGGAAGTATCTTGCTGTATTCTATAAACTGTTTTACATTTGCCTTGATCCATTCCTGCTGCTCCTCAGTGTATCGTCCACTTCGGTTGCTAAAATAATACAGCAGGCTCATTCTGGATATCTCGTCCTTTATATTGCCCTTGGCGATCTCCTTGTACAGATCCTCCATTATATATGAAGGGATCTTCTGATCCTTTATAAAATACTGGTGCGCGCAATATCTGAGGAAAGCTTTCACCACCATGCCTCGGCTGCGGCCGCGATAGTACACCTCAAATATATCGTATATGGACTCTATATATCCGTCCGCGAACATCATCTGTGCGAGTATGTTCTCAGACAGCATATCAATATTTCTGTAATTTGAATTGACCGACTTGAAGAGATTTGCCATCTCCTCGAGTGATCCGTTGTAATTGTTGATGAGATATGACAGTATCTTCTGTCCGGCGTACCCTCTCCTGTATATATACACGCATATGGATATGAGCAGCCTGCTCTCATCGTATCTCTTGTCATCGATTCCAAACTCGGCTATCTTGATCAGCTCATCTATATCCACATCCACATAGCCAAATCTGTACATTCCCTCAAATGCATTCTCATACATATCCAGAGCTATATAATATGTATTTATCCTGGAAGCATATGAAGGATCCACGTAATCCAGATCTATCTTGGACAAATATTTTCCGAGAATGTCCGCATCGAAATTCTCATGATAATACTCAACCATATGGGTAAGCGCTTCCTGTCTCACCCTGTAGCTCACCTCAGGGCAGAGTGCGATATCTCTGGCAAGATTTATCTCCTTTGCATCCCTGTGTGTAAATATATCTATATCGTTGTAGAGGAACAACAGGTATCTGTAATCCCTTGGACTGTACTCGTGACAAATGTCCAGATAGCTCCTCTCGTCTACGATTCTCTCCATTCTGTACTGTACGGTGCTCACATATCTGCCGCCGTTGTCATCCAGAAGTGTGACTATGGCAGACGGCGATATTATCTCTACATATGCCTCACCATTAACCACCGGAACCTTGACCTCTCCGCCAAGCTCACTGTGGGATACCAGTATGTGTGTTATATTCTCATTATCACACACGAACTTTCTCTTGAATATTATGTTGATGAGCTTTGTGGCAAATTCCGGTTTCACCGTATCAGGATCAAGGAATTCATCGTATATGACTGTCAGGTCATCGCTCACATTCCCCTGAAGTATCATCTTCTCCATAAAACGCTCAATGGCAGGGACAAAATCCCTGTACACAGACTTCTGGTTCTCCTTGTTCATGATGACATTTGCATATATATACGCCAGCTCCTCGTCCGTCAAAACGTTCTTGTAACTGAAATATCTGAGTATGGCCTCAGGTATCTCATCGTAGTGGTTTTTGTCCATGCTCCTGATAAAGCATTCATTCAGACCAACATACTTGAGATCCTTGTCCGATGCGTCACTGTAATATCTGTGATAACACGGATCGTACATCTTATTCTTGATCAGTATTCCGCAAATGGCATCCAGAGTCGTCCTGTCATGCCTCATATCGTATATCTGCTCAAGCATCTTAAATGCCTGCTCGTCAAAATCCTTCTGTCTCGAAGCAGTCTTGACAAACTCCACGATGACATCCTCTGAGACAAATTCATTTCTCATGCCCCATCTGAGGGCTGCGATCTCAAGCGGTGCGATCTTCTTCATCATGAGCGGCTGCTTGTTGAACATGTCGCATATCTCAAAGTATATTACCGGACTGTTTACACCTGAGTTAAACAGCTTCTGTATATCCTCGTAGAGAACCCATTTGTCCTCTGTATAATTCACATCCACAAATAACAGTATCCAGAAATAGAACAGCCTGTTCTTGTCATTTGCCTCAAATCTTTCTCTGACCATGGCAGCAGTTCTGTCTATGATGAACTTCTCCCTGCGCAGAAGCGACTTCAGGTAACTGAGATAACACTTCTCCATGTCCTCCATGCTGGTGAAATTGGCGTCCGCATCTATTCTCAGGAATTCCTGCTCGACAAATTCTGTGTGTCCCTCCAGAATCTGCATATGAAGCAGTCCCAGCCTGTACATTCCATACTCCGGTCTGTATTTTATAAGGGTATTCAGGGCATCCCTGGTCTCCGCTATGTACTTCTTCAGATCGATCTTGTCCGTTCTGAAGTCAATATATGCACGGATCAGAGCCTCCTCCGCCCTCTTGATGGTGAATCTCGTCTGCCTGCTCTTTGGAGTCATCTTGATGACCTCAGGCTTTCTGATGCTCACCTGTATTCTCATATTCTGATACGTGTTCCATATATAAATGTAACCCGATGACTCCCCATCATGGATCTTCTGCGGATCTATGAGGAAACTGAGGTCAAATGTGTTGCCATCGAAGCTGTTCCACTTCAGCACGCTGGTCTCAGGTATGAGGAAATCGCAGTCCGATGCTATCTTGGTATTCGTGTAGCCCCAGGTGTTCTTGGTGATCGTAACCGATGCCCTGACCAATTCGGATGGCATCTCAACCAGCAGATCGTTCTGAGCCACGGACAGTGTGAGTGCCCTCTTCTTGTGTGTATACACAAGGAATTCCTCCATGGCCTGTCCTATGGACAGTGACATTCCCAGTGTGTCATACACCCTCTGAAGCTTTTCATCCCTGCCTATAAAAGTGCGCACAAAATCCTCGCTTCCGAATATCCTTATGGCATCCTCCCAGTTCTCCTCTGCATATGCTGCAAACTGGAACAGATCCTCGAGCTTCTTACCCTCGACCTGAATATATGGCGCGACTATAGCTATATGATAAGGGATGATAAACTCTCCCCCATCAGTGATTATATTTATATGACCCTTGAATGATTTGCCTTGCTCGATTCCTCGGGCGTCAAATGAATAGCTGACTCTGTTCTTCCTGCCCACAAATGTGTGACTCTTGAAATCCAGTATATAGCGGCTGTCGTATACCATCAGTTTCACTGCACAACTGTTTGAAGAATCCACTGTAAACTCTCCATCATACACAGTTCCCGCCTCGATATTCAATTCTATCTTGCTGACTGATATGGCTACCGCTGGTCTGTCAACCTTAAACTCACCACGAGCATACTGTTCAACTATTCCCTTCATCGTCTGGTCTCCTGTATCTATTTCTATTGTCTTTTTGTCAAAAATCACTCATAGTGGTTGTATTTGAAGCTTCCAATCGGTATAATTGACAAAAAGACATATATTCAGATTATAACAAAATATTGTCTCTTTTTAAACAATATATACAGAAAAATAACTTAAAACAACTGAAAAAGGGGTTTTTTTATGAAAAATGGGGTTATCAATCTAAAAACAGAGAATCTCCTCAGTCAGGTCGAAACTGTTCGTGCAGATCTTAACATGAATCCACTGGGAGTTCCCGAATCTGTTACTAAAGCTATTGCGGACAACATGAGTCAGTTATCAGTATACCCTGATCACAACACAAAGAAATTAAAGGAGGCCATATCCGCATACTCCGGAGCAAAGACAGACGACATAATCGTCGGCGGCAGCTCCTATGAATTTGTCAAGATACTGTGCGAATTTACCTCGCCTAAGAAAGCTATCCTGATAACACCTGGAGCACAGAATTACGAAAAGCTGCTCTCTATGAACAGCTGTGAGATAATCTACTACTCCACACCTGAGGAGGAGGATTTCACCCTCGACATCGCAGATTTTATATCGAAGTTGTCAGAGGACATCGATATTATATTTATATCGAATCCTAATGGTACAACATCACAGATAATCGATGCAGAGTCTTTGGAATTTATAGCCAAGATATGCGATGGCAATAACATAACCATGGTCGTTGACGAGGAATACATGGATTTTGTTGATGATCTGGAGAGTAATTCTGCCATTCCTCTCACATCGGAATACGAGAATGTTATCGTGCTGCGAAACACAACGAAATTTTTTGCAGTTCCCGGACTCAGGCTGGCATATATGATCACATCGAATCCTGTTCTCAAGAAAACACTTGAGATCACCGGACTGCCATTTGCGATAGGCAAGCTTGTGGAGGCCGCCGGAGTCGCCATGTTCACCGACGAAAAATACATTGCCGAATCAAGAGAGCTCATCAGAACCGAGCGCAACCTTGTGTACTCGGCACTGTCCACCCACAAGTCGATCAAGCTGTACAAACCGGCCGCCAACTTCATACTGATCCGTATCCTGAGGGATGCTATTTCCGCGGGTGATGTGGTGGATTACTGCATGCCAAAGGGTCTTTATATACGAAGCTGTGCTGATATAGGCGGACTTGACAACAAATACATAAGATTCTGTTTTATGAATCCAAAACAGGATGACCTGCTGGTCAACACCGTGCTGGAAATAGTCTAGGAAATTACTGTTTTATTTACAGACAACATAATAATAGAAAAGGAGAATTTAAACTATGGAAAACATGACAACCAAGATCACATCGTCTTATAACAATGCACTGGACATCAAAGTAGTTGACGGACATTTTGCAACTAACCATTCCCACATCAACAGATACATCGATATGACAACCATCAAAAGCAGAAGAAAGATGGCTCTCGCTGCTGCCAAATCCATGGCTACAGAGTATGTTGCAACAACGATCGTTGACACCATCGTCTGCATGGACGGAACAGAGGTTATCGGTGCTTACCTTGCAAATGCCCTCACAGAGAACGGTATCGTGTCCATGAACCAGCACCAGACCATATACATCATGACACCTGAGGTTCATTCTTCAGGCCAGCTCATATTCCGTGACAACCTTCAGCCAATGATCAAGAACAAGAACGTTCTCCTTCTCCTTGCATCGGCAACCACCGGCAAGACAATCAAGCAGAGCATCGAATGTATTGAATACTACGGTGGAAGCATCTCAGGAATATCAGCTATCTTCTCAGCTACAGACGAGGTTGCAGGCCACGAGGTTCACTCTCTGTTCAGCAAGAAGGATATCGACGACTATGCTTCTTATTCCGTTGACGAGTGCCCTATGTGTAAGGCCGGCAAGAAGATAGAAGCCATTGTCAACAGCTATGGTTATTCGATGCTGTAATACCACAGAAACAACACAACCTTTCCCTCGCCGCTCACATAAACTAAAACGGCTGCCTCGATGGCATATGGCCTTTCTTACCGAAAACCACACACCATCAAGGCAGCCGCTTATTTTATATTATTCTATTTTCCAAGATAAAATTTCTTTGACCTTTTATGATATACGATCACTCCGGCCAGTGCACCGATCACCGCTGCCACAATAAACCATGCCCATATCGGCACATCTTTGATATTGTAGCATCTGATGTTGATCCACATCTGGTTGATATCCTTGGTGGCATCCTCATCGAAATACTCCATGACCGCACTTCTCTCTATGGCGTCCTGTGACGGATACTGAGCCCCAAGCTGTCTGTTGACCTGTTCCGCAGGAGCTCTGAGAACGTAGTCAGGATCTGAGTTGTCCCCTGTGAAGAAATATCCAAGTGGATAATCAACAACATCCTCCTCGTCATCTTCTGCACCATAAGTGTAATCCAGATAAGAATATACCGTATCGTCATCCCCACCTGCTATGACTGAGGTATAACCAATGTAATACATGTTGCGGACTGCATTGTCAGGTCTTGACACAAAGTTGATAAACGCCTCGGCCGCCTGCTTTCTGTCAGCGTCACCGTCTATTCCATTTTTCAGCATGACCCATCCGTCAAAGTACAGATTTGTGCACTCCTCAGGGACCGCAAAGTCAAGCTTCACACCATCCTCCTCAGCCTGATCCATGGCATAAACTGCATCTCCTGACCACTGGTAATTCGCGACAACCTTTCCTGTTATCATGTCTGCCTTACCGCTGTCAGTCTCAAATGAATACACATTATCCTTTATGTCCTGAAGAAGATCCTGTGACTTTGCTATAGTCTCAGGACTGACATCGTTCATGATATCCTTGAGCTGCTCTGAGTAATCATCCTGAGCCCTGAATTCAGTGTCCATCAGCTTGTCTCTCTGCAGTGCTCCGACTGCGGCAAAGTAGGAATCTCTGACATTGTCTTTTATGGTGATCTGTTTTGCAAACTTAGGGTTGTTGAGGACTGTCCATGTTCCCGCCTCGTCAGCAGTCATCTTCTCCGGATTGTACAGAATTCCCGTAATTCCAAACATGAAGCCAGCCGCATATTTGCTCCAGGTCTCACCATTTATCTCATGAGTCTCAAATGTATCTCGAATATATGGCGACACACCATTTATATAATAATTCTTGTCGTTGTTCTCATCGAAAAAGCCATCAGATAAAGGCTCAAGCTTGTTCTCAGACATAAGCTTCATGATCATGTACTCCGAAGGACATACAAGATCATACACATCGCCGAGAGTCAGCATATTATAGAGATCCTCATTGGTGCCGAAGCACGAATACTGAACATTCACCTTCACACCATAATTCTCGTAATACCAGTTCTCGAAATCCTCCACCATGGAATTCTCACCAAATATAGTTGTTCCATTGTCCAGTTCCAGGGCTTCGTCTTCATCCCAGCCACCCTCGTCAATGTACTCTTCCCAGCTGCACACCCTGAGAGTGACCTCTTTTTCAGTAGCAGATGCGCCGTCACTCTTGACAGAAGCAGCATCTCCTATATCCTCCGCTGCCATTACCGGCAGCATCTGTCCGGCAAGCAATGAAACAGCCATGACTGCTGCCGCCAGCTTTCTGGAAATCGAACGTCCAAAACATATATGTCTTATCATCGCTCCACCTCCTTCTTTCTTCCGGCCACATTCATAGCCACAACGATTATGACAACCAGTGCAAAAATGACTGTTGAGAGCGCCCACAGGGCTGTCTTAACTTCCGTCTGTGAACCCTTTGTCGCATTTACAACGTAAGTACTTATGGTGTCAAATGTCGCAGGCTTGGTGTATGTCGCGATGAAGTAATCATCCAGTGACAGTGTAACAGCCAGCGCAAATCCCGAGATAATACCCGGAAGTATCTGAGGTATCACTACCTTTGTGAGTCCCTGGAAAGGTGTAGCTCCCAGATCTAACGCAGCCTCATACAGACTGCTGTCCATCTGCTTGAGCTTTGGCACTACCGACAGATATACGAAAGGTGCCGACAAAACCACATGGCCGATGACAAGCGGAACATAGCTGTCCTTGCTCATGCCGAATGCAACTATGAGCAGTATACATATAGAGAAACCTGTCACAACATCTGCATTTACAACAGGCACCTCATTCATGGCATTTATCGATGCTGAAGCCCATTTTTTTGAATAAAAAGCACCTATAGCACCGAGTGTTCCTAGAATGGTTGCTATCAGTGCTGAACCGGCAGCCAGAAGAACAGTTCCAACGATCATTGACCTCAGCTCATCTTTGGTGAACAGAGTCACATAATTGTGGAGCGACCATCCGTGAATGCTTCCGATATTTGCCGATGTCGTAAAGCTGTACACAGCCAGTATCAGTATAGGCATATATATGAGAAGCAGCATAATGCATATAAATATAATCTTAGACCATTTCTTCATTATAACAACGCACCTCCTCTGCTTCCACCGTCGTCATCCGTGTACTTGTTTGTCACAAGTGTGAATACAAGTATTATCACAAGAAGGACGAGTGCTATCATGGAACCGCCGTTCCAGTTGTATGCTGAGAAGTAGCTTCCTATCAGACTACCCATGATGTATGTGCTGTTGTAAAGCATGTCAAGCACAACATAGTTAGTCATAGATGGTAAAAATACCATAACTATTCCGCTGACGATTCCCGGAACGGTGAGCGGAAGTGTGACCTTGACAAATGTCTGGAAGCTATTTGCCCCAAGATCCACAGCAGCCTCCATAAGACTGCCATCAAGCTTCAATATGGTTGTGTATATAGGAAGTATCATAAATGGCAGGAAATCATATGTCATTCCTATAACCGAATTGAGAAACGGGTGGAATGCCAGATTGCCCTCTATAACCGTGAGCACTTCCTTGAGTGCTGTGATCCTCAGTGTGAAGTTGATCCACATCGGGAGCACGAACATCATGACAATTACCGATTTCCTTTTCATCTCACTTCTCGCAAGTATATATGCGATCGGATATGCCAGCAGCAGACACACCAAAGTAGTCGCTATGGCAAGCAAAAAGCTGTATGCCAGAGTACCTATGGTGTTCGGGCTGGTAAAGAATCCCGTCAGATTGTCAAATGTAAACCTGCCCTCGCCGTTGGTGAAGGCATAATAAATAATTACAAACAGTGGTGCAACTACAAAGCATATGAGAAATAATGCGTATGGGATGCCCAGCTGTTTTCTTGAAAAACGTAAGCCGTTCATGTTCATCCCTCCATCTACCTTTTAAGTGAAAACTTCATCTTATCCTCTGGAATTATCAGGCTGACTCTGTCCTCCATGTTCCACAGGTACTCGTCATCCACGATAAAGTCCTCCTCATTGTCAGTTCTCACCACATAGCTGTAGTGGTCTCCCTTATATATAAGATTGATGATATGTCCGCAGAGTATACCAGCTTCCTCGTCATCACTCATGTCGATATCCTCTGGAAGTATAGATACTATTACCTTGATCTTCTCACGGTCTATCGCCTCACCATTTGCATCCACCAGCACGCCATCCTTCATGGCTGAACCCGGAACGATCTCCGTGAGGTCACATGATACCTTACCGTCAAATACGCCGAGGGCATAATTTCTATTGACTGAGCTCTCAATCTTGTTGATTGCAGTCTCCGATATCATGATGTGTATTCCATCAGGTTCAACATTGAGGCCAACCTTGTCTCCAACCTTGGCGGACTTTGTGGTCTGAATAACTATCTCATTTCTTCCGGACTCAACGGTGATCTCATAGTGTACACCCTTGAACACAACAGATGTCACAACTCCCTTTACAGCGCCCTGTTCAGGTGTAGTGATCATCACATCCTCGGGTCTTACTACGGCGTCCACCTTTGTTCCAATCTCCACGTCATCCAGACAGACAAATTCTGCACCACAGAATCTTACCTTTAACTTGCCCGTCATAATTCCGTTGAAGATGTTACTCTCGCCTATGAAATCCGCAACAAATGCATTCTTTGGCTCATTATATATATCTTCAGGAGTTCCTATCTGCTGTATCTCACCCTCGCTCATGACAACTATCTTGTCTGACATGGTGAGTGCTTCCTCCTGGTCATGTGTTACATAGATAAAAGTGATTCCCAGCCTGTCATGCATTCCCTTGAGCTCTATCTGCATCTCTTTTCTCATCTTGAGATCCAGTGCGCCAAGAGGCTCATCCAGAAGAAGTATCTCTGGCTCATTGACAAGAGCTCTCGCTATAGCTATTCTCTGCTGCTGTCCACCCGAAAGCGTGGCGACTTTTCTGTCCTCAAAGCCCTCAAGGTCAACCATCTCAAGGACCTTCTTGACCTTCTTCACGATCTCTGCCTTAGGAAGCTTCTTGAGCTTGAGGCCAAATGCTATGTTGTCAAAGATATTCAGATGTGGGAACAGCGCATACCTCTGAAAGACCGTGTTGATAGGTCTCTTATTTGGTGGAAGCTTGCTGATATCCTGTCCATCCAGTAATATCTCTCCTGAAGTAGGAATCTCGAATCCTGCTATCATTCTAAGTGTCGTGGTTTTTCCGCAGCCTGAAGGGCCTAAGAACGTGACGAACTCGCCTCTCTTCACTTCGAGGTTAAAGCCGTCAACTGCTGTGAATCCATTGTCATAGGTCTTGACAATGTTTTTCAATTCAATGATATTGTTGGAATTATTGTTGTTTTTTTCCATTTATTTCCTCCTTAAGTATCGTGACATACTCCGTCACTTACTTACAGTGCCCCAACAAAGCGCATTTGTCATCTGCCATTCCAAATGGACGACAAGAGCGACCGCCCCGCCGTCAGCGGACAACAAATCCACGCTCCATGTATCACTGCTGTATATCTCACCAGCCCGGGGAGCAAATAACGAAAAGCCTATCTGATAGCTCTCCTCGCATGAGCACAACTTTATCTTGCCCTCATACTGTCGGGGAATCAAAAACATGTTAAGAAAAAACCCCTTTATGATACCGGGTGATGGCATGGATCACGGTTAGTAGCCCTATCCACCTGCCTCTCCATGTCGAGATACATTTTAAGGCACGGTATCCAGGGTAAAATAGCTAACAGACTTCCTATTTTTCCCAAAATCCACGAAGATCATTCTGCATTTTATGCAGAAAAATCGACCCTGTCTCCAAACATTCCGCATATTCGCGGCTGCATCCCTGCAATTTGAAACAAAGTCGATTTATTCTAACATATAATCATTGGTAATGATATATATTTTCATTTAATTCTTTAACAAAACAGGTCGTTACCTGTTATTTCATTCTGAACAATGCCGGAATGACTAAAGAGGCAGTCACATTTTACTGAATCCATCAAATCCGAATCGCTATTCAGATAATAGCTAATAAATTCTAGATCAGAAGTACCGCCAGCTGCACCAGTGCTGACAGCCATATGAGAACCACCAGATATATCTTTGCCGCTTTTGTCATGTCGAACCTCCACACACAATAATCCATCACTCTTCAGGACATGCTATGCAAAACCTCAGAATATTCTGCAACACATTCTATATTTATTTTGTTCAATAAGAGTATTTTTATGCCTGAGTTCGGAAGTTCCCACAGTATCATCTGATAATCCTTCTTTCCGTTTTCCCATATTTCCATGTATATACATACGTAAGCTTCATCTGCCCGTGCTCTGACTGCCATTCAAGATGTCCGTCTTTCATCCGAAAATCTATACCCAGCTTGTCCGTGTCTATCTCTCCTGGCTGGTATGCTCCATCTTGACCGTCACGAGATACATCGCTGATACCAGCGACCTCATGTCTCACCTTCTCAACATCCGCCTCCACCTGCGCTTTGGCCATGTAACCAGCCGCAGAAAACATAGCCAGATCAAAAATCACGGATACAAAGCCAGCCAAAAATACAGTCATTATCTTCTTAAACAGATAGGTTCTTACCTTTCTGTCATCGACTGGTTCAAGCCTTCCTCTATATCTTCTATTGTCAGACTGTCTATAATATACAACTGCCCCAGCCACCCAGAATACAGCAACAATACACAGGCATATTCCAGGAATCGACACTCCGGGGAGCCAGCGCCACCACCCTACATAATACTTTATGACCACCACTGCAAAACAAAGTGCACATGCAGCCGTGATACATGCTGATATCACGCTATCCCTGTCCCTTCCATCAACGATGCAATAATCTTCTCGTTCTCTCGGCAGATTTTCCAGCACACAATTATATTTCCTTCTGTCATCTGGAACCTCATATCCGGCCTTGATCAGTTCTCTCAGGTACAGCCATGCGTCCAGGTAGGCAAGCCACAAACCAACCATAGGGCAAAATGTAATAACGCTGGTCACCATCATAACATCGCAAAATGTACTGACAATATCATCAAAAAACACACCACAGATCATTCCTGCAAGTGTAGGGACAGATACCGCCACCACAGCAATCAGAATTATACGCATTACGCGCCTGTCATATTTTATCTTCATACGACTTCACCCCATTTTTGAACATCAAATAACTTATTATCTCCTACCTGCACTACATCAATGCCAGCCCCACAAACATCTTAACTGCTGTCTCTATGATCTCATCCGGGAACTCGAATCCCGCCGTATGGAGCTGGGCATGATCCTCACCATCGCCTACGCCGAAGAATGCTCCCTTTGTCTCCTGCAGATAGTATCCGAAGTCCTCCGACCACCTCATCGGCTCAGCAAGTTCTGTAACCACAATATTCTGGTCAGCAGCACATTTTCTAAGTTTGTCCACATTCACAGCATGATTTTCCGTTGCCGGGAACCGCTCTATCTCCTGTATATCAAGGGTGAAGCCCCCATCGTCCGCAGTATTTTGTGCAATCTGCTTTATCTCATCCACATACCCGGCAAATACCTTTTCTCTCTCAGCCCTCACCGTCATGCGCAGCGTTCCTTCTGATGCAGCCACACCGTAATTGGCACTTCCAATATCCATTCCGATGAGCGTCATCCTGACAAATCCCCTGCTGCGGTTGTACTCCTCCGTAAGCTTCTCTATCTCCAGCAACAGCCTGGCAAGCGCAGGTCCCGGATTCTTTCCCGCCTCAGGATATGCCGCATGGCTGGCTGTCCCTATCATATGTATCTCAAGCCCCGTTGATGCGCATGCAAATGTTCCATCTATCGTCAGCACATGATTTCTCGGATATCCCGGTATGTTATGAAGTCCATAAATCTCACCTATATTCTTCTCAATTATAAGATCTCTGCACAGCCTTGCCCCGGCACCGATCTCCTCGCCGGGCTGGAAAATGAAATAGACGTCCCTGTGTGTATTTCCGCATTTTTCCATTGCACGGGACAGCCAGGCCGCAGCCCCACATAATATACTGCTATGTCCATCATGCCCGCAGTAATGTCCCGGCTTTCCATCCTGCCCACACACTGCATCCATGTCTGCCCTGAACGCGATCGGCGATCTTTCTTCATCCCCTATTCTGTCATAAGAAGATTTCAGCACCGCATAAAACCAAGCACCTCTATCCACGATCTCAAGGTCAGTATTCTCCCTGAGAAACGCCATGAGCACCGCCTTAGTCTGCATCTCATGCATCGAAGCCTCAGGAATGCTGTGAAGCCTGCGCCTGAGGTCATATATCTTTGTCATCAGCTCTTTGTCAATTTCCATAATGCCTCCGTGCTCCTTCTCATCTATCACAGCCCAAGACACATCCTTATAATACCGAGTATCAGCATATGCACTGGATAGAACAGGTAATTCACCAGCTTATTCTGCCTGCCGCGCTTGCCATTGTATGTCAAAGTCAGTCCAAACCCCAACAATGCCCACGGTTCCTTGAACATCGCCAGGTAGCAGAACGGTATTGCAATTGCGGACTTTTCATGAAATATATACAGGAAATATCCTATAAGTATGGCGTGGTAGTCATAATCAACCGCAAGATTCATCGATATAAGACACACTATGGCAACTATCGGTATCGTTGCTATAAACCATACTGCCTTGGGAAGCTTCTCCATTTTTTTCCTCAGCACATCAATGATCCATATCATTGCCAGCACCATCGCCAATGTAAACATAATATTATTTGCATTCCATTCAAAGAATACGCCACTGGAGAACATGTCATAAGGGATCTCAGATATCACGCCAAATATAAGCAGCATTCCAAGATACTTCCACTTGTTTCTCGTATGAAAATATCCTTCCACCAACATATATATGAATATCGGGAAAGCTATCCGCCCCAGGACATCAAATACATCACTTACAGCCGATATTATTCCACCATCCAGATACGGATACAGCAATGTCTTATTCGTATGATCTATGAGCATTGAAATGAACGCTATATACTTAAGCTGTGCTCCGGAAAGCAGACCTATTCCGTTCAATGTTATTTTTCTGCACGTTTCACAAGTTGCACCCTCTGCCTGCTCAAAGTTATTTTTTATTTTATAATTATGAACTTTCATGCAATTTCTCCTTTGTTTTCCCAACATTTACTGATGTTTTAGTCCTAATAAGTACAGTAGTCGTTTTTAGGCCCCCGCACTTATGCACTACCACACTTTTCAACAGTGTTTTCACTATAAGTATAACATAACTGCATTGAATAACAGAGCTTAACTTTTTTTCAATACGCTTAAATTTATGACATTGCGCATTTACATGTAGTCAGCATATTTGCTGGATAAATAAACAAAATACCAGTCTGCAAAATCAGATGTTTTTCTAATCTTTGCAAGCTGGTATTCGATCACCCTCTGTGTCAATCTGAGCATATGACCTATATGTTCAGATCGTATTTCTCCACCTCAAGTTCCACACATCCGTCAGTTTCAAATACAATAGCCCGAGCATTGCGCGGTGTATATATAACTGTAGACAGCACTTGTTCTCCATCATTTACAAATATCTCTATGGAATTCCAATCCATCACTATTCTCATTTTTGAAAGTCCATTGCCATTCTTGATTTTGACCTTGCGCACACAGTTTGTATCACGTATCCATCCCGCAAATGTTCTGTCTATCTCAAGCATTTGTGCTCCCGGGGTATAGCTGACATTGGTTTCATGAATCTCATTCTTTGCAAAGTGCATTGTAAAATGTCCGCATTCAGCTTTCTTTATATCAACTGTCATATCGATAACTCTGCCGTTAATGCCTTCATATGTCTTCTCACCACGCAAAGTATCATTAACTACCAGCTTGTTCTGCCTGTATCCACAAAGCTCTCTGACCGGAGTCTGAATCAGCTTGCTGTCAGAGATCATTAGTTCTCTTGGAACTGCCATCATACATGCCCACTTCTGTCCACGTGGCAGCGTATTTACGCTGTCCCAAGACTGCATCCAGCCAATCATCACTCTTCGTCCATCAGGTGTTCTTATAGTCTGTGGTGCATAAAAATCAAATCCACTGTCCACAGATACCGCTTTTTCATACTTGAAAATATGTTTCTCTTCATCCACATCGCCTGTGAAGAATACCACGTTATTTCCATTGTGAAACTCTCCATCTGCTGACATGTCCTGTGGGGATACTATAAGCACCTTATGTCCATCCATCTCAAAATAGTCTGGGCACTCCCACACTGCGCCAAATCTGCCTGTTTCATCCTTTGCAAATACTGATTCAAATTTCCAGTTGTACATATCATCTGAAGAGAACAGTACAACCTGAGGGATTCCATCATATGTCCGGTTTCCAGCCAGCATATAGTACCTGCCGTCCGCGTCCTTCCAGACCTTCGGATCTCTGAAATCAGCACGGCTGCATTCCTCCGGCATGATCTTCCCATCAACAACAGGATTGCTGGATATTTTTTCATAACTAATTCCATCGCCTACAGCCATACACTGGTTTTGTATAACATTCTTAGTTCCATCAGCCAGTTTTTCCTCAACTACTCCTGTATAGAACAATACATGCTTCCCGTCATTCTCTATAGCAGTTCCTGAAAAGCACCCAAATGAATCAAATTCCGAGTCTGGCGCCAGCGCAGTTGGAAGCTCTTCCCACTTTATGAAATCCTTTGAACTGGAGTGTCCCCAGTGCATCGGTCCCCACTCCGTGCTGTATGGATGGAACTGATAAAACAAATGTGCCTTTCCTCCATATAGGGAAAATCCATTAGGGTCGTTTAACCAGCCCACCGGAGTTGTAAGATGGAACTCCGGCTTGTCTGCTCTGTCTACTCTGTTCTTTTCTATATATTCATCTGCCTTCTGGCATGTATACATACTGTGACCTCCTTCTGTTTGATTAGATTGTTTTTTCGGTTGTGCTGTCAAAGAAGTGCAGCTTATGTGGCATGAATACGAACGAAACCTTGTCGCCTATCTGGCTTATCTCATACTTTGATACTCTTGCAACAGTCTTGCTTCCCGCAAACTGGAAATACAGATTATTTTCATTTCCCGTCCACAAGAAGATCACACCCGTTCTTCTGCGAAGGGATACAACCGACTAGTTCAATATTCAACAAAAAGATCAAACCGCCCACATCCCTTTATTTATCCGGGGTGTGGGCGGTTTTTACCAAAACTTCTGCTTTTTACTGCGCATACTCAAACTGATGCTCTTTGTAGTGATGAGCCTCCTCCAGCATCATGTCCTTGACCTTCATAAGTCTGACCTGAGTGCTTCGCTCATTCTCATCAAGCTTCATGCTTATATACTTTATGCCCTCCCGGGTCTCCGGGATAATGACATGCTCAAGAGCATTTACGCGCCTTCTGGTCTTCTCTATCTCCGCTGCAAGCATCTGGCAGGACTTCTCAACCTCCGCCAGCCTCAGCATATCAGGAAGTATATCCGAGAGGGACTTCACTGCATCATCCAGCTCTCCGGATGTAAATGCAAATCCATATGAATATATGTCATTTGAATTTGCGCTTTTCGTCTTATAGTCGTACACCGGAATGTCAACACTCATTACATTCCTGTCGCCAAGAGCGATCCGCACCTCCTGCTTCGGAGCCATGAGCGCCGTACTCAATGTCTGCTCATTCATCCCCGCCTTCGCTATTACGAAGTTGGTGTTGGCAGCTTTGATGCCAGCCTCAACCTTCTTTCTCAGTTCCATATTCTCTCTTGCCATGTCAAGGAACTGCCTCATCAGTTCATCTCGCTTATCCTTCAGGAGCTTATGACCTCTGGACGCCGTAACCAGCTTCTTCTTAAGCCTTGTCAGCTCCATACGTGTAGGATTGACAACCACATTAGCCATCCGTCTTCTCCTTTCTTCCAAATATATTTTCCAGTTGCCTGACATGTATTATAAAATCAACGTGCATATGGCAATTTCGAATGTTATACACTGAATTGTGTCCCCCTTTGCGGCATATATTGCCAATAGGGGGAATTTGAGGTCGCCGGTCCTTAGGTGACGCCGTGAAGGCGGCACCTTAGTACCGCTGCAGACCGAAATAAGCGGAAGCGACCCCCGGTTGGCAATATATGCCGCAAGAGGGGCCGAACACAACCCATATCTTTCGAAATTGCCCACGCCCTCTACTTTCCGTAATACATGTCAAGCCACTTGTCGTCGATACGTTTCAGCTCGCCTCTAGGAAGAATGGAGAGAAGCTTCCAGCCGATGGCCAGTGTCTCCTCGATACTTCTGTCAGTGCCGTACCCCTGGGATACATACTCCTTCTCAAATGCCTCTGCAAACTTTGCATATATGATATCTATATCAGAAAGTGCCGACTCACCCAGGATAGTCATGAGCTCCTTGGCATCCTTTCCTCTTGAATAAGCAGCAAATAACTGGTTCATGGTGCTGGCGTGATCTCCTCTGGTCTTGCCCTCACCGGTTCCCTTATCCTTAAGTCTGGACAGCGATGGAAGTACATCGATAGGCGGTGTGACTCCCTTTCTGTACAGCTCTCTTGAAAGAATGATCTGCCCCTCCGTGATATATCCCGTAAGGTCAGGTATAGGATGAGTCTTGTCATCCTCAGGCATGGTCAGGATCGGTATCATGGTGATACTTCCATTCTTGCCCTTCTGTCTTCCTGCTCTCTCGTACAGAGTTGCCAGGTCAGTGTACATGTATCCAGGATAACCACGGCGTCCCGGAACCTCTTTTCTTGCGGCTGATACCTCACGAAGTGCATCCGCATAGTTCGTGATATCCGTGAGGATTACCAGAACGTGCATGTTCTTCTCAAATGCAAGATACTCAGCGGCGGTAAGTGCCATTCTAGGTGTGGCGATACGCTCAACCGCAGGATCATTTGCCAGGTTGATGAAGAGGACTGTTCTGTCTATGGCACCAGTCTCCTTGAAGCTCTCTGTGAAGAAGTTTGCCTCCTCAAATGTGATACCCATGGCTGCAAATACGACGGCGAATGGCTCATCTGTTCCGCGCACCTTTGCCTGTCTTGCTATCTGTGCTGCAAGCTGGCTGTGCGGAAGTCCTGAAGCCGAGAATATCGGCAGCTTCTGTCCTCTTACCAGTGTGTTCAGTCCGTCTATGGCTGATATACCTGTCTGAATGAACTCAGACGGATAGTTCCTGGCAGCCGGATTCATCGGCAGACCATTGATATCTCTTCTCTCATCAGGAAGTATCTCAGGGCCGCCATCTATAGGTCTTCCAAGTCCGTCAAATACACGGCCAAGCATATCTTCTGATACGCCGAGCTCCATACTCCTTCCAAGGAATCTTACTTTGCTGTTTGAAAGATTGATACCTGTCGAGTTCTCAAAGAGCTGTACCAGGGCATCCTCACCATTTATCTCAAGGACCTTGCATCGTCTGATCTCGCCGTCCGCCAGCTCAATCTCACCCAGCTCATCATAAGCTACATTCTCAACTCCGTGCACCAGCATCAGAGGACCCGCAACTTCCTGTATAGTTCTATATTCCTTTGGCATAGTCTTAGTCCTCCTTCTCTATAGCTTCCTGAAGCTCCTTGTCAAGCTCCCTGGATATCTTCTCGTACTCTTCATCCACATTCTCAGGAAGCACATATTTGAATCGTCCGATCTTTTCTCTGATCGGCATGTTCAGAATATTTCTTATGCTTGCTCCACCGGCCAGTGCCTGCGCTGACTCCTCATAAAATGCCATGATGAGCTCCATCATCAGAAACTGCTTGTGAAGCGGTGTGTATGTGTCCACATCATGGAATGAGTTCTGGTGAAGAAAATCCTCTCTGATGGATCTCGCCGCCTCCATCTTCAGTCGGTCTCCCGCTGAAAGGGCATCCATACCTACCATCTTAACGATCTCATCGAGCTCTGCCTCCTCCTGAAGCAGGGTCATCATCTTCTGTCTGTCGACCATGAACTTTTCATTTACATTTTCCTCGAACCATTTGCCCATATTGTCCACATACAGAGAGTATGAAGTCAACCAGTTGATGGCAGGAAAATGTCTCTTGTACGCAAGCGATGAATCCAGTCCCCAGAATACCTTGACGATTCGAAGTGTTGCCTGTGAAACCGGCTCGGAAATATCACCACCCGGAGGAGAAACCGCACCGATAACCGACAGTGCACCGGTTCTGCCCTCGCTGCCGAGAGTCTTGACCATTCCGGCTCTCTCGTAGAACTGTGCAAGTCTTGAACCGAGGTAAGCAGGGTAACCCTCCTCACCAGGCATCTCCTGCAGACGTCCTGACATCTCTCTGAGCGCCTCAGCCCAACGCGATGTGGAATCCGCCATGAGTGCCACCGAGTAACCCATATCACGGAAATACTCAGCTATAGTTATACCCGTATATATAGATGCCTCTCTGGCCGCAACCGGCATATCCGATGTGTTGGCTATGAGGACTGTTCTCTGCATGAGTGAATGTCCGGTCTTCGGATCCTTCAGCTCTGGGAACTCGTTCAGAACATCTGTCATCTCATTTCCGCGCTCTCCGCATCCGATGTAGACAACGATATCCGCCTCAGCCCACTTTGCAAGCTGATGCTGGATAACTGTCTTGCCGCTTCCGAAAGGTCCGGGAACCGCAGCCACTCCTCCCTTTGCTATAGGGAAGAATGTATCTACAACTCTCTGTCCTGTGATAAGTGGCATGATCGGTGGTATCTTTTCCTGATATGGACGGCCCTTACGAACCGGCCACTTTTGCATGAGTGTCAGCTCCCTGTCACCCTTGTCTGTCTCAACCACACACACAGTCTCCTCAACTGTGAATTCTCCTGCCTTTATCTCTTTGATGGTTCCTGTCACACCATAAGGCACCATGATCTTCTGTGTGACGACCACAGTCTCCTGAACTGTTCCTATCACATCGCCTGCCGACACTTTATCACCCACCTTGGCAGTCGGCACAAATGTCCACTTGATATCTCTCTTCAGCGATGGGACTTCAACTCCTCGCTTCAGGTTGTTACCACATATCTTCATGATATCATCCAGCGGTCTCTGGATTCCATCGTATATACTGCTTATAAGTCCCGGTCCCAGCTCAACCGACAGAGGCATTCCCGTTGACTCGACCGGTGCTCCCGGTGCAAGTCCTGATGTCTCCTCGTATACCTGAACTGATGCCTGATCTCCGTGCATCTCTATGATCTCGCCGATAAGTCTGCTCTCACTTACACGCACCACGTCGTACATATTTGCATCACGCATGCCCTCAGCGATGACCAGTGGTCCGGCGACCTTCTTAATCTTTCCTGTAGCCACTTAACAGCTCACGCTCCCTTCTATACTCACTCGCTCCATAGATAATTGCGAATCCTCTTTCCGATATGATTGAGGCAGTTTAGTATATCAATCAGTGGTCGCTTCCGCTTAACTCAGCCTGCAGCGGTACTAGGATGCCGCTGACGCGCCATCTAAGGACCGGCGGCTTCGTATTCCCCTGATTTGATAATACTAAACGCCTCTATCAAAATCGAATTATACCGATTTCGCAATTACCTATATCCGCTCGTTTCACCATTATTTTCTAATCATTCTTCATTAAATAAAATATCCGAGCCTACAGCCTGCTCAACGGATTTCTTTACTCCCGCTATTCCGGCCCCTGTATTGCCAGATATCCCCGGTATGAGAATGATCGCAGGCTTCATAACCTCTCTGTATCTGTCTATCTCTTTATTGAGATCCGAAGCCAGTGCCTCGGTCATATATATGACTGCATAATTGTCCTCTGCCAGCCTTTTCAGCAACGTGACCCCATAATCCAGATTATCTACAGGGAATGTATCCAGGCCCAGAGTTGCAAATCCGTATATACTGTCATAATCGCCCATAACAGCTATCTTATACATACATCTCCCTTACCCTTTCCCTGATAGCCTCCTCCGGAAGCTGGTTCAGCTTGCATGTCAATATGATCCTGACTGTCTTTATCTCGTTGAGCCTCGCCAGAATGTACGCCACTATCGGTCCCACCGTAAATGGGTTGTACTTCTGAGGCTTTATCGTTTCTATGATACGGTTGTCACACCATCTCTCAAATGCCGATGCCGACTCAGAAAGTGCCTCTGCCCCACCGGCGTATGCTGTATCTGCAAGGTATCTCTCTATCTCCTCCATGCCAGCCACCGCAGCCGTCGCCAGCCTGTCAATATCCAGAGTGTTGCACTCCGCCATGGCTCTCTTCATGAAATCCTTGTTTTTGCCTGTCTTCATGGATCTCACCGCTATCTTGATATCTGCAACAGCCACCGTCGTCTCTGCATAATCCCTGAGCAGGCTGTCATCTGCCTTCTTTGCAGCCTGCATGATCGCCAGCAGTGTTCCTCGATCTATCACAGCATCGCACATCTGTCCATCTCCAGCCTGTGCCATACAGTCCCAAGCCTCCCTCGCGCAGTCTCTCATGTGTTCTGGAAGTCTGTCCCACGCCTTGTCACTTACGATGGACAGCATCTTCTGACCGTCTATCTCGGCATTGTCGAAGAACACATGGGCAGGAGTCTCCCCAGCAACCACAGTCTTGATCGCCGCCTTGAGGTTGTGATACAGATCTGGAAGTCTTATGACATCGAACACGGACATATCATCCACCATCTCAGCCACAGCAGCCCACGTCTTGTCAGTCTCCGCCCTAAGTATGTCATTTTCATCCATACTGGCTTTATCACTATCGCCCCAGCCCTTCTCTATGATGAACTGAACCGCCTTCTTGTAGGAATCCGTGGCCACGAGCTGTTCTATGACTGCCTGACTCATAAGCGTCATCTCAAGTGCCCTGATCCTGGCAACTGCATATATATATTTGTCTGCCATCTGCCTACCTCCAGCTATCTGTTATCAACAAATAATAATTCATTTACCTTGTCTGCCAAATGTTCTCTGTTCGCGTCCAGCATTGCCCTGAATGAACAGTTTTCCTCGATTCCTCCGTAGATCAGGATAAATCCTCCATCTATATCACAGTTCCCATTGGACACCGTAAGGCTTCCTCCATGAGCTGCAGCTATCTGCTCTATCTGCTTCTCAGTCTGTGGTGTAAGTCGTTTTCTGTCTTTCCCGGAGAAACATATCTCTCCGCTTTTCGGCTGTACCGACTTCTCCAGACATTTGACGATCACCTGGAAATACTCCTCATCCGGGAGCGCCACCATTGCGTCATATGCCTTATCCAGCATATTCCCAATTATGGACTGCTTTGCCGCAAGTATCGCCTGTCTCTTCTTAAGCTCTGATGAGGACTTTGCCCTGAATGATCCGGACTTTTCTGCCTGGGCAACCTTCTCTCTGGTCTCCTCATTCATCTTATCCACAGTCTTTTTGGCATTTGCAATGATGGAATCCGCGTTTCTGGCAGCCTGAGCTTTGATCTCTTCAGCTTCCTTCTGCGCTTCCTGAAGGATCTGTTCTACGATTGTTTCCAATCCCGTCATAAAGTACATCCTCCTTACGAAAAGTTATAATTTGATTCCATTTACTGCAAGAATTGATACCAGAAGTGCAAGGATCGCATATGTCTCAACCATGGCTGGGAAAAGCATCGCCTTACCAAACTGATCAGGCTTCTTTACAACTATTCCAACTGCTGCAACTGCTGTCTTGCCCTGGTGCATTGCTGATACAAGACCAACTACCGCTATTGGAAGACATGCTGCAAGCATCATAAGTCCCTGTGCTACTGTGAGCTCCTTCGGTGTTCCTGAAAGGATTCCTATGTTGGACAATGCTATGAATCCAACAAGAAGTCCGTAGATACCCTGTGTACCCGGAAGAAGCTGGATGATAAGAACTTTTGCGAATTTGCTTGGATCCTCACTTACTACACCTGCTGCCGCCTGACCAGCAACTCCTACTCCATATGCAGATCCCATGCCTGCAAGAATTACTGCCAGCGCAGCTCCCACTAATGCCAAAACCGTTCCCATTGTCATAATATTTTCTCCTCCTAAAATTGGTTTCTTATTTCTGTGTTTCTGTACCACTTACTATATCAACGTACTTCGTATTCTCCCTGAACGGCCTGAATGGATTGCCGCCGCCCTCGTAGAATTTGCCGAAGAACTCTACATACTGGAGACGGCATGTGTGCACGTATGCTCCCAGCATGTTGATCGCAAGGTTGAACAGATGTCCTACTATAAATACGATGATGAACACTATGGCTCCGAATATTCCATCGCCAGCCATGCTTCCCATCTGGTTTATTACCTGTGCTATAACTCCCGTCGCAAGTCCCAGTGCAAGAAGTCTGGAGTACGACAGCAGATCTGACAGCCAGCCTGTCAGGTTGTATATGTCATACAGTCCAAGTGCAAGTCTGAGCACCGGATTCTTGTGGTCTCTTCCCGACATGAGCACGATGATCGCAGCTCCCACAATCGCCAGTCCGTAGCTTGTATTCTTAAGCCAGCCAGGGAAATTGAACTGCATCTGTGCTATGGATGCGAACAGCTCCGTCGGCATGAGCATCAGCACAAGTCCTGTGATGAGCATGAACCACGACAGCACGTCGCATATGAATGATTTCACATCTCCCTTCTTCAGACACATATATCCCTTGAGTGCCAGTCCGCCGAACAAATGCATAAGTCCGAACAGCAAAGAGAATAACAAAAGCTTCATTGGGTCATCCAGCGGTGCAAACCATACCGGCTTGAACGTCACCTCGTGGTGGAAAAACGTCCTCGATACCACCGTTATCAGGTCTCCGAAAAAACCACCAAATAATATTCCCCATATCAGTGTGGATATACCACAGTACATGAACAGACGCAGGGACTTTTGAAGTCCGTTCTCCATCTTCGGGAATTTCCTGATCAAAATAAAACATGCCAGGAATATGATGAGTCCATACGCCGCATCGGACAACATGAGTCCGAACAGGAATATATAGAATATCGCCATCGGTGTGGTTGGATCCATCTCACCTTTTCCCGGAAGTCCAAATGACTCCAGTACACCCTCCGCCGATGCGAACATCTTCGGATTCTGAAGCTGTATAGGTGCCGCTTCATCCTCCGGAACATCATATACATCAGCCATCAGGCTGAAATTCTCATTGAGTACAGCCACTACCCTGTCTGCATCTCTCTCCAGCACATATCCCGATATGACAAATGTGCTCTTTGACTGGAGAAGGCTTCCAAGGACCTTATATTTATCCGCCCTTATGCGGTAATAGTCAGCCAGAAGTCTCAGCTTGTCTCTGTCATCAGCCATGGATACTAGTTCATTCTTCTTGTCCTCTATCCACTGTTCGAACTCCCTTATATCCGCCCTGTACTTATCCGTCTTCTGTTCAGGTGTTCTTTTGGAGAAATACGAAATTCTTGTAAATCCATGGGATCTCAATATCTCCTCCACCCTCTGTGATACAGTTTTAATGGCTATTGCCACCATACAAGTCTGGTCCTTATCAGATCCTACAACAGTGACTGTGTATCCCGCTATCTCCGGTTCCGCAGAGCTTATATACCCCTGAATATCCGTCTCCGTGAGCCCCGGTGGCATAGTTCCGATCATCACATCCGTCTTCTCGGTCCCTGTGGTATTGATCGGTATGTCCATATTCAGCCACGGCGCCAATCCGTCTATAGCCACCTGACATTTGACTATTCCCGCCTCGCAGCCGGCTATGTCCTTGCTGATCTCCTGGATCTTTTTAACCTTACGATTATAATCCCATCTTCCAGCTATGATCTCCTGAATGTCAGCCTCTGACGCCTCCTGACGTCCTTCCAGGCTGGCAAATATGGATTTCTCCTCCGGAGCATATTTATCAATTATCTGTAAGGCTTCATCTGTATTCTGTACTCTCTTCTCGTACTTTGCTCTCTGGCTTGTGGTACTCATCTTCCTGAAGTCATCAGTCTCTTCGTTATCAGTCTGTATCTCAACCATTCCCAGCGACTGGAGCTTCTCAAGAATTGCTTTTCTGTCCCTCTTCATGGCACAGATCTCAATCTTCTTCATAGGAAGTACCGCCATACATTTACCCCCTTTCTTAAAATGCCTGCAGGACTTTTCATCCCACCAGCTCTGCGATGATCATGGAAGTAACCTCGCCTTCCATGGACGCTGCACGTTCCCTGAGATGTGCGATCTCAGCGGTGGCAATATCCATCGCCTTCACCGTGAGCTTCTCCTCCTCAGATCTGCCGGCTCCCTCGGCACTCTTCATGCTTTCTCTCGAAGCTGATCCTGCGGCCGCGATCATATCCGCAGCCTCCTTCTTTGCAGCAGCTACTGTATAGTCGGCTTCTTCCTTGGCCTTGCGAATGATCTCGTCAGCTTCAGACTCTGCATCGGTTATCTTCTTCATAGTCTCCTGCAGCATAACATTCCTCCCTTATAAAAATTTATGAGCAGACTCAATTCCATAAACACTTCATCAAAGCATCACTTTAGATTATTATGTCAAAACTCAAGTAATATTATTTTATAATGAGTTGGCTATATTGTAAATAAACATTTTGTAAAGTTTGTACAACCCCCTTGATATTTTTTTATTGTTAATGTACAATGTGACTATGTTGATAATACTTATGTTTATCCATTAATCATTTTTCTTCCTTTTAACGCGGTTATATGTCGAACAAATGATGCAGTTTGACGAAAACCGTATAAAAAAAGATCCCATGACAGTCTTGACCATACTGTCATGGGATTCTTTTTTGAGTATGAACGGGGTCCCCCTTACGGCATAACTTATGATACTACTCAATCATTCCGATTCTTCTTACGTGACGCTCATCATTTGAGAATGGTGTGTCGAGGAATATGTCGACTATCTTAAGTGCAAGTCCAGGTCCTATGACTCTGGCACCCATAGCCAGCATATTTGCATCGTTGTGCTCTCTTGTCGCCTGTGCCGAGAAGCAGTCGTGGCAGAGTGCAGCTCTGATTCCCTTTATCTTATTCGCTGAGATCGATATTCCTATTCCTGTTCCGCAGATGATGATTCCCTTATCACACTCACCTGAGGCTACTGCCTTTGCTGCTGCCTGTCCATATACCGGGTAGTCAACTGACTCTGTGCTGTAACAGCCAAAGTTCTTGTACTCAAGGCCTCTCTCCTCAAGATGCTTTATAACCTCCTGCATAAGCTCATATCCGCCGTGGTCACATCCAAGTGCTATCATGTTCTGATTCTCCTTTTTATATAATATTTTTTTCGAAATTAACTAACAGCTTATTATCCTGTGTCCTGCAGCCTTGATGAGACGGTTCATGATGGCGTAGCCCATGTCCCCCTCCTCAAATGACTCGCTGTATATATACTGTGCACCTATGTCATCACAGGTTCTGAGCAGACTGTACAGTCCGGCAGACACAGTTATCTCGTTCTTCTTGCTTCCGGCATCGTATACGTTCTCGCATACTCCGTCATCATAAAGACTGACATTGTCAGTGTCACACAGTACCGCAGTCTTGTATCCCTGCGCCTTTTTCTCCGCAACAAGACTTCTTATCTTCTCAGCCGCAGCCAGTCTATCGCCCTCTACTATGCTGAGTTCTCCCTTTGGAGCATAGTGTGTGTACTTCATCCCCGGAGCCTTAGGTCTCAGAGCATTGTTCATACCTGTTATCGCCGGATCTATAGTCACATCGCCAACGATATCCCTTATCATCTCCGGAGTGATATATCCAGGCCGCAATATAGTCGGTCTGTCTCCGGTCATGTCCACTATCGTCGACTCTATACCGATTCCGACTGCCCCGCCGTCGATGATCATATCTATCCTGCCGTCCATATCCTGCTGCACATGCTGCGCAGTGGTCGGGGATGGTCGTCCGGACAGATTGGCACTTGGAGCTGCGATATACACTCCCGAATCCTTTATGAGCCTCATGGCAACCGGATGCGATGGCATCCTGATGGCAACCGTATCAAGTCCGCCAGTGGTCGTGTGCGGAACGACCTCTTTCTTGTTGAGTATGATGGTGAGTGGTCCCGGCCAGAATGCTTCCATGAGCTTCTTCGTGTCGTCACTCACTGTCTCCGCCAGTTCATACACGCTTGATGTCTCTGCTATATGGACTATGAGCGGATTGTCCGATGGCCGGCCCTTTGCCGCATATATCCGATGTGACGCATCCGGATTCAGCGCGTCTCCTCCAAGGCCATACACTGTCTCTGTCGGAAATGCTACAAGACCACCTCTCTTAAGTATCTCCGCCGCCTGCTCATACATGCGGTCGTCATCCACTCCTGCTTTTGCAATTATAGTGTTCATCACTTTACCTTCTTCTATAATAAATTGTTATCGCTTCTATATTATTGCATATACGCCCATATTTTAGCCCAGCACTGCATGTGTGTCAAATGTTTAGGCTATATTTGGGTAACATATATCATATAACGTCCGCCGCCGTCATATAAAATAGTAATTACACTTCCCGGGTATCACCGATGCGTACTTCCACCAAATTATACATACTTGTATTTGCCATAATATTTGCAGTAATACTTCCTCCAATCCTCTGCTACATATTTATAGTCCGTCCCGCAGACCATACAGCCGGGCAGGATACTTCCACCAATACAGGAAATGAGCACACATCCACCGAAGGTTTGGACACCACAGATGCGGCCAAATCATTTACGATCCTCATCGATCCGGGACACGGCGGATTTGACCCGGGTAAGGTCAGCCCGGATGGGATCATGGAAAAGGATATAAATCTGGCCATCGCCTCAAAGCTGGCATCGGCACTTACGGATCAGGGATTTTCCGTGTATCTGACCAGAGACTCCGACAAGTCCCTGAACAGTGAAAATGCATCCAGCAAGAAGACTTCAGATCTGAAAGCCCGCACCAACCTCGCCACAAATGTAAACGCTGATCTCTACATCAGCATCCACCAGAACAGCTATTCAGCCGAGTATGTCCACGGAGCGCAGGTATTTTATTACTCCACTTCCTCCGGTGGTAAAGCCTTGGCGGAGTGCATCCAGGAGCATCTCATCTCCGAAGCCGATCCATCCAACACACGGGCAGCAAAGGGCAATTCCGAATACCTTGTTTTGCGGGAAAGTCCATGCACCGCCGTCATCGTTGAGTGCGGCTTTCTGAGCAACACAAAGGAATGTTCCGATCTGTGCAATGATGAATACCAGACCGCCCTAGCAAACGCCATCTGCAATGCAGTCTGTACATGGCATGAACAGCACGCCAAATAAAACCAGGAGCTCTGCTGTGACAGCGGCAGAGCCCCCAAATAGATGTTAAGTGTAATTCTGTGCATATAATTATGTTCTATATGCTACTGCTGCCTTTTAACCCCCTATAGGCATCACCCCCAAATAGTTTATTTTTCCAGCCCTGCCATGCAATGTAAAGACAGATGTGTTGTGATGTATTATTCTCCTTTTATGTGCCATGTGTCAGTTATGGAAATGTGTGAGCACTGTCATATCACTATCTCTGGGAATTGTATCTGAGACGATAAGAATCAGACAGAATTTGTAGAAAAATAAAGAAATGAGCTCATCTAAATATCCTGAGCACGTCCCGCTCACAACTCCACAATAACGCATAAAAAGCCATTTTCCAACCCCATTTGAGCATATTTTATGAAATTTTCATAAAAGTATACATAACGTAGAATTAGGGATATTTTTTCACGGAAAATTCCAATATTTTCTCCATATATCCTATTTACTTGCTTGACAAATGTGGTAAACTATAATACACATTTTAATACCATTAAATTATTGAAGGGGGTCGATTCTATGAAGATTGAACGTCTAAGTGAAAATCAGATAAGATGCACACTCAACAAAGCCGATCTCACCGAAAAGCAGCTCAAGATCTCCGAGCTTGCCTATGGCACACCGAAGGCAAAAGAGCTCTTCAAGGATATGATGCAGCAGGCATCTGTAGAATTAGGCTTTGAGGCTGACGACACTCCACTTATGATCGAAGCCATACCGGTATCACCAGATTGTCTCATACTCATTGTGACAAAGGTTGAAGATCCGGAAGAACTGGATACCCGCTTTTCCAGATTCTCAAAGACCAGCGAATATGATATTGATGACGATGACGAATACATGGATGATGATGACATAGATGACGATCTTGACGACAACGATGAGTCCAGGGATAACAACGGAACCATCGCAAGACTTGAGATCAGTGGATCCGGTTCCGTTCCACAGGGCGTAAGAGAGGCACTTGAGGGCATTTTCAACACCATATCCGGACTTGCCGGAACCGCAGGAGATTTTGCCGCTGCGGCAAATGGCAGCAATACATCATCTGATGACAGCACCACAGGCACTGCCGCCAGTACAACAGGCAGCACAAAGGAATCAGGTTCAGCAAGGGAGAGCATGTGCTCACTGTACATCTTTGACTCACTTGCAACCATCATAAGTGCAGCAAAACAGGTTGCTTCTTTCTACTTCAGCGAGAACTGCCTGTACAAGAATCCTTCCAACGGAAGATATTATCTGGTTCTCACGAACAGCAATAACACAAGCCAGGAATTTGTGAGAGTCTGCAATATCCTTGCAGAATACGGAACAGCACAGAAACTCACATATGCCATGCCGGCACATTTCAAGGAGCACTTCACCGCTATTATGCCGGAGGAAGCACTTCAGACACTGTCAGCATTATAAGTAATAGCCAGAGATTCCGGCGCAGCAAAAAAGACGTACCGCACAAGCGATACGTCTTTTTGTTTTATATGTCAATATCATCATTCTCGATAACTGCTTTTGGATTGGTGTAGAAGAGCTCCGTCATGTAATCCTCTCCATACTTTCGCTCTATGTACTCAGCACACTCCCTGAGGTATGGTGCTTTATCCTCTGAATCCAATGCATCACTTGCCACAAAGTGAACAAGCTCTCCCTTGAGAAGCTTTCTCGAAAAATTCTTGATGTCATGTCCAAGATCTCCAACCACAGCCGATGCACTTATCTGTACATATGCACCAAACTGAATGAGCTCCTCGACCTTGTCCTCGTCTTCCTCAAGACATTCATACTGTTCTACATTGGCAACTATCGGTATATATCCGTCCATATTGATGTCTCTTATAGCTTCAGATATCGTCTCAAAATCCACATCATAAGGGAATCTGATCATAACATACTTGCTGTCTGCCATGGAATCCAACTGACCAGATATGATCTTCTGGTGGTTCTCATCGTTATACTCTATCTCTCTTCCAAGATAGACTCTGTAATCCGGATCTATCTTTCCAGCTTCAACGTTGAGCTGTTCCACAAGTCTGTCCAGTTTGTCTCCATCCATTATCGGATTCTTCTTGTTGTATGGCGGGGTGGCAACTATCGTCCTTATTCCCTCATCATACGCTATTCTGAGCATCTCTGCCGCTTCCCGGAAATTATCCGGTCCATCCTCTGTTCCCGGTAAAATATGACAATTAATATCTATCAGTCCAAATATTCCCTGCCCGGGAGGATTTGTTCCGTCTGTCTTCATATATCTCTCCATCCTTTATAGTACACCTGGTTACTTTGGCAAGTATACTACTCAGCCTCCTTTTTTGCAAGATAATCATTGATCTCCTGCTCAAGCTCCTCTGCATCAAGTCCGTGAACGGCTGCTGCCTCCTCAAGACTCTCTCCTGCTGCTGCAAGGCATCCTATGCAATGCATACCTGCTGCCATCAGTATTGCTGCATTTCCTGCATCAACTGCAAGAATGTCATTTATAAGCATGTCTTTACTTATCTTTACCATTATTTATATCCTCCTTAGATTGCGCTCTTACTCAGCATTCACATTATATTATACCCAATTTTAAATGTCTATCCCTTTTATTGTTACTTATTGATAAAACCCGTTGTTGATAAATATTATTATCACTTGCTAATTAATGAGTTTTGTTTTACAATAAGCGTGTGATTATTTTTACTTTATAAGGAGGAAACAATTATGGCATTCGTTATTGGCGATTCATGTATCGGTTGTGGTTCATGTGCTGGTGCTTGTCCAGTAGGTGCTATCAGCGATAATGGCGGCGTATTTGTTATCGATGGTTCACAGTGTATCTCATGTGGTGCTTGTGCTGGTTCTTGTCCAGTAGGAACAATCGCAGAGGAGTAATCTACATGATCCGTAACATTCGGATCCATGCTAAGTAACTTATACTACAACTATTATAAAGAAAACGGAGCGGTAACTCGCTCCGTTTTCTTTTTATCTTTATTCCTCAACATAAGTGTAGGATTCATTGTGCCACTGGAGCATCATATCCGTATACTCATCTCTTGACACAACTATCTCCTTGTCCTCGACAGGATCATAATATCTTATGTCTGCCTCATTATAGCTCACTATGAGAACATATCTGCCATCGCTTATCCTCGATATTACCGGTATTCCCGAACTCACATAACCGAGGAGCATATCCAGCGAAAGACCTGTAACATCTATGCCCTGTCTCTTTCCAAGAGAGTTAAGAGCCTCGACAGGATCTGTATACTGTGCTATATCATCCTCTGTCACCTGTACTCCCTGATACGTCAGAACCATGTACAGACAGTCGCCGAGTGACGCATCCACACTTCCCGTACTGCGATGGAATATTCCAGAGGCAATGGTGTTGTATTCCTGGCTCTCAGCCTGCCTGTATATTACCTCGCCTTCGCTTGACACCACTATACCTGATACAGACACTGCATAATTTATCGCATCACCCGCCACGTCATATATCTTTGAAAGTCCAAGATTGTCGTACACATGATAGGTCACCTTATCACGCACTACTGTCATTATCATACTTGCAGCATCAGGATCTATCTTTTCCTTTGTTATGTTCAGCGCCGGTATATAGCTCAGATACATATTTGACGGAACCGTAAAATACAGCCTGTCATATCCGGTTATGGATGACAGATGGGTAGTTCCTATCGTCTCCTTTGTATCGTCCTCCTTGAAGGTTATGAAATCATCGTCCACAGACTTGAATCCACTGTCGGATTTCTCTCCTCTTGTCAGATACAGCAGATTCGTATCCACATCAACCTGCATCAGATAATACCCGCTCTTTGCGTATTCCTTTATCTGCTCGCCATCGCTGTTTACTATATACAATCTGGATGCAGGTATGTTATCTCTGGACTCCTCGCTGTACCTCGTACCAACAAATGACTCAGCATCCACATCAACCTGCGCATCAGATATGCTCGACACTCCGTATACCATATCCGAGTCCTTAAAGCCATAGCATATCAGACATTCCCCTGCTCCGGCGGTGATCTCATAACTCTTTCCGGTATGCATATTCATCAGAGTCAGCTTTGTATTGCTGCTCTGGTCCTCGCTCTCTCCATACGCCATAACTTCCATGTTCACCGACACCTTGACATCGCTGGCTGACAGTCCCTCCGCAATATAAGACTGCTGTCTCGTCCTCATGTCCACGGCGTTCACCTTTCCGCCGAGCATGTAATAAAACTTATCTCCGTCGTAATATGTCAGTCTGGAGGTCTCGCTCTTCATAGCCTCATAAGGCACATTGCACTCGACGAACAGAAGCTCGTCCACCTCCAGAGTCGTATAATCAAATGTATACAGCGCAACTCCGAGCTTTCCCTCATGATCTCCGCTGTTCATATATCCATACACCGCAAATGTCATATTTCCATCTTTGTCAAAGCTTATGATGTTCATGTCATGGTCGGCGTAAGTGTTTGAGTCATTTGCATGGTCATCCATTCCTGATCCGTACACCAGAGTTATCTGTCCATCGCCGTAGTCATACATCCAGAGCTGTCCATTTCTCACAAATGCGATCTTCTTGTTATCCTCTGTGTAGCGGTATTCCAGATCATCCGATGACACGATACCTATCTCATACACATTGTTTATAGCATCTATGCCGTCTTTGTCAAAATACTCGTCCACATATCTGTCATAGCTGAGCATGGTGATCTTCGGCTCAGTCTCCGTAACAGTATCTGCATCCTGTTCATCCGAATAGGCCTCATCATACGAAGCTGTTTCGTCAAAATATATTCCATCAGTGCCGGCTCCGTCCGCCTCATCAGTCTGGCTGGCAACAGGCACATCCTTGTAGCTGATCTTATAGAACTCCTTAACTGTATAATAGCTCATGACATCCTGCGATGTGATGGACATGGCTTTATATTCCATCTCGATCACCGCATAGTTGACATCTATCTCCTTTATATATGTGTTTACATCGCTTATAACCGTAGGCTTAAGCCCATCCCAGAGGAGATCCGAGTATGCATTTGCAAGGTTCACATGTCCCAGTCCGTAGGAATCTCCCGTTCCGCCACCCGTGTATTCCTGCTTGTAGGTTCCTATGACCGATTCCGACTCCAGCTTGTCAAATGCAAATGTCGCATCGTGGAAATCCTTTGCGGCATTCAGCAGTTGGGACTCATGATAATTGTCATTTACGACCACTCTGGTATAGTATGAAGCACTCCTGCCATCACCGCTCTTAAGCTTGACAACCAGCATATACTCCATATCCTGCTTGAGATCCATTCTCGCACTTATATCAAGCACATCGTAGCCATCAGTTCCCGAGGCCGCCTCCAGATCACCCTTCTCTATAAGGGAATCTCCGGATATCGACCTGATCTCATACGAATACGACGCATCCTTAAATGCATCATTCTCCACCATTATCTCAAGATTCTTATTCTCATCTATCGGCGTCACAGAGTCCCTGAGAAGTGTGAGGTCGACCTCCCCTGTATAACCATGCATACAATTGAGAAGCGAATCGCCATAGCACACATAAGCTAATGGCAACTCTGCATCCTTCATCTCCGCAGCCAGATTCTTGTAACTTCTATTCTGAAATATATTGACCAAATATATTGTGATCACAAATATTGCTGCCATCACAAGTATTCTCACAAGTACATTTATTTTCTTCTTCACTTAATAAAACCTTCTTCTACGTCTTCTATGCCTGTCGCGTCTCATACAGAATTCATTGCACACAAGCAGTTCGATTATATTTCTCATAACACAATTGGCGCATCCGGGTCCCTCTGGAACATATGGCGGTTCCTCGTACGAAGCTTCACCTGCCGAAGCCATTCCTGCATAACAATCCTCCGATATCTGCCCACTTTCGCTCAGATCATCGTACACCCTTCGCGCAACACGGCGCATCTCTTCTCTGTCAGGATATTGAACAAGCATCGGACTGCCCTCATACTCGAGCTTGTCACACTCCTCCTCCACGGCCATACTGACCTTTCGGAGTTCTTCCGGGTACATCTCCTTCATGTACTCAATATCCCTCATCATTTCATCTGTCCCATCATCACAGTCAGGAAGCATGATTCCTGTCGAACTCATACTGTATCCACCAGTCTCACCCATACCGGGTATCACAGGTGTCTTGATATTATAGACATTTCCATCCCTTATAAGCCCTCTGAGGTTTTCATCGTCCGGGCTGTAAGGAATATACTTAAATTCTTCACTCATACAAATCTCCCTATCTGCATTGTTGTGTGTCTATTACATAGATATGCAGATGGGGAGAATGTGTGAATATCTCTGTTACTTTTTTCAGAGCTTACTTTATCTGTCTCCGAATGAGATTCCAAGTGTTCTTGCCTCGCTGATGATGTCGTCATCAGGAGATACGTATTTGAGCTTTCCTGCACTCTCTGAGAGTGGGATAGCTGTAACCTTGTTGTCAAGGAATACAACAAGCTTTCCAAAATCCTTTGCCTTTATGAGCTCTGCTGCCTTTGCTCCAAATCTTGATGATATGACTCTGTCATATGCATCCGGACTTCCACCTCTCTGGGTATGTCCAGGTATTGCTATTCTTATATCCTGTGTTGTGTACGCCTTGAGCTTATCAGCCAGCTCATACGCAACTGATGGATATGGATTGTTGGCTATCGCTTCTTTTCTCTTCTTCTTTGGAAGCTCTGCGATCTCCTTCGGAATAGCACCTTCGGCAACTGCAACTATCGTGAAGCCCTTGTTGTCCTTTGTTCTCTTGTCTATAGCCTTATATACCTTATCGATATCGTATGGGATCTCCGGGAGCAGGATCACATCTGCGCCACCGGCGATTCCGGCGTGGAGAGTTATCCAGCCAACCTTGTGGCCCATAATCTCAACGATAAAGATTCTGTTATGCGATGCAGCGGTTGTGTGGATACAGTCTATTGTCTGGGTCGCTATATCAACAGCACTCTGGAAACCAAATGTCATGTCAGTTCCCCACAGATCATTGTCTATGGTCTTTGGCAGACCGATGACATTGAGTCCCTCCTCACTGAGGAGATTTGCGGTCTTCTGTGAACCATTTCCACCTAAAACGCACAGGCAATCCAGCTTCAGCTTCTTATAGGTATCCTTCATGGACTTTACCTTGTCCAGACCATCCTCAGTTGGCTCTCCCATGAGCTTGAATGGCTGTCTTGAACTGCCGAGGATCGTTCCACCCTTGTTGATAATACCTGAGAAATCAGCCGGCTTCATCTTGATATAGTTGCCTCTAATGAGTCCCTTGTAACCCTCAAGGAATCCATAGATCTCAACCTCGTCAAACAATTCATACAAACCCTTTGCGATTCCGCGCATAGTTGCATTTAATGCCTGACAGTCACCACCACTAGTCAAAAAGCCTACTCTTAACATACTCTGCACCTCTTTCTTTTATTTTTCTTATGTACACAGACTGTCTGTATACATTATAAGTATACTCTTCCCTCAAGAGCCCTCAGAAGCGTAACCTCATCTATACACTCCAGATCTCCGCCTACAGGCACACCGCTTGCTATACGGCTGACCTTGATACCGGCCGGCTTCACAAGCTTTGATATATACATCGCAGTCGCCTCACCCTCCGGGCCTGAACCTGTAGCGATTATGAGCTCATCCACATCTTCATTCTGAAGCCTTCTCATGAGCTCGGATATCCTGATATCCGCCGGGCCGATACCCAGGGCAGGATTTATAACTCCGTGGAGCACATGGTAAACGCCATCAAACTGTCCTGTTCTCTCATATGCCGCCAGATCCCTCGGGGTCTCCACCACCATTATCACCTTGTGATTCCTGTTTGGTGAACTGCATATAGGACATACCTCCCTGTCAGTTATCGTGTAGCAACAACTGCAGTATTTTATGTTCTTCTTTGCATTCACAATGGCATCGGATAACGCCAGCGCCCTCTCCTCAGGCATACTGATTATGTGAAACGCCAGTCTCTGAGCCGTCTTGGAGCCTATTCCTGGGAGTCTTCCCAGCTCTTCTATAAGTCTGTTTACTTCTCCTCCATAAACTTCCATTAGAACGGCAATCCTCCAAGTCCCATTCCACCTGAGATCTTGCCCATACTGCTATTGTAGTCATCCTCCTGTGCTCTCAGTGCCTCGTTCACAGCCGATATGATAAGATCCTCAAGTGTCTCTATATCATCAGGATCAACAACCTCAGGATCAAGCTTGATCTCCATGAGTTCCTTCTTACCTGACACCTTTGCAGTGACAACTCCTCCACCTACAGATGACTCATACACCTTATCCTCAAGTGTCTTAGTTGTCTCCTCCATCTGCTTCTGCATCTTCTGTGCCTGCTTCATAAGATTGTTCATATTACCAGGCATCATACCTCCTGGGAAACCGCCTCTCTTAGCCATTACAATAGTCCTCCTTATTCTGATTAAATAATTTATAATATGATATCATCATTTCTTATCTATTGGAAAGTTGATCTTGTTCAGGTTCAGTATATTCTCCGTCTCAAGCCTTCCATTATCACTGTGGGAATTCCTTGTACAAAGTATCTCAAATTCAATCTCTCTTCCAAGATATTCCTCGATCACACTCTTCACATGCTCCACATTCTCAGGCTTGTCAAAGTATAACTTCGGCATATCGTCATCCGTCAGCGGGATCATGAGCAGAAGTCTTCTGTGATCATCGGACAGTATGAGCTTCGTCCTTATGGCCGGATCAGCATCATTTCTCTTGAGATATCTTCTCGCAGGAACCGACAGCTTCTCCAGTATATCATTCCAGTTCTCCGCAGCTCTCTGCAGATCCTCGAACTCTGCCTTTGGAAGCTCCATTGCCAGCTTGTCCTGATATTCCTTCATGCCCTTCTGATCTATCACATCGTCAGCCGGGCTTACGGAGGCAGCACTTTGAACCGGCGCAGCCTGTATGCCATTTGCCTCAAGGTCATCAAGCTTCTTCTCAAGCATCCTTACCCTCTCGATCAGACTTGTGGTATCAACCTCCATCTGTGGTCTGCACAGCTTTATAACAGCCATCTCAAGCACTATCCTCTTCTGTGAGGAATACTTGATGCTGGCGGCTGTATCCGAGAACACGTTTATATATCTTACTATGGTGCTCTCCTCCATATGACCGGATATCTCTCTTATGCGTTCCAGATTCTCCTTGGTCATATCCAATCTGTCGCCCTCCGCCGAGGACAGCTTGACAACGAGTATGTTCCTGAGAAACCATGTAAATTCATTTACGAAACGGCCAAGCTCACGTCCCTGCCACACAACTTCGTCAACCACATCTATGGCATGTTCAACATCAGATTCCAGCACGCACTCCAGAAGTCTTGCAAATGTATCTATGTCCACAGCTCCTATGGTCTCAAGCACATTATCATATGTAAGCTTCTGTCCGAGATTGAATGCAACGCACTGATCCAGAATAGACAAGGCATCTCTCATGGAACCATCGCCGGATTTTGCGATATAATCTATCGCCTTCTTATCCGCATCAAGTCCCTCCCTGTTCATAAGCTCCTCCAGTCGATCCGAGATGACATCCACCGGGATACGTCTGAAGTCGTACTTCTGACACCTTGACGATATGGTTATAGGTATCTTGTGGGACTCCGTGGTAGCCAGTATGAATATTACATATGATGGCGGCTCCTCGAGAGTCTTTAACAGAGCGTTGAACGCTCCCGGAGACAACATATGAACCTCATCTATGATGTATACCTTATACTTGCCCTCAGTAGGAGGATATGCTACCTCCTCCCTTATCTGCCTTATATTGTCAACACCATTGTTGGAGGCCGCATCTATCTCAATGACATTAAGCGATGATCCATCCGATATGGCTCTGCAGCTTGCACATTCATTACATGGGCTTCCGTCCACCGGATGCTCACAGTTACATGCCTTGGCAAATATCTTGGCGATCGAAGTCTTACCTGTTCCTCTTGTACCGCAAAATAAAAAGGCATGACCAAGTCTATCATTCTTAATCTGGTTTCTAAGAGTGGTAACTATATGATCCTGCCCCTTTACCTCGTCAAAAGTATCAGGTCTCCATTTTCTATATAAAGCTACATACGACATCACCAATACCTACCTTTGTATCATAAAACTCACACAGACTATTATATCTGAATTTACATTTTATATCAATCAGATAAGCAATATTTGAATATGGTATTGCCTGGTGCCTATACACAGAACATCTCTGTCCGCAAGCTGCCAGCTCCTGCCCGCCGGAAGCCTGATCCCATTTATGACAGTTCCATTTGTGGAATCAAGATCTTCGACATAGATCTTCTCTGCATCCTCGTATATCCTTATGTGCCTTCTACTGACGCTGATATCCTCTATAACCTGATCCGCCTGTCGTCTGTCCCGCCCCAATACAACTCCCTCCGGCGTCACCGGAAATTCAGTAGCCACAATGCCTCCGTCTTCGATCAGTCTCACAGACAGTCTCTGCTCCTGTGCGGACTCTCTGCCATCGAGATTATGCTGTGTAAGCAGGGTTGTACAGTCATCCTCCGAGCCAAGCACCGTGGTATCGCCAGGTATTTCGTCAGCCAAACTTACATGTTCCAATGCATCAACATTCTGTTTTTTAGGTCTTCTGTTTTCATCTTCCTCCGCATATCGCAGCTCTGAGCACTCCACGCCCTCCTGTCCCCGCCGTTCATCCTCAGCAGCAGACAGCTTCCTCTTCATCTCCACATAGACAAATAACTCCACGGACAGCACGATGAGTGCCAGCATTATAAATCTCACATCCGCCGCATGCCCCTGTATATAAAATTGAACAGCCGCTATTCCCGTAAATGCCGCCACAGTAAATCCTATGAGTATGAAAAATATCCTATCATATTTGTTTTTCTCCGTTGTCGGTATCGTCAACGCCGCCGCACTGCTTTGATCCGTTCCGAACACCTCATCCATCAAAAGCTCCTGCTCACGGGCCGCAGCCAAAGATTCCACATTTCTTTTTCTATTGCCGGAGCAGCATTTTTCCTGCTCACGGGCAGAGACCTCATCCACATATTTCTGCATCCGCTCCATGTCATAATTTGCCGACACCACCATGTCATATATCTCATACATAAAATCCACAAGCTCAGTGTCCCTGTGATCTACCCTCTTTATGATCTTCTCCACAAGATTCTTTATTCCCATTCTGACATCCGTTCCCTGTCCCGGCACATACACGTATCTGAAACTCTTCTCTGCATCCGAGTAAAATATCTTGTCGGATTCTATCAGAAGATTGTCCGGCTCAAGCATGTATTCTCCCGTCTCCATGACCACACTGCACAACGATCTTATGAGAGCAACAGCCTGCTCCATGGACATTATCCCCCTGTCAGATATATCGTCCAGGCTCTTCATGCCATTTATTTTGCAGTATATGAACATATCTCCGTTGATGGCCCTGAATTCCGGCTGTATTATTCCCTCGACAAAATTATTGTACAGCATGTCCGTCTCATAGGAATTTATGGCTGCTGCACTGACCTCCACCACAAAAAAAGTGTTAATTCCCTCTACCTGGCAATAACTTACCATATTCCTGCCACCTCCTAAGTTCATTTCCTACATCCCTTATCTCCTGTCTGGCCGCAGTCTTTCTGTCACATCTGCCGTCATCTATCAATATCTGTATCCCCGGAAATGACTCTCTGTAAGTTATCTCCGCAACCAGATTCTTCCCATTCATGGCCATTTCCGCATTCACACCATCGGCACATATCACGGTCTCGGATACATTTGTGGACATCGCTTTCTCTGCACTGTCCGTATCCCCCTCACCACTCTCATTGATCCTGTATTCCTCTCGGTTGTACAGTACCAGATATGCCTCCCCCGATGCCGCCGCATGGTTAAACGCTATAAACAACATGTTCATCACCACAAACACGGCACACACAAGTATCGGTGTTATCAGGCACATCTCCAGAACTATAGATCCATTGTCATCCATATATCTGACTCCTCCTGTCTTTTCTTCTCTTCTCCTATCTTTTCCCGCACTCTGAGCACTGAGGAAGTCCCCCGCACTCTGACTTTTTCTTTCTGTATATCGTCCGCTTCAAGCCGGAGCAGCCCAGCGAATAGTGATATTTGTCTCCCTGTTCAGTGACATAAATCACACCATTGCTTTTATATCTTCCACAGATCCTGCACGCCGAAAGCCCGGAATATCTGTCATCCAGAACCTCCCCACTCACGCTTCTCACAGATATCCTGATATGGTAACAGCTCCGCGAGTTGTGGTACACCGAACCATTCTCAGCCACATACACATACTCATCATCATCGTCATCATCCTGCGACCTGTCATATCCCAGGTACGCCCTCTGTCTTATCCTGTCCACGCACCCCACGGTGGATCCTCCGGCAAATGGCAGATTGATCTTCAGCATATATCTGACCTTGAGGCACACAAATCCGTCATCCGACAGCTCTGCATTTATCACCTTAACCCCGGACATTCCGCCGTCGACATATGTGTTCACCGTGCCTTTGTCATCTATGTACTCCCTGATCTTCCTGTTCGCCAGCACGAGCGACACACCATCTGCCATACCTTCAGCATACGGCCCCATGTCCGCGCCCTTTTCGGCTAGCTCATACGCATAGCTGTATTCCGCAAGATACGCAGCCGTCTCATGTAAGCCCTCATATATCACAGTCCGTGTCCGTATACATCCGGCCATGGCAAACACAGTCAGCATGGCAAATATAAACACTGGCAGCACCAGCGATGCCTCCACACTGGCACTACCATGGTCACATCCCAAAGGAGCTGTCTTATATATTCTCCTGCCATACCTGATCCGAACAAAATCTATAGTAATATGCGCTTGGAGAGGCGATTTATCTTTCATATATTTACTTTTCAACATACAACAAGAGAACATATAACACCCCCCTTCAGGATATTTTCATATCTCAATAACTCACACACTGCCTGAAGCTGTACCTGTACAGTCCGTCATCTATCTTCGATACGCCCTCGTGATCTTCTATAAACGATGCAAATTTCCTGTCCTGACTGACCTCAACATCAAATGTCAGAGAATACATCATATTCTTCATCTCAAACGACTCATCCGTCTGTCTGAAATTAAGCTGTATAAGATCCGCCATCCTGTAATACATGCCTCCTTTATTCTCTATCAGAAGTATCGCCAGATAATCCCTGTAGCTCACAGCATCCACGCCTTCATAGTCCACGGAATCCAGATTCATCAGCTTGTCAAGATTGTTGATGTCCGTCACCCAGTATTCGTCTGTCTTCATAAACTGAACGCTTTTGCCGTCAAGCAGCAGCCTTATATCAACAATTGTCTCAGCATAAGCCCAGCATCCGAGCAGCAGATATTTCGCCGCCCCATAGGTGACCCCCGGCACAAGAGCCAGCACCGCAGCTATGGATGACACTTCGGCCATCTTTGCGCTGTCTGAGAGCAGATATGCCAGATTGAGCGGCAGTCTGTGAAGCACTATCCTGTTCACGACCCCCTGCAGATTGTCATGGTCATTATCCTTTCCGGCGATAATGTATTCCACCTCACACTCAAATGGTCTGTCCTGTTTCCTGTCAGTAAATGTATTGAAATTCGCCAGTGCATACCCGACACCATATATGTCATCCACTATTCCGGTCTGTGATCTCTCTCCATCCAACATGAGCTGCCTCTGGAATTTATCCAGATCGTCAAATTCTATGTCCTCCCACTGTCTCGTATCCTCCGCCTGTCCGTCTGACGGAAAGCCATCCAGATCGTATGCCTGATCTGACACCACCCGCCCGGATGGCGTGACAACATTCAGAAGTCCACCTGTCAGGATGCTTTTCAGCGCTTTTCTAGGATCCGTACCGCTCCAACTGCTCTCATCCTGATTCGACTCATTCTTACCATTTTCCACAGCTCCAGAAGCATCCTCCATGGCCTTATCCCCGGATGTTATCATCTCAAGAATGTCTTCTATTCCCTTCTCCTCCATGTACACCTTCATATGGTCGGTTATCTGCAGCTTCATATTCTCGCAGTCATTCTCCAGAAGTCCCCTGCACTCTGCCAGCGCCACATCTTCAACGCTCATATTGTCGCCCTGACCATTTTCCAGAGTATATTCCAGATAATCCTGCGCCATCTGCTCAAGCTTTCCCTCACCGTGTCCGCCAAATGTGCTGTCGACCGCCAGCAGATGATACTCCTCAAACAACTCCTTGTCGTACGCCGCCTTCACATCACAGGCTGCGCCCTCGGCCGCCATTGCGGCCTTGGCACTGCCCATTCTTATCCGCGCCATCTCAAGCACGGAGAGCCCCAGAAGCAGCATGGAGATCAGGATTATACTCAGAAAAACCGTTACATGTCCCTGATTTCTCATACAGCTCCCCCTTAATATATCTTCTTTGCACTCTTGTTGATCGAGTTCCATATGTTGTTCACCAGAGAAGTTATCTGCTGCTTGAATATGACGCACATCGCGATCAAGACCACCATTATAAGGATTATTTCGACCACTCCCATACCTGACTCATCTTCCATAAAATCTTCCCATCTCTTCATACATTTTTCCTCCTTAAAACTTATTATCTTAAAAATTTATTATTGCGGGCAGCATGACTATTACCATGACCACTCCCAGCAGAACCACCATCGGAAGAAGCAGCTTTGTCCCGGCTTCCTCCCCCTTTCTCTTCGCCATCTCCTTTCTGGTCTGCATTGCGTTCTGCTCCTCGCCCGCCATCATGATCAATATATCTCTCGTGCCTTTCTTCACATTCTGTGACAAAAGCGACATGAGCTTTATATACATCGGCAGATTTATCCTGTGCCCCATGTTGTAGTAAGCCTCACTCTCGGATACTCCTGCCTGGATCTCATTTAGCGTATAAATCAGTTCCCTGGTCAGAACACTCCCGCCCTGATCCGTACCGGCACAATCTTCCCTGCCACTCTTCACTATCCTTGCAAATGCACCTCTGACCGTGACTCCTGCTCCAAGATAGAGCGTCAGCTTATCCACAAGCTCCGGGTACTCCGACATGAGCTCGTCGGATCTCTTTTTTTCCATTCCCTGGATCTTCGACCTGTTTCCACCCCATATACAAATGGCTGCGAAACCACCGAGAAACAGTATCATAAGACCGCTTCCGCCTCCCGAGGTGGGCCTGACCGCATATCCGTTTATCTGCTCCGGCAGCGCCACCTCGCTCGAATCTCCACTTCCCGCCTGTATCTCCCTGATGCCTTCCCTTATATCCTTCAGAGCCTTTTCCCTGCCTGTCTCTTCCCTTCCGCACACGCGTATCTGATATGTTCTCTCCGCGCTCAGCTCCCTGTATGTAAGAACAGCCGTGATGGACACTATTCTGTCTTCTCCCTCCGCTATATCGCCGATACGTCCATCGGACGACACCAGCTCGTTGTCCTCGCTTATCCACTGCACATCGAGTCCGAGCGCATCCAGGTGATCCACAAGCTCCAGATCATATATCACTTCGTCGGGGGATTCATTTTCCCCAAGATACAGGTCTTCAATCTCACCAAATCCCTGCTCAAACACTGCTTCCATATCGTCAGGATCATATTCCAGCGGCATGACATCCACATCAAAATCAGTCTTTTCTCCATCTATGTCAGTCTCCAGAGTGACGGTGGACACATCCCCTCCGTACCCATCTCTGGTGAGCACCACCTGATGAGGCGCAAATGCTTCCTTTGCCACAAGGATCACCGCAAGAATACATGTCACCAAAAGCGTCAGCAGGATCTTCGCAATAATGTCTGTGTACATCTCCGCACATTTATCCCTCGCCGCGGCATCCGTACATATGTATACCCTCTTTATCTTCGTGAGCATCTTGTCATTGTCCATATGCGGTTCTATCCAGCCGTATATTTTTCCCGCAGCCCTTTTCAGCATATCCATCATCCTTTCACATATGTATATCTGTGATCTTTCTGCCCCATATCACCGTCGCCGCCGTGATCACCAGACACGCACTCATGGCAGCTATCCCCAGAGCATTGCCATACAGCGCATCCATATATCCAGGATTACACACCCTCAGATACAGAATGATGACAAATGGCATGGCAGACATGATATTCTGCTCCAGCCGTTTTGACGTTATCATCGTGTCTATCTCTTCCTCCACTTCCAGACGCCTGTCAATATTTTCAACCATCTTCTTCATCATCCTGATGAGATTTCCCCCGGAGCCCTTTGCAACTGCGACCACATGAGCAAATTCCTTCACATCCTGAAGTCCTGACCTGTCCGCCATATCCCTCAAAAGACTTTCAACATCAGAGCTCATCTCAAGGCCGTTTATTATGAGCAGCATTTCCTGTCTGATATAAGATTTCCCCTGATACATTCCGTCCAGCTCGTGACAAGCTGGAACAAACGCTTTTTCCAATGAATATCCCGCCGCCATATTTGCGGACAGGGACAGCAGCATTTCCTTAAATTCATTATTAAGTTTATTCTTTCTCTGCCGGCATTTACCATCGGCAATTTTCCTGAGAAATACCAGAATCCCCGGCGTGAACACCAGGCACGGTATAAGACTGTCAAAGAAGAGCACCGACACCATCACCGCTATGACTGAATACACAGCGATACCGGTTACGATTTCCCTGACACTTAGTTTATAAGAATCATAATCTATACCCTGTCTCAGCACACATCCCTCCTTGAATCACTGCTCTCATTAACGCTTATAAATCCAGCCGCCACGAGCTTTGATGTGTTGTGAAGATCATTTATCTTTCTAAGCATTCCTTCCACTCGCCCCCTGTCCTTTCCCATATTGCTCTCATGAAATTCATACAATTTATTCATGACAAATTCACCTCCTTCCAGTCCTGTGACCTCGCTTATCTCTATACATCTTCGGGATCTGTCCCTCAGTCTTCCAAGCTGGACAACTATGTCCACCGCCGACGCTATCTGCTGCCTTATCGCCAGAACAGGCATATCCGCACCCATCAGAACCATGGTCTCAAGCCTCGTCAGCATGTCCCGGGCAGAGTTTGCATGTCCTGTTGACAGGCTTCCATCGTGTCCTGTGTTCATGGCAGTAAGCATATCTATCGCCGCCGCATCCCTGACCTCACCCACTATTATCCGTGAAGGTCTCATTCTGAGGCTCGTCTTGATAAGATCCCTTATGCTCACCGCATTTTCGCCCTCGACATTTGCACTTCTCGCCTCAAGGCTCACCAGATTGTCGATGCCCGCAAGCTGAAGCTCCGCCGAATCCTCTATCGTGACAATTCTCTCATCCGCCGGTATATACCCTGACAGGGCATTCAGAAATGTCGTCTTGCCCGCGCCGGTTCCTCCCGAGATGATTATGTTGTAGCCCGCCACGACCAGATTCTTCAGGAAATCGGCAACCTCCATGGTGACTGATCCGATCTCCACCAGCTTGTCCATGGTCATCTTGTCCTTCGGAAACTTTCTTATGGTCATCACGCTGCCGCTCAGGCTCACCGGCGGCAGCACCACATTCACTCTCGAACCATCCTTAAGCCTTGCATCCACTATCGGCGATGCCTCATTTACTATCCTGTTGCACTCCGCTACGATGCCCTGGATTATGGTCTTGAGCCGTTCCTCGCTCTCAAATGCCTTGTCATACCTGTACATCCTTCCTGCCCGCTCGACAAATATATTGCTGTAGCCATTTATCATTATCTCAGTCACCTCTTCATCGTCGAGAAGCTCTGACAATATATCAAGCCTCCTCAGACTGTTGAACAGTTCCTTCTTCAGCGCAAGCTTATCCCTCACACTCAGCACATTCCCGGACTCAGATTCGAGAATACACCTGTCGATCATATCGCTGACCTGCTCATCTCCTATGTCACCCGACATATCTATACTCTGCATGACCTTACTTCGTATCAACTGTCTGTCATCCTGTTTCATCTTCTGCTTCCTATTTCACTTTCTATAAATCTCAGCATCTCCGCACTTCCCGGAACCGCCAGCGGCACGTTCAACCTGTGCAGCCTCCGAGCAATCTTGCCGAGCTCCCTTCTCTCCAGAACCCTCTCGAACATCCCAAGCTTGTCCTGGGACAATTCATCCTTAAGCTCCGGAACCATTATCTCGTCAAATGCCCCAAGTATCGCCAGATCCTTGAGAACCGCCTGTCCCATATCAAACACAACCGTTGTATATCTGCCCCATCTGCGGAACTCGTCGATGAGCCACACCATATCCTCCGTGTCCAGCTCCAGTGCATCTATGTACGATCCCAGATATCCAAGCACGCTGTATTCCTCAAGCTCCACGATATTTTGCTCCATATATCCGGTCAGATCCGGTGACCTCTGTTTCACCAGATATATCACATTCGCCAGAACATCCTCATGGTCGTGAAATGCACTGTACTCCTCCATGCCCACATACAGGCCGCCCCGCACCTCATCATTCATGCACAGGCTGACCGCAAGGTTTGTCTTACCACACCTCCCTATGGGTGATATAACTGCATACGACCTGAACAGCTTTCTTCTGCGGTCCGTATCGTCTATATTCATATATCTGAGGATCTCTGAAGAAATGTTCCGTACCCTGGAATATTTGAATATCCTGTTATGGCTGATCTCTTCTGATCCATCGACTCTATCCCTCGTCATAAATATCATCCGGCAGGCCACCGGCACTTTGCTCTCATCCAGAGGAATATTCTCATCCATCAGCAGAACATCCAGAGTCTTAGTCTCAAGATACCCATACAGTTCTCCCTCCGATGAAAATGCAAGCGCAAACAGCGGATTGTCCCTGTCCGAATTGATATGGTTCATAAGACTTATCATGTAAGCCCTGTCACCATCCAGTATTCCAATCTTGTACTGCTGAATTTTGTCACCTCCACTCTATAGTGCACACGTAATACATGACTCCGCCCATTATGGCAGCAGAGAAATGTACCCTAGACTTCATCAGATTCCTATAAAATTGTTTTGTTGAAATTTCTTTACGATTCGTAACTGACATTAAAACTTCTTTTAAAAGAAAAAATAAAGATATAACTCCTCCGGCCAAAAAGGAGTAAACAATCACCCGGATCACATCGGTTCCTACAAATGTGCCAGCCGTCGCCAGCAGCTTGATATCACCTGCCCCCAAGGCTTTTTTATGAAATAATACAAACAAGATCACCACAGGAATAACACAGCCTGCCACACTGCTCAGAAGTCCATCACACGGTCCTCTGACAACTGCCGACATCAGGAATCCCTGTATCATGCCAACTGCGATAAGCCTGTTCGGAATCCTCCAGTCTCTGAAGTCCGATACCACCGCCATGCTCACAGTTGCGATCAATGGTATTACATAATATATGATCTCTGTCCTCCCTTCTCTCTGAGTTGTAAGCACACCTTACACCCTCTCTCAGCCTTTGTAAAGGGGGGATTTCATAAAGAAAATTTTATAAATTGCGGCTATATACAGGCTGTATATTGCCCAATTTCAATATACAAAAAGCCCGTCCTGTTACGAACGGGCTTCTGATTTTACAGCATGTATATATAATTTTTTTTACTAAAATTGTCCATTTCCCATGTTCTGATTGTTATTTGGGTTCCGGTTATAGTTCTGGTTAGGACTCTGATTAGGATTCATATCAGCCTGCTTCCTTGCCGCCATGGCATTATCAATGTTCTGTATCTCGCTCCTGCTTATGGCTATACTGTCCTGAAGAACCTTTACATTGTTGAAATACTGGAGCAGCTCCTGAGGTGGATTCTCCTTGTTCTGCTCGTAGAAATACTTGCCGATCTCGACCATGTTCCTGTCGATCATCTGCACCTCATTTGATATCTTGTTGTTGAGCTTTGCCTTCTGCGCTGCGTCCTTCGTCTCATCCACCGCATTATTTGCAAACTTCTTGGTCTTGTTGAACACATCCTGGAAAAAATCTGACATATCATATACCTCCATGTAATATAGATCTTTCTTTATCTGCCTTAATATATCCATGTAAAACTAAAAAAACCGGGAATATGGGTGTTGATTCCATAATCCCCGATTTTTTATTTGACTTTGTTTCTCACTATGTCATGTATACTTATGGCCTTTCACATCAGTCGTCTATGTACTTATTCAGTGTATCAACCACATCATTGAGATTATAAGGCTTTGCGATATAATCATCAAGCTGGTTCTCAAGGATCCTCTCCTTGTCACCGAACATGGCTCTCGCCGTAACCGCAATGATCGGAAGTCTCTTTCTCTTCTCCTTGCGCTCTATCTCCCTGATCTCCTGTGTAGCTGCTATACCGTCCATAACTGGCATCTGTACGTCAAACAGTGCCGCATCATATATCTTGGTCTTGAACAGTTCAACAGCCTTCTGGCCATTCTCAGCTATATCGTATGAGAATCCTGCCATACCGAGAAGCTTACCGATAACCTGCTGGTTGACCGGCTCATCCTCTGCAACAAGTATCCTTGCCTTGCTGTGTGCATTGATGGAGAATACCGCTGGCTCCTCCTTCTCCTTGAGAAACTCATCTGCCGCATCCGCAGCCTTGATGACCTTGAGAGGTATCTCAACAATAAATGTTGAACCTATATCTTCCTTACTCTGAACTGTGATGTTACCACCCATCAGCTCAACGATCTGCTTGGTGATGACAAGTCCCAGACCTGAACCACCGTACTTTCTTGTATCTGATGCATCTACCTGGCTGAATCTTATGAACAGCTTGCTCATGTTAGCCTCTGAGATACCTATACCGGTATCTGCAACTGCCATTCTGATCTTAATCTTGTTGTCTCCATCATCCATGGATGCTATCTTGACTCTTACGCTTCCCTCGGATGTAAACTTGATAGCATTTGAAAGCAGGCAGTTGAGAACCTGCTGGATTCTCTGTCCATCACCGCGGACAAGCTTTGGAATATTGCTTCCAAATGAACAGTCGAGCTGCAGTCCCTTGTTGGTTGCGATCGGAACCTGTGCAGCAACTGTGTCCTCAATGGCAGTCCTGATGTCAAATGTCTCTTCCTTGATCTTGTACTTACCAGCCTCAAGCTTGCTTATATCAAGAATATCATTGATAAGTCTGAGCAGTGTGTCTGCACAGTTCTTAGCTGTGATAAGGTTATCTCTGTAATCAGCCTGAAGATCCTCAGCCATAAGTGTGAGCTGGAGCATACCGAGAATACCGTTTATAGGCGTTCTTATCTCGTGGCTCATGTTTGCAAGGAACTCGGCCTGTGTCTTGTATGCTGCATTCGCATCCACGATGGCCTTGCTGAGCTTCTCCTCAGTCTCCTTCTGCTTGGTCACATCTATGACTACCATGTTGATGTAATCAGCCTCAGACTTATACATAACCGTGTTGAACACCTTCTGAAGTGACTCCATGGTGATCTCAACATCCATCAGATCTCCCTCTTTGGTGCCGGAGTTGTTATAAGCTGTGAACCATGCATTGATATCCTGAAGTACCTCTATCTTGCTCTCCTTCAGTATCTTGTCCTTGTAGTCAGACACATCGAGCTTGAAATACTCCCCAAATATCTCATTGGCGTCTACTATCTCGTAGTTTGTTCCGTTGACAGGATCATTAACGATCCTCGCCTGTGCAAATCCTATAGGAAGGTTCATGAAAAGCTTCTTATACTTATCAGACTTTCCTGCTGATCCCATGTTGCCATCTCCGAATACCAGTAATACCAGAACAGCAACGACCGCTGCCAGGACGCCACATATAATAGCTCCCACACCTATACCGGCGACTCCCAGCACTCCCGCCAGCAAAGCCAGAACAGCCATGGCCAGTGCAAGCGGCTTAATCCCAATTTCCTTAATTTTGTCCATTAATGCACCTCTGTTTCTATAAATATTGCGTTTGCCACATAGACACTCCTATGCATATCCACATGGATACATTATATTATAAATAATTATTAAGGTCAACGCTCATATAGTTTTTTATGCTGAATAATGTACAAATTTTCTCTGTTATTTTGTACATATTGGACTACTTTTTATGGTCTCCCAGCCATTCTACCTCGTTATTATGCATATTTTATCTATCAACAGATCTGCATTACTCTATCGCTGCTTCATCATCTGTCCGATCCTCATCCTCTGGCTTCCCCTTTTTGCTACCGCGCTTCTCCTTGATGGTCTTCGCATTCATAAGCAGTGCAAACACAAGCCAGCCGGCAAATGTGAATATCAGGCCGCTCTTGAGTCCTCTAGGGAAATACTTGAACTCTATCACATGGTCTCCCTTCTCAAGATCCAGTGCGATAAATGCTCCCGCAACAGTCTGTATATCGGTCTTTCTGCCATCAACATAGGCAGTCCAGCCCGAATCATATGGTATGGATGTGAACATCAGGCCAGCCTCATCGACTGATATATGTCCCTTCACATATCCATCCTCAAATTTGTTGATATTTAACTGATTGTCAGCCCATCCCTCATACGCCTGGTCAAATGCAGCACCGTTGAGAGTGGCTATCGTAAGTCTTGCAGATGTATTGTCAGGTACACCCGCAGAGAAATAATACTCGACCTCCACGTTGGTTCCCTTTATCAGATGTCCCACATGGTATGTCTGGTACTGAAGTCTCTCGTAATTCTGCTCCTCACCGTTCACATATATCCTTATCTTGGTGATTCCATTGCAGTTCGCTATGATGTACAGATCATTCTGTTCCTCTGTTATGTCAAAGCTGAGTCCAAAGCTCACGATACCCGGTGTGATATCGGAAAGTCCAAAGTATTCACTGTACGGATTGTCATGTGTTATCGTGATGTCATTTGAAGAGCCAGTTACCTCCGGATATATCTGGCTGAACGTACCAGCCACCCCAGTCGACTTTTCCACGAAATTATTTATACTGTCAAACATATTCGATGCGTCAGAAGTCCAGTCTTTCAGCTCGTTATTCACCATGAAGCCCAGCTTGAGCGCCCGGCTGTTCTGGTATACATCAACGCCATCCACTGTATCCACATAGTCCATATCGTAGGACATATGCTCATCCTGTCTCCTGAACAAATATCTTATGCCCAGAACCGAACTTGACACCGGATTTGCTCCGTCAAACAGGAACTCATTGGCACCTGTGTAGAAACCAAGTCCGTGCATGGCATTCACAAGGTCATTTGAAACCGTCGAACCAAACAGGCTGACTCCCTGCATATTGTAATAGGTAGATTCATCCACCACCTTGGTGTTGTTGAGCTCCGTTCTATACGGAAAATGGCCTGTCTTAACAGAATCTATAGCGGCCTGCACACTAGCAGCATCGCCATAGTAATCCGGTATGTTCACCGTTCCGTTGCTCTCGTATCCCTTTGCCGCGCTGAACACGATCTCAGTCAGACACAACACTGAAAGTATAGCTGCCACTGCGAATCTGCCTTTGCCGCGGACAAGTCCCAGCACCAGGATTCCCGCCGAGTACACAGCAAACAGCACCCATGTGAGGATAATTACCGTCCTGTCCATATCAATATTCTTGTCTTCATAAACCAGTAAACCGAACGCCACGATGATTCCCAGGGCTATTCCCGGTATCTGCTTCTTGTCTGTATTTGCAATGGCCTCGTATCCCATGCTCAGCAGAATGAAGATGAACAGGAATGAAAATCTGTTCGGGATTCCGTACTGATCATGGAAGCCGTGCCATATATAGTTGAGCAGCGTATTGTTGAAGCTCATCATGAGAAATACGATCAGTATCACATTCTTAAGCTTCTCGTACCATTTGATCTTTGTATTGAAAATATATATTCCTATCAGCAGTATGGCAAATGTACCGCAGTACAGGTTCACACCGCCGTCAAACTGCTGGCTCTTTATCGGCTCAGTCAAGACAAACATCTGCTTTATCATATCCCATATGCTTCCGTACCACTCCCATTTAGGGAAATGTCTGGTGGCAGACGCCGTGGTGTTAATCCCGATATAAGCCGGGATCAGCAGAAACGCAGACATAGCCGCAGCCATGACAGATGTTCCCGCAAATCTCAAAGTGTCCTCTGCGCCCTTGTATATGTTCTTGTGATTGGTGAGTATAAACTGGAGAACCAGGAATACACATATCATGAAACATATATAGTAGTTACACAGAAGTCCATAGAACAGACTGAGTGTGTACAGTCTGTAGTTGCTGCCGTCCTCCATCATCTGCTCGAAGCCCTGCATGATAAGCGGAAGTATCAGTATACAGTCCATCCACATGAGATTCCATGAATATCCTATGACATAGTTGCTGAGTGCATATGCCACAGCAAATGGAATGATGAGCAGGTTGTTCTTGTTCCTGCACTTGTATCCAAGATAGCTCGCCATGGTCATACCGGACAGAGCTATCTTGATACTTATGAGCAGGCACATCGCTATGTACAGATGCTCCCTGCTGAACAGCACGATTATAAAGTTCAGAGGGCAAGCCATATAGTAGGCGATTATGTCAAGCAGATTGCTTCCCATGCCTATGTCCCACGTATAGAACAGGCTTCCCTCGTTCACCAGTTTGTCATGATAATCAGAGAAGAATGGCAGATACTGGTGAAGACTGTCCACCATGGTAAGGCTGTGTCCGCCAAATGGTCCTATCTCCGCCACCACCCACAGCACGAACATAAATATCGCCGGGATGATAAAAGCGATTATCATGATATAGTTGTCAGCAAATATATCCTTTACAGGCTTTTTATCCTTCTTAAATACGAAGCATTTGCTGAATATATAGTTTATTACAAGTACAACTACCTGAATTATTATCTTTGATATAAACTCATTGTATCTGAAGGAGTCGCACAGCAGGTTGGTTCCAACGACCTCCACCACCATGGCAAACAGACGCATGCCCACAAATGATATGAACTCCCTTATGATCCGGCCTACGCTCTTCCTCTGCTCCGACCTGAACACGTAAAATCCATTTGCAAAGTAAGCAAATAATATGGCAAGCATTATCGCTATGATATTCGCCGCACTTCGCGACAGATCCGTCACAAGTCTCAACACAAAGAATGATACAAGATTCACAGCCGTGGTCATTCCTCCGGCTATAACATATCTGACCATCTCTTTCTCCATAAGCTTTTTTATTTTGTCTACATATTCATTCATATTTCCATACCGATTCCTTACATGATATTCAATAGTTATATCAAATATGATGTACTAATTATAGTTACATATTCTTAAATATTTGCTACTTGAAGTTCGCAAGAAGATATACAAGAGGTGAATTCCAGTAGATCGTTACCTCATTACATGAATAACTCTGTGCGTTGTCGACATAGCATCTCTCCTTTGGAATCTTTGCAAGAACAGCCTTCGCATATGGATCCTCAAGGTTTCCATCGGCACCGCCCACAAGCATTCCAGGCATTGCCTTGCCCAGTGCCTCTGAAGGTCTGTGGTGTGGATTCTCAGGAGTCTGTGAACCATATCCTGTCACATAACAGTAGCTGACTGCATTTCTTCCAAGTATATAGTTGAGCTGGTCTGCCGCATAGTCCACATATGAATCGTCGCCCAGAACCTTTGATGCCATGAGCAGAAGGATTCCGTTATCCGCAACGACCATGTTGCTTCCCCATACATAAGAGCCGCCTGTTGTTGAACCGAAGCCGCTGCCGGCATAGTTATCTACAAGCTTGTCAGCACCCTTCTTAAGTATCTCCTTCTCTGCTGCGCAGTCCTTTACATTTACACAGTAGTCATATATTCCATAATATCCGACATCCGCCCATCCAAGGCCGTACTTAACGCTTCCCTCGATGGCTGTCTTCACATAATCATTGTAGCTCTCATCACCTGTTGCGATATACAGCTCCGCTGCTGCCCACAGGTACTCATCGCTGTCATTGCTGTCAGGATACTCACCTGTAACTATGCTTCCAACGTTCTTAAAGCCTGCATCTCCCTGATGCTGCTCAAGATACTTCCATGCCTTCTGAGCTGCAGCAAGACATGAATCTGCAAATGCTGCATCGTACTTTCTGTATACAACTGAAGCCTTTGCCATAACAGCCGCAAAATCGCCTGTTGCTGTGTTGGATATAGGTGAGAGTATCATCTGAGCAGTCTCCTCAACAGCAGCCACCATCTCAGGGAACACCTCTCCGGTAACCTTGTGATAAACTCCGCCGCTGGTCTCATCCTGCATCTTGAGCATCCAGTCAAGCTCGTATCTGACCTCATCCAGAACGTCAGGAACACCGTTGCCGCTCTCAGGTATTCCGATAGCGTCGTCCTTTGCCGCATACTCTGAATCCTCATATGTAAGGAGCAGATCCTGTACCGCCTTTGCGCCCGGAACAACATATCTTCCGTAGTCTCCGGCATCATGCCATCCGCCGGTCACATCCTTTGCAACATCTGAGCCGTACACTATGGCAGTTCCCGTGTGACATGCAGCGTGTGCAAAATCACCGGCTATGGCTGAATCAAGCTCTGTTCCACATCTCTGGTCATAGAACATGAGCACTGACGCCTTGTATATATCGTCATACACGCCATCCCCAACAGGGAACTCGTATGATTCTGCTCCGGTGTCGAGAACTATCTTGTATGTACCCTGATCCTTGACATCAGAGAAATCTATAACCGCACATTTGTCGCCCACAGCAGGATCGTAATCCCAGCCAGATACGTCACCCTTGCTGACTACCTTGTCATCAGCGACGCTCTTTACCTCGTAGCTCTTGGCGTCTCTGTCAGTCACTGTGGCAAGCTTCTTCGCATCCTTGCCGTAACCCATCTGGTTGATGCCAACCAGCTTTGGATCAGGAATACCCTCAACGCTCTGTGCGCTTGAGGCGTCAACTACAGTGAGCTTGATATTGTCAAAGTATACCTTGTGAGGCACGCTGTCATCACCAACGCCCTCGAAATGTCCCAGATTCATACACATTCTAGGTGCCGGATCCGATGCCTCGCTCATGGTGAACTGGTTGGATATGTGCTGTGTCTCAGTGCCTATCGTTATGTCATCCATCACATAAGCGTGGTAATCACCGCCATTTATCTGAAGTCTGTACTGAATTCCTCTCTCAATGGTGCTGTGCACGTCAAATGACAGCTCATACACACAATCCTGGTTGAGCTCAAATCCGTCATAGTATATCTGGTTCGCATAATCCAGGCTTCCTGTTCCGGTTATATCCAGACACAGTTCTCCGTTCTCTGCTCCGAGTACGGCCTGTCCGCCATTTGAATATGTATGGCACTCGTCCGTGTCATTGTCATCAAAGTTCAGGTCTATCAGGACATCCCCTGCCTTGACCTCTGTCTTCTCCTGTTCAGCCTCCTCCGAAGCAGCCTCCTCTGTCTTCTCCTCCGAGGTCGCAGCCTCGCTGGTCTCCGCCTGGCTTGTCGCCTCTGTCACATCGTCCTTGCCCTGACCTCCGCAGCCAGCCAGCATGGACATACCCATAGCCGCAGCCATCGCAATGGCCAGTACCTTCTTCATCTTTGCCATGTTAACCCTCCATAAACCTTATAATCTCCTGAAACGCCATATGTCCCCCAAAGATATCCAGTGCACTCCCTATGGTCACGTCTATCCTGTTCCTTCCGAGACTTCTGAGCTGTTCCAGATCGTCAAATGATGCCACACCTCCGGCATATGTCATCGGCAGCTTTCCCCATCTTCCAAGCATGTCCGCAACATGGGTCTCTATGCCTGACGCCTTGCCCTCCACATCCACCGCATGAACGAGATACTCGTCGCAGTATTCTGAGAGCCGGTCAAGCGTTGCCTCCTCCACCTTTACATTTGTAAATTTCTGCCATCTGTCAGTGACAATATAATACTCTCCGTCCCTCTTCCGGCAGGACAGATCCAGCACCAGATGTTCTCTGCCCACAGCCTTCTCAAGTGCCTTCAGGTTGTCGTAGTTGATCTCTCCATCCCTGAACACAAATGATGTGGCTATGACATGTGACGCACCCATATCTATGAACCGCTGTGCATTGTCAGCATTTATTCCCCCGCCTATCTGCAGTCCTCCCGGATATGCAGCCAGAGCGAGCTGTGCCTGTCTTACATCGGCGTCATAGTATTCGCTGGACGCAGGATTGAGAAGTATGATATGACCACCCTTAAGTCCATAGCTTTTGTACAGTTCAGCAAAGAAGTCTCCGTCCTTCTGTGATACAAAGTTTTCATCTGCTCTGTCACCCTCATCACAGAGACTGCCTCCAACTATCTGCTTTACCTGTCCATTGTGTATGTCTATGCATGGTCTGAATTTCATATCGTCTGTCTCCTGTCGCGTTTGTCACCTTTTGGTGTAAATTTTGCTCATATAACTGCTATTTTATCATACAAAATACAAATATGACACAATAAATGGATTAACCAGGCAAAACTTTATTTGATTACATGGGCCAAAGGCTTTACAATAGATACAATTATGTGCTTTATGGAAAGGATGGGGAACAACTTATGAATTACTCACTAAAAGCCGAACTGGACAACTGCTATTCCTATGCCGATTCGCTGGACAACGACGGCTACGGTGCGCGCCAGAAGACAGGACTCAAGACAAGAGAGATGCTTCAGTTTGACCTGCTTCAGTTTCTTGCATATCTGTCCAGCTCCGACCAGGCAGAACTTACCCTGGAGATAAAATTTGTCCGCGAATACCTGAACCAGCACTTTACAACAGACAAATTCCGCACATTCAAATATGAGAGAACAACCAGGGATTTTGCCGTGACACCACCTAGATCCCTTACATATTTTGTACAGGGCGATCTGGCCCGGGCAAAGGTAAATCCCAAATCAGTATACCGTTCCAGAGATTACGTCAGAATGTTCAAGCTCATGGGTCAGGAATTCATCGCCTGCAACAACATGACTGACGACAACGAGATAGCAAGGCTCACAGGCTACTGCCTCATGCTCGACAAATATCTCAAGTCCATGAACCTGTACGCCATAGATCCAAGCCCACTGCTCGACAAGTACAACGCACTCCCAAAGAGTGCTTCCCCAGTCTCACAGACTCCGGCTAAGTCGACAGCTTCCGAAAGGGCTGAACCCGTCAAGGATGTGGACACTCTTCTCGAGGAACTGAATTCCATGACCGGTCTCGAGAGCGTGAAGAAGGACATCACCAACCTCGTAAACCTTCTGAAGATCAAGAAGCTCCGCGAGGAAAACGGCATGAAACAACCGTCCGTATCTCTCCACCTTGTATTCTCCGGCAATCCGGGAACAGGAAAGACCACGGTGGCAAGACTTCTTGCAAATATATATAAGGGTCTGGGCATACTGTCAAGAGGACAGCTTGTCGAGGTCGACAGAGGCGGACTTGTTGTGGGATATATTGGTCAGACAGCCGTCAAGACAACCGAGGTCATAGAATCAGCCCTCGGCGGGATCTTATTTATAGATGAGGCTTATACTCTCACCGCAGGCAAAGGTGAGAATGATTTCGGCCAGGAGGCAGTGGACACGCTGCTCAAAGCTATGGAGGATCACAGAGATGATCTCATAGTCATAGTTGCCGGCTACCCGGATCTCATGGAACGGTTCCTGAGCTCCAACCCGGGACTTCGTTCCAGATTCAACAAATTCATCACATTTGAGGATTACACCGGGGACGAGCTTATGTCCATCTTCGAGAGCATGTGTTCCAAGCAGGAATACAAGCTGGACGATGATGCCCGCGCATACGCCTCAGAATACTGGCACGACAAAGCCGCACATCACGACGATACATTTGCCAACGCCCGTGAAGTCCGTAACTTTATGGAATCCGCCATATCCAGGCAGGCCACCAGAATAGTTTCCATGGACAACATTGACGTAGCCACACTTGAGACCCTTACAAAGGAAGATCTGATGGCTTAGGCTTGTAATATTTTTTGGATAAAGAAAGAGAGGTATTTTATTTTGAACAGATCATTATCGACAGATAATCCTATCATGTATTTTCTAACCATAGTGTGCGATATAGTAATATTGCATTTTCTGTGGCTGCTGACTTCCTTGCCAATCCTCACGATAGGTGCATCGACCACAGCACTCTACTACACCACCATGAAATGCATCAGAAACGGTCAGGGCGGCGTGGTCAAGCTGTTCTTCAAGAGCTTCAGGGAGAATTTCAAACAGGCTACAGGGATAGGAGTTCTGGCTCTGCTTGCCGGTGTCCTGTGTGCATTTGACATGTGGTTCGCCGTGAGCAGGAACATCAAGAGTATGCTGGTCATATTCACCATCATGTCACTTATCTACCTGTTCACTGTCCTGTATGTATTCCCACTTCAGGCGCAGTTTGAGAACACAGTCAAAGCGACCATCAAGAACGCATTCCTCATGTCCATCAAGAATCTTCCATGGACACTTCTCATGGTTGCGATAACGGCAGCGATCGCAGCGGGATGCTATTTCAGCTCCACCGTGCTCGGTCTTATGCTCATATGTGTCGCAGGACTTCACGCTTATCTGTGCTCACTGGTATTTGTACACATCTTCAACGAGTACATGCCGGAGGAGGAAGAGAAGAGCGACGAGGACTTCCATATAGTTGACGATACAGACGAGGACTAACACCCCTTGCCAACACATACAGATGAATAATATACATGGCGTGCGCCGGCTTTCTTCATAAGGCCGGCGCACACGTCTATGGTGACACCGGTTGTATATATGTCATCCACAAGCAGGATATTTCTGTACTCCGGGTACACTCTGCCTATGTCCATGGATGTCTTTATGTTGTTTGCCCTCTCCAGGTTGTCCAATTTCTTCTGCGGTGTGGTGTACTTTCTTCTCACCAGCATATCCTCACAGAATTGAAGCCCCAGTTCATCAGCGACAACCTTCGCCAGTACAGCCGCTTGATTGTAGCCGCGCTGTCTCTGCTTTCTCCTGTGCAAAGGTACACTGGTGACCGCATCTATTCCATACCTTCTGACATACGGGCGCACCTTCTCCGCCATCTGAGCTCCGTAGAAATCACAATATTCTTTTTTGTTATGGTATTTTATCGCCAGAACACTGGCTTTGACGGGTTCCACGTAATTAAATACAGGGAAACCTTTTTCGAAATTTCTTGAATGTTTTTCACAGTCCAGACAGAGCTCCCGCTCTTCACTGTCGACCTCCTTGCCGCACACCATACATGACGGAGTCTTCACATAGGGAAGGCTGTTATGCCCTCTGCATATCAGCCCTTCTCCCATCGGAAGCACCTCGTCACATATCGCACACCGGCGGGGATACAGGAGATCCGTGAGCAGTCGTCCGAACCCGAACTTATCTGCGCATCGTTTCATCTTCTCTCCATCTCCCTGAGTCTCAGTGCAAATGAGGTGTATCTCTTCTGTTCATCCTCATTGTCTATCATCGTATTTACCAGTCCTATATTGCCCACTATGACCACGCTTCTTCTGGCTCTCGTCACCGCCGTGTACAGCAGGTTTCTGTTCAAAAGCTTAGGTGGGCATCTGAGAAGCGGGATCACAACCACGGGATACTCACTTCCCTGCGACTTATGTATGGTTATCGCAAATGCATGCTCAAGCTCCTCAAGCTGGTTGTATGGATACTCAGTCTGTCTTCCATCGTCAAATTCCACCACGATCCTCTGCTCGTAGTCGTCAACAGCCTTTACAAATCCAATATCGCCGTTGAACACTCCGACTCCTTCCTCCTTGGCAAATCTGCCCGACGGATCCAGTATCTTCCACTCCTGCTTGTAATTGTTCTTGACCTGCATGACCTTATCGCCCTGTCTGAACACCACATCGCCCCGGTCATGCTCGGGCTTTCCGTGTCCCTCCGGATTGAGGACATCCTGAAGCTGCTTGTTGAGGTTCTCAACACCCATATCATACTTACGCATAGGTGTCAGCACCTGTATATCCGATTTATCCACACCAAAATATGATGGAAGCTGATTTGTCAGAAGCACCTTGAGCTCTGCCACGATCTCATTATAGCCATTCCTTGGAACAAAGAAGAAATCCCTGCTCTTGTTCTTGATCTCCACATGCTCTCCATCCTTTATCCTGTGGGCATTGCCTATGATATCGCTGTCCTCGCCCTGTCTGTATATCCTGTCCAGCACCGACACGCTGAACACACCGGACGCTATGATATCCTTGAGCACATTTCCCGGGCCAACTGACGGAAGCTGATCCGAATCACCCACAAGCACAAGTCTTGTGCCCGGAGCCACAGCCTTGAGCAGACTGTAGAAAATGCTGCTGTCAACCATGGACATCTCATCTATTATGATAACATCGGCCTCAAGTGGATTGCTCTCATTCCGCATAAATGTATACGCAGAAGTCTCTTCTCCTTCCACTCCACCCGTAAGCTCGAGCATTCTGTGTATGGTCTGTGCTCCGTATCCTGTGGCCTCTGTTATCCTCTTGGCTGCACGTCCTGTAGGCGCAGCGAGAACTATCTTCATCCTGAAGCTCTCGTATATCTTGATAAGTACATTTATGATCGTTGTCTTTCCGGTTCCGGGGCCTCCGGTTATGACCGCAACGCCGTGATCCACGGCATTTCTTATGGCAAGTCTCTGGGCATCAGCCAGCTTCATATTCTCTGACTTTTCTACCGTCTCAACAACCTTGTCTATCTTGAGCTTTGCCTTTGAGAAATCTATGTTGAGCTCACACAGAAGTCTTGCCGAATTGAGCTCCATATAATAATTAGGTGCTGCATACACGGCATTTGTCACGTTTGACTCTGACTCCGTATCCAGCAAATCCATGTCTATGTCAGCCACCGGATCATCAAGGCTCACATCTGGGAGCTCCCCTGAATCTGGATCGTCCTTCAACTCCTTTATGATTATCTTGCCGGCAACGCTGAGCTCAAGTATCTGATTGCATATAGACATCTCAAGCTCCGGATCATATGGCATGTACTCATTCATCAGCAATGAATATGTCTTGTCTACCAGCATCTTCTGGGGAATATACATATGGCCAAGTCCATTTGCACCGGATAGGGCATACATAATAGCGGCTCTTACCCTGAAATCCGAATCTCTTCCGATACCAAGTCTGTCCGCAATCTCGTCCGCTGTCCTGAATCCAACGCCCGTTATATCCTCTGCTATCTTATAGGGATTTGTCCTCACTATGTCGTACACTTCGTCACCGTATTCATTGTAGATCTTTACAGCGAGGTTCACCGGGATATTGAGACCGGTCAGGAACATGAGCGCATCCTGCATCTCTTTCTTCTCGTTGTATGACACGGCAATGTCTCTGGCCTTCCTCTCTGATATTCCACGTATCTCCGCAAGGCGCTCCGGCTCTTCCTCGATTATCCTGAGTGAGTCCATGCGAAACTTCTTCACTATACGTTTTGCCAGAGCCTCTCCGACACCCTTTATGATGCCCGAACCGAGGTACTTCTCAATACTGAGCACATCATCCGGCATCTTGATCTCACATGAGGTGAATTTGAACTGCAAATCATAAGTTGGATGCTCTACATAATCCCCCTCCGCCGATACATAGATCCCCTCTGCAACGCCGTGAAGATTCCCCACAAAAATATCTTCGCCGTCCTCGCCCTCAACGGCGAAGACGGCGTACCCATTGTCTTCATTCTTATATATAACTTTCTCTACGTAACCTTCTCTTACCAAGTTTTCTCTCCTCTGAAGACTGAGTCCTCAGCTCCTGTCTTAATTGTTCTTCTCGCTGAGAAGCTCGATGTACTTTCCTGTACCAATGGCCACCGCTCTGAGTGGATCCTCCGCTGTCATGGTGGTTATTCCTGTCTTCTCCTCAAGCAGCTCCTCAAGTCCGTGGAGCAGCGCACCACCACCAGTCAGAACTATACCACGATCTGCAATATCAGCAGCAAGCTCAGGAGGAGTTCTCTCCAGAACTGAATGAACAGCTTCACATATCTGGGACGCAGGCTCACGAAGTGCCTCCTCCGTCTCATCCGATGTGACCGTAACAGTCTTCGGAAGACCGGTTACAAGGTTTCTGCCTCGTATATCCAACGTTATATTCTCAGGTCTTCTGTAACATGTACCTATCTTGATCTTGATCTCCTCGGCGGTTCTCTCTCCTATGAGAAGGTTATGCTTCTTTCTCATGAATCTGACAACTGCCTCATCAAAATCATCTCCGGCCACCTTAATGGATGCACTGACAACAGGACCTCCGAGAGAGATGACTGCTATATCGGCAGTTCCACCACCTATATCAACTATCATGTTACCACATGGTCTGTATATATCTATTCCTGCGCCAATGGCTGCTGCCACAGGCTCCTCAATTATGGACACATCCCTGGCACCGGCCGCATAAGTTGCATCCTCAACTGCCTTCTTCTCAACCTCTGTAACCTGAGAAGGTACACATACGCTGATCCTAGGTCGTCTTCCAAAATAACTCCTTCCGACAGCCTTCTGTATGAAATACTTGAGCATCTTCTCTGTTATCGTATAATCAGAGATTACGCCCTGCCTGAGAGGTCTGATGGCCACTATATTACCCGGAGTTCTTCCAAGCATAAGTCTCGCCTCTTCACCAATAGCCACTATCTTATTAGTATCCCTGTCGTATGCAACTACTGAAGGCTCCTTGAGTACGACTCCTTTGCCTTTCACATACACCAGTATACTGGCTGTACCTAAATCTATACCAATATCTGCGCTTGCCATCACAAGTCTCCCTTCTATTCGTTCACGTCCCTTAATATTACAAGAGATGCATTGCTGCCGTCAAGCCATTTCATGCTAACTTCAGTCAAATCCATGATCTTGTCGAGACTTCTTATATAGCTTCTCCAGTGGACCTCCTTGCTGTCCGTAGCCAGATGCTGATCCGGACCTCCCATGAGCTTGTACTTATCTCTGAGATTCTCTATAAGGAGCTTACTGTCCTTGTCTGTAAAATCATATCCAAGCATATCGTTCAGAGTCCTGTTCGAGAACAGCACTCTTCCAGTATCAACTTCTCTAATAAATATACCCTCATCAATATAGTTATATGTATCGAGGAGAACACTGTTTATGCGTTTAACGCTGTCATCGCTCTCTATCTTCTCAATGGCACTTCTGAGTACATCACCTGTCTGCTTTACAAATTCAATCTCCTCTGTGGTCCACAATTTGTTGATAGAGGTATTCGCCAACACAAATACCGCTCCATAATTGCCATTGACATACACAGGAACTGCGGTAAAGCTCTTAACAGGCCCCCCTGACATGATCTTCTTAGCTGCTTCATCCATATGCTTTGCATCTATCACAAGGTATCCCTTGTCCACCAGCTTGCCCGAGCCCTGACCATTCTGCCATGATCTGAACTTCATGTTGGCGCGCTGCCACTCTGTCACATACTCCTCCGCAGACATGCTCTGATTCTTGGACCAGATATACTGGCAATCCAGATCTCCCTGCTTGTCCTTCACATACAGGGCTGCCACGTCAGCATTTAAGACCTCGCCCACCTGTGCTATCACGTCATTGATAACCTGCTGGGAGCTCTTATCTGAAGTGTTCAGGGCATCAAGCAGAATCTTCTGCCACTGCAGCTTGTTCTCCATTATGACCTCCTCTGACTTGGCACGGATCGCCTCCTTTGCCAGGATCTGAGAGCTGAATGCGTATTCGGAGAAAATGCGTCCAAGCTGCCACTGCACCTTGTATACGCTCTCCATTTTCTTCGCATCCTCGTCATCATATGAGCAGCATATCCATGTTGCCACATGCTTGCCATCTATCATGATCGGTGCACCACAGATCATACTTCCCGTGATGTCATCGTCCATTTCCATCATAACCGGAACATTGTTCCTGAGAACTACCTCATTTAACTTCATATATATCTGCTTATACTGAGGCTTCTCAAACATATCATAGAAATAACCCATATGCTTCTGAGGGCCGGCCGGCTCAACCATCTTCTTGCCCACAGGATCTATGATAGTTGTATAAAGTCCTGTGAGTGCAGAGAACGCCTTCGTTATCAGAGTCCACTTCTCGGTATCTATCTGATTCCTTTCCTCATCCGACTGGGTATTTGTCTTCATAATGTATGAGAGCTTGTCATCGAACTCCTTCTTAGCGCGCTCAACACTGTTCTCAAGAGCCTTCTTGTCCGTAATATCAGATATAAAATACTCAACCGTGTATGTGTTATCAGCCGCCTGTGTCACAGAGCTCTGGGACTTCACCCAAATAACCTCGCCTCTGTCGTTGACTATCCTGAACTCTTCCTCGTAGTCCTTGTCCTCGCGCTTCGTGGCGTTTCTGACATTCGCCATAACCCTGCTTCTGTCCTTCGGATGAATATAATCCTCTATGAGTCTGTCACCAAGCTTGATGGCATCCACATTTATTCCCATCTGCTTGGCGTTCGGGGTTATATACTTGAAGATCGGTCTGCCATTCTCGTACTGCTGTACCATGACAAAGCTCTTGATCTTAGACATGGCAGATAATATATACGCCGCCTGATCCTCATTGTATCCGGTCTCCTTGTCCTTTATGAACAGGAGCTCTATTCCATCCATGTCGCCATCTGTGGTTCTCACGATGTGACACTTAAGTCTCATCTTATTTATATCTCTGTGAGCTGATACGATCCTAGTCTCCATCTCAAAATCATCCACTCCGGTATTCTGAACCTTGTAGAGCTGTCCGATCAGAAGGTCATAATCACTCTTAGGGAGCAGGTCGCTGAGTCCCACCAGCCCACTGTAGAAATTGCCATCTGTATATCCATACTCAGATATGTTCTTAGATACGTATCTCGTTCTCCATACACCCTCCGGCTTATACAGATACAGAGCTATAACGCCTATATGGTTTATGATCCTCTCAAGACTCACGCTTCCTATCGTAACGTCTGATCGAAGCTCAAACAATACCATATACGCCTTCTTGTCACCATATTCAAACTGGTTGACAAATCCACTGACTACATATCTGTCCTTGTCGTTAACTATAAGTCCAAGTCTGTGCCATATGATAGCCTTCTTGTCGTCAAGTGTCGGCCAGAACTCATCGCTGACCATAAACTTATCCGGCTCCATGGCAATGGATTCAACATCCGAACCCACGATCTTAACTGCGGCATTGTTTATGCTGAGGACTTCACCATCCTCGCAGAACACAACCGCAGGATATTCAACTATTCCCAGAAAATCTGAATAACCACTAAGTCTGTTTATCTCCATAAATATCTCTCCATATATCCACTGCACAAGTGCAGTTTTATCCCATTATTATACACCCCGTATATTATTTACCCCTTAATGCACATAAAACTTTCCTATGTCCCATCACATAGAAAAGTTTCATGTTACCATATATCATATATTACTACTGTGCATCCTCAGCATCACTAACCATAGCAGTTGCCTCGCTCTTCAGTCCGGTAAATGCCTTGTCGGCAACATCCTTTGTTGAAGCACATGCAGAAATAACATTGTCCAGTGATGACAGAAGATCTGACATATATCTGCTTACGCTCTCGCACTCCTTCTTCACATTGTTGCGAAGTCTGGTTGCATCATCTGTGGCTGCATTTCTTGTATTGGCAGCATCCTTCTGAGCTTCCTCTCTCATAACCTTGCACTCGTAATCTGTCTTTGCCGACAGAGCCTCTGCATCTGCGTGAGATTTATTTCTTGTCTTCTCTGCCTCTGAGTATGCCTCATCCTTCATGCTGTTGCACTTTGCCTCGGTCTGATCATACATCTGCTGGCACTGTATCTCTGTATCTGTCTGGAGCTTTGTGCATCTCTCCTTGACATCTGTCTCGTATGCCTCGAGCTCTGCAGTTATAGTATTCTTCTTGTCTGTGCACTCCTTCTCAGTCTGTGCGATCAGTGCGTCTGCGCTCTCACGGGCCTCAAGAAGTGTTCTTGATATTGACTCGTATCTTCCTGCATTCTCAAGCTCTCTCTGCTTGTATGCATTGATCTGCTCCTTGAGTGACTCTATCTCGCTCTCCTGCTCTGAATTGGTCTTCTTGAGAGTCTCTATGGTCTTGGAAGACTCTGTCATATTGACCTCTCTCATGGTCTTGAGACTCAGAACAGCCTCGCTGAGCTTGTTGACGTTCGCCTTAAGCTCCTCTACTTCTTTATTGTGCTTTTCCTTAAGTTCATCAATATAGTAATCAACGGATGCCTTATCATATCCACCAAACTTCACTGTCTTCAGTGATTCTACTCTATCGTCAGTTACAACATCTTCTACCTGTTTTGCCATGACCTTACCTCCGAAAAACTAATCCTATTGTAGATACTCCGTAATTATAGCACACATAATTCTGTAAGCAAAGTATTTTTACCTTTTATGATTACAAACCACTTTTTTTATGCTATATTGTAACTGCTCATTGAATTTAAATTTTACGGAGGATCATATAGATGAAACACCATTCAAAACTTGTCATATTAGGTCTCGCGGCAACCCTCGTGATGACATCACTCACAGGCTGTCTTCACCGCAAGAAGACCACCTATCAGACATACATGCAGAACATTCTCGACGTCAACTACAAAGGAAGCTTTGACGGATACGTGAAGGACAACGACGGCTCCGAGGAGGACGCCTCAGCCATGTACAGCGACAGCATAGATTATCTGGCCGGCCAGCTCATCAATCATTACTCACTGAACAACGCAGAGACAGACGAGGTGGATGCTATATTTGACGAGACCGCAAAGGTCATCTACTCTAAGGCCAAATACGAGGTGTCAAGAGCCTATAAGAGCGGAAGCGACTACTATGTGGACGTGACCGTGTATCCTATGGACATTCTCAATCAGGCATTTGACGATGTGTTCGCATATATCGACGACTATAACAAGAAGATCAGCGCCGGCGATTTCAACAACACCACAAAGGAAGATTACGAGAAAGAATTTGCCCAGGGCGTGTCGGATATCCTTCAGAATAAAGCCGCAGACATGGATTACCGCAGTCCTGTTGTGGTCTCTGTGAAGATAACCGATGACGGCGACTATTACTGTGTTGACCCGGCGGGGCTGTCCCAGGTTGATGCATCCATGCTTGCAATAGAGGGTTCCCAGCAGAGCTCAGGCTCTGACAGCTCTGACAGCTCAAGCGAGGACAGTTCAGACGAAGGCGATATCTCCTCGGGTGGCGAGACCGCCGAGTAACTATATGCATTAAGAATGTGTCTTAAGAATATACATTAAGAAAAGCTCAGCCTGTGTGATTTCTACTGAATCCATCACACAGGCTGAGCTTTATATATATGTTATCTCCGGCTACTTTCTCACCCTGACTGACTTTGTCTTGCTCCATGCTGAGTAGCATCTTGTGCCAAACTTGTTCGAAAAGCTTCTAACCCTTACATAATATGTTTTTCCGCCTTTAATCCGCTGCTTTGCTCCAAGACTCGCAGTCGTCTTGCTTCCACCGCTTAACACCGTGAATGCATATGTACCCTTTTTAAAGTTTGATGTTGTTGAATACTGGATCTGATAGCCATCTGCGCAGCTTATCTTTCCCCACTTTAATCTTACAGACGCAGCCGATGGGCTCTTTATCTGGCTTATACCTGGTATCTTCGGGCTGACAGTAACAGGTATTATCTTCTTCACCTTCACATGATTCGAATCTCCAGCATATACGGTGATGTTTGCCTTGCCTATATACCGGGCTGCGATCGTTATTGTTCCAGCAGAGTCTACCTTTACAGCTTTTTTATCCGAGCTGTAGCTGAGCTTTCCGGCACGTGCGCTCACGCTCTGTGAAATAGATATTCTCTTCGAGCTGGTTGACATCTCTATTCTGTAGCTGCGCTTTTTCAGCGTTATGCTGTTCGGCGCCTTTTTGATCGTAAAATTGATCGTCTTCTGTCCCTGATATGTGCCAGCGCCTATAATTACAGCCTCTGCTGTTCCGGCTGCTTTGTTCTTATTGTATGAAACCGTATAATCTGTATCCTTCTCCAGCGTTTTGTCGCCAAGCTTTACTGTTACAGCCGGCTTCTTCGAATTACCATCATATGTATATTCTGTCTTGTTAAGTGTAACCTTTGCTGACGATATGCTCTTACGCGTGAGCTTTGAGCCATACGCATAGCTAGTCTCACCCTTTTCTCCACAGTATACACATGCATAGTAATACTCTGCCGGAGAATCATAATCTGCTGCCTTCTTCAGATATCGTGCAGTTGTTTTCTTTGCTGTGTAGCTGTGATCGACTGGGTCTGTTGCTGTACCGGTTTCAAAAATCTCACCACACATGCTGCAGACAACATCTCCTGTATATCCGCCGCCCATACAGGTAGCTTTCTTCTCTCCTACAAGCGTTCTATCATGGTCTGTCTTTGGAAGAATCTCAGTAGTCCTGCTGAGTTCTGCCTTGCACACGGTGCAGTATATAACCTTGTCTCGGCTGCCTTCAGCCTGACATGTAGCCAGATTTACATTCTCATACACAGCCTTTCCCTGGGTATGTCCGAGTGGCTCTGTCTTCTCATCCTTTGTCTTTTGGCATCGCTCACATGTGTATCTGATCAGACCTTCTGCTGCACACAAAGCTTTTTTCTTAACCACGCCTGAATCCCATCTATGTCCCAATGCACCAATGGCTATCTTCTTGGTACTCTGATAACTCTTGCCATTCAGCGTGCATTTTGCTGTACACACCTTTGCACCATCGTTCTCGCAGGATGCCTGCGTTATCTTGCTTGTTACAGTCATCGGTTCACTGATCACATGACTCGAATCTCTGGTACAGGTGAGAACCAGCTTGCAAGTGTTGCCATTTGCTGACCACTCATACTTTGGGGCGTAATCATGTCTCAGGCTATCCCCATGTGTAAATGTCTTTTTGCGATTCACTCTTCCACAGTTATCACAGGAATAATAATATTTCGCAGCAGTTGTACAGGTCGCAGCCTGTGCAAGAGTTTCATCATTTACTATTTCCGCAGTGTATGAATGTCCGCCTATCTCTGTTATATCAAGTTCATACTCAGCCTTCACCCACGGATTATATTTACTGGCAACCGTAATCGTTACAACGCCGTTGCCGATTGCCGAAAGTGATGCCGCAGTCCTAGACACTTCATTCACCTTTACAACAGTCTCATCCGACGATGTAACCGCATACTCATGTATGTCCGCTCTCGTTGGCCAATCCATTATATTTATACTCAGTTCCGCTCCAATTTCATACTCACTTGGTGAAGTAGTCCTGTTATCGCTGTCCTTCTCCTGCCAATACACATATCTGATACTGGTAGGAAGTGACACGATCTTCTCATATCCGCACTTTGAACACGTCTCTACTGTCTGGCTTTCACCCTCATCTGCCTCTGATATGACATACTCATGTCCCCCCTGATCTGCCACATTGAACGTGTATTCCTGACAAATTGAGCTGTCATATTTATGAACTATTCTTATGGTTACATCACCTGTTCCGACCGCCGTAAGCTTAGCATCATATCTTCTATAAGAAGATTCCGGATCACTCACTTTTACAATACCTTCATCCGATGATGTAACTATAAACTCAGAGTTGTCGACCTTCGTTGGTGCATAATCTACTTCCAGATTGATCTCATCACCTACTTCCACATCAGCAGGCTTGTAATATCCATTACTATCACTCCACCATACAGTACGTGTTATTGCCGTCGGGATTGTCACCGTTTTTGTCGTCCCGCACTTTGAACAAATTTTTTCTGTCTCTCCAGATCCCGGTTCTGCCTGACTTATTACATAGTCATGACCACCCACATCTGTTACCGACACAGTGATTACCCTCTTCATATCCGGATTCACGACCGGATATACAGTAACCGTCGTCTCACCTATCTTATTCATATGGAATGTTCCAGCATAGTTAGACGAAGGGGTATACGAAATAATAGACGGGTCTGCTATATCAAACACGAATTTGTCATCGGATTTGCTATCTGATGCCGTCGAGAAAGATATGTATGTCTCTATATCCTTTCCTACTTCGAACTCCTGATCATATGTGGCTGATGAAGCAGTTTCCGATAATCTCCAGTACACGTACATCGTCTTTGGTCCTGTTACTTTACATCTCGTACATACGCCATCTGTAAAGCTATGCCCAAGAGCCGGAACCTCATCCTCTATCTTTTTGTAGCCACATTTAGCGCATGTGTATACTGTTCCACCTGTCTCTGTACATGTGGCCTCTTTTTTCACACCTTCACCATACACATGCTCCGTGCATGCATCATACCGCTGTCCAAGCAGCTTATCCAGCTTGGCCTGCGCTGCATCCACCTTTTTCTGCCACTTCTCCGGATCTACAGTCTCATAATATTCATCAAACAGCTTCTCAAATTCAGCTATTGTGTACACCTCATATTGGCTAGTATAGTTTGAAAGCTTGCTTGCATTGAAGCATGAAGTATTGCCATACCTGCCATAGAGTGTGAATCCGACTCCCATCACCTGATCTGCTGCCCAGAACATATTGGTATAATGTCCAACCGTGACTCCCTCCGAATCCGCCTTTTGTTCAACAGCTGTAAGCTGACTCTGCGAAGTTATGGATGAATATCCCAGCTCATCCCTTATCTTGTTAAAAGATGCCTTCTCACTGTTCCATCCTGCCGCCGGATCAGTATATCCAAACGCCAGATTCTCACATGACACCTGAAGAAGTGAATGATTTGTGAGTCCTGCACCTCTGTCCGCGCCTGACTGTGCCACCGCCATGAAATAGAAATTAGTCTTAGCCGCATTCCTCTTCATTGCCCCGACATAGTTTTCGTCTGTGTCCCTTAACGAATTAATTTTATTCAATACCGCAAATGTCGCCTTTGTGTTTTCAAGCGATATGGCGTCTTTCTTATCTCCGGTAACAACAACCTTGTTATTTCTCGATTCCGGAAGACCTGTATTATTTCCTCCCGCCCACTTGGAGAAATCTTCCTCACATGCCTCCTGCAGGACAGCCTTGGCCCGATTCAGATCATATTTCTGTTTTGTTGTCAGGTTGCTTTTCGCAAGCATCCAGTCTACAAAACCTATAGAGCCCTGATCATATACGGTCATCACTTCACTCTGATCTTTCTTCACCTGTTCCAACTCACTCTGAGCCTCTTCTATCTGCTGGTCAAGGGTACTGGCCTTAACAGTCTGAATACCTGTCGTCTGAATACCTGCCGTCAGCATCAGCACTGCACACATTACCACTGTTGCTGCTTTTTTACACAGTGTCCTTCCCGATAAGCTTCCTTTTCTTTTCATAATCTTTGATACTCCCCCTTTTTTCACATTCTATTTATATTACCCCTTTACCCACATGTACTCCGGCGCGCCCATGCAGGGGATTTATTATAAAATAAGGAGACTCATTATAATAATAAACAAGTCTCCTTATCCAGTATAATATACTATTTTATTTCTCCTTGAAGGTGAACTCCTCGTTCGCAAGCTTGAATCTGATACCATCTATGAGCATCATATCCGTTCCGCTGCTTATGATCTTGCCACCAAGGTAAGTGTGGTTGGTCGACTTGTTATCTCTCAGATAGTACACGCCGTTGACATTGATAATGTAAGCATGGCGGCGACTGACTGAATTGTTGTCAGTTACCTGATAGTCAACTCCCTGTGTAGACTTACCGATACAGAATATCGGCTTGTCGATCCTTATCCTCTCACCTGTTCTGGTTCTTATGATGACAGGGCCGCTCTTGCCACGGTTGTTGGCTGTGAGAACTGTTGTCGAACCGTCATCGTTGTCATCAAATCCAATATCATTTGATGAGAAATCCTTAACTTCCTTTGCAAGCTTGAATGAAGAAGTTGTAACATGAGGAGTCTCAGGAACCTCTACCTTAGCCACATTGACCGGGCTGACTCCCGCTGACTTCATAAGCTCCTGCTCATCCTCAGGATGTGCTATATTGTCATTCTTCAGGTCTGTTATAAACTTATAAAATTCTGACAGATAAAATGTAGGATTGTGATCAAAGTATTTGATAAGCTCATATCCGGCATCGGATGCCTTCTTATTCGCAAACTTCATATTGCCCATAAGATCCCTTATAAACTTCTCCATATTACATCTGTCCATAGGCTTATCTATAGGCAGGAATATGAGCTGAACAGCCATATTCTGGAAGTCTATATACATATATCCCTTATTCAGTATAACCTTTCCAATGGACAGATCATTCGCCTTGAGATACATGAGCTGATCTGCAATACTGAATATCAGATCAACCAGCTCATCCTTGTGTATCTTCTTCTCAAGGAACTGATTCATGGTAGTCATGGCTGGAATAGAATATGTCAGAGCTCTCTGACCATCTATATATTCCTCATGGCAGAACGCATTATTGCCCACAAACTGAGCATTGTACAGCTCTACCTCATTGTGAAGAACCTCTACATCGTCTTCAATCTTAAAGTACAATTTGTACTCATCACACAAATACATCTTATCACTCATATAAAACCCTCCGATATTTATCGCACGATATCCATGTAAGTCCCGGAGTCAATTATTCTACTGTAACTGACTTTGCCAGATTACGTGGCTTATCTACGTCCAACCCCTTTGCATCGGACGTGTAATACGCTATAAGCTGCAGGATGACAGCAGCCGAAAATACCGTGAACAATCCATCCTGCTTTGGTATGGATATGTGTTTGTCACATACATCTTTATCATTGTACTCTTCATCCATGCTGACAAGAATGACGTATGCGCCTCTTGCCTTAACCTCGCGTATATTGGAAATCATCTTTCCGTATACAGATTCCTGTGTAGCCAAAGCTATGACCGGAACGTTCTCAGTTATGAGTGCTATCGTTCCATGTTTTAACTCCCCTGCCGCATAAGCCTCAGCGTGAACATAAGAAATCTCTTTCAGCTTCAGTGCACCTTCCAGTGACAGTGTATAATCCAGTCCTCTTCCTATGAAGAATGCATCCGGAGCCATCTTTATATAGTTTGCAACTGTCTTTACTTCATCTGCCTGCTTGAGTGTCTCCTCTATCACCGGGATAACGCCCTGAAGCTGTCTGATGAATGCCTTTGCCCTGTCCTCAGAGTATATACCCTTGACATAGCCAAGTCTGCATCCAATGAGATACATTGCAGCCATCTGTACCGAATATGCCTTGGTACTTGCAACTGCGATCTCAGGACCGGCATGTGTATAAAGGACGTAATCGCTCTCTCTGGCGATGGTCGATCCCTTTACATTGACTATGGACAGAACCTTTGATCCACATCTCTTGGCAAGTCTGAGTGCCTCGAGTGTGTCAATAGTCTCTCCTGACTGTGATGTAACTATTACGAGAGTCTTTTCATTTATGAGTGGTTCCTTGTATCTGAATTCTGATGCTATCTCAACATTAACAGGAATCTTTAACTCCTTCTCAATCATGGCCTTGCCGACTATTCCGGCGTGCATAGCTGTTCCGCATGCAACCACTGTGATGTTCTCAAGATTCTTAAACACCTCATCATCGATGCCGTCCTCAGTGAAATCAGGAAGCTCATTCACTATACGAGGAGTTATCGTGTTTCTCAGTGCCTCTGGCTGCTCATAGATCTCCTTCAGCATAAAGTGCGGATATCCACCCTTCTGAGCTGCCGTTATGTCCCATGTTATCTTGAGCATCTCCGGCTCTACCATGTTCCCCTTCATGTCTTCTACTCTGATGCCTGTGCTTGAGAGTGTCAGTATATGATACTCCGGCACAACAAAGTATTCCTTTGAAAATGATATTATCGCTGTGAGGTCTGATGCAATGATCGATCCCTCATCTGTGTATGAAGCGATCATCGGACTTACATTTCTCACTGCGTATATCTTGCCCGGTCTGTCTGCAAACATAATGCAGAGTGCAAATGAACCGGCTATAGCCTTAACAGCCTTTCTGATAGTCTCGATGGGATTGCCATCGTACAGTGTGTCCAGAAGTGCTGCTACTACCTCTGTGTCCGTCTCGGATACCAACCTGTCGGCCAGTCCGTATTCTCTCACAATGTCGTTATAGTTCTCTATAATTCCATTATGTATAAGTGCCACATCTCCGCACCTATGTGGATGTGCATTCACATCCGTAACTCCGCCGTGAGTAGCCCATCTCGTATGGCCTATTCCACAGGTTGATCTGTACACAGGACTGTCGTCGCTGCACATCTCCCTGAGGTCTTCCACTCTGCCGGCTTTCTTCTTGATCGTCAGTGTATCATCATCATTAAGCAGTGCTATTCCCGCACTGTCATATCCCCTGTACTCGAGCTTTGCCAGTCCGTCAATAAGAATGTCCTTGGCTGGTTTCTTTCCTACATATCCTATGATTCCACACATATTAAATTAATCTCCTTTCGGCTTATAACCACGCTGTATACTGATAATATTATAATATGGCGCACTTAAAAAAGGTGAAACCACCATACATAACAGCTATGGGTGTCTGGTCATGATTCTTTGTTTTGGAGTTACCCCCATATTTGGATATCATGTGCGCATCCAGACTCTGCGTGAAGGCATCCGCCGAATATTCGATAACCTTCAACCTCGTTATCCCTGAAAGCCAAAGCCCAGGGGTCATGGCGCTAAGATTTCTAAATCTTTCCAAAGGCACACTCCTCCTGTCCGTGCACCTAACAAAATTCTATCATGAAACATCTAATAAATCAATGCAGAAAGGCCTCTGCGTATAATCTTTGTAACATAAAATTTACTTCAGCTTTATAAATAAAAACAGGGAAACACCACGGATCCCGGCCGTGTGCCCGGCCTGTGATGCTTCCCTCATTATATCCACTATTTTATATCTTAGCTTATAAAGCATCCACCTGGGAAGTCCTTCTCGGTGGTCAGGAGTGACAGATTGCCCTCAGGATCCTCTGCGCACAGAAGCATACCCTCTGATACGACTCCGGCAAGCTTACATGGCTTAAGATTTACTATAGCCACAACCTTCTTACCTACCATATCCTCTGCTGAGTATGTACCCTTGATTCCTGATACTATCTGCTTTACATTGTTCTTGCCAAAGCTTACCTGTGAGCAGAGAAGCTTTCTTGAATTAGGAACCTCCTCACATGCAACAATCTCGCCGATCATGAGCTGCATCTTCTGGAACTCCTCAATGCTTATCTCCTGCTTGTCAACTACATCAGGATTGGCCTTGAGTGCCTGGACCTTCGCCTCAGCTATCTTGATCTTCTTGGTCTCAGCAGAATTCTCCTTCTCTTCCTTCTGCTTCTTGGCCTGCTCGTACATGGACTCCTTCTCCACTGGAGCGAACTCGGCAACCTTAGCCATAACTTCCTTCACGTCAAGACGTGCGAATAGGATCTCAGGCTGCTCTGTTACCTTTGTTCCTGACTTGTACAGACCAAACTTTCCAAGCTCTGTGACCTTTCTCTTCTCGGTATTGAGCTGTGCCATGATCTTCTCAGTTGTCTCAGGCATATATGGCTCAAGGAGTGTTGCACCTATAACGATGCTCTCGACAAGGTTGTACAGAACTGTGTTCAGTCTGTCCTTCTTGTCCTCCTCCTTTGCGAGTGCCCAAGGCATTGTCTCATCTATGTACTTGTTGCATCTCTTGAACAGTGCAAATATCTCTGTGATCGCATCTGCAACCTTGAGCTTATCCATGCACTCTGCAACCTTGTATCTGCAGTCCATAACGACCTTCTTAAGATCCTCATCGACAGGCTCTGTGACGTTGGTATTTGTCACAATGCCACCGAAATACTTGTTTGACATCGATATGGTTCTATTGACCAGATTTCCAAGTGTATTTGCAAGCTCTGAGTTGAGTCTCTCAACCATGAGCTCCCATGAGATAACTCCATCATTCTCAAATGGCATCTCGTGAAGAACAAAGAATCTGACAGCATCCACGCCAAATATATTGACCATATCGTCAGCGTACATTACGTTGCCCTTCGACTTACTCATCTTGCCATCACTCTGGAGGAGCCAAGGATGACCGAATACCTGCTTTGGAAGCGGAAGTCCGAGTGCCATCAGCATGATAGGCCAGTAAATGGTATGGAATCTCAGGATATCCTTGCCGATCAAGTGAAGATCTGCCGGCCAGTATTTATAAAACTTCTCATCGCTCTTTCCATCTACGTCATATCCAAGTCCAGTTATGTAGTTTGAAAGTGCGTCAACCCACACATATACAACGTGCTTTGGATCAAAGTCCACTGGGATTCCCCACTTGAATGATGTTCTTGATACACACAGGTCCTGAAGTCCCGGCTTAAGGAAGTTGTTAACCATCTCGTTACGTCTTGACTCAGGCTGTATAAACTCAGGATGCTGCTCTATATGCTTCATGAGCTTGTCCTGATACTTGCTCATCTTGAAGAAGTATGCCTCCTCCTTGGCCTCCTGAACAGGTCTTCCACAGTCCGGACACTTGCCATCTATGAGCTGTCCATCTGTGAAGAACGACTCACATGGTGTACAGTATTTTCCTACATAATGTCCCTTATATATATCACCCTGATCGTACAGCTTCTTAAATATCTTCTGTACCTGCTTCTCATGGTAATCATCTGTTGTACGGATAAACTTGTCATATGAAGTATTCATGAGATCCCATATTCTCTTGATCTCACCTGATGTCTCATCAACGAATTCCTTTGGGGTCTGCATGTTCTCAAAAGCCTTGTTCTCGATCTTCTGTCCATGCTCATCTGTTCCTGTCATGAATCTTACATCATAACCTGCGAATCTCTTGTACCTTGCAATGCTGTCAGCCAACACGATCTCGTAGGTGTTGCCTATATGAGGTTTACCTGATGCATATGCAATGGCGGTTGTAATATAATACGGTTTTTTTGCCATTTCAAAAACCCTCCCTGAAAAAATACTACAAGCACAAATGAAATGCTTGTGCAACTTTACCGAAAAACTCCTCGGTAATTGTAAATTATATGCCTTTTTATTATTTATTGTCAAGAAGATGGGATATTAAATAAGTCTGTTACGATGGTCATTCTATAACACTGCCAATAAACTTGTCATCGTCTCTCTCTCAAAAGCGCATCACATTCCTGAGAACGGCAAACATCACCGCCCCGGCAATACATATAAATATAAGTATATTGTCAAATCGCGATAACTTTCTGTTTCCATATCTTACGAATACATAATCGTTTTTTACAATTATGTATGCCAACGCCGGAAGAGCTATAAACATAAATTGATTATAAGCAAATGCCTTTGCAAGATCCAGCCTTACGGCCGCAAGGATAGCCCGTGTTATCCCGCATCCTGGGCATAAAAATCCGGTTATCTTTCTGAATATACATGGTATGGCAAGTCCTGTCACTCTTATGAATATATAATAGAGGATGCCTATCCCCACGAGGATGGCATCCCTTTTAATTATCGCATTTCTTCTTGATTTCTGTATCTGATCCATGCTCTGTATTTCTTTGTCTCCGCCGACTACTGCTGGCTGTTATCACTGCCTGAAGCATCTGCTGATGTGTTAATATTCTGATCTGACTGCTGGCCAAATGTATTCTGGTCTAAACCGGCCTGCTGACCATATCCCTGCTGATTGTATGCATTCTGATCATATCCCTGCTGGCTGTATGGCTGCTGTCCGTATGCCTGCTGGTTATATGCATTCTGGTTATATGCATTCTGGTCATATCCCTGCTGACCATATGGCTGCTGTCCGTATGCCTGCTGGTTATATGCGTTCTGATCATATCCCTGCTGGCTGTATGGCTGCTGACCATATCCCTGCTGATTGTATGTATTCTGACCATATCCCTGCTGGTTGTATGCATTCTGATCATATCCCTGCTGACCATATGGCTGCTGACTGTAGGTCTGCTGACCATATCCTGTATTCATCTGAGGTATAGCCTCTGCATATTTGTTTGCAGTGTCCTGCATAAGCGCATATGCAATAATTCCAAGTCCAAATACCTGAAGAAGGACGTATAAGATGCCTGAGTTGCTTGATGGTACACCGTTCTTATTCTTTATGATATCAACTTTCTCGCCCATCTTATATGCCCAGAACCATCCATAGATGTTACATGTAACGATAGTGAGCAAAAGCGACATTCCACCACTTGTTGCATCTGTCTCTCCTGACTCCTGATTGATATCGTCTGTTAGCACAACAAACCAATACAATCCATATATTCCGCATGTCACAATTGAAAGCAGAATACATATTCCAATATTCCTCTGTTTGATCATAATTGATAATCCTCCTTAAACTTAAATCCTTAATTGAATTATGTAGGACTTGTGTATGACTGCAATTATTCCACTCATATGTAAACCACTGCATAACTGCAATAAAAATAACAGAATAGCCCCGCAGACACAACTCAGTCTACGGGACTATTTTCTCATACATTTTGTCTGTACGCAACTGCATCTATACATTTTTCAATGTATATTTGTATGCAATTTGATTCATTACGCATTTTTATTGATGGTATCCTGCATAATAGCATATGATACAATTCCAAGTCCACATAACTGGAGCAGAAGGAAAAGTATGCTTGAATTTCCTGCTGACTGACCATTCTTTGTCTTTATTGCATCAATCTTCTCGCCCATCTTGTATGCCCAGAACCATCCATAGATATTACATGTAACGATAGTAAGCAACAATGCTACCCCACCGCTTGTTGCATCTGTCTGTCCGGATTCCTGATTAGCATCGTTTGTAAGGCAAACGAACCAATACAGTGCATAAATTCCAAATGTAATGATTGAAAATACTATGCACAAAGCAATGTTCCTCTGTTTGATCATAAAATGTCCTCCCTTGATTTAATTATAAATTTTTTATAAAAATTTTATAAAATATATAAAACCATATATATACATCTTTGTCAATAAAAATCAAAAAATTAAGCTGTTTTTTGCTTTATTATCTATATTTTTTTATAATCAGGCATAAATCTTCAAATATTTACATTCATAATTTATGTGATGTCGTAAACTGTTTTACTTTTGAAACCATGTGCTATATAATAAAATTTCAGACAGACATATCTCAACACCCGTATCCTAAATATATTGCCAGGATCCACAGATTATGTTTGTCCGTATTGCAAACAATTTATAATTCTAGAGAAAAGAGGACATTTGTTATGAAAAACATGCTTAACTTCAAGAATTTCACAGCTGATGAGCTGATGGATATTCTCAATCTGGCACTTGACATGAAGAAGAACCCTGATAAGTACGCTCACGCTCTTGAGGGCAAGAAACTCTACACTCTTTTTGAGAAGACTTCCACAAGAACATTTCTTTCATTTACAACAGGTATAACTGAGCTCGGCGGTACATATTACAACCAGCTCTGGAAGGATTCCAACTTTACACTCGGTGAGCCTGTATCAGAGATTAAGTATGTATGCAGGAATGTAGATATCATCATGGCACGTCTTGTAAAGAATGAGACAGTCGAGCTGTTCGGCAACAATGTTACTGTTCCATTTATCAACGGATGTGACAGTTCTTATCATCCATGCCAGATCCTGGCAGATGCCCTCACTATTATAGAAAAGTTTGGCAGTCTCGATGTAAAACTTATGTACATCGGTGCCAAGAATAATGTATTCAACTCTCTTGTTGAGTTCTTCGCAAAGATGAAGAAAGGAACCATCTATGGACTCACACCACTTGTAAACAACACTGTATGTGGTGATGACTTCTTTGAAGCAGCAAAGGCTACAGGCCACTATGTTGAACTCGATCCTACCATGAGCATGGAGGAGGCAAAGAAGTACGCAAAGGATATGGATATCCTCTACACAGATACATGGGTAGACATGGAGTTTTTCAACAACCCTGCATACAAGCAGCAGAAGGAAGAGACTCTCGCCAAGATGATGCCTTACCAGCTCAACGAGGAATTTACAGAGGGCAGCAAGGCTATAGTATTCCACGACATGCCTATGCACCAGGGATTTGAGATCTCACAGGGCGTTATCGACAAGAACCTCAACCACATTTTGGATGAGGCTGAGAACAGACGTCACGCTGAGAAGGCTGTTATGTATACCCTTCTTAATTCTTAAAATATTCATTCTGATAACCTAAGGAGGATCATGTCAAATGAGACATTTAATAGACCCAATGGACCTGTCAGTTGAGGAGGTTGACCACCTTCTCGTGCTGGCACAGGACATCATCGACAATAAAGAGAAATACAGCGAAGTCTGTAAGGGCAAAAAGCTTGCAACTCTGTTCTTTGAACCAAGCACACGCACAAGACTTAGCTTCGAGGCTGCCATGATGGAACTTGGCGGAAACGTTCTCGGATTTTCATCTGCAAGCTCCTCATCTTCAACAAAAGGTGAGAGTGTGGGCGATACCGTCAAGATCGTCAGCTGTTATGCCGATATTATAGCTATGAGACATTATAAAGAGGGTGCCCCGATGCTGGCTTCCATGAAATCAGATGTTCCTATTATTAATGCTGGTGACGGCGGTCACAATCACCCTACGCAGACATTGGCCGATCTTCTCACAATAAAGAGAGAGAAGGGCAGACTAAACAATATGACCATAGGTTTCTGCGGAGATCTTATGTTTGGTCGTACGGTTCATTCACTTATAAAGGCCATGTCACGATACAAAGGCATAAAATTTATTCTCATATCACCGGATGAATTAAAATTACCTGATTATATAAGAACAGAAGTCATCGAAAAGAATAATATACCATATGAGGAGATTTCCTCTCTTGAGGATGCTATCGGATCTCTGGACGTTCTCTATATGACAAGAGTCCAGAAAGAACGTTTCTTCAACGAGGCGGACTACATAAGACTGAAAGATACCTATATTCTTGACAAGTCAAAGCTGGCTCTCGCTAGGCCTGACCTGTCGATCCTTCACCCGCTTCCTCGTGTAAATGAGATATCTGTTGAGGTGGATGACGATCCGAGAGCATGTTATTTCCGACAAGCACTCAACGGCAAATATGTCCGAATGGCACTCATCATGGACCTTCTCGGACTCGACAAGGATTTTAAGGCATAGGAGGAATGATCATGAATATTGACAGTATTCAGAATGGTATTGTACTTGACCATATAACAGCAGGCAAAGCCCTGCAGATATACAACGATCTTTATCTTGATAAGCTGGATTGCTCCGTTGCTATAATCAAGAATGTTAAAAGCGAGAAGATGGGAAGAAAGGACATTCTTAAGATAGATCAGGATATCGACATAAACCTTGATGTTCTGGGGTATATCGACCCGGATATATCCGTCAACATCATCAAGGACGGCAAGCTCGTTGAAAAACGTAAGATCGAACTGCCTGAGAGACTGGTTGGAATAAAGAAATGTACCAATCCAAGATGCATTACGACCACAGAGCAAGGAATAACCCATATATTCAAACTCACAGACAGAGAAAAGCGAATTTACAGATGTATATACTGTGAAGCAGACAAGTAACTGTTTACTTTTCAGTTTTATGTGCTATAATCTATAAAGTTGCGATAATCCGAGAATTATCTAAGAGGTGAAATATGGAACAGTATGTTATCAAGGGAGGTCGTCCTCTGGAGGGCGAAGTTACCATTGCGGGTGCTAAGAATGCCGCACTTGGAATACTTGCCGCTGCAGTCATGACCGACCAGGAAGTCACAATAGAAAACGTACCGAACGTCAGAGATACAAGAGTCCTTCTTCAGGCCATTCAGGGTATCGGCGCAAGGGTCCGTTACATAGACGAGCACACGGTTGCTATATGTGGTGGAACCATCAATCCGAATACCGATCTCTGTGTCGACGACGAATATATCAGAAAGATCAGAGCATCCTACTATCTGCTCGGCGCACTGCTTGGCAAATATAACCATTCACAGGTCGCTCTTCCAGGCGGATGCGACATCGGAGCCCGTCCGATAGATCTGCACATAAAAGGTTTTGAAGCACTTGGAGCCCACGTTGATATAGCAAACGGTATGATATCCGTTGAGGCTGATGAGCTGATCGGAAGCCACATTTACATGGATGTGATCTCAGTAGGTGCCACCATCAATGTCATGATGGCCGCCGTAATGGCAAACGGCAAGACTACCATAGAGAACGCAGCCAAGGAGCCACATATCGTTGATGTTGCCAATTTCCTCAACAGTATGGGTGCTAACATCAAGGGTGCCGGAACTGATGTCATCCGTATCCGTGGCGTAAAGTCACTTCACGGAACTACATATTCCATCATTCCGGATCAGATCGAGGCAGGAACCTTCATGGTTGCAGCAGCAGCCACCAGAGGCAACGTCCTCATCAAGAACGTAATTCCTAAGCATCTTGAGGCTATAACCTCAAAGCTTACAGATATAGGTGCCACTGTCATCGAGTACGATGATTCAGTGAGAGTAATGTGCAACAAGAGACTCAAAGCTACCAACATCAAGACTCTGCCATATCCGGGATTCCCGACAGATATGCAGCCACAGATGGCGGTTACACTTGCACTGTCCAACGGAACAAGCATCGTCACCGAGAGCATATTTGAGAACAGATTCAAGTATGTCGCAGAGCTTTCAAGAATGGGCGCACACATCAGAGTCGAGGGCAACACCGCTATTCTCGATGGTGTGGAGACATTCACCGGTGCAAATGTTGCAGCACCTGACCTGAGAGCAGGCGCAGCACTTGTAATTGCGGCACTTGTGGCCAACGACTTCTCTACTGTATGTGATATCAAGTATATCCAGAGAGGCTACGAGAAGTTCGACGAAAAGCTTCGCGGACTTGGTGCTCTCATCGAGAAGGTAGAGACGGACAAAGAGATCCAGAAATTCAAGCTCAAAGTAGGTTAATATATACGACATAAGGCGAAAAGCTTTTGCCGGTCAGCACTTGTCTGACCGGCAAAAGCTTTTTTATTGCAATTTTATTACTTTTTTATAACTTTTTTCACAAAAATGGTGCTCATTTGCAATAATTATGGTAAACTTAGACTGATGTAATTTTGTCATAAATACTATTTTATATATAGATTTGTTTTATGAAAAATGGAGGTTACTATGGATATCAATACTAAACGAACCCGGACTACTATTTCTATCGTAATGCTTATTTGGGCGGTCGTCTGCATCGCGGTGACCGGACTGTATGTGGGAAACAATCACGCAGAAGCCGCGACCACGGGAACTCTCACGTCTGACTACGTGTATTTCCGCAAATCACCAAACGGCACGCCTATAAAATATAACGGCTCGGCCATACTCCTCAGGAAGGGTCAGAAGATGACCGTACTAAGCACTTCCAACAAGACATGGTACAAGGTCAAGCTTACATACAAGAAGAAGAGCTACACCGGTTATGTGTACTCCGCATTTATCAAGGTAACAAGGACAACCTCCAAGAAGGCTCACCTTCGAAAAAATGAAAACTATGTATATTTCCGAAAAACGCCAAACGGCACGCCGCTGAAGTATAACGGATCGCCGATCATGCTCATGGGCGGTCAGAGCATGACCGTACTGAGCACTTCCAACAAGACATGGTACAAGGTCAAGCTTACATATAAGAAGAAGCGCTACACCGGTTATGTATATTCCAAGTTCATCGTGATCGACTCCACTTCAGCCACAACAAAGGCCACGACCAAGGCTACTACGCAGCAGCCTACCACAGCGGCTCAGGCAGCCAAGAGCGGTTACGTGAATGAAGACTATGTATACTTCCGCCATACGGCAGCGGGTACACCTATAACCTACAACGGAAGCGCGATCATGCTCATGAAGGGACAGGCACTCTCCGTGACTGATACATCCAACAAGTCATGGTACAAGGTCAACCTCACATACAGCAGCAAGAAGTATACAGGATTTATCTCCTCATCGCTCATCACAATGGGAACATACAAGGAACCTGACGGTAACCAGACATCGGATGCAGCATTTGAAAAGCAATTATCCGCCCAGAACTTCCCTGAGAGCTACAAAGTGCTTCTCAGAAAGCTCCATGCGGAGCACCCAAACTGGATATTCAAGGCGGTACACACCAACCTTAACTGGAACGACGTGGTCAAGAACGAGGTCAACGTACAGGGACGTGTCAACAACCTTGTAAACTGTACATCTTACAGTCCTAACTACGGCTGGAGATCACAGACCGTTGGATACAACTACAAGACAGACTCCTACTCATCATATGATGGTTCAACATGGTTTGCAGCCTCGGACGATCTTGTAAAGTATTACCTCGATCCGAGAACATATATGTCATCCGCAAGCTCCATGTTCGCATTTGAAAAGCTGTCATACGACTCATCACAGACAAAGTCAGGAGTTGAGGCTATATTATCTGGTTCGTTTATGCACAATGCGCACCCAACCGGTTCGACCACCACATATTCGTCCATGATAATCACCGCAGCACAGAAATCCGGCGTCAGCCCTTACCACATTGCTTCACGTATCAAGCAGGAGGTCGGAGGCTCGATAACCTCGGGAACAAACGGTAAGAATGCCACATATCCCGGCATATATAACTTCTACAATATCGGTGCATTTGAGAGTGCATCAGGCAACGCTATAACAAACGGTCTGAGATGGGCTTCATCGGGCACATCGTACAACAGGCCATGGACAACACCTGCCAAATCAATAATCGGCGGTGCGATGTATATCGGAGAGTCCTACATCAACAAGGGTCAGAACACTCTGTATACTCAGAAGTTCAACGTAACCTACACAGACTGCCTGTACTGGCATCAGTACATGGGAAATGTACAGGCCCCTACAACAGAGGCATGGAAGGTATATGATGCCTACAAGTCTTCAGGAGCACTCAACAAGGCCATAACATTTGCCATACCTGTTTACAAGAATATGCCAAGCACAGCAATGAAGATGCCTGCGGCTAATCCGGGCAACCAGAACAACTACCTGAAAACACTCTCTGTAAGCGGCAAGAAGCTGTCACCTACATTTGCAATAAACAGCACTACACAGTACACGGTAAATGTGCGCTCATCTGTATCAAGTGTGAAAATAAACGCTTCACCTGTAAGCAGCTACTCCACAGTGAGCGGAAAGGGAACAAAAACCCTGAAATCAGGAAAGAATACATTTAAGATAGTATGTAAATCCCAGAGTAAAGCTACACGTACTTACACCATAATAATTAACAGAGGATAAGGAGGACTCGGTGGATAACCGTATATGAATATTATGAGGACTACAAGATTTAGCTTTAGAACGTTTATGACAGAAGTTGCATGTGTGTTGACTATGATGCTTTTCATGCTTCATACCACTTATGCCGCTACAGTCGCATTTAGTGTTGAGGTTCCATCCACCACGGTCGTTGTTGGCGATACCGTGGAGATCAAGGTAAGTATAAACGCAGCCGATCAGGCTTTATCAAGCTACAGCTACAATATCACATATGATTCCACATTGCTCAAGGCTGTGAGCGGCGGCACCGTGGAATCTGAGGGCACCGTAAGCTACTCCCAGGCAAATGTAAAGCCTGGAGATGCAATGACAGCAACATTTACATTTACCGCCATTGCAAGCGGAACTGCCAGCATAGAGACATCAGCAGTTGAGGTCATCTCCGACACAGAAGAGTCGATAGACATGACACCGTCATACAACTCGGTAACCATCAGCGATAAGTCAGCCGCCGCTTCCACCGAAGCAGCTTCATCTACTGTCAGCGATACCGGTTCAGAAGCCGAGCCTGCAACACCTCTTGCATTGATCGACAGCGAGACCAAGCCTGTTGTTACTGAGGATGAGGTAGGAACACTCACAGAGGCAGATCAGAACGCATCCGCACCTGCAGATACCCTTGTAAGCGTTCACTCAAACAACAACACTTATAACATCATTCCAAAGCCTAATTCAGTCTCAGTGCCAACCGGATATCTTCCAGTGAAGATCAACCTGAACGACACGGACATCAGAGCTTATATGAAGGGAAGCAGTTCCAACACCGTTCTCCTCTACGCAGCAACAAACGACGGACACCAGGGCTGGTATTTCTTCAATCCAAATGAAGGAACTTTCCTTGACGCAACGGATCTCATCGAGGAGACGGATTCGCTGTCCAGCTTCATAGACAAGCACAAGTTCGTAATAATGCTCATAGCCATCATAGTTCTTGTGATACTGGTCGTTGTCATCATCATCCTTGCTGTCTCACTCAAGGGTCTCATCGCTGATTACGAGGCTCAGATAGACAAGCTGAAGAAGGACAACGAGGAGAAGGAAAGCACAGCAAATGAAACATCAGAAGCTGCCGAGCCTTCCGCAAAAGCCGCTGAACACGTCAGAATGCCTCACCACGACAATAGCGAGGTGCCCACCATCAACAACAAGGCGCTCTTCCCTGGGGACAACGAGGTTATCCACGAGAGTTACGCAGACTCCGATTACGACAATCAGGTATCTCCTGATGAGGACGATGTCATCCACACTGACGACTATGACGACACTGCATTTGAGGATGTCGCCGATGACAGCGAGCCTATAGATTCAGCATTTGACGTCAAAGAGGATACGGAGAGTACGGAGAGCAAGATCCAGGCATCCCTCGACGAGATAGATGCGGCACTTGAATCCGCAAAGAAATACAAAGATTAATACTCACGGAATAACGTGATATACAAAAAGCACATGTATCAGTTTCAATCTGATACATGTGCTTTTATATTTGTCTGAATTTTTTTAATCTGCTTATAAGTATGCTTTCAGCACATCCACCTTGTCCAGCTTCTCCCATGGGAGATCAAGATCTGTTCTTCCGAAGTGTCCGTAAGCTGCTGTCTGCTTGTAGATAGGTCTTCTGAGGTCAAGCATCTTGATGATACCTGCTGGTCTTAAGTCAAAGTGCTCTCTAATGATCTCGACAAGCTTCTCATCTGAAAGCTTTCCTGTGCCAAATGTGTCTACCATGATGGATGTAGGTCTTGCAACACCGATAGCGTATGAGAGCTGTATCTCACACTTGTCAGCCAGACCTGCTGCAACTATGTTTTTAGCCACGTAGCGGGCCGCATAAGCCGCTGAACGGTCTACCTTGGTACAATCCTTGCCTGAGAAGGCTCCGCCGCCGTGACGGGCATATCCGCCGTATGTGTCAACGATGATCTTACGTCCTGTGAGACCACTGTCTCCATTTGGTCCACCTATTACGAATCTTCCTGTTGGATTGATGAAGAACTTGGTATTCTCATCGATGAGCTCCTGTGGAAGAACCTCGTCGAATATATACTTCTTAACGTCAGCGTGGATCTGCTCCTGGCTGACTTCCTCTCCATGCTGTGTTGAGAGAACGACTGCATCAAGTCTTACAGGCTTGTCATTCTCATCGTACTCAACTGTTACCTGTGTCTTACCGTCCGGTCTTAAGTATGGGAGTGTTCCGTTCTTTCTTACCTCTGTGAGCTTTCTTGCAAGCTTGTGGGCAAGTGCTATTGGATATGGCATGTACTCAGGTGTCTCATTTGTTGCAAATCCGAACATCATACCCTGATCTCCGGCACCGATCGCCTCGATGTCATCCTCGCTCATGAGGTGCTCCTTTGCCTCGAGTGCCTTGTCAACTCCCATGGCAATATCTGATGACTGCTCGTCTATGGCTGTGATAACGCCGCATGTATCGCAGTCAAATCCGTACTTTGCTCTGTCGTATCCGATCTCTCTGATCGTCTCACGAACGATCTTCTGAATATCCACATAAGCGTTGGTTGTGATCTCTCCCATGACAAGCACAAGACCTGTCGTGATGGATGTCTCACATGCCACACGGCTCATTGGATCCTGCTCCATCAGTGCGTCAAGCACTGCATCTGATATCTGGTCACAGATTTTGTCAGGATGTCCTTCTGTTACTGATTCCGATGTAAATAATCTTCTTTCCATACTACTTCCTTTCCTTTTTGTACATAAGAAAAACCGCTTCGTATGAGCGGTTTGATCGTGTCTGTCAAGCCTCTCATTGTTCGAGCACAAAGCCTGTATCTCCTACATCTCTGCGTCGCTCAGGTCGGCACCTTCCGAACACATCGGGGTTGCCATGGCTTCTTCGTCCCTTCTGACTCCACCATTCTGAATAAGAGCGTTTTTCTAATATCTATAAATGCAATCATTACTCTATATCATTGAGAGTTATTAGTCAACATATTTTTGGGGGAAATGATGCTTAATGAATTATTTTCCATATAAACCATATAAGCAGCAAATGCAGGGGATAAAACAGGTAGAAAAAATACTTGAGCTTCATCCTTCCTCTCTCTCCGCTGTACATATTCACAGGTATCATCGCCAGCAGAGCATATAGCTGATTCATGCCCAGGCAGAGAATGTATACCAGCGAACTGAGCACCACGATCTCAATGTTCTGCTTCTTATTGAAATATGCCAGAGTATAAGCATCCGCTCCACTCCGCTCCTTCTCGATCAGATAGAACATAACTATGATTCCCACTCCCGCCATGCCGTAGTCGAATCTCAGGAACTCCGCCAGAAGTGCTGCGGCCAGTGCGATCTCGACCTTCCATCTTCCGATTGGCCCCCGGCTATCCATGGCGTATATGGCAAACAGTCCGGCTGTCAGGGTGAATAATATGTTCTGAGCCCCCGGATACCAGATCGTATCGTGCATTGCCAGATCAAATGGTATCTCTGACACCACCGCAAATATTCCAAGTCTCAGAAGATACCTCCTCACGTCGGATGTACGCAGAAGCCCCTGTACAAGCAGGAATGCAAATACAGGAAATGCCAGGCGCCCCACAGCGCGCATTATGTAGTTGTTATCCATGAATACTATGCCTATGTGATCTACGGCCATACACACACAGGCTGTCAGCTTGAGCGCATTTGACGACAGCCGCCTCAGCCCTCTTTCCTCAGTTTCTTCATTATATTCCATATACAGTCCTTTCCTACCGCCTGCTCTTTCTATCATTAACACCGTAACAGAAAAAACAGCACATGACTTATGTTCATCATGTGCTGCTCTTCTCACAAAACCTTATATATCTATCTTCAATCGTCTAGATTCTCTTTCTGAGAGCCTTAGACAATGCTGACAGCTCCTCTGTATCAGCCTTACCCGGTATCCAGGTCATAGTCACGTTGTCCTTGATGTATCTTGGAACAAGATGCATATGGAAGTGGAATACAGTCTGGCCTGCTGCCTCGCCGTTGTTCTGAAGGATATTCAGTCCGTCCGGATTCAGCTCAGCCTTCTGTGCCTTTGCCACCTCTGTAGCTATAGTAAATATCTTGGCTGCTGTCTCAGCATCCATGCTGTATATATTGTCAAAATGTTCTTTCGGGATAATAAGCGCATGGCCCTTGTTAGCAGGATTCACATCAAGTATTACTCTGCAGATACTATCCTCATAAACTGTCGCTGATGGAATCTCACCGTTGGCTATCTTACAAAAAATGCAATCGTCCTTATTCATATAAGTTTTACCTCCTCATTGCCTCTATCCATTGTAAACCATCTGACAAAATATTACAAGCACCAAAGAGAACACCAGTTTTATACACCAGTCAAATAATTCTATAATATTGACCTGTAAAAATCATTCTTTCTGTCCCTGCTCTGCGGGAATGTCTTTCTGGCACCTGCTATGACCGCAGGATCAAGCTCCGCAACGAGCAGTCTGTCGCTCTCCCTCTCAGCCAGTTCATTTCCAAATATATCATATATATGTGAGCTAGGAACATATCTTTCCCTTTTTCCCATGCCCACTCTGTTCACGCCTATCACGTATGCCTGATTCTCAATGGCCCTCGCCCTGAGCAGTGCTTCCCACTGGGCGACTCTCTCCTCAGGCCAGTTAGCTATCACAAGTATGGCATCGTAAGAATCCCTGGCCGCCGAAAATATCTCCGGGAATCTGAGATCATAGCATATGTATCCGCCCAGCCTCAGATCCTTGACATTCGCCTGACAAATGCGGCTGCCTGCCCGGTACACCCTGTCCTCACCGCTGAACGAAAAAGGATGTATCTTGGTATAATCCATGATCACCCGATCTCCACTGACAATCGCCAGCTTATTTTCAAATACCTTCCTTCTGCTCTCATCAAACTCACCGCTTCCATCAGCCATAAAAGCTTCTATATAACCAAATGCCATGGCCATATCGTATTTCCTGCTGTTCTCCATGAAAAACGAAACGCTCTCCGGTATCTCACCATCCCTGTACGCCTCCCACATGCGCGCGGGCATCATGGTAAATCCCGTCAGCGTCATCTCAGGAAACACCAAGAGCTCAACGCCATTCTCATATGCCTCCTGCATGACCTCAAGACAGTGCTCCCTGGCATACTCCTTATCCTCGTATCCAATATCGATCTCCGTGATTCCGACCTTTATCATATCCCGCCTCCTGTGTATACACTCTGTATATTGTTCGAATTCTATATTAAGTATTTTACACAATAACGTGTGTTTTGCAAATGTTAACCTGCGCTCAAAATTTATGGTTGACATTTCTCCCGTGTGTATATATAATGTCAACCATAGCCCTTGTGTATAGGTTAACAAATCCAGGCAGTATTCGTCATCAGCCCGTCGAAGCTACCTGGATTTGTTGTGAATAAGCTGTACACGGGCATTACAATCACTGGAGGATTATTACAAATGAAAAAAGCATTTACCACTGTAGAGCTGGTCATGATGGCCATGTTCACTGCAATTCTGTGTGCATCCGCTTACCTGAGCATTCCAACACCGCTCCCTAACGCAGCACACATCACATTACTCAACTTTATGATAATTCTGATAGCTCTCGTATTTGAGCTCAGAGACTCAACGATCATAATAGCACTTTGGATGATCATGGGTGCCATCGGCGTTCCTGTATTCATCGGCGGAGGCGCAGGCCTTGGATATCTGTTCGGAGTATTCGGTGGATACACCTTCTCATTCATCATTGCATCAATCGTAGTCGGTCTCATCAAAGGCAAAAAGTACAAGAGACTTAAGTATACCATCGTTGCGATCATAGGAGTCGTGATCATTGATATCGTGGGAATGATCTGGTGGAAGTTCAACGGTAACCTCACATGGAAGGTTGCATTCTTATCAGGTTTCGTGGCATTCATTCCACTCGACCTCGTTAAGGCTGTCATCGCCGCACAGCTCGTTCCACTGTTCAAGAGACTTCTCCCTGAGAAGGACGACAAAGAGGCCAATGAACAGGCAAAAGAAGCCTGATTAATGGAAATACACAAACTTAAGTGCAATTATAGCTGTCGGCTATGATTGCACTTTTTTGTTACCATCTCGTTTAGTAAACATATTTACTAAAATTAAAAGGGTCACAAACCCGTATGTTATCATTTTTGCGGGTGATCGAATGCAGTATATGGAATTTAGCAAGGATAAAAAGTATATAGAAAGAATCCGGGGACTGCGGGAAGATCATGACTTTACACAACAATATGTTGCCCGCTATCTGAACACCTCACAGACCATGTACGCACGTTATGAAAGGGGCGCAAGCGCGCTGCCAATCCATCACCTTATATATCTCACCGAGTTATATAACGTGTCATCCGATTACATTCTTGGAATCACCAACAACCCTGTTCCATACGAAGAATATTACAGAGAAGCCGCTGTCACCGACCAGGATCCCAGATCACCGGGAAAATACAATATACACTGGAAGGGCAACAGCTAATTCTTTCCCGCACATTTGACCACTATCAACCTGTCACCGGCTTTCACGTCATCCCCCTCAAGGCTGTTGAGCTTTCTTATGGAATCAAGACTGGAATAATACTGTTTTGCGATCGACCATATGCTGTCACCGTCACGCACAACATAGCCCACTATACCTGGCGCCACCGCTTTCTTCTTCATATCGACCGGAGCCACCGTCATGTCATCGATAAGCTCTATCTCTTTCCGGGTAAATATGGTCATTCCCATATCCACTATGGCTTTTATCTCCACCTCGTCATTGCCCGGCAGCGCCGCCGTGATCTGATTGAGTGCAGGGGTAATCCTGATGGAATCCTGAGTTCTGAGCGGAACAGTCTCCACCCTGTATGAAAATGGAGCTACCACCTCCATCTGACACAGAGGTCTGCTGTCATCCGATGACACATAAAGAACTGCCGCCTTCACAGCACCCTCGACGACCACGGCGTCATCCGCCGGCCTGACATCGTCTATATCCACACTGCCCGTCACATTTACGATCTGGAGAATGGACGGCTGGCTGCTCTTGAGCCTCTCCTTCTTCACGACCCTCGTCTTTGCATTGTTTCTCATGAGAAGGTTCTCGTAGCTGAATCTGCTCCTGACGGGATCGACCTGCGCAGAATATGAGAACATATCCTTGAGAAGGTCTGCCTCCACGTCCTCGTACACCTTGATGTCCACATTGAGGCTGCTCTCCACCTGGAGTATCCTGTCCTCACCGCCGTCATTTGCACGCACGGACACCGAACCGCGGGATGCGGTTATCATATCGTCCAGTATCATATCCTCGTCTATTCCATCGCAGTTCACAGTGTCCTGGAACTCCCTCGTGGCGCTGACATACTGCACCGGAGCCACCTCGTCATCCGGCTTGTATATGACAAATATGTCCATCTTGCCGCTTATATGTACCCCCACATCCGTGGCACGGCTCTCTATCTCCGAGAAGTTCACCTGATCCCACAGCACACGTCCGATATTCGGCTTATTTGCCGGGATCTCTATGTCCTCCTTTATCTTCATTATGTCTCTGGAAGACGCCGCAAGATTTGTAAAGCTTACCTTCTCCGTCATGCACTCTATACCAGAGCCGTTTGCTATGCCCACGGCGCCCTCCGCGGTGATCTGCTGGCACGCCCAGAGCTTCACGCCCACAAGCCCTCTCACCTCGTATTTTCTGGAATTTATCACGGTCACGTACAGATCCTCCAGCACACCCTGTACGGAAACCTTATCTCCCAGCGACAGTTCATCCGCATTTATCGTCTCCTCAAATGGCAGCTCTCCGTCATGGCTCTCAAATGAATACCCCTCCCGGTCCGTCTGGTATAGGATGGCGTAGCTCACAGTTCCTGTGATGCGCGCCTTGCCCTCCATGACGTCTATGTTTTCTATCGTCACCTGTCCTTTGCTGGCTATCTGTCTGTCTATATCCCCCTTCACATCAGGGACATTGAAATCGTCATCCACGGTAAACTCAACATATTTTGCCGCCTTAAGATTCGTCGTTGTGATCCTGTTCTTAGTAAGCTCCATATTTTCCCCACCTTATTTTTTATGATATACCGTTCTACTTGAATACAACCGGAAGATCCATCTTCACTATCCTGACCACCATATAAGGAAATGATACATTGTCTCCCTTCACGCCATCCGTCGGAGTCGCCACCTGCCTTAAAACTCCCTTGATGTAAATGGCATTGTCGTCCTTGTACATCTCCTCCAGAGTCACCCCAACGTCATCCCTCTCCTGCATGCCCGCAGCGATGACTATATATGTATATGTGCTGTTTGAATATACGAGATTAAATGGGTTTTCCTTCTTTTTGTCTATGATGGTAACCAGTTCATCCGGCAGCATGGTCTCATCGCACACGTCATAGAGCAGCGGCTCACCACTGTCCGACACCTCAAACCTTGCACATCCAACGCAGAATATCATGAGCTCCAGTGCAACCACCAGCAGGAAGGTAAGTCTGCCCCACATTCTCCCTCTTAGAAACTCTTTTTCATTTTCCACATGTATCACCTCCACCATTTGCTTTTTAAGGTGTCTGGCTGTCATTTTAAGCCACTTAACACACTTTGGTATAGTATATGTACCCCATTTGCTCTTTATGTCTGTGAACGCAAAAAAGAGGCGGGATATCCTGTTTGATATCCCGCCTCCGTATCAGAAGCTCGTCCTTCTGTATATTATTCTGTCATTCTACTCTGCGTCTGCAGGTGCGCTCTTCTCAGCCTCGATCTCGGCCTCAGCCTCTGGTGTGACCTCGATTCCAAGCTCAGCGAGCTGTTTGTCGTCTACATAGTCAGGCGCATTTGTCATGAGACATGATGCATCCTTTACCTTAGGGAATGCGATTACGTCACGGATAGAATCCTGCTTTGCCATGAGCATGACCAGACGGTCAAGACCATAGGCAAGTCCTGCGTGAGGTGGTACTCCGTACTTGAACGCATCCAGAAGGAATCCGAATCTCTCGTGAGCCTCGGCCTTTGTAAAGCCAAGGCACTCGAACATCTTCTCCTGAATGTCATCCTGATGGATTCTGACTGAACCTCCACCGATCTCATTTCCGTTTAATACTATATCATAAGCCTTTGCACGAACCCTGCCCGGATCAGAATCGATGTACTGAAGATCCTCCTCCATAGGCATGGTAAATGGATGGTGCATAGCTGTGAATCTGTTCTCCTCGTCTGACCACTCAAGAAGTGGGAACTCTGTGATCCACACGAATCTGTATACATTCTTGTCCACAAGTCCCATGAGCTCTGCCAGATGGCATCTCAGTGCGCCGAGGACTGTCCATACGATCTTTGTCTTGTCCGCTGCGAACAGAAGCAGGTCGCCAGGCTTTCCATCCATGGCTGCCACAAGGGCGTTCATCTGCTCCTCTGTCATGAACTTGGCAAATGATGACTTGTAGCTTCCATCCTCGTTGATAACTATATATGCAAGTCCCTTTGCGCCGTATGTCTTTGCATACTCGATAAGGGCATCTATCTTCTTTCTAGGCATGCTTCCCTGTCCCTCGGCATTGATACCGCGGACTGTTCCGCCATTTGCAAGGGCACCTGTGAATACTCCGAACTCACAGTCCTTGACAACATCGCTGACATCCTTGAGCTCGAGTCCAAATCTGAGGTCAGGCTTATCTGAACCAAATCTGTCCATTGCCTCCTGCCATGTCATTCTCTGAATTGGAAGCTGGATGTCGAGATCAAGTATCTCCTTGAAGAGCTTTGCAAGAAGACGCTCATTTACATCGATTACATCGTCAACGTCAACAAATGAGAGCTCCATATCCATCTGGGTGAACTCCGGCTGTCTGTCTGCACGGAGATCCTCGTCACGGAAGCATCTTGCGATCTGGAAATATCTGTCGTAACCAGAGCACATAAGAAGCTGCTTGAAGAGCTGTGGTGACTGTGGCAGAGCGTAGAATGTACCAGGGTGTACACGGCTTGGCACAAGGTAATCTCTTGCTCCCTCTGGTGTTGACTTGGTCAGCATAGGTGTCTCTATCTCAAGGAATCCCTCATCTGCCATGAACTGTCTGGCGATGGTGGCTACCTTACTCTTCATGATAAGATTTCTCTGGAGGTCAGGACGTCTGAGGTCGAGATATCTGTACTTGAGCCTTATCTCCTCCTTGGTCTTGCTGTTCTCCTCTATAGGGAATGGAGGTGTCTCTGCCTCTGACAGTATACGGAGGCTGCTTGCAACGACCTCGATGTCTCCTGTTGCAAGGTTCTCATTCACTGCACCCGCACGCTTGCACACTGTTCCCTCGATGGCTGCAACGAACTCTGAACGGAGCTTTCCTGCCTTCTCGAAGCACTCTGCGCCACACTGTGACTCCTCAAATATAACCTGTAATATTCCACTTCTATCTCGAAGATCTACAAAGATTATTCCACCTTTATTTCTGCTCTTCTGAATCCAGCCCATCACGGTAACTTTCTCACCTATGTTGGCACTGCTAACCTCTGTACATCTGTGGCTTCTCTTAAGCCCCTGCATAGATTCTGCCATCTTACGCTATCCTCCTAAAATTAAAAACTTTCCTTATGTCACTATACACTTTTTTCATTTTTCGTCAAGACCTGGAATATCGCCGTGAAGCACCTGATCCACCCTGCTCATGATGTCTGTGGTGTTGATCAGCCGCTGGAATGCCAGGAACGCCCTCATGTCGAAGTGTCTCACCTCATCTATCACCATTCCAAATGCCGTATCCGCGTCAAATGCCTTCCTATATGGTCTGTCGCTGACCAGTGCACTGAACACATCGCACACTCTGATAAGTCTTGCGCCGAGTGGTATCTCCTCGCCCCGCATCCTGTACGGATATCCCGAGCCGTCATAGTTCTCATGGTGATAGTGCACCATATCCACTATGTCCTGATCGTAGCCCTCACGCTTAAGTATCTCCGCGCCAAGCTTGGCATGCAGCCTGACGTATCTCATCTCCTCGATCTTCATCGCACCCTGCCGCCGTCCATATATGTAAGGACTCACCTGCAGCTTGCCCACATCGTGCAGCATTCCCGCCACGGCAACCTTGTGTATGAATTCCTCATCGCAGCCCAGCTCCCTCGCCAGCTCAGATGCCAGTATACTCACACACATTCCATGGCGCACCGCATCATTCATATCAACTGAATAGCATTCTTCTGCATCCTTCTCCAATGCTAATCCCATATAAATCCCGCTTTCTTACGCTCGATCATCTCATCTATTCGAGCTATATAATCGTCTACACTCTTACAATTCTCTATTCTGTCTATACGTGTCCCCTCTGTCACTCCGTCATGTCCTGGTCTCACCACAAGCTTCGATGAGCTTCCGGCACCGAGACCGATGATGTCAGTCCTCTCCTCCATGATGAGTATATTGTACAGGCACTCAAGCCCCGGCTTCGAGTAACCCACGTTCTCCAGATTGCCGGTCATGTTCTTCTGTCTGTACAGATAGTATGGATCAAGCCCCATCTCAGCCGCCGCCCTCGTAACAGCACCAAGCTGGCTGTCTATATCCGACTTCAGGGTGTCACGGTATTTGTCCATCTCTATGTTCAGATTCGCCGCCCTCTTGATGGCAAGGGTGTGAACCGTCAGACTTTCAGGGGAAAGCTCCTTCACCTGTCTCAGCGTGTTCTCCACACTGTCCGTGTCCTCTCCCGGAAGTCCCACTATCAGATCCATGTTGATGTTGTCAAAGCCCGCTCTCCGGGCATTCTCCATGGCTATGACCGTCTGCTCCGGCGTATGTGCCCTGCCTATGGTCCTTAATGTCTCCTCGTTCATGGTCTGTGGATTTATGCTTATACGCGTCACTCCGTGGCGCTTCATGACCTCAAGCTTGTCAAATGTGGTACTGTCCGGTCTGCCCGCTTCTATGGTGAACTCCCTCACCTGTGACAGGTCAAATGACTTCTCTATCATGCTGCAGAGTCTGTCCATATGCTCCGCAGATATGGATGACGGCGTTCCGCCTCCCACATATATTGATATGAGCCGTTTTCCGGAATATGCCTCCGCAACGTATGCCATCTCTTTCTCGACTGCGTCCAGATATGCACCCACCTTATTCTTATATACCGCGATCGGATATGAGGTAAATGAACAGTACAAACATCTTGTCGGACAGAACGGTATGCCTATATACAGACAGTATTCGTCCTCCTCCGCCACAGAGTCTATGATTTTTTTCTCCCTGTCAGCCACCGCCACTGCCAGCTCGGCTTTCTCACGGGAGGTTCCATATATCTCCTGGTAGTTTCCTATTATATCCTCTGAGGTCATCCCTGCTTCCATATAAGACACAGCTATCTTCGTAGGTCTGATACCCGTCAGGGAGCCCCACGGAAGTCTGCGGTCTGTATACTCCGAAAGCATGTTGTATATCGCCAGCTTTAACGGATTCCTCACGGCACTCTTATCCCGGCAGTCGCCATCCACAGGGATCTGTGTGCTGCACGCCAAAGTCCGCTCTCCTCCGTCTGCTACAGAATACAGCTCTATATTTATTCTATTGTCATCTATATCCGCCACAAGCGCCTTGTCTATCTCCGCCTTAAGCTCCGGCTTTTTGTCAAATATCTCCGGAACCACTATTCTTTCACCGCCGTAGAAGGCCTGGAGACTCACCCGGAGATCATTGTTGTAATCTTCTATATTCTGTATCAGTAATATCATATTTCCACCATGATCCGCCCATCAGAAGAACGGATTCATCTTCTTCTCTTTTCTTATAAGTGTTGTCTCCCCGTGTCCAGGGTACACCACGGTATCATCAGGAAGCACAAACAGCTTCTCTCTTATGTTCTCGAGCAGCGCATGCTCATCACCTGTAGGGAAATCCGATCTTCCCACACTGTATTTGAACAGCGTATCCCCTGAGAACAGTATATTCTCTGACTCGAAGTAATAGCACATTCCGCCTCTGGTATGTCCCGACACACTGATGCATCTCATCTCAGTGCCAAGCAGCTTCTTCACACTGCCGTCGCTCAGATAGTGATCCGTCTCAGTCTCTATCGCCTTTTCAAATACACTGGTCATCATCGCCGACAGGTTCACCCTGCTGTTGCCGAGAACTTCCTTCTCGTCCTCCGAAGCATATGTATCCGCACCTGTGAGCTTCTTCAGATCTCCCATCGCCGCCATGTGATCCACATGACCGTGAGTGAGATAAATGCCAACGCAGGTATACTCATTCTTCTTCAGTGTGTTGTATATATAATTCGCATTCCATGAAGGATCAATGACTATCGCCTCCCCGGTCTGCTCATTTGCCACTATATAACAATTCGTCTGGAATCCTCCCAGCTCACTTCTGATAACTTTTAATTCCGCCATATAAACCTTTCCGGCCATCAGCCCGTAGTTCTCTCTATATCAATTATATTATCAACATTCCTTATCTTGGCAATTATCGTATTCAACTGTTCCTTCGACTTGATCGCAAATGAGATCGTGATCGTAGCCTTGCCCTGCTTGCTTGTACGGCTGTTGATACTGTTTACGTTTATATTTGCCTCGCTGAGGATCTTGGTTATGTCAAATAATATGCCGTTTCTGTCATCTGCATATATATTTATCTCGGTCATGTATGTGTTCGATGCAACAGCGTCATCCTTCCACTCTGCCTCGATGACTCTGGCTCTGTCCGCCTCGCTCATGCACAACACATTTACACAGTCAGTACGGTGTATGGACACACCTCGTCCTCTGGTGATAAATCCTATGATCTCATCCCCCGGAACAGGTGAACAGCACTTGGAGAATCTCACGGCAACGTCATCTATGCCGTTTACGATTATTCCACCCTTGCCGGTATGGTTGCCATGGTTCTTCTTCACCGAATACTCGTCCAGAACCTCAGCGTTCGTGGCAGTCTGTGGCTTGTGCTCCTTGTTGTACTCATCAATCAGACGGTTTACTATCTGACCTTCCTTGATTCCGCCATGTCCAACGGCGGCAACTATGGAATCCCAATCCTGGAAATTGTACTTCTTGTATATCTTCTCCTGATACTCAGGCTTTGAGTACATGGAGTAGTCTATTCCCTTTGATTTGCAGTAGTTCAGTATGAGCTCTCTTCCGCGGCTGATATTCTCATCCTTGAGCTGATGCTTAAACCACTGGTTGATCTTTGTCCTCGCCTGTGTACTCTTGACTATATTCAGCCAGTCACGGCTTGGTCCTGTGGAGTTCTGTGAGGTTATGATCTCCACACGATCTCCGTTGTTGAGCTTGGTATCTATAGGAACCTGTCGTCCGTTGATCCTTGCACCGACCATCTTGTTGCCCACCGCCGTGTGAATGGCATAAGCAAAATCTATAGGTGTGGATCCGCTAGGAAGGTTCTTAACATCTCCGGCAGGAGTAAAGCAGTATACCTGTTCAGCAAAGAGATCAAGGTCAGTCTTGACAAAGCTCATGAACTCCTTGTTGTCATCGGTATCCCTCTGCCACTCAAGGATCTGACGGAGCCAGGAGAGCTTTTCCTCCTCCTTCTGCATGACCGTACCGGTTATGTTCTCCTTGTACTTCCAGTGCGCAGCGATACCATACTCAGCCGTTCTGTGCATCTCGTAGGTTCTTATCTGTATCTCAAATGGCTGTCCCTCAGGTCCGATCAGTGTGGTGTGAAGGGACTGGTACATGTTGGACTTAGGCATGGCTATGTAGTCCTTGAATCTTCCCGGAATAGGCTTGTACATCTCATGAATGATACCCAGTGCTGAGTAACAGTCCCTGACCGTATTCACCTTGATACGTACCGCAAATATATCGTATATCTGATCCAGAGTCTTGTTCTGGTTCTTCATCTTCTTATATATACTGAAGAAATGCTTTACTCTTCCGTCTATCTCAGCCTCAAGTCCGGCATTATCAATATGCTTCTTGACATCGGCAACGACCCTCTTGATATAAGCATCCCTCTCGGTAAGCTTCTCGTCTATCTGCGCCTTGAGATCCTTGTACACATCCGGCATGAGGTACATCATGGACAGGTCATCCAGCTCGACCTTGATCTTGCTGATACCAAGTCTGTGTGCGATAGGCGCATATATATCCATGGTCTCTCTGGCCTTCTCTATCTGCTTCTCCGGTGACTGATACTGGAGGGTTCTCAGATTGTGGAGTCTGTCCGCCAGCTTTATCAGTATGACTCTGATATCCTTCGCCATGGAGAGGAACATCTTACGCAGATTCTCCGCCTGAACCTCTATCTTGTCCGTGGTCATCTTGAGCTGTGTCAGCTTCGTAACTCCATCCACAAGGAAAGCAACCTCCTCGGAGAACTCCGCTGCTATCTCCTCAGATGTCATGACTGTATCCTCAACGACATCGTGGAGTATCCCTGCCACTATCGTCTCCTTGTCGAGCTCAAGCTCTGCCAGGATTATGGCCACATTCAGAGGGTGCATGATATAAGGCTCCCCGGACTTTCTGAGCTGTCCCTTGTGGGCAGCGTCCGCCACCTTATATGCCTTCTCTATCATAGTGATGTCGGCAGATGGGTGATATGTGAGTATCCTTGAGATAAGCTCCTTATACAATTCCTCCGGCGGTGTAAAATCTGCCGGTGTGGACAGATCTATCTCTCTCTTCGCCTTCATCTGCTTATTCGCCTGCTCCTCCAGCTTTATAAGTTCATTCTGAGGAACATTCTTGCCAGACGCAAGAGCCTTCTCGATGGCTGCTATTCCATCCTTCGTGGCCTGCTCCGAGGTGATAACACCTGCTTCCGCAGCCCTCTTTGTCTCCTGAGCTATTATATTGTCCTGTGTCTTATCCAATGTCTCTCCCATATGCTCACCACACTTCCTGTTTTATTCTGCCCTGATCATTCGCCCTCAAACTGTACTACTGAAGCCACGTCATATTTGGAAAGTCTCTCTCTTCCCTTCAAGTCTGTCAGCTCTATGAGGAATACCATCTTGACTACTATTCCGCCAAGGCTCTCTATAAGCTTAGCCGCAGCCTCTATGGTTCCACCTGTTGCAATAAGATCATCCACCAGCACAACCTTCTCACCCGGCTTGATGGAATCCTTATGTATCTCTATAGTAGCCTGTCCATACTCAAGATCGTAAGACATCTCCACGGTCTCTCTTGGAAGCTTGCCCTTCTTTCTCACGAGAACAAGTCCTTTGCCGTTCTTGTAGGCCAGCGGTGCTCCAAATATAAATCCTCTGGACTCTGCTCCGGCGATGACATCGTAATCTACTCCCTCCAGCAGCTTGTCCATCTCATCGATGGCCAGCTTCATGCCCTCAGGATTCTCTGTTACACTTGTCACATCCCTGAATATGATTCCCGGCTGTGGAAAATCAGGAATACTCTTGATATACTTTTCTACCTCACTCATCTTACGTCCTCCTGTATGATATATATTACAAATGTACTTAATAGTATTCTCATCAAAGTCAGCTTATATTCCCTTGTTATAGGCCTCCATCTTCATCTGGAGTGAACGTCTTCCCATATATTCATTGATGGTCGGATAGTATGCGACATCTATCACTACGGCGTTCGGCTGACCATTTAACATTTTAACACATTCATCCTCTCCAAACCACTGTTTTATGTTATTCACAAATGTATCCGGATCAAAATCTATGGCATCCACGCACCTTCCGTACCCGGTATCAAGCTGGAGCTTCAGAAGATTTTTGTTTCTTCCAAGTATCTGCGCCCTTCGCACCGGTACTGCCGCCTGTGCAAACAGCGGTTTCCTGTTACCCTTTCCGTATGGTTCAAGCCTCTCGATCTGTTCCGTCAGCTCTATGCTGTTGTACGCCAGCGGCATGGCCACATCTATCATCAGCTTAGGTGTTATATCTTCATCCGTCAGCACCGCCGCTTCATTGAGCTTCCGCCTCAGCTCGTCAAGCCTCTCCTTCTCTATGGAAAAGCCCGCCGCCATGGCATGTCCGCCAAATGCAGTGAACATCTCCCGGAACCGGTTCAGCTCCTCGAACATGTTGTAGCTGTCTATGGATCTTCCCGATCCTTTCAGTATCCCCGGCGTCTCTGCGTCCGTGAACACCATCACAGGTCTTGTGTATGCCTCCTTGAGCCTGCTGGCGATTATTCCCACAACGCTCTCATGTACAGCCGGTATATACACCACAAGTACCTTGTCCGCAAGGGTAGCCGCCTGTCCGAACTCTCCGTTCACAGTGGCTGTCTCAAGCATATCTGTGATATGCCGGGCTCCGGCCTCCGTCATGCTCTTTCTCTCATTGTTGACAGCCAGCAGTTCCCTAGCCCTTGCCTCGGCGACATTTGGATCTCTCTCAAGCAAGAACTCAAGGCTCTGTTTCGCATCCCCCAGTCTTCCCGCCGCATTGATGCACGGCCCTATCAGAAATCCCAGATCATACGTTGATATCTTCTTCTCATTTCTGCCGCTGAGCCTCATGAGGGCATTCAGACCCGGATTGCGGCTATCCTTCAGACTTTCAAGGGCATATTTTACATAGAGTCTGTTCTCATCCACCAGATCCATCATGTCACAGTTGGTAGCCAGCCCCAGGATCTCCATGAATTCATTTACCTCGCTCTCGGCTATCCCGCATATCCTGTACATGTACTGGATGAGCTTGAACGCAACGCCGGCCCCGCATAGCCCCTTGAATGGATATTCACAGTCCTGCCTCTGATTGTCTATGACCGCATCCGCCTGGGGCAGCATATATACCCGCTCGCCGCCATCACTCTCCTCAAATGGGATCTGATGGTGATCCGTGACGATGACCGTAAGCCCGCGCTCCTTCGCATATCTCACCTGTTCTATCGCCGCTATTCCATTGTCGCAGGTTATGATAGTATCAACACCATCCGATATGGCGGCATCTAAAAGTCTTTTATTTATTCCGTATCCATCATGCACTCGATGTGGAATGTCGTAATCCACCACGATGCAGTCATCAGCGCAGCTTCCGTGCAGCGCCGCCCATGTTCTCCGAAGACCGAGAAGCAATATATAATTGGAGGTAACCCCGTCCACGTCGTAGTCCGAGATTATCCTTATTCTCCTGTTATCGCTGAGCTTTTCCTTTATTATCTCACCGGCTTCCACCATATCCTTCATCAGTGCCGGATCGTGCATGGAATCCCAGCCGCCATCAAGGTACATAGCTATGGCTTTCTCCCCGGTGACTCCTCTGTTCGTGATAACCCTCGCCACAACAGGACTCACACCGAACCTCTCGCCTATGGCATTAAAGTCCGCTCTTTTGCCCGCCACTCTCCACTCTGGCTTCTTCACATATTTATCTATTATATCCTTCTGCTCCGGTGTCAATGTCATCTTCTGTTCTCCGTATTATTTTATCGCAGGAACATATCCGCATCCCTGCTGTATCCATCCACATATTTTAGCAGACGCATTATGGTATTACCAGTGTAAATGCCGCCATTTTGCCTGTAAATGTTGACATTTCACCTGTTATGTCTATTTGCTTTTTATTGTATAAATGTTATAATAAATATACATTTTGAATATATCTTTTGTGCATTTTGATGGCAGTATCTGAAAGTTCTATCACAAATGCGCAGTGCAAAGGAGGAGATATTTTTATGGCAAACAGATTCGTACTCAATGAAACCTCTTACCACGGAGCGGGTGCCATCGCTGAGATCGCCACAGAGGCAGTCGGCAGAGGCTTCGCCAAGGCTCTTGTGTGCTCAGATCCTGATCTGATCAAGTTCGGTGTGACCAAGAAGGTCACCGATGTTCTGGACGGTGCAGGACTTGCATACGAGATCTATTCCAACATCAAGCCAAACCCTACTATAGAGAACGTGCAGCAGGGTGTGGCCGCATTTAAGGCTGCTGAGGCAGATTACATCATCGCCATAGGCGGCGGATCATCCATGGACACTGCCAAGGGTATCGGCATAGTTATTGCCAACCCTGATTTTGCAGACATCAGAAGCCTGGAGGGTGTTGCACCTACAAAGAATAAATCAGTTCCTATATTTGCAGTTCCAACTACAGCCGGAACCGCAGCAGAGGTAACTATCAACTACGTCATCACAGATGTTGAGAAGAACCGCAAGATGGTATGTGTTGATCCTAAGGACATTCCTGTTGTGGCATTTGTCGATCCTGAGATGATGAGCTCCATGCCAAAGGGACTCACAGCAGCCACAGGTATGGATGCACTGACACACGCAATCGAGGGTTACATCACCGCAGCCGCATGGGAGCTGTCAGACATGTTCCACCTCAAGGCAATCGAGATCATCAGCCGTTCGCTCAGAGGGGCTGTTGCCAATACGCCTGAGGGCCGTGCTGATATGGCGCTGGGCCAGTATGTTGCAGGCATGGGCTTCTCAAATGTAGGTCTTGGAATCGTTCATTCCATGGCTCATCCACTGGGAGCTCTGTATGACACACCTCACGGTGTTGCCAACGCGATTATCCTGCCTACTGTAATGGAATACAATGCAGAAGCAACAGGAGAAAAGTATCGTGAGATAGCAAGAGCCATGGGCGTCAAGGGCGTAGACGACATGACCCAGGAAGAGTACAGAAAAGCTGCAGTTGACGCAGTACGCCAGTTGTCCATCGATGTAGGCATTCCTACAGACCTTAAAGACATTGTAAAGCCAGAGGATATTCCATTCCTGGCACAGTCAGCCTACGATGACGCATGTCGTCCGGGCAATCCAAAGGAGACTAGCGTGGAGGATATCACCAAGCTCTACGAGTCATTGATCTAACTGACCCATTAGATCAAAATATGTCAGTCCTTTGCCGGGACTTACATATTATATATGGGACCTCACCAGTCCCCTTAACCCCCTAAAAACTAACTAAAAGAACTCCTGTTACAGAGATTTTGCTCTCTCTGCATCAGGAGTTCTTTTTTTATTCGTCGGATCCATCTGTCATGCTCTGATGGACTCAAGAATATACTCTTGAAACTCATTCATATTCTTAAATATAAAATCTGCCTTATCCCTCATCTCATCATCCGGCTGCACGAGGTCCGGGATCATGGCAATCTTCATCCCTGCCGCATATGCTGCTCTGACTCCGTTGTATGAGTCCTCCACCGCCCATGCACTCTCCGACTCAACTCCAAGCTCTTCACAGGCCTTCAGGAATATATCCGGTGCGGGTTTGCTCCGATCTACCATGTCTCCACATACAAGCTTGTCGAAGTAATCTATCACCCCGAGGTTGATGAGCTCCATGGTGACTACCTCTTTTCTGGTGGATGTGGCAAGGGCACATGGTATGCAATTATCCCTGAGCATCTTCAGCATGTCCGTAACTCCCGGCTTCAGCACAAGCTCTCCCTCTGCCGCTGCACGGTGGAATTCCGCCGCCATCTCAACCTTGAGGCTCTCATATCTCTCCTCATCCAATGTATCCTGTCCTTCACCACATCTTCCTTTGTACATCTGCACGAACAGCTTCTTCGCCGCCTCACGGTTGAGTCCAAGGGCAGCCATACAGAAGCTCTCTATGTCCTCTATGCCATATTTGTCCGCTGTCTTCTGCCAGCTCTTGACAACCAATTGTTCTGAATCGAGGATGACTCCATCCATATCAAACACCACTGCTTTACAATTCATATCTCTTCCATCTCCCAATAATACAACAGGCTTCCACAGCATCTCTGCCATGGAAGCCTGTTATCATCTGTCATCTGACATCCGTCCGATAACTTTATTCTATTAAGCATCTTTTTCTGTCTTACCAAGCTTTGTCTTCATGTAGTACCAGAGTGGTCCTGTGATACATACTGAAGAGTAAGCACCGATAACTACACCAGCCATAAGTGTGAGAGCGAACTCCTTGATAGAAGCTACACCCATGATATACAGAACGAATATTGTCACAAATGTTGTGAGTGATGTATATATTGTTCTGCTGAAGGTCTGATTGATACTCAGGTTGACTATATCCTTGTATGTGGCCTTCTTAGGCTTCATAACACCTATATTCTCTCTTACACGGTCGAATATGATGATCGTCGCATTGATCGAGTAACCCACTATGGTAAGCAGACATGCGATACATGTGTTACCAACTGTAAGTCTCAGTATAATGTACAGACAGAATACCATGGCTACATCGTGGAGAAGTGCGATAACTGCACTTGCACCGAACTTCACATCGTGGAATCTGATAGCAATGTATATAAGCATCAGGATAGCTGCAAGGATGACTGAGAATATAGCGTTCTTAGACATCTCGCTGCTGACCGATCCACTTATTACGTTTGCCTCCTTGACATCTGCGCCAAGCTTGTCTGTGAGTGCGCTGCGCACCTTGGACATCTGTGAGTCATCTGTTCCGTCATCTGAAAGTTCAGGCATCTTGAACACGATCTCATTTGTTCCGGATACTGTCTGAACTGATATTCCTGCCTCACCGATACCGGCAGCCTCTGCAATGACAGGAACTATATCTTTCTCAGCCTCGCTAAGTGAGTACTCTTTGTCAAAACCTACTGTAAGGCTTGTACCGCCTGCAAACTCAACACTGAAGTTAAGTGGTGAACCCTTTGACTTATTATTAACAGGCATCATACAGAAGCATGCGATGATCACAATGAGTGATCCGAGCATACAGAACTTACCTGCCTTCACGAAGTTTGTCTTCTTTGGCTCTCTTGCAACGCCGAAATACTTGGCATCTGTAACGCCGAGATTTACAAGCGCTGTGAGCAGTGACTGGCTGACTGCCAGAGCTGTGAATACTGAAAGAACAACACCGATAGCCAGTGTGATCGCAAATCCCTTGATAGTACCTGTTCCGAATATTCCAAGTACAAGAGCTGCTATAAGTGTTGTAACGTTACCATCTATGATGGCTGACAGGGCATTGTGGAAACCACCCTTTACAGCCTGCTTTACGGACTTGCCATCCGCCAGCTCCTCTTTGATACGCGTGAATATGATTACGTTGGCATCGACCGCCATACCTACTGACAGGATAACACCAGCTATACCAGGAAGTGTCAGTGTTACGTTGAACAGATTGAGTACCAGCAGATCAAGTATTGTGTAGAATGCCAGAGCAAATGATGCCACAAGACCTGGGATCCTGAATACTATGATCATGATAAGAAATACAAGTGCAATACCGATCGCACCTGCCTTAAGGCTTGTGCTGATGGCATCTGATCCAAGTGTAGCACCTACTATATTGGAACGAACCTGCTTAAGTGTAAGAGGAAGTGCACCGATACGGATAGTAGTAGCAAGCTGCTCGGCCTCCTCGTAGCTTCCGATCTTGTTGATTTCTGCGCTTCCGCCTGTTATGGCTGACTGTACTGTTGGTGCACTTACGACCTTGTTGTCATATATAATGTATACTATATTCCCAACATTTGCCGCGGTAACATCAGCGAACTTCTGAGCTCCCTCATCGGTGAATGCAAGCTGTACCACATTGTCATTGCCGTTATCTGAGTCAATTCCGGCTGTGGCATTCTTGATGTCATCTCCTGTAAGAGCAGCCTCATACTCCTGTCCCTGTGACCACTTTGTATAATTGTCCGGATCAAGAAACTCAAGCTTTCCCTCTATATTCAGAGCATTAAGTATCTCATCTGCATTTGTTACACCCGGGATCTCTGCTGTGATCTTCTTGTCTCCATCTTCATAGACTGAGTACTCATTGGTGTAGGCCTCTACACGCTGCTCAATCTTATACTTGGTATCCTCGAGATCCTTGTCGCTGTAATCATCCTCCTGAATCTCGTAAGTTACACTCAGACCACCCTTAAGGTCAAGTCCAAGCTTGATGTACTCGACTTTACCTCTGTCTGCAACACCGAATATCGCTGTATATATAGCAACACCCAGTATAAGCAGAAAGGCAATGATGACGAGCACAGCGTTTCTCTTTGTCTTCTTCATCGTCTTCTCCTTTTACCCTTTTTATTCCTCTTCTGCCTCATCGGCCATAGCCGCCTTCAGCATGATTGCACATTCTATACGCTTCTTCTGAAGCTCACAACCTATGTCATATGCATCAAGTATATTGCCGTGGAACTTGTATGAGTTGGCCGCACAGCCACCGCTGCAATAGAATCTTGCAAAGCAGTCCTTACACTTATCCTTGGCATATACATTGCACAGCTTGAATTCATTGACTATATCCTGATTCTTGATTCCATCGAATACATTTCCTATACAGAAATCGTCCTCACCAACAAACTGATGGCAAGGATAAAGGTCTCCCCAAGGAGTGACCGCCATGTACTCTGTACCTGAACCACAACCGGAAAGTCTCTTGGCTACGCAAGGTCCACCCTCAAGATCTATCATGAAGTGGAAGAAATTGAAGCCTCTTCCCTCCTTATGTCTCTTGATCATCTCCTTAGCCAGGATATCGTACTGCTCAAGCAGTACCGGTATATCCTCTTCCTTTATAGCATATGGCTCGTCCGGAAGTGATACAACAGGCTCAACGGATATCTGGTCAAATCCCAGATCCGCCATATGAAGCACGTCCTGTGAGAAATCAAGATTGTTATGAGTGTAAGTACCTCTTACGTAGTAGCTCTTGCCTGCTCTCTTCTTGGCAAATTCCTGGAACTTGGATAGTATGACATCATAACTTCCCTTGCCATTCCTAGTAGGTCTCATGTAGTCGTGGACTTCCTTCCTTCCATCTATGCTGAGCACCACGTTCGCCATCTCTCTGTTGGCAAATTCCATGATCTCGTCATTCAGAAGCACTCCGTTGGTAGTAAGTGTGAATCTGAACTTCTTGTCATACTTCTCCTCAAGGCTTCTTCCGTATTCCACGGTCTTCCTGACTACATCCCAGTTCATAAGCGGCTCACCGCCGAAGAAATCCACCTCGAGATTTCTTCTTAAACCGGAATTCGCAACCAGAAAATCCAGGGATTTCTTTGCCACCTCAAGTGACATAAGCGCCCTGTCTCCCTTATATTCTCCCTCACCGGCAAAGCAGTATCTGCAGGCAAGGTTACAGTCATGGGCGATATGCAGACACAACGCCTTGACAACTGTCTTTCTCTTCTTGAAATCTATAATATAATCTTTGTATACGTCATCTGTAAATAATGTTCCGTCCTCTACCAGTTGGGCTACCTCGTCATAAGCCTCGGAAACATCTGCGCTGTCATACTGTGACAGTGCCTTTATAATCTGCTCTTTATCATTCTCCTCATATAAAGAAATAATATCATAGACAAGATCGTCTACGACATGTACAGAACCACTACAGACATCAAGCACTATATTATAACCATTGTTCTTGTACTGATGAACCATAATTCTCCTTCAATATATTTCATCGGATCTATCCGTGAAATTCTAATTCAAGGCGCCACACACGGCACCCTTATACACGCACTAAAGAGGACTGTCATCATAAACGACGGTCCCCTTTAGCTGATCAAATACAAACCTGTTACAAATTACTTGTTGTTAACATTCTCACAGCTCTGATTACCAACTGTGCATGATGTCTTACAAGCTGACTGGCATGATGTCTGGCACTCGCCACATCCACCCTTGACCATTGTATTCTTCATAGTCCTGTTTGTGAGTGTTTTAATTCTCTTCATTCTGGATACACCTCTCTTTTTATGTCATATATCGGGATTATAACACAAAGATATATAAAGTAAAAGTTTTTTTTAACTGAGCATAGCCCCCAGCATCCCGCCTGCAACGCACATAATACACTTGGTTATAACTGCTATTCCCTCTCTGTCGCCTGAACCTGTAAACAGCACCGACACGGTCAATGCGACCGATATGTAAGTCAGGCCATACACCATCCCCCACAGGAAACGCTTCTCCCTGACTTTTCTGCCCGTAACAAAGCCCCCGGCAAATGTGGCCACTATGTATATCACAACAACCAGTATACCGAGCACCTTATCGCTTATCCCCACTTTGTATACGACCACCGCCGTTATAAACAGCATGATTATCGTGAGCAGATAGGACAGGATCAATCCCTTTACAACTCCCATAAATTTCTGACTTGCAGACATACTACCACCATATTCTTTACTCTTTACATTATTATGATGTTCCTCCTCATTTTATTAATAAAAATACAGCCTGTTTACTCAAACAGGCTGCATATATCTTCTATATCATAAAAGGTTTTGTATGCACGCTCGCGCGTGATACCATTTGGTTTTATCAGATCCACCACCATGACCGTACATAGCCCTGCCCGGCTGGCAGATATGATACCATTCACAGAGTCCTCAACGGCCACCGCTTCGTCCGGGTTTACGCCCAGCTTCCCGCAGGCCTTCAGATATATATCAGGCTCCGGCTTTCCGTGGGTGATCTCGTCTCCGCATACCTTTTCATCGAAGTATCCGGCTATTCCAACGCTATCAAGTCTCTGCTGCGCCCTCGTCCTCGCAGTGGAGGTTGCAAGTGCCATCTTCACGCCGTGTTCTTTTAAGAATCTCAGCGTGTCCTCGACATGTGGCTTTATGTCTATTCCATACTTTTCCACATGTTCATCGAACAGATCCATTGTTCTCTGTCTGAACGCAAGATAATCAAAATCTTCGCCCATTATTTCCTTAAACACCCGGGCGTTGGAGGTCTTGTTGCCTCCAGCCACCCGGTCACATACATTTTCCATCTGTGCCTCAGGAATCCCTATGCTCATGCCGTTTTCCTTCCAGCACTTCCTGTATATCTTCTCCGTGTCTACCAACACGCCGTCCATATCAAATACAACTGCCCTGTACATAGCACTTTCTCCTACATTAAGCAGCGGCGTTTTTCTTTCTTCTTCTGCCAGCTATGATGATGAATGCAAGCAATGCAAGAAGCAGGATCGCTGCGATTATTATTATGATCAGCACAACCGGTGACATCTTTTCGCTGAGCTTGAAGGTGAATACCTCTCCGGTCTCTCTGTCATATGTTGTCGCTATATTACCGGCCTTATCCTGGGCTGTTACCTCAACCGTGTATGTATCATACTGGTCTACCTGCATCTCATACTTGTTATCTGCCTGATAGCTTGCAGGATCTATGGTATTGCCATTTATAACGATGGATGTGATCTCGTCTTCCTCATTCTCAAGACCTATCGTCATGTTGAATGGCTCTCTGAGAGTCTCTCCATCCTCAACACCCGTTATGATGATTCGTGGTGCAGTACCATCATACGTATAATCAAATTCCTGTGTTGCCGTGTGTCCAACCTTGTCAGTTACTGTAAGTGTTATCTTGTGATATCCGTCTGTCATATCTGAGAAATCGATAAGATTTACTCCGTCTATCTTGGCGTCAACCGAGAAGTCTGAAGTATCACTTACATCCCACAGTGCTTCGTAGCCCTTGTCTCGTATATCAGCAAAATCTGATGCATTGAGAAGCAGTGTTCCGTCATCGCTTGCAATGCTCTTGCTCATGAATCCGGCAAGTGTCGATGTAGCCTTGAGCTCAGGTGGTGTGTTATCGACTGTGAATACCAGGCTGTAATCATCAGCCTTATTTCCCAGTTCATCCTGCGCTGTTATTGACACCTCGTATACACCATCCTCAGAGAATCTCTGGCTTCCTGTGCTGAGTTCTGAAGAATTGCTGTAATTTGTAAAGTATGATGATGACACATCCTTGCTGTCCTTCTTCACGGTTATCTTCACATCATCTGTCGAGAAGAATGACTCCTGAACGCTCAGTGACATATCAACATAGTTCGGTGCGGAAGAATCCATACTTCCTATTGGGTCGTAATTCTTTACTTCCTTGTTGTCCTTATCCACTGCGCTCACCTTTACAACAGGTGCCTTTGAGTCAACCTTGAAGGTCTTGGTCTGGCTGGCTGCCACATTTCCTGCAAGATCTCTTGCATTTGCTGTGATCGTGTACTCGCCATCCTCTGTAAAGTTGTAAGTTGCGGTATGTGGATTGCTTCCTGAGAAGCTGCTTGTTCCCAGCGTAGCGATATTCGATGCCGCTGTTCCGTCCGTCTTTCTGGTTATTGTCACGTTAAATGCATCTGCGGCAAGATTGTTGTTCTCATATGCAAATGAGAATGCCTCATCTATGCTGATGGTTGCATTTACCGCCGTTGTCTGTCTGTCGTTCATTCCTGAAATCGATATAACCGGTGCAGTCTTATCGATTCTGAACTTCACTGTTCTGGTCACAGCCTTGTTGCCCGCCTTATCCTCTGCGGACACGGTGACTGTGTAATCGCCCTGGGCGTCAAATGTCACACCGCTGAGTACCTCTCTGACTGTGCTGACTCCATCGCCCTTTGTTCCCCAGGTAACATTCTTTCTGATATCTCTGTTCTCTACAACAGATCCACCCTCATTTGTTCTGACTACATGAATGGTGTACTTTCCACCTCTCATGTTATCTGTAAGTGTTACAGGGACTGTCACATCGCTGTTGTTTATAGTGTTGACATTTCCAAGCTGTATCTCAGGCTTGTGCTTGTCTATGTAGAAATGGGTTCCTGTTGTTCCTTCATTTCCACACTTGTCGGTAACGGTCATGGTGAGATCATACTCACCTTCCTTATCATATGTGTACTTCTTGCCCCATGTTCCGCCGTTACTCTTTATATAGAAGTATTGCGGATTCTCATCCACTGCTACTTTTCCATCATTCTCTGTGATAATAGTGTTCTGAAGCGACTTGAACTGTTCCTCCACACCAACTCTGAATGATATTGAAGTCTTGAAGTAATTGTTATTATCCAGTCTGTACTCAGGATCATCGTCCACATACACAAGTGGCTCTGTGGTGTCGACGTAATAATTCTTTGTATTGAGAGCACTTGTGCCCTCCTGAACACTGAACGCCTCGTCTGCTGCCGGCTTCAGTGCATTGCCGGAATTATCGGCTCCCTCAACTGTGAAATAATATACAGTTGCCTTGCCGCCCTTAGCTGTCATCTTATATGCTGCAGTGGTCTTGCCATCTGCTGTCTGGAACGGAACCGTTGTCTCTGACCCGTTCGAATCACTGTAGGTCTTGTAGTGTACCTTAAGCGTTGCATTCTGTGCATCCATTCCATAATCGTCTTCTATGCCAAATGTAATAGTTCTGCTCCTGTTAAGGAATCTGCTGCTTCCACCGGACACAACTGATATCTCAGGGCTCTTCTTATCTATTACAAATGAAGTTGTTGCCTTACCCGACTCATTGCCAACCTCATCGACAGCAACGATCGTGATATTATAAAGTCCAGGCTCTCTGAATGTTGTGGACTTTGCTGCATTTGCAGTGTAATCCGCATCCAGCTCATACTTGCTTATGCTCTTGCCATCGCGTGTTCCTGTCACAACGAACTTCTCCACGAAGTAATTGTCAGTTCCCCTTGCTGTTATGGTCACATTGCTGTTATTCCAGTAATTTATCAGCTTTCCGCCGGCAGTTCCATCTATTGACACTGATGGCTTGACGGTATCAACTATCAGGTGTATCTCCTGACTGGCCTTGCTCTCGTTTCCTGCTCTGTCCTTCAGCTTAACAGTCATCGTGTACTCTGTATTTTCATCTGTTATGCCAAGGGCCTTTGCATCCAGTGTCTTTTCTATATCATTTCCTGATACATTAATGCTTCCTGTAATGTCCTGTGATCCGGCTGCGCTGCTTCTGCCTACTGTATATGTAACTTTGCCATTGCTGTCATTGTTATCGGAACCAGAGACCTTGATCTTCACGTCACTCTTTGATCTGTAATAGAATGTCGATCCTGATTTGTATTTCTGGTTTGCACACTCCAGCTTCACATTTGCCGGTGCAGTCTTATCATAGTAAACCTTTATGCTCTGTACTTCTTTGAACTTCGTGTCAGCATTGTTCGGATCGTGTATTCTCGCCATGAGTGAGATCTCGTACACACCCTCATCTGGAAGCTCGTAGGATATGTTGACCGTATTCTTGTCATATGCAGCGGCAACTGTACCCTTTACCTCAACTGCCTTATCCTTCTTTCCTGCAAATGATGTTCTGGTGATCACCAGCTTTGCGTCATCTGCTGCAAGCTGGAAGCCTGATACTGCACCCTCTACAGTCAGAGTATCATCATTTCTCCAGAATATAGCGCCGTTGTCAGCATCTGTACCGTTCACAGATAACTTCTCTCCTGAAAGGCCATCCACATTGACATACACATATGTGTTCGTCTCTGTCTTATTTCCAGCCTCGTCAGTTACCACAACTGTCAGGACATAACTTCCTGAACCATCTATGCTTATCTCTTTTCCGCTCTGCAGGCCATTGTCACCTGTAGATGTTGAATACCAGTTCTTGACCGATGTATATGATCCATTTGCATCTGCCCTCTTGAGTGAAGCGACCGCCGATGCAACACCTGATGTGGCATCGCTGTACTTTATATTAAGAACAGCTTCCTTTGCGTCTGTGACTGTGTACTGCTGATCATTGTTTGTCCTGTCTGTTCCGGCGTTGTCCGTAACCTTTACAACAGGTGCTGTATTATCCACCTTGACTACAGTCTCTATCCTGCCATCTATTCCGGCGAAGTCCTTTGCCGCAAATGTGATGGTGTGCTCTCCATCAGCCAGATATATGTCTGACTTTGTTGAATCCTGTACATCTCCACCGCTCACACGGACATCGCTGCTGTATGTGAACTTGTTTCCTTTTTCAAGGATCGTTTCCTTCTTGCCATCCACGCTGTATGACACGGTGTCTATGTAAGAATACTCTCCAGTTGCCTTCACTGTCAGCTTTGTGGATTTCACATAGCTTGTGGAACCGCCTGTAACTGTGAGTTCAGGCTTTCCTTCCTTTACAAATACAATGTCGCCATCCTCATCTGCGCCGACTGAGTTATTGCCAAACTCGTTCTCCTTGGCGTAAATGACAAGCTTCTTTGCATTGTCTGCATTGTCCTTCTTGAACCACTGTGCACTTATCTCGAATTCATATTCATATCCGCCGGACACAGCCTTTTTGCCTGTGCACTCCACTGCTGAAGCTGCACCCGTAAGCTCGTAGTACAGGCTCACGTCATCTATCTCAGTGTTATCACTGCCGACTGTAACCTTCTTCACCTGTACAGTGAACTTATAAACGTCATCTACCTTGAGCTGAGGGAATCTGTAATCCACTCCGTTCTTCTGTATGACCTCAGGGGTAACACTTGTTATGACAGGAGCTCCGTTGAGCTTCTTGACGATAACACTGGTCTCCTCTGACTTGTTTCCTGCAACATCGACCGCTCTGAACTTGTATGTTCCACTCTTATCAGGTGCAACAAACTGGGATGTGCTCTCAGTCTTGCTCCAGGTCTTTCCATTGTCTGATGAATACTCCACATAGTCTATTCCTGTGGCATTTTCCTCTGCTGCATCTGTGGTATCCTTGGCGTCTATCACAAATGTTCTGTCGGCATCACTGCTTGTGAGGTTCAGGAGATAATAGCCATCGCTCACCTTGTTGTGAAGGTTGTAGTTATCATCAGCCTCAACCGATATTGTAGGTGCCTGCTTATCCACGGCAACCTTTATGGTTCCAAGCAGCTCGAAATCACCGCTCTCATCAGTACCTGTATAATAGTAAATAGCTATCTTCTGTACTGCTGTGTCATTCTTCAGCTCATACACATTATCAAATGTGACAAGCTTTCCTGCTGCATCTGTGGCTGTAGCGATCTTATCGTCCGCTGTAGCTCCTTTGTAAACAGCCACTCCCAACTTGCTGCTGTCGATTCCGTCAACTTTGTCGGACTTGATCTTGAACTTTATTGCCTTGTCAAAATCCTTGAAGCCATACACCATATCCGCCTTATCGCCCTTTACAATGGCAGTTACATCTATGGTCTGTATATCTTCCTCCTCCGCAAACAAATGAAAATGTGAATCAATCGCCACAAGAGTGAGTGTCATAACTACCGCCATCGTAAGCGCGATCAGTCGATGCAAAAGTGATTTATTCTGCATAACCTTTTTCATGTCCCTCTCCTCCTATATCTCTTCATCGGAATGTACTATAATTACATTCTTTATCATTCTTACTGAGCTCGCTGCGCGTCCTCCCTGAAGAACGGCTGTGGAATCATCTGCGTCATCGCTTCTAAGTACGTCCGTTGCTTCCTCGTCTGCGTCATCGCTTCTGAGTATGTCCGTTGCTTCCTCGTCCGCCTCATCACTTCTGAGTATGTCCGTTGCTTCCTCGTCCGCCTCATCACTTCTGAGTATGTCTGTTGCTTCCTCGTCTGCCTCGTCATTTATGAGTACATCCGTTGCTTCCTCATCCGCATCTTCTCTGAGGATGTCTGTCGCCTCCTCAAAGCTGCTGCCATTGATGTCAAGATTCTCTTCGTCTTCCCTCAGAATATCTGTTGCCTCCTCGGCATCATCGCGGAGAATATCAGTTGCAGTCTCGCCTTCATCCTCCAGTCTCTTTTTTCCGAGATCAGCTATCGCTTTCTCGTAATTTGCCATTCCCTTTTCAGAATGTTTTTCGGCTGCAGTTGACTTTACATCCCTTACCGAAATTCTGGATGTATGGTTCTTGATCGCCTCCTGTTTGGAGGCACCGCCTCCCTGTACACTCTCATAGCCCTTCTCCTTGATCTCATCGATCTTCTTACGGGCTGTTGAGCCTGTGGCAATTCCCACCGCCTTCGGTATCTTTAACACGAAGAACAGTACCACCGCCACAATAGCGAATACGATCGCAAGTGCCAGGCCGCCATATAACATTACATTATAAACTGTTGCCATAACCTTTCACTCCTCCCTTACTCGCTCGTTGACCTTGAACTGCCATTTACTATGCTCTTAACTGTCAGGTCATTGGATAACGACTGCCATCCCTGCTTAAGGCCATTTGCAAGTGCCGGAACTTTGTTACCGTTCTCGTACACTTTCCTCACAGCCCTTGTGGCACTGGCATTCCATGCTGCCGAATCGCTTCCAAATTTATTCGAATATCTATCGACCAGATAACTCAGATGGCTTACGTACACGACCGCTGCGTTGTCATCGGTTCCAAGTGTAGTCTCAGCGTTGCCATATATTCTCTCTGCCTCATCATAGTAGCTGTCATCGCCGCTGTTCTCCGCCATCTTGATATATGTCTCAGCCTCGTTCATCGAGTATTCTGAATATGCTTTCTTGGATGTCTCTGTCGCATTCTCGTCCTCTATATCCAGACTGTTCAGATAAAGCGCTGCACTGTTCGCCGCAGAGTTGTAATAATGTAACTGCTGGCCCGCATCATCCGCATTCTCGGCAAGTTCTGTATATACTGAGTACATAACTCCTGAATACTGGCCATTGTAGTATTTTACGCCTCTGTCCGCCGGGAACTGGCTGTTCAGCACCTCTGCGTTGTCGTCCAGGTTCTTCATCGCCTCATCCATCAGCACCTCTATTCTGTTCGCAAGCTCCGGATCATTGGATATCTCGCCAAGATATATGTAAGCTATGTTGAGGTAATTGGTGTATTTGTCAGGATTGGTGTCATCTATGTTGTCACTGTTGTAATCCTGGAATGCAAATATATTTTCCTTGTTCGTATCAAAGCTTGCAGACTTGTTTATCTTGCTGTCACATATCGCAGCGTAATACTTTGCCTGCTTTGCCTGATCCGGGAAGTCCTTGCTCTCATCAACCATATTGAAATATTTCTTGGCCGCACTGTAGTCCTTGACCTCGTCGTAATACAACATGGCTATCTTGAACTTTACGTCGTCCTTTATCTCGTCCTTGTTCTTAAGTGCAAGTCTTATTCCCTTTTCTGCCGCCGTCTCGGTGTTGGCCGAAGTGTTTCCATCGTCCTCTGTATAATAGTAAGCATATGTCTCCATGTAGCCTATATAGGCATCCGATGCGGTTGGGTCTATGTCGACAGCCGCCTTATAGCACTCAAATGCCTTGTTGTAATCGCCCTCGTCGACTGCATCCCTCGCCTCGTTGACCTTGTTGTTGTAATCAAGATCCTTGAGCTGGCCTTTCTTTACTCCGCCTATCACAGCACAGCACGCTGAGAGTATCGATAATCCCGCAACCACTGAGAACGCTGCTATCTTATGCTTTGCCTTTGCCTTGTATGCATCGTCGAGCTCGTTGTAGTGATCCAGCGCATACAGCAGTTCTGAACAGGACTGATATCTGTCCTCAGGACTCGGCTGACAGCACGTCTGTATAATTCTCTCAAATCCTGATGAGAGCATCGGATTCCACTGTCTGATAGGCTTTATCTCGTAAGGAGGCTCACATGGATTCTTGCCGGTAACAAGGTGATAGAGCGTTGCTCCCAGATTGTAAATATCTGTTCTTGCATCCGTGTTGTAGATTCCATGTCCTTGCGCATCACCGAACTGCTCCGGTGCCGCATAGCCTCTTGTTCCAAGAGCCGTGGTATCCGCATTGTTCTCCACTATGTATTCCTTAGCCGTTCCAAAGTCGATAAGCTTTACCGACCCATCCGGCTTCAGCATGACATTTGAAGGCTTCATATCTCTGTATATGATCGGCGGATTCATGGAATGCAGGTAGTCAAGTGCACTGGCAAGCGCCCTGCCCCATTCGATTACCTTTTCCTGTGGCTGTGCTCCCTCCGCCTTGAGCACATCGCTGAGTGGACGTCCTTCTACGAAGTCCATGACAACATAGATCGTGCCATTCTCATTGATGATATCAACGATTCGTGGCAGTACCGGATGATCCACATCCTTGAGGATATTTGCTTCTCGCTCCAATCCCTTTAAGAGTGTGGCTGTACTCTTGGAGCCATCATTCTTGATCTCCTTTACAGCCCACTGTTTATTAAGTCGGTTATCCATGGCAAGATAAACTATTGACATACCACCCTGGCCGACTTTTTTAAGTATTTCGTATTTTCCGTCTAATACCGTTCCTAACTCTGTCATATATTGATCCCCATTACTCCGATTTAATAAGCACTACTGTTACATTATCCGTTTCTTTTCTGTACTTCACAAGCTCTGTGAGGAACTCACAGCCCTCCTTCATCTTCGCCTCGTCGACGCATGTTTCCGGGCCAAGTCTCTCTATCATCTCCTGAGGCGTTATCTTATGTCTGAATCCATCAGAACACAGCATGTAATGCGCTCCGGGAGCTGCCTGCCCAACTACGAAATCCGGTTCCACCACAGGTGAAGCTCCGATACACTGGAGAAGCACGCTTCGTCTGCTGTCCGTCTCCGCCTGCTCCGGTGTAAGTCTTCCCGCTGCGATCTCCCTTGCAACAAGCGTCTGATCTGCGGTGAGCTGTCTTATCCCTGAAGTGATCTCATACACTCGGCTGTCTCCAACATGGAGAATGTAGTACATTTCTCTGTATATGAGGATCGCAGAAATGGTCGTACCAAGCATAAATCCATTCTGCTCGCCATACGCCTTGATCTTCTCATTCTGCTCCACGGCAAGTCTTATCCACTGGTATCTCAGCAGTTCTTCACTAAAGCTGTTGTTGTCAACCATCTCAACAAACTGTGTGTCAAACCAGTTGCAGAAAGCTGTTATGACTTCCTTGCTGGCAACCTCTCCCTTTTCCAGACCTCCCATGCCATCACATACGAGGGAGAACACGACCTGTCCATTTGGAGTATCCGCTATCTTGATCGCCAGCGAATCCTGATTTGTCTTTTTCTTTATTCCTACGTCTGTATTGTATACTGCGCTAAACCCCATATACATTCCTCCCAATATTTATGTCTCAACTCTCGTTGCGGATATTCTATCTAATGTGATAGACAAGCTCCTCGTCCCCGAGTATAACGATCGCATTGTTCGTCAGGAACTTTTCTTCGCCCGCCTTCAATTCCTCTCCGTTCACAAATGTACCATTTGTAGACTTGTTATCGCTGATGAAGCACACGCCATTTCTCTTGGTGATAACACAATGAACTCTGCTTATAGCTGAATTGTCAGTAATCGCATAGTCCACAAGTCTTGCCTTATGTCCGATCTTGAACTCTGCCTTGTCCAAGCTTATTCTCTCGCCCGTCTTCACCCTAAGGAAATATGGTGCCGGTGCTCCATCAAATGGATTGCCCTGCACTGGCTGTGCCTGTGGCATCGGCGGTGTCTGTGGCATTGGTGGTACCGGCTGCATCTGCGGCATTGGTGGCACCGGCTGCATCTGTGGCATTGGTGGCACCGGCTGCATCTGCGGCATTGGCTGCGCCTGTGGCATTGGTGGAATCGGGTTTCCTCCAAATGGGTTGCCCTGCATTGGAGGTATTGGCTTTATCTCCTGTGGCTGTGTTTCAACCGACTCTGCTGGCTCAGGCTTGACATCCTGCGGCTCTGTCACAACAGGCTCTACAACCTCCGGCTTGGCATCCTGTGCTTCTGCTTCAACCGCCTCATCATTCTCCGTTTTATCACTCTGCGGCTGTGCTCCAGCCACCTCAGGCTTAATTGGCTCCTCCATCGGTGGCACGCCTACCGGTGGCATTCCATTTGGTCCCATTGAGCCGTTTGGTACCTGTCCATTCGGTCCCATTGGCGGCATGCCCATCGGTGGCATTCCGTTTGGCACCTGGCCATTCGGTCCCATTGGCGGCATGCCCATCGGTGGCATTCCGTTCGGTGCCTGTCCATTCGGTCCCATTGGGCCGTTTGGCACCTGTCCATTCGGCCCCATTGGCGGCATGCCCATCGGTGGCATTCCGTTTGGCACCTGGCCATTTGGTCCCATTGAGCCGTTTGGCATCGGACCGTTTGGTTCCATCGGCATCATGCCCATTGGCGGCATTCCGTTCGGAACCTTGCCATTCGGCATCTGACCATTTGATCCCATCGGGCCGTTCGGTCCCATCGGTGGCATGCCCATCGGTGGCATTCCGTTTGGCATCTGGCCGTTTGGTCCCATCGGCTGTGCATATCCATTCATTCTCGCATTATTTCTCATAACCTCGAGTCTGCTCACCTTAGGTGACTCACCTCGAAGTATGTGGCTGTTGCCACCCTTTGGAGCATTTGTGGAAAGCTCCTTCATCCTGTCTATCTCAGCAGCGTCTATGCCTGCTTCTGCAAGCATCGCCTTAACCTCGTTCTTCATGTCCGAGTTTGAAAATGTACCTCTCATATTCGCACAGTTTATAAGGCGTGCTACGTAATTGTCATTGTCATTCTCTGAGTATCTCGCATCAACTATCACCGACTTCACAAATGCTCTGACATCGTTGAGATCTGTCACTTCCTTCTGTACCGGAGCGACAATAAAGCAGACATCGTATGTCTCAGGCGATACAAATACACACTGCTCGTCCCTTGCAACATAGCTGAGCGAAACCATATTCTTACCAAACATCTCCAGTGCATGCAGAATGTTGTACAGAAGTGTGAGTATCTCCTTCTTGTTCATCTCCTGTCTCAGTATCTCCGCAAGAGGCTTCTTGTCATCGATCTGATAATTGAACACCCTGACTCCGGCATTCTCCTGCATGTCACACGGTGCCATCTCAGGCATAGATCCGCTTCTGCTCATATCATACACTTTAGCATCTATCACATCACTGATATCCAGACTGTAACTCACTCTGTAAGTTCCCCCCGCCGGAACTACAACAACCTTTTCTCTGTTCATTTTTTCAATCCCTTTCGTCTAAATCCGCATATTTTCCGTCAAAAATTATTCCTTCATTCAAACACCAAAAGCAGGTATTGCTACCTGCTCTTATCCCACATCGTGGGTGGTGTATATTAACTTAATTTGAAGATAAAGTCCTCTCCACCGATGCTTATCATGGCATCGTTTGAAAGCTTCTGCTCTGCATTCTCATCCAGGCGCGCTCCGTTGAGATATGTGCCATTTGTCGCCTTGTTATCCTTCAGATAACATCCATCCTCTCTCTGGTAGATGATGACATGTACCTTGCTGATGGCACCATTACCACCGACATGGTAATCAACACCTCTTGCCGCCTTTCCTATCTTGAACACAGCCTTGTTGACCATAACTCGCTCGCCTGTGTTGACACGGACTATATATGGCATAGCCTTTGGAGCGTTCTTGTTAACCGCTGCCTTCTCAGGTTCGGTATCCTTAACTACGTTCATTCCTCCGGTCAGCTCAACAGTGCTTCCTGTGCCCTTCTGCTCAGGCTCCTCTGCCTTCGCCTTCACCGGATCCATATTCGTCTCAGGCTCCGGCTGGTCACCGTTCATGAACTGTGGTGCAACTATCTGTTCTGTAGGGTTATCTATCTGAGTTTCCTCTGTCTCAGCAACCGCCTTCTGTATGATCTTCGCACGGTTGATCTTGATATTCTTAACAACAGGTGGATTATCCATAAGCTCGTCCGTAGATATCAGAACCGGCTTCTGCTCATCCTTCTTGTCAAGCTCAACCTCCGTAACTCCATCGGCAGCCTTTGCAACCTCTGTAAGTCCTGATGGCTCATGTACTGCCATATCTGATGTGAGAGCCTCTGTCATGCCCTCCTCGTCGTCCTCTTCTTCCTCATCAAGGCTCTCATCTAACTCGAGCTCCTCAAGAACGCTGTCATCAAATACCGACATATCTATCTCGCTTGATACATTCTCTTTCTTCGTCTCATCCGAATCAAAATCAAGATCCTTGAATATTGCATTCGCTGCGGCCGCCTCGTCGCTGATCTCCTCTACCTCATCAAGCTCGTCTTCCTCATCATCGCCAAATGATACGTCCTCAAACTCAGGCAGATCATCCATACTTGTATCAGATTCCACCGTGTCAACTGAAGACTGTGAAACCGACATATCTGATCCTATATCAACGAAGTTCTCCTCCACCTGCATTCCTGCAGACTCCATAAGCTCTGTGAGCTGTGCATAGAAGTTTCTCACTGTGAACTTGTCTGCATTCAACAGATTGAGAAGCTTTGCCACATAGTTGCAATCCTCACTGTCATCATAAATAACGCTCGTCAGCAAGTCCTTTGCGAACATCCTGAATTCGGCATTGATATTGGCTTCTGACTCAACTGGAACACATAACATTCCAACATCGTATGTAACCGGATTAACATATGTAAAGTCCTTGTGAAGAACCACATATGATGCCGGTATTCCAAGATCACGTAAATTAACTATACCAGAAGCTACCCCTCTGATTATCCCCAATATCTTCTCAGCATTTACCGTATTCGAAAGGAGTGCGTCAACCGTTGTCCTGCCTGTAACGTTATATGTAAGATAATCGTTCTCATCATCCTCTTCATAAATGATATCAATGAGCTCAGGAATCCGGTTCTCCTCCAGATAATCCAATAACTCCTCGTCAAACTCACAATCATCATTCAGAATATATGACAAATATTTCTCAGAGCCGATATTTCTTACCTTGAAACTTATTTTCCTCATCAAATATTCCTCCTATCGCACCTCCATAAGCGCATAACTAGATGCATAAAAACCCAAAAGGGTACATACTCCTTTATTATATATAAAAAGTCTATATATCGCAAGCAGTTTATACCCTTTTAGATAATTTTCGCTATATAATTTTGTCTATATTTTTTTACTCTGAATCAGTGCTTTCATCGGAGCCATCTTCTGATCCATCACCCTCTGCAGCTTCCTTTTCCGCCTTGGCTGCATCAGCCTTTTCTATGTCAGCAAGATGTCCCTCGTATGTCTTATTAAAGATACATGCTCCCTGGCTCTCATCTGATGTCAGGTAGTAGTAGTAATCATGCTTAACCGCATTCAGGACACCCTCTATGGATGCCTCGCCCGGATTACATATAGGGCCGACAGGAAGTCCTGTGTACTTGTAGGTATTGTACGGTGAATCAACCTCCAGATCATCATATGACAGTTCTGCCTGATTGTACTGACCGTCAGTCACAACATAGAGAACAGATGGATCTACCTGAAGAGGCATGTCATCATTCAATCTGTTGATAAATACTCCCGCAACCATCGCTCTGTCTGAATCCAGCTTACACTCCTTCTCAACTATGGAAGCCATGGTGAGAACCTCAAAATCTGTATATCCAAGCTCCTCTGCCTTCTTCCTGAAGTCATCTGTGTAAATGCTGTTAAACTTGTCTATCATGTCTTGTATGAGCTCCTTTGGAGTCATATCTGCATATATGTCGTAAGTAGCAGGGAACAGGAAGCCCTGTAATGCGTACTTGACTTCCGATGAAGGTATCTCAAACGGATACTCAAACTCTCCCGACTTGCACGCCTCAAGGAACTCCTTTGCAGAGCAGAAGCCCAGCTCCTCGCATCTGTCAGCGATCTGTTCAACCGTAAATCCCTCAGGAACTGTCAGTGTATATTTTACCTCTCTGGTCGACTCCACGTAACACAGAGTCTTTATCATATCCAATGTCGACATACCTGTTGTGAGTGTGTAAGTACCCGGCTGAAGACTGTGGCTGTACTGCGAGCCGGTCATTCTGAGCTGGAATGCAAGCTTATACTTTATAAGCCCCGCATCCTTAAGTATAGATGCTGCCTCCTTGACAGATGTATCCTCAGGTATGGTAACCTCGATCTTCTCTCCGCCGCCGGCACTGTAGGTGCCCTCGTATTCCTGCATAAATCCGGTATACGTCTCCTTAACCTTGTATACCCCGAACAGCACCAGACATACCGCCAGCGCTATTATAATAACGGGTCTTGCTATGTTTCTCCAATCCATCTCTTTCTCCTTCTGTATCTGCAAATTTCATTTGCCTGTTCTGTTAACTGATGTTATCATTACCCTATCTTATACCAAGAAAGGAATGATATACATGGCAAATCCAATAGTTACTATCACTATGGAAAATGGCGATGTCATGAAAGCAGAACTCTATCCTGACATTGCTCCAAACACTGTAAACAACTTCATCTCACTGATCAAGAAAGGCTTCTATGACGGAATAATCTTCCATCGTGTAATAAAAGGCTTCATGATACAGGGTGGAGACCCTCAGGGAATCGGCATCGGCGGTCCTGGATACTCAATCAAAGGTGAATTCTCACAGAACGGATTCAAGAACGATCTGGCCCACACTCCGGGAGTGCTGTCAATGGCCCGTTCCATGATGCCTGACTCAGCAGGTTCACAGTTCTTTATCATGCATAAGACATCTCCTCATCTGGACGGTGCTTACGCTGCCTTCGGTAAGGTTATCGAGGGACTTGACATCGTAGACAAGATCGCAAATGTGCCAACTGACTACAATGACAAGCCTCGTCAGGAACAGAAGATGAAGACTGTAACAGTCGAGACCTTCGGTGTTGATTATCCTGAACCTGTAAAGGCTTAATTGAAAGTATTATAACCCATATAGCAGTTTTTGAAAACACTTATAATTCTTCTTACAAAAAAATAAACATCTGCCCTGCGATCCCAGGTATACAGGAGTTCGCAGCAGATGTTTTTTTATGTTCATTTATTGTACTATCCTTCCATCCTTCATCTCATATATCTCATCGCACAGATATTCCAGCTCCTCCCTGTCGTGACAGGCGGTGATTATAAGACTTCCTCCATCACGCAGCTTCAGCAGCTCCTTCTTTATGTTCTCTACAGACTCTTCATCAAGTGCGTTGATAGGTTCATCCAGCACTATGACATCCGGCTCTCCCATGATTGCATTTGCTATGCCAAGCTTCTGCTTCATTCCAAGGGAATACTTTCTGTATACCCTCTTATCATCCGGATCAAGACCTGTCCTCTCTATGGCATATCTGACATCGTCATCACTGATCCCTCCCATGAGCTTTGCCAGAAGCCTGAGGTTCCTGAAGCCTGTGTACTGAGGCAGAAATGACGGATTCTCTATCAGAGCACCTATACTCCGTGGAAACTTTATGTCCCTGTGGAGCTCCTCATCATCTATATATATGTGTCCTCCATCAGGTATGAGCAGACCACATATAGCTCTCATAAGCATTGTCTTGCCACAGCCATTCTTTCCACGGAGTCCATATATCCTGCCCGGAGTCATGGTCAGACTGATATCATCAAGTATGACTGAACCCTTTATCTTCTTATTCAGATTTTCTATCCTTATCTCGCTCATATGTATTCTCCTATCAGATTATATCCTTATTATCAAAATACACGATTCCTCCTGCAAATGCAGTGATCAGCATACCAGCCGCAAGCACCACTCCACTCATGGGATTAACCCCATCTGCCACTACATATGACACTCTCTGCCACATCGTATAATTTCCCGACAGATACCATACAGTATAGTATGCCGACAGAACATACACTCCACACACCGCTGCAAAGCTGATGACCGGCGTGATTATAAAACCCGCCAGTACCTGAAGCTGGCTTATCCCCAGCGTTACCAGCATCGGTATAAATAATGTTATCAGAAGCAGATCTGCGGCACTAAGATTGTATGTCTGCGGAGGATACAGCCGTGTTGTCAGCGCCGCCGTCATATCCATGGTCATATCTGCCCCATATGCCGCCGCCATTAAATATATCGTCAGCACACATACAGCAAAATACATTACCACAGCCACCGTACAGTATATGAGCTTGCTGACCCACCAGCTTCTTCTGCTTCCGGACGCAAGGCACACCACTCTCGCATTTGCGGCAAAATCATCACTGGAATAATATGCCAGGAAATAGGCCAGGCCTATCTGGAACGCAAACCAGTATATCGGTATGTAAAATACGCTCCTTGGATCAAAGTAATACACCTCCATCCCCTTCATCGCAAACAGAAGATAGTCCGCAAATGTTCCGTTGGTCAACAGGATATTCCCATCTGCAAGCTCGATAAGATATGCGTGGAGCTCACGTGTCTGCGACACCGCAAACAGTAACGGCAGTATAAAAAGAACACATCTCCTTAATATTCCATTTTCCATATCTCTTCCGAGAAGTCTCAGAGTCCTCATTCCCGCATCACCTCATATCTGTCCACCACATACATTCCTTTTTTATCTGTATTTCCTTCTTTCATAGAATATCCCTTCTTCTGTGCCATATGTATATAAGAACGAGTGCCGCTGCACTCACCGCAGCATACATCGTCACCATCTGGTACCTGTATGTAACCACATTCTGCAGTGGATTGACCATCTGCATGGCTGACCAGGTTCCAATCCCACGTCCCTCAAACATCACACCGGTAAATACATACAATGCGAACGGAGCCATTATCGTTGAAAATCTGCTCCCGCACCACCTCGCAAAGCACATAGCCACAAGACCTGTTATCCCTCCAAACACTGCATCGAGCAGCGTAAACAGCAACGCATAGCACACAGGATGCTCTGCAAATATTCTCGGGAACATGTGGCAGTCTATAATTCCTGCATACAAAAATGTCAGTTTTTCCGGTCTTTTATCCGGATATATCCCCGCAGCAATGAACATGGCTATGAGCAGCGGGCACGCCACGGCTGCCGCTCCCGAAGCCGCCACAGCCGCTTCCTTTGCAATCATATAGCTTAAGCGGGACGTCTTAATACATATACTGCTTTCATATCCGGTTTTTTGATCCTGATAACACGACCCCGCATACGGAAAACACGCAATCAGTGGCAGCAGTACGTAAAACAAGCTGTTGTATGCAAACTGATAGTCTGTCCCGATCCATGTCTGGATCAAAGCCCTGCCTCTGTTAAATCCATACTGGCTGACATTAAGCCATATGTCCGCCAGCCCAATCAACGTTCCCAGAGCTACGCTTACTGCAAGCCACTTATTTCTGAACGCTCTGGTCATTTCAAATCTTAATACTCTCATATCTCAACACCACTTCATTCAATATCCAGTCTGATCATCAGCTTATCAGGTTCAAGGGTGAGTACATAATAGAAGCTCTCCCGCTCCAGGTTATCCCACGTATCCCTGCTAAATGACACCCGCGCCAGACTTGTCACATACCATATATCCTGATTCATTCCGGGCTCCAGATCATTACTTGTAAACGTATTCAGTTCCCGGCCAGAATACAAATTCACCGAACTGCACCATGTCTGTGACTCAAAGCCACACTCAGTCGCCGCCATCACAGTATCCCAATCGATCGGTTCTTCAGTTGTATTATCTACATTCAGGCGTGTACAGATAAACCGATCCTCCGGGCTCAGCACATCCACACTGTCCACATTAAAACGTGCTTTATACTCATCTATACTGTATATGCGGGTCTCCCTGCATTTTATAAGCAATCCATCCACCGATACATTCTCAGCCGCTTCTACAACTCTGGTGTCATCACTGTACGCCCTGTTAACGCTGAATATTCTTCCGCACCACAAGGTGACTGCACACAAGCTCACAACACCCAATGCCATCAGAACACCTCTCCTCATGCATATACCTCCACAAAATCTGATTCCCACCTCATGGCTTGTCATCCGCTTCCGGCTTTGGGAGTGCATCCAGATCCACAAAATCCGGAAGATCCGCCGGATTGTACGTAAAATATCCTGTGATCACCTGTCCATAATAATATTTCACGCCATCCTCCGGCTCCTGTGGCACAACAAGTCCAATCGTACATTCCATTGTCTCGTGTCCTTCCAGTCTGTATAGATAGTACCAACTGGCTCTGTCATCGCCCTCTGTGTGGACTGATTTGTCAAAGTATACCATTCCTTCTACGAACGAAACCTCACTCTCACCGGGAATCCTCTCCACAATGTCGTATGGGAACACATTCTTCACAACCGCATCCCCGGTATTCGTCAGTCTGCACTTAATAAAATACAGCTTATTGGTCTTTACCACAGTCTGCGTATGCTTATCTATCACATCCTGATACTGTGCAGTTATCTCCTCACACTCCTCAGGAGTATACGCATCCCCTGCCGACTCCTGAAATTCCTTGTATCCCGGAGCCTCCTCATACAGAGCATCCCAGTCTGTTATCTCCTCCTCCGACTCAGGCTCCGGCAGAGTCTCACTGCGAAAATATTCAACCGGATATTTATCCTCTGTTGTTATCTCGTCACCTGTGTATACATCAGCCGACAGCAGCTCTATCTTCACCGCTCCTGACATCAGCACGTTATCACCCACACCTTCTTTTTCACTTATTTTCTCTCCGGTCTTGTTTCCCGAAGCTTCGCTGTCTGTCTCTTCAGATGCCGCCTCAGACGACTTCCTTAACGCTCTGTCCTCTGGGGTTTCCCGTTTTTTCTGGAGCACATACGCCGAAGCTGCCACTGCTGCCATGATCAGCACTGCTGCCACTGTCATCACAAGATATCTTTTCTTCTTCACTTCTACTCCTCCCAACTCTGCCTTTGCCATCCGTCTTATGTCACTGCTTTAATCAGTCATAAATAGTGTAATTTCTTGTGGAATCCGGACTCCACCAGCCCTTTGAATCAGTCTGTGCTTTGACTGTCCTGTGCATCCTCAAGCCTGCATAGGCATAGCCTTTCTCGTTTACCATGTTTGTGATACTCGCCTCAATTCCAAGCGGAATAATATGCGTATCAGATTTTACTATTGGGTTTGTCCCTTTTGATGAATGCGAGCCCATTACTGTGTAACTGAGCTTTGGTCCTACTGTTGGATATACATAAACCTTTGTCTTATTATATTTACGTCTGTACGAACTATAACCATATCCGCTGTTATTGTTGCTAAAAGTAAACAGCTCGTTATCTGTATTAGAATATGATTCTTTGCATGTAACCACTGTACCTGCATTATTTGTATGTACATTCTCAGCCTTAGCAGGTGCAGCAATTCCCGCTGCTCCTGACACTGCCATCGCTCCTGCAACAGCGAACATCGCAAGCTTTGATTTCATTGACTTCTTCATAACCTTTTGTCCCTCCTAATTAATTATCTGCGGTCTTTACTCCAATTTTGCCACTTTTAACAATTTTGCTATTGTACTTTTCTGTGTCTGATAGTACAATCCGTTTATCAAGATTTTTCCAGCAAATGATTGTCTTGATATTTCTAATATCCTGAAGCTCAACTCTTCAGGATATTTTACTTTGTCTCTTTCTGTGAATCGATATTCCTGAGACACTCTGGGAGTTCTATCTCTCCCCATGCACCGAAACATCCTGTCAGTCTAATCACATCTTCTGCCATATTCTCAAGTATGTCCGACAGCATATTTCTAACCCTCTTCTGCGTCACGCATTGTCACCCCCTTTTTATTTCTTTTTATCAGAGATGATAATTTTAATATCATCACTTCTATAATCTGCAACAACCATATCCATACAATATAGTTATTGTAAGATTTCACCCCAAGACTCACCGCTCCAATTATCAGCACACCTGCTATACCACGAGCCTTTATCATATTTTTTCTATGTTGATTATATTTAGGTCTCTGTTTTGATGGTATAGGCGCAAATAATGCTATAACTACTATCTCCGATACCCACAATGAATTCTGCAGTTTGCTTGACAATATAATATTTTCTCCGCATGCTAACACCACGATATAAAACAATACAGTCACCGCTGTACAGCCATACCATGTTTTCATATGTATACCGCCAAGATAATTTCTTGTAAGTTCTATTGTCAATCCTGTTATTATTGCTATATCAACGTGTCCCAATATTGAAAAGAGGCCCAAAATAATTAAATATTTCTCTACCTTGTCAATAAGAAGCAGTATAGAATATTGTATTTTTACATCACGATCCTCATCGCTTCTGTATTTTCTGCCCAGCAGGATCTGTGTTAATAATATTCCCAGCTTATTGTTTAGATTATCTATTTGACCACCTCCACTTTTCTTTTATCATACAACTACTTAGATTGCAATATATTTTGCTTAATTTGTCATGAACGGTATCTATCATGTCATAAACGACAATTGACGCGGTATAAATCGTCTTTGTATAATGTTATATTATCTTTATGGAGGTTGCCATGATACATCATATCGTAGACTCTTTTTGTTATATTATTGAAATTTTATATGATCTCATCATGCTCTCATCCATTGCCGGAGTACATATAAAAGAAATGCGACATCCTGTGATAAGTGCAATTTTATACTTTTGTTTGGGAACCTTTTTTTCATCCCTGTTTCCAGGTGCGCTTGGGTGGATCATCTTATGTTCACTAGCCTATTTAACGACTCTTTTTATCTTAAATACGACTATATTTAATTCTCTAATTGCCTTCGTCATATCACACACTTTTATCCTTCTTATTCAAAATTCTATAATTCTGTTATTTTACAGAGTGAATTTTAATAATCAGATAGCCTCCTCCATCGCAGGCTCCCTGATTACTTTTTCTATTGCTTGTGCTATATGCAGGCTACTTCCATTCCATAGCTTCTACTCTCAGTTGATTAATGGCAGATTTTTATCCAAGTACCTTGTAATACATGTTTTTCTGATAATCATGCTTGAGCTGGGACTGCGTAAATACAGCACATTTAACACAATCATATATATCCCCCTCATCTCATTTTTCACCGTGATAGTCCTCATCACCGACATAGTAATCCTCAGCCAGCAACAGATCATCAGCAAGCAGCAGCACGATCTGGCAAATTACAACGTCTATCAGCCTATGATGGATGATCTGATTGAGGACGTCACGGGAAGGCAGCATGACTTTGACAATATATTGACCGGTATTCGAATGCTTCCATATACACACACCGACTACAGTTCATTAAAGGAGGCTCTTATCAGCAGTTCAGATGAGGTTATATCCGAATACAGAACCACCGAGCTTCTAAAAATCAACATGTTCGTGATCGCCGGGTTTATATACAGCAAACAAAAGCAGGCAGAAAAGGCGCACAAAAAGCTGAATATTGTCGTTCACAGCTATCTGCTCGAGAGCCGGATGCCTGAATATGAGCTGGTCAGGGTTCTGGGAATACTCATCGACAATGCACTGGAGGCCATATCTGAGCACGATAGTATGACTCTGCACCTGGATAGCCGGGACGGCAGAATCATCATCACCACTCTGAACAAAGGTCCTCTGCTAACACCCGAGATCAGAGCAAAGCTTTTCACAGCAGGCTATACCACCAAGACCTGTGATCGTCAGAAGCACGGCCTTGGTCTTTACAATCTCAGGCGTCTGGTATTTAAATATAATGGAAAAATATATCTGGAAAACGATTATCTTCTGGATGATACTCTGGTGCGTTTTGAAGTAATGGTTTAAAATACAACACATAGAAGGAAGGAGTCTTTTATAATGAGAGCTTTGGTAGTTGAAGACAATGTGGCACAATTAAATGGTCTGGCAGAGATAATAGAAGAAAGCTTCCCCGACATAGAATGTCTGAAGGCCGCCTGTTATGATGATGCTCTGGCTCTGGCAGATTCGCACAGCATCCAGCTTTTTCTGCTGGATATACAGCTTGGCGCCGACCCGGATAAGGACGGAATAAAGCTGGGAGAACAATTGCGAAGAAATCCGCGTTATCAGACAACTCCTATTTTGTACGTGACAGCTCTTGTAAACGAAGCTCCCAGAGCGATCCACAAGACCAACTGCTACGATTATCTGGTCAAGCCCTACTCACAGCAGGATCTGATAGAATCTGTCTCCAAGCTTCTGAACTTTTCTCTGATCAGGGAGGAACCAATAGAGCTTACCGACAGAGATGGTGTACTTGCCAGGATCAGACCAGACAATATACTATACATTAAATCCGAGCTGCGAAACATGCATGTCCACACAACCACCGGACTATTTATATCCACAGGAACACGACTCTCTGTATTTGCGGACTCTCTTCCATCGTATTTTGCGCGCTGCCACAAGAGCTTTATCGTAAACCTTCATCATGTGGATACCTACGACAAGGTTACCGCCATGGTATCGCTTGACACACCGGACTATCAATGGATACCGGTTGGCCGCAAATATGCCACAGAGTTTGGTCACAGACTTAAGGCTTCCACAACTGCGCACAAACACGTTGAACAGGCTTAGCAATGATAAGGAGTATTTGAAATGCCGAATTCTATAATTGATCTCCTATGCTTTACATTGGAAACAATGAAGGATGTTATTTTTATATCTGCCCTCATCGGAAGAAAATTCCGGGATATGCGCCACCCAATTATTGGAATGGCTGCTTACCTTATACTCGGGAATGCAGTTTCCTTAATTTTCCCAAATGCATTTGGATGGCTGGCATTATGCCTGCTGTCCTATCTCATGCTGTTGTATATTATGAAGACCAGATATTTTTATGTATTGATGGCGTATATTCTTGAATATCTGTATGCGGCTTTTCTTGAGGATATCATCATCATGGGTATGACACGTCTGGGTGTGAACAAAGAGATATACCTGTCCATTTCCTGTGCTGTATTTTCATTTCTGATCTCAGTGGCTCTGTGCAGATATGCGCCTATGAACCGTGTGTTCCAAACCTTCATGGGCGGCAGTGGAATTATCAAATTCCTGTCTATTCATTTGTATGTTGTGTATATGATCGAGACCGGGCTATACAAATTCAGTTTCATCGACACTTCGGTGTATATACCTGTGATATCATGCTTTGCGGTTGTGGTCATTCTCTCGGATATCATCATTCTGGGACAGCAGCGAACCATAGGAAAGCAGCAGCACGACCTGGAATGCTTTAAAACCTATCAGCCTATGATGGCTGATCTGATAAAGGATCTGCGAAGCAAACAGCACGACTTTGATAACCATCTGACGGCAGTCAGAATGCTTCCATACACCTATAGGGATTATGAGTCTCTGAAAAATGCCCTGATAAACTATTCGGACAATATGGTATCTGAATACCGTGAGTCTGAGCTGCTTCGCATCAATCTGTCTGTTGTCGCCGGTTTTATATATAGCAAGATGATCAATGCCGAAAAGAACGGAAAGACTCTGAATGTGATAGTCAGACAGCATACGTTGAAAAGCTGTATGCCCGAATATGAGATCATACGTATACTTGGAATATTAATAGACAATGCTCTGGAGGCTGTAGATGCTCCGGGATCTGCCACCCTGTCTCTTGACAGCAGTCAGAACCAGATCATCATAAGCACCATGAACAAAGGTCCTGTGTTGAGCTCTGATCTTAGAAGAAATATGTTTACCTACGGCTACACAACCAAGACCATCGACAAGCAGCATCACGGATATGGTCTTCCGAACATGAAAAAGCTTGTGGATGAATATGAGGGAAAGATATGTCTGGATAACCGAACCATATCCGGACAGAATTATATTTGCTTCGAGGTGACAGTGTAACGCAGCTCATGCACATAGAAAACCGGCAGTATACAGTTGGACTTCAACTCATATACTGCCGGTTTTCTATGCTTATCTATGGTCTGCCTGTTACAGCTCTACATCCCAGAAATCCTTGATGGTTGCAAAGTAATCCTCCGGTGTCTCTGCACGGCGGATAAGTTTGAATGATCCGTCCGGTCTGAGCAGAACCTCTGCGGACTTAAGCTTTCCATTGTAGTTGTAACCCATGGCAAATCCATGAGCACCTGTGTCGTGGATGACAAGGATGTCTCCCATGTCGATCTTTGGAAGCATTCTGTCTATAGCGAACTTGTCATTGTTCTCACACAGTGAACCTGTCACATCATACTTGTGATCACATGGCTCATTCTCTTTGCCAAGGACTGTGATGTGATGGTATGCACCATACATAGCAGGTCTCATGAGGTTGACTGCACATGCGTCCACTCCGATGTACTCCTTGTGTGTGTGCTTCTCATGGATAGCTGTTGTAACCAGGTGTCCGTAAGGTGCCAGCATGAAACGTCCGAGCTCTGTGAAGATAGCCACATCACCCATGCCTGCTGGTACAAGCACTTCCTCGTATACCTTTCTTACACCCTCGCCGATGACCATAATGTCATTTGGCTCTTTGTCCGGTGTATATGGGATTCCAACTCCGCCTGACAGGTTGATGAAGTCAAGCTTGACGCCTGTCTTCTCCTTGATCTCAACTGCTGTCTCAAACAGGATCTTTGCAAGTGTTGGATAGTATTCATTTGTCACTGTATTGCTGGCAAGGAAAGCATGCATTCCGAATCTCTTCACGCCCTTTGCCTTGAGGATCTTGTATGCCTCGATGATCTGATCCTTTGTCATACCATACTTTGCATCACCAGGGTTGTCCATGATGGTGGTAGATATGGAGAATTTTCCACCCGGATTGAATCTGCAGCAGATCTTCTCTGGAATTCCTGCTGACTTCTCCAGAAAATCAATGTGTGTGAAATCGTCAAGATTGATGGTTGCGTTCAGCTTCTTCGCAAGCACGAACTCCTCTGCAGGGGTGTCATTTGATGAGAACATGATCTCATCGCCCTTAAATCCCATCTTGTCTGACATCATAAGCTCTGTCAGTGATGAACAGTCAGTTCCGCAGCCCTCTTCCTTGAGGATCTTGAGTATTGTTGGGTTTGGAGTAGCCTTTACAGCGAAATACTCCTTGAATCCTTTATTCCATGAAAACGCCTTGTAAAGCTTTCGCGCATTCTCTCTGATTCCTTCTTCATCGTAAATGTGAAATGGTGTAGGGATCTCCTTGATGATCTCTTCTGCCTTTGCCTTTGTAATAAATGGTGTCTTCATATGTTTTGTCCTTTCTGTGCTGTATTATGGCAAGTATCCTGCTACATATATACGATGACAAAACGCTGACTTACCTGTGCAGGAGCGCTCTCGCTCGTTTCGTCCTGCAGCGGTACTAGCGCTCGCCTGCTCGCTGAGTACCGGCAGACTCAAATGTCCTGCACATGGTATAGTCAGATTTTGTCATCAATTTACTTGTTCTGGATACTTGCCTTATATTTTTGCAGAGATGTCCAAAAATATTCAGACACCTTTCCTGCATATTATGCGTTGTTCTCCGCTGCGACAAGATTCTCACTCTTGTGCATCTTACGAAGAAGTGGCTTTTCTATCTTACCTGTAGCATTTCTCGGAACGTGCTCAAATATGATCTTCCTTGGTCTCTTGTATCTTGGAAGTTCTTTACAGAACTCGTTGATCTCTTCCTCTGTACAGGTCATGCCATCCTTTACCTCTATGATAGCCGCTGTGATCTCTCCGAGACGGGCATCTGCGATACCGATGACTGCAACGTCCTTAATCTTCTCGTATTTGCTGAGGAAGTTCTCTATCTGTACAGGGTAGATATTCTCTCCACCACTGATTATAACATCTTTCTTTCTATCTACAAGATAAATAAATCCATCTTCGTCCTGCATAGCCATATCTCCTGTGTACAGCCAGCCGTCCTTCAGGCACTCCTCTGTCGCCTTCGGATTCTTGTAGTAGCAGGTCATGACACCAGGTCCCTTGAGGATAAGCTCGCCGACTGCGCCTTGCTCAACCTCTGTTCCGTCCTCATTCACGATCTTTGCCTGCCAGCCGTAGCCCGGCACACCGATGGCTCCGACCTTATGTATGTTCTCTACTCCCAGATGTACAGCGCCCGGTCCGATAGACTCTGAAAGTCCATAGTTCGTGTCGTACTGATGGTTAGGGAATATCTCTTTCCATTTCTTTATAAGACTCTGTGGCACTGGCTGTGCTCCGATGTGCATCAGTCTCCACTGTGACAGCTCGTAATCCTCCAGATGTACATCTCCGTTCTCTATGGCAAGCAGTATGTCCTGAGCCCATGGCACCAGAAGCCATACTATAGTACACTTCTCGTCGCTTACAGTCTGAAGTATAGTCTTGGCGCTTACTCCCTTGAGCAGAACTGCCTTTCCGCCCACTATCAGACTTCCAAACCAGTGCATCTTGGCACCCGTGTGGTACAGCGGAGGAATACACAGGAATACATCATCCTTTGTCTGTCCGTGATGTACATTCTCGACCTTTGCCGCATGCATCAGGCTCTCATGGTTGTGCAGAATAGCCTTTGGGAATCCTGTTGTTCCAGATGAGAAATATATAGCCGCATCATCACTGTCCTTGATGTCTCTCTTCTCGAACACGCTTGAGCAGTTGGATGTCAGCTTGTCATAGTCCTCTGCAAATGTAGGACAATTGCCGCCCACATAGAAGAGGATTCTCTTCTCAGCTATCTCGTCAACGACAGCCTCTATACGTCCGATGAACTCAGGGCCAAATACAAGCACGTCAACATCTGCAAGCTCTACACAGTATTTGATCTCCTCCGCATCGTATCTGAAGTTGAACGGAACCACTATGGCTCCCGTCTTCAACACTCCGAAATATATTGGAAGCCACTCAAGGCAGTTCATCATGAGGATACCTACCTTGTCTCCCTTCTGGATTCCACGTGACACCAGAAGATTGGCAAATCTGTTTGCCTTCTCGTTGAACACGCTCCATGTTATCTCTCTTCTGTACTGACATGTAGGATTAGACTCTATGAGTTCATACTCTCTCCATGTAACCCTTCTCGTCTCCTGCACATCAGGATTTATCTCTACCAGAGCGACATCATTTCCATATTCTCTGGCATTTCTCTCTAAGTAATCTGTGATTGGCATAACTATAACTCCCTCTTTTCAATACTTTAACGCACTAAACTGTGCTTAATTAGTAAGTATATCCTTAAAAAGTAACCATTACAAGCCTTATTTTAATCAACATCCTCACATAGTCTTTTTTTCATATTATTATAATATTCTTCATTTATCTCAAACCCAATGTAGTTGCGCTTCAATTTTTTTGCCGCAACCAAAGTTGTTCCGCAGCCACAAAAAGGGTCTAATACTGTTTGTCCCTCTAATGTCGTCATTGCTATAAGAATCTCCATTAACCTAACTGCTTTTTGAGTCGGATGTAAACCCCTATCTGTGCTCTGGGTCTTTACTTTTATAATATTGGAACAAACCTCCAACCCCTCATTCAAATCTGTAAGCTCCTTTAATTTCTCTTCATTGAAGCCTCCAACTCCATATTCAAGGATATTGTCCGTTAATGTTCCGCCCTGTGGATAAGGCTTCATAAACCATAGTATGGGTTCAAACAATGGTCTCAAGTTTCCAACTTTCCATCCTTTCCACCTATCTTGGTTTTCCGTATCTCCACGACGCTCAAAAACACATTCAACACGTTGGGCTCTATACGCAGCCGAATCCTTTTCCCACGCAAGCATATCTTTAAATATAAATCCTGCATCTTCCATAGCACAAATACATCTATGAGCCATTCTCCTACCTGCAAATATAAAGCAACTTGCCCCCGGTTTTAGCACTCTTAACCAATCCGAAGCCCATTTAGAACACCAATCATAATATTCTTTAGGAATATTTTTATCAGACTGAGACCACCCATTCAAAGGCTTTCCTCTAGATTTAAAAACTGTGCCTATTTTTTCTTGCGCAGGACTTGTTCCTAAAAGAGCACTATTAGTATTTGTGTGAATAACATCCCATTCTTCAAAATTTATTCCATATGGTATATCTGATAAAATTAAATGAACCGACTCTGACTCTACATTCTTTATCAACTTTGTAGAATCTCCTAGCTCTATTTTTCCCATATAAACACCTACTTTATAAGACTTTTTACATATTTTTCTATTGCATTTCTTTTTTCGTTTAATTTTCCAATCTTAATTAACTCAATTATTGCCGTTTCTCTATCATATTGATTTATTTTATCTATATAATCATTCCAATACTGTGTTCCTAATTTACCTCTTTTCAGTATTTCTTCCTTGCATTTATTTATTTCTATGTTCATTTCATTTGTATCTATCCCTATTTTTTTTGCTATATATGCATCCATCTTTGGCATAAGAGAATTTTTAGCATCACCCAATGATTTACTATCATTCCTATAAATCATTTTTGAAGCATCCCATATTGATTCCAAAGTAAATGAAGTATCTTCCTTAACATTATATTTTAACATAATATAAATATGTTCCCATGATAATAAACATACATTATCCATTAATGCTTTAGAATATATTTGACTTTCCTTTTTAGGATACTGAAAATAAGGGGCAACTAATACAGCATATTCATTTTCAGAACCTCTCCAATCACTCAAATTACTAATTTTAAAATCTTTTTGATTTTTAGCAGTTCTACTTAGCCTAAAACATTTGGCATCAGCAACCAAGCTATAATTATAACCGCTTATACTTTCTGCCAATACATCTGCACTATTTCCTCTCTCACCCAATGCTTTTGAATTAAGGCCTAACATCTTAAAACATCTAGCAAGAACTATATCCGAACTTTTTGAATATAGTTTTTCTTCTGTGGATGAGTACTCAATACATTCAGGTATGATTCCTATTTCCCTCACTATTCCTATAAATTCATCATCCGCCATACCATTCACATACTCAAAAATTTTCTGAGTTGCATCTTGAAATTTAACACCATGCAAACTAAATATATAATCAATCAATTTTTCAAACATTATAACACCTCCGCCATAATCACAGAACATTCGTTCTGTATGTGTCAACAAATATTATCTACGCATAGAATGATGCCTTGATCATATTGATATAGCTGTTCATCACCTGAGATCCCACAAATGTGGCGATCATCAGTCCCACACTGAGCGCCGGGCCAAATGCAAAATGATCGTCCTTGCCCTTCTTACGCCTTGCAAGAAGTACCACACCCTGACATCCACCAATGATGAGTCCGATAAAGAATGCTATGACAGTAGCCTTCCATCCAAGGAAGAATCCCGCGGCAAACATGAGCTTGATATCTCCGCCGCCAAAGCCATCCGGAATGACCAGCACTATCAGGAACAGCGGAAGGCTCACACATATCATTCCTATGAGTCTGCTCACAAGTGAGAGATCACCACCCGTCAGAGAAAAGCCTCCTCTTGTGAATATGGATATAACTCCAAGCACCAGTATGCATACATTCAGCACAAATGGTATCTCCATGGTGTCCGCGTCTATGAATGTGATGATAGTCAGCAGTGCAAAGAACAGGAATACCGTGACCGCCTCAAGGCTCACATCAAACTGCCACACCATCAGCACTCCGAACACTCCACCAAGTATCTGTATGAACAGGCATCTCGGAGAAAACTTCTCAAAACTCTTCGGTTTCCCCTTGAAGATATTCTCATTGTTCGGCAGCTTGAGTATGATCTCATTCGCCAGTGTGAAAAGCACCACCCCAAGTAAAAACGCAACTATATAGGAAATTATATCAGTTGAATTCATAATTAATTACTCCTACCCCTTCTAAAATATAAATATGTCAATACATATTCTTCTAGTCTCATACAACTACATTACAGGTATCTAATATAATAAATATCCTCTCCATAGACAGGTGAGCACACTATTTTGTTGTCGAACTCAGCAGCAAGCGTTGTCATAATATCAAAATCAGAGAATACGAGGCCGTCGGCACTTGGCGACCGACCTTGGAGCCTTATGTGCCGCTACGCGCCGAAGTCAAGCGAAAGCGACTCTGATTTGATATATGATAACACTGCTGCGTCCGTCATCAAATGCTCACCGTCCGTCACCTACTGCTCACGATGGTCGATGACACGCTGTGTCTTCTTCTCACTTCTGGGCAGCGTTCCAACAGGGACAACAGTGATCTTCGGTGTAACTCCGATCCTTGACTTGAACAGATCTCTGATCTGACGTCCTGTCTGCTCAAAATCTACACGTCCCTCGGCCTCAACTGTAACCAGCATGATATCCTTATTGGCAGGCTCGTCATGGGCTATATTTATGGTGTACTCGCTTGGGACTCCATCCACAAGTGCAAGCAGCTCCTCAACCTGACTTGGGAACATATTTACGCCGTGTACCTTGAACATATCATCACTTCTGCCCTTGATGATATCCAGTCTAGGATGCTTTCTTCCGCATGGACACTCACCCGGAATGATCCTTGATATATCGTGTGTCCTGAAACGGATAAGCGGAGCCCCCTCCTTAACCAGAGTAGTGATAACTATCTCTCCCTCCTCTCCGTCAGGGAGAGTCTTTCCGGTCTTCGGATCTATTATCTCTATATAAACATAATCATCCCAATAGTGCATTCCATTCTGGGCATCGCAGCTTATTCCGATACCAGGTCCATAGATCTCTGTAAGTCCATATATATCATACAGCTCTATTCCAAGCTTCTCTTTTATATACTCTCTCTTCTTCTCACTCCAGCGTTCTGAGCCAAATACGCCCTTCTTCAAATGTATCTTATCCTTAAGCCCTCTCTTATCTATCTCTTCGGCAAGAAGAAGTGCGTATGATGATGTTGCTGTGAGAACTGTACTTTCAAGATCGATCATCATCTGTAACTGTTTGTCAGTATTTCCAGGGCCCATAGGAATCACCATGGCACCAAGCTTCTCCGCGCCTGCCTGAAATCCTATTCCGGCTGTCCACAGACCATATCCCGGTGTGATATGTACTCGGTCTTTCTTTGTCACTCCGGCTGTCTCGTAGCATCTTGCGAACATGGTTGCCCAGTCATCGACATCCTTTGCTGTATAAGGTATGATAACCGGCTTTCCTGTTGTTCCTGAAGATGAATGGATACGTACCACTTCCTCATCCGGAACAGCCTGTATTCCCAGTGGATAAGCATTTCTCAGATCATCCTTGCTTGAAAACGGAAGCTCCTCAAATGCCTCCTGACTTGTCACATCTGTTATACCAAGCTCTCTGTACTTCTTACCATAATAGCTGTCAGTCTTTACAAGTCTTTTTATCTGAGCGTCCACCTGACTGAGCTGTGTGTCATTTAACTTCATAATTTTTACTCTCCTTTTTCCCTTCGGTCAGCCCATCGCCAACTACATCTTCATCGCATATTCAAATACTTTCTTGTTCACCTCTACAAACTTCGGATTCACTCCATTCTCAATAGCTGAAATTATATCCGCCTCGTAAAGTCCAAGTCTGCCGCTGGCTGCTGCAACTCCAAGAAGTGCTATGTTGTAGAACTTTGCCGAACCAAATTCACGGCTTATCGCCGCGCCGTCCATGACTATACAATCGCATTTATCCTTCAGGTAGTCAAGCATCGGCTGCGCCTCGTAGCCTGAATTCATAAGCGAGTCAGTCGCCGGTTTCACCGGGACGTTATTGGTGATGACGATTCCTCCCTTTTTCAGATAAGCCAGATTGCGCACCGCCTCTGCAGGCTCAAACGCAAGTATAATGTCAGCACCGCCCTGGGCTATGAGTGGCGAATACGCCTCACCGATCCTCACATGGCTCGTGACACTTCCGCCTCTCTGCGCCATTCCTATGGTCTCCGCCGAATGTACTGTCTCGCCCTTTGCCATATAAGCCGATGCGATGAGCTTGGACGCAAGAACCGTTCCCTGTCCGCCTACTCCGCAGACCAGAATATCTTTATTCATTGCAAGCACCTCCTATCGCACCCACCGGACAGATCTGTGAACAAAGACCGCATCCCGTACACAGGCTTTCATCTATCGCCACCTTACCATCCTTCAGGATTATCGCAGGGCAGCCTATCTCTCTGATACATTTCTTACACTGTATACACTTTTCGGATATCTCCATCTTGCCAGACGGCTTGGTGATGGCTATACATGGCGACTTGAAAATGATCGCTTTGACACCTCTGATATCCGCACACTCCTTAACTGCTGCCACGCTCGCCTCAAGATCAAGCGGATCAACAGTGACTATCTTCTTCACTCCGATTCCTTCAAGAACCTTCTGTATACTCACCTTGTCCACGAACTGGCCCATCATGTTGCGTCCTGTTCCCGGATGTGGCTGGTGTCCCGTCATGGCTGTGGTTGAATTGTCCAGCACGCACAGGATCATATTTGCATCATTGTACACTGCATTTACCACGCCGGTCATACCAGACGCGAAGAATGTGGAATCTCCCACAAATGCAAAGCACACGCCATCTTCATCCACCCAGTGGAAGCCCTGCGCCATAGTGATTCCGGCTCCCATGCACAGACAGGTATCCACCATGTCAAGCGGCATGGCATTTCCAAGTGTATAGCATCCGATATCTCCGCAGAAATAACTCTTTCTGCCGGCCATCGCCTTCTTTACCGCATAGAATGACGCTCTGTGAGGGCATCCCGCACACAGCACAGGCGGCCTTACAGGAAGTGCCGGTGCATCTGACACATCCACCTGGGAAGTCTTCTCAAGTCCCAGAAAATCGCACAGGATGTCTGCAGCCTTGTTTGTGCTGAGCTCTCCGCTTGTCGGCACATCACCGGTCTGCTTGCCTCTGACATCTATATCCATATGATATTTGCCTGCAAGGCGTAATATCTGATTCTCTATGTATGGGCTGAGCTCCTCAAGACACATGACCTCCGTCACTCCGTCTAGCGCATTCTTCACAAACTGCTCCGGGAAAGGATGTGGGGTCGCTATACGGATCAGCTTCACATCAGACACATTCTTAAGTGTCTCTTTTGCGTAGCAGTAGCTGATTCCCGATGCGAATACCGCCTTGCTGCCGCTTCCCTCCACCGTGTTCATGGAGTAATCGCCAAAGTCATCCCCGATCTCTACATTTCTCTTCTCTATCATGGCATGGTTGGCAAATGACAATCTCGGGAAGATAACCCATTTCTTTGAATCCTTTACAAACCCCTCATATTCCTTTGCCTTCCACTCGTCTTTTACCTCTATGGATGCGTATGCATGACACACTCTTGTTGTCGGCCTGAACAGAACCGGTGTCTTGTATTTCTCCGAGTAGTCAAATGCATCCTGTATCATCTGATATGCCTCCTCAGGAGTCGACGGGTCAAATACCGGGATCCTGCAGAAGTCTGCAAACATCCTTGTATCCTGCTCCGTCTGTGACGATATCGGTCCCGGATCGTCCGCAGACACGATGACCATTCCGCCCTTTATCCCGACATACGCCAGCGACATAAGCGGATCCGATGCCACATTGAGACCCACCTGTTTCATGGTCACAAGTGTCCTCGCTCCACTGTATGATGCACTGGCGGCAACCTCCATAGCCGCTTTCTCATTTACCGACCACTCCACATGGACTCTGTCATGCGGGTATTTTGCTACTGTCTCCAGTATCTCCGAAGACGGGGTTCCCGGATATCCCGCCACAAGGTTCAGACCCGCCGCAAGTGCGCCTAGGGCTATGGCCCCGTTACCCATAACATATTCTTTTCTCATAACAATACTACCTTCCAAGTCATTTATAAATTCTCTTATATTTCGATATTATAACCTCCACGGCTTTCAATGACAACAAATATTCGGGGCAGCACCACTTTACTGTTATAAAGTGGTGCTGCCCCTTCAAATTCATGCTCTTCTTTTTAACATGCATATGTGATACAATGTTTCTTGAATTTTTATAGAAGGAGAATAACCATGAACAACCGACCATTTGCCGGCAGAACTGCTGCCGTTATAGATCTGGCAAAGCTCAGGAGCAATATTGCCAACATAAAATCAAGACTGAAACCGGGTGTTGAATTTATCGCTGTCATGAAGGGCGATGGATACCGCCACGGCATTGCAGGACTTTACCCGACACTCAAGGAATGTGGCATAGATAGCTACGCCGTTGCCATCTGGGAAGAGGGAAAGATGCTCAGGGACGCGGGGGCCACAGAGTCTATCCTTATCCTCGGCGATACAGCAGATGACATGCTGGATGAGGCCGCAAAGTACGACCTTGATCTCACTGCCTTTTCAATGGAGGGTGCTGAGAACATGGCTGCCGCTGCAAGAAGAGCCGGCAAGAAACAGAATGTCCAGATAAAGCTGAACACCGGTATGAACCGAATAGGATTCCCGGTATGTCAGGAATCATTTGACACTATAAAGAAGATCTGCGAGATGGACGACCTGAACGTAACAGGTATATTTACACATTTTGCAAGGGCAGATGAGGGGGATCACACAAGCGCCAGAAAGCAGCTTGACCTATACCTCCACGCCGTAAATGAACTTGAGAAAATGGGGGTTGTCATACCAAAGCACCACGTAGCCAACAGCCCTGCCATACTGATGTTGCCTGAGGCACAGCTCGACGCAGTCAGATGCGGTGATATCCTCTATGGTCTCACTCCTTCTGATGATTTTGACTGGAAGAATTCAGGACTTCAGGAGATCCTCAGCTGGTACACATACGTTGCCATGGTGAAGGAAGTTCCTGCCGGTTCAGAAATCGGCTACGGCGGAACATTTGTCACCAAAAGGCCTACAAAGATCGCCACTCTGCCTGTCGGATTTGCCGACGGCTACAGCCGCTATCTGTCCAACAAGGGCAAGGTCATCATAAACGGCCATGAAGCGCCGATCATCGGACGCGTATGTATGGATCAGTGCATGGCAGACATTACAGACATCCCGGATGTAAAGCGCGGCGACACCGTGACTCTTCTCGGCGAGGGCATGTCCATCGAAGACATGGCAAATATGCTCGACACCAACGTGGATGTGATCGTGTGCAACATATCGGTGAGGGTACCTAGGGTTTATATAAATGGGGATGTCTGATCGGCATCGCCACGGAGGAGAAGGTATGACTTTTGGAGAACGATTGTATGAATTGCGAAATAAAAATAATCTATCCCAGGAAGAGCTTGCGGAGGTTTTAGATGTGTCCCGGCAATCGATTTCCAAATGGGAAAATGATAAGGCATATCCTGAGATGACAAGGCTGCTGTTTATGAGTGATTATTTTGATGTCTCATTAGATTATCTGATGAGAGGAATTGAAAAAGAAAATAATGAAGAAAAAGTAACTGCAGACGATGCGGACAAAAATTCAAATGATAAATACAAAACAAAAAACATCCTGCTAGTATGGAATAATTTTCTGTCCAATTTATCCCCAAAGCAAAAGACATTATTTATGTTGCTGTATGTCTTGATTATCTGCTCATTAGTCGCACTCATTGTAAGTGTAATATATCTCGGTGGCTACGAAATAGGAAAATTCATCGGATATCTGACAAAATGACCTGAAATAGCGTGCTGCAACCACAAGTTTACACAAGTGCAACCATATATTTATGGTCTGTTTGTGCTATAAATGCTACCTTTTAATTACAAAATTTATTAGGAGGCTGCTTATGAAAACGAACGGAAATGATTTCAAGAATTGGATGAATCACGGAACCCAAATCCAGATATTGGTAAGAAGGATAATGATTATAGGCCTGATCGCACTTATGATATATGGCACAGGTTATGCTATTGGAACATTTATTGCACACCTTGGGTTTTAAGGGTGGGGATAAATCTGAAATAAAGGGGACTTTTAAAAAGCAAAAAAGCCCCCATCTTTTGTGTTCAACCTACTCTTCCTTCGAGCTGGATGTAGATCCTTTATCTATTCTCTTTATTGCGTTTCTTATAATCTCTTTTGCTTTATCCTCATTGTTCGTTTCAAGTAGTGCGAGGATACTATCAAGTAAAATACATAACTCCTGATTTTGCATTTCTTCCATCCTTTCCACCGCCTTTCTTTATCTGAAGTATAGCGGCTTTATTTGTTGTTTTCAAGCTCTTTTCCATCCTTTATTCCCTGTTCCATCCTGATCTTGTACTCCATCAGACGCAAGAGATAATCCGGCATCTTGCGGTTTCCAAGTTCCCAATCCTGAACTGTCCTATATGGTATCTCGAAATACTCACAAAACTCCTTTCTGGTCATACCAGTGCTTTCTCTAAGCTCTACTAGATAGTCTTTACTGTCCATATCGCACTCTCCTTTGACTACATATCTCCCGTTAGCATGTTACTTTTGTGCCCGCGTTGCGTATATTGCACATTTATATTATCATACGCATTGTGTATATGCAAGTTGTTTTTCGCCATATTACATAAAAATTAAAAAGTGTCAGGTACAGATAAACTTTTGTTTATCCGCACCTGACACCAATCTACCTCCGTTTTCTATTTCATCACCGCATTATACACATCCCTCTTAGGGACTCCGCGGTCTACAGCCGCCTGCTTGATCGCATCCTTCTTGGACATACCCTGATCAACGTACATCTGGACATGTTCCTCCACGGACATAGCCTCGAACGAGCTCTTCTTCTCCTCCTCAAGCTTCTTCACATCAAGCCCTTCTATCACTATGACGAATTCTCCTCTCGGATCTTCCCCCTCGTAACGAGCTATCGCCTGAGAGAGCATCATAGGCTCTATGGTTTCATGTTTCTTGGTGATCTCTCTGGCAAGTGTTATATGCCTGTCACCGAGAGCCTCCATGAGTTCCGCCAAAGTCTTCTTCAGCTTGTGTGGAGCCTCATACATCACCATAGTCCTCGTCTCTCGCTTCATCTCCTCAAGCACTCTTGTTCTATCCTTCTTGTCATACGGCAGAAACGCCTCAAATGCAAATCTTCTGGTCGAAAGTCCTGAGCTGATGAGCGCCGATATACATGCACACGCCCCCGGCACCGGTGTAACCTCAAGCCCTGCGGCAAGAGCCTGTCTCACAAGCTCCTCCCCGGGATCAGATATACCCGGAGTTCCGGCATCAGTGATAACTGCAACGCTTTGTCCCTGCTGCATCTTCTCAACGAGAACCTTCGCCTTGTCGTATTTATTGTATTCATGATAACTCGTCATGGGAGTCTTGATCTCGAAATGATTGAGCAGCTTGATACTGTTCCTCGTATCCTCCGCCGCTATCACATCCACCTCGGAAAGAACCCTGACGGCTCTATATGTCATATCCTCAAGATTTCCTATGGGTGTTGCCACCAGATATAATTTGCCTGCCATATATAAACCTCACTATCTGTAATATGTACATTAGGGTGTTTACAACATTTTTCACTTTCATGCTGCAGCCGTTGCCTGTTACCGCTTTGCACTGCCTTCATACGTCGCCAGCAGCTGCTCCGTGTACACTCCCGGAGCTTTGTAGACTATCATAGGCGGATCAATCTTGATCATGGAGTTGCCACCCTTAACGGCCTCCACTATGACCATGTTTGGCTCCTTATCTATGTATGGATGTACAAGCTGCATCCTCTTTGGCTCAAGCCTGTGCTCATGCAGGCATTCAAATATCTCAGCCAGCCTGAACGGCTTATGTATCATATAAAAGCTTCCGCCGGGTTTAAGGGCATGCTCTGCCGCTGCCACCACCTGATCCAACGTCACATGCACCTCATGTCTCGCTATGTTCTTCGGAGCATCCGGATTCTCCAGACCGTGACTGCCCTTTATGTATGGCGGATTTGAGGTCACTATGTCAAAGGAGGCCTTCTTGTAGTTACAAGAGACCTCCTTTATATCTCCGTTATCTATTCGCACTAAACCGTCAAGCCCATTGAGGCTCACGCTCCTTGCCGCCATGTCCGCACATGCAGGCTGAAGCTCTATGCCTATAAACCGTGCTCCATCTGCCATTTTACCGCTAGGCTGCTGATTCACCCCTGCATCCGAATTAGTAACTCCATCTACGGCAATACAATCATGTGAGGATCTATAATCATCGGCATTCAAACCAGCAAGTCTCTCATCTCTGGTAAGAGCTTCATCCCCATACTCCTTTGCAGCAAGAAGTATAGGTATGATACCTGTTCCCGTTCCGAGATCCAGATATCTGCCACCGCGCTTAAATCTCACATAGTTTGCCAGCAGCACAGCATCCATCCCAAAGCAGAACATTCCGCTGTTCTGTATGATCTGATAACCCTTGCACTGCAGGTCATCTATCCTCTCACAGGATTTTATAACCACTTCCGGTCTAATCGTCAAATTTGGACTTTCCACCCTTGTCCTCCAATGCCTCAAGTGCCTTGTACTCCTCAGCGCTGAGTCTCTCTGAATTCTTTCTTCTCTTAGGCTTGAACTTGAGTTCAGCCACAGGATACTCCATAACTTCCTTGTTGTCATCCTTGTCTGTCACCACGATCTTAACCTTCTGCCGGAGAACGTTCACTGACATGACCTCGCCCTTGTTGCCATCTATGGTCCTGACGAAATCTCCTACATTCGGAAGCTTCTCATTCAGATACTCGTAAGTGTCCTGCTCATGCTTCAGACAGCACATAAGTCTTCCGCACACACCGGATATCTTAGTAGGATTCAGTGACAGGTTCTGCTCCTTTGCCATCTTGATTGATACTGGAACGAACTCCGACAAATGCTTGTTACAGCAGAGCTCCCTTCCACATATGCCGATTCCGCCAACCATCTTGGTCTCATCGCGGACACCGATCTGTCTGAGCTCTATTCTTGTCTTGAACACAGATGCCAGATCCTTTACCAGCTCTCGGAAATCGATTCTCCTGTCTGCTGTGAAGTAGAACAGCACCTTATTGTTGTCAAATGTATACTCAGCCTCAATGAGCTTCATGTCCAGCTTATGCTTTGCGATCTTCTCAAGACATATGCCAAATGCTCTCTTGCTCTTCTTCTTGTTATCCTCGTATCTTCTGGTGTCATCCTCTGTGGCAATTCTTATGATCGGCTTGAGTGACGCCGTTATCTTGCCCTCTTCTACCTCTCGTCTTCCCAGAACCACTTTGCCGTACTCCACACCCCTTGCGGTCTCGACAATGACAAAACTGCCGGCCTCGACCTCAAAGTTCTGTGGATCAAAATAATATATCTTACCGTTTGGTCTGAAACGAACTCCTATAATCTCTTTCATTAACAATTCTCCTTCATGGTTAGGAGCATAAGCTCCATGACAATGTCAAAGCTGACATTCGCCTCAAGTCTGACCTTGGCCTTGTCCATAGACTTGAGTACCTTTTCTATACCCTCATAGCTGATGTGTGAGGACTGCTTTCTTATATCAGAATAATACTCCTTGAACATCAACCGGCCCGGGTTATTGGACACCTTGAGCATAAGAATGTCCCTGTACCACATCATCATCAGATCGATGTAGTCACTTACCTTGAGCTTGTACAGCTCCATATTCTTAATGGCAAATATCATGTCATCAACCGACATATCACTTATATGTCTCATGAACTTCACCACATTTTCCTTGATCTCCTTGTACTCATCACTAGTTGCAAGCCTGATGGCCTTTCCCAGATTGCCCTGGGCAAAATCCATACAGAAGTCAGCCTTCTGCTTGTCCAGCTTGAGCTCGTTCATGAGATAATCAAGTATATCATGCTCCCTGACAGGCTTCACATTCAGCACTATACATCTGGACTGTATCGTCTGAAGCATCTTATCAAGATTGTTGGTGAGCAGTATGATTATTGCATAGGCCGGAGCTTCCTCGATCGTCTTTAACAAAGCGTTCTGTGCATTTACATTCAGAAGCTGTGCATCCTCTATAACATATATCTTATATCTGCTGCTATAAGGCTTGATATCAATATCAGAATTCACCTGATCACGTATCTCTTCAACCGAGATCACATTTGGCTTGTCGTGGGTCACCCACACGATATCAGGCTGATTTCCCGTCTCACACTGAAGACATGACTTACAATGATTACATGGCTCTGTACCGCCCTCCTCACACTGGAGAGTCTTGACCAGCGCCCTGGTAAGGGTCTTTTTTCCACTTCCTGTCTCGCCATTGATGATGTAGCCCTGGGATATCTTACCCAGCTCAATGCTGCTCTTGAAGTGGCGTATTATGTCCTCATGTCCGATTATGTCTGTGAAATCTATCATATATACCAACCCCCTTACAATTAATTGTTTCTGTATGTCTATTCTGACCTTCTCCAAAATCAAAATATATTAAAGATTAAGTTTCTTCTCTACATACCCTACTATTATACCATGAATCTCATCAATAGGTAAAGTAGCGTCTATCCTTACTATTCTCTCAGGATGCATATCTGCCAACTTGCGGTATCCATCCACGACCTTCTGATGGAAATCAAGCTTTTCATTTTCCATCCTGTCAAGCTCGGCCTGATTTTTCTTCCTTGCTATTCCTTCCTGTGCGTCAAGATCCATAAGGAATGTCATATCAGGCATGATTCCCTGAAGTGCAAATTCATTTACCTTATACACCGTGTCAACTCCGAGTCCTCTTCCGATTCCCTGATACACAGCGGATGAGTCCACAAATCTGTCCGCGATCACCGCCTGTCCGGCATCCAGTGCAGGCTTAATATTCTCTTTCACAAGCTGGGCTCTCGCCGAAGCATACAGAAGCAGCTCAGTCATATATCCCATCTCTGTAAAATCCTTGTTCAATATAACCTCGCGGATCGCCTCACTTATGGGATTCCCACCCGGATCTCTGGTTATCAGCACGTCATAGCCTTTCTTCTCCAGATATTCCTTAAGCAGCTCCCTCTGTGTGGTCTTGCCCGCTCCGTCCGGGCCCTCTATAGTTATAAATATTCCTCTCATATCCTAACCCTGCCATATGCTGTTCCTGCACATGTACACCTTTCATATTTATATTGTGATTCTTATCAAACCTTCCAGATCATAGTGCTACATATCATTCTCCGCACAGCACTTTGATATAACCGTCATTGACTCCTGCCACATTAAGTCCGCTGTCTATCATGGACTTTATTCCGTTCACTGCCTGCCGGTCAACAACCTCTCCCGGCGCCAGCACAGGTATTCCCGGCGGATATGCATATACAAATGCCCCCGACACCTTTCCAGCCGCACCCTCAATCGGCACGCTCTCCGCAAGTCTGTCCCACGCGGTTCCCGGCGGCATAGCTGACCTTCTGCCGGATATGATATCCAGCTCCTGCTGGTCTGTTTTATCCGGCTCATAGCCAAGGTTCCCGTCTATCTCAGCCACCGCATTAAATAGTATATCATAACTGTCTGCACTGTCCACAACAGATGATATACAAATGACATAACTCACCGATGCCATCTCAACAATCAACCCATACCTGTCCGCCAGAATTTCAGCAAGCATAACCCCTGTAAATTTCTGTCCCGACTCGTCTACAGTTCCCGGTCTCACGACAAATACCAGCCTGCCCTCATCATGGTCGAACACTTTACACGCATTACAGATCTCATCATTTTTCACTGAGGAAGCATCAGGTCTGAACAGCCGTATATTTCTGAGCCCATCACATTTCCCGGCAAATGCCTCAAGCCTCCGCCCATACCTGGCAAATTCATCTCTGTTATTTGCGCCAAATGCAACTGCCTTCTCCATGCTCTGCATAAATATATATGAAGGCGAAGATGTCTGGAATATCTGCAGATATCTTCTAACCCTCTCATCAAGCTCAGGATTCATCACATGAAGGAGCGATGTCTGGGTAAGTGCCGGCATGGTCTTGTGCAGGCTCTCGATGACAATATCCGCGCCCTGCTGCATGGCGGTCTCATGTCCTTCCATGAAGTTCAGATGTGCTCCCTGTGCCTCGTCCACAATGAGATATATTCCATACCTGTGTGCGATTTCGGCTATGGTTCTTATATCAGATATGACACCCTCATATGTCGGCGATGTGATTATCACCGCTCTTGGCTTTCTGCCATCCGTTATCAACATGTTGATCGCACGCTCTACCTTATCCGGAGATATATCACCCAATATGTCCGTCCTCTCTGACACTTCACGATCATCTTCACCATTGACAGCCGCCTTTTCCTCTGTTTCATGATTGACTTCGCTGCTGGCAGCCATCTTTTCCCGAGTCCCGCGATTGCTTTCGCCGCTGGCATCCGTCATCCCATCTGTTATCGTCTGTTCTCCATTCTGATTCACGCCACAGCGCCATCTCATATCAACATAATCCGGCACTATGTATTCAGGCTCAAGCTCAAGCATGCAGATGGCGTTGTACACCGCCTTGTGGCAGTTCCTTGCCGCAAGTATCACGTCTCCCCTGTAACAGGTGGCGTGTATAGCTGTCATAAGTCCGGATGTGGAACCGTTCACCAGCATATATGTTGCAAATGTTCCATACACCTTCTTCATCTCGGCAATACTGTCCGCTATGAACATCTCCGGCTCATGCATGTCGTCAAGATCTTTAGCCTCAGTGAAATCATGTGCATACACCCCGTTCCAGAAGTTTTCCCGGGATTTTGAAATGTTATCAACATTTTGGACGGCTTCTATCGGCTGTCTCTTGTGCCCAGGCATGTGCCACGGGTATGTACCCTTCTCTATATATTTTTCAAGTGCTTCATTTATATATTCCTTCACCAGTTTTCTCCGTAACATAGATTCTGTGTGATATAATACCATACTTTTATGTATTTGTAACAGCACAGACTTCTCCCAACGTCTGCACAGATATAAAAAACAGGAGAAGCTCTATCCGGCTTCTCCTGCGAGGGGGATGAAAAGAAAGTTTTGCCTATTTTATGATCTTCCAAATGCTGCAACGGCATCCTCGATCTTCTGTAATTCGTCATCGGTCATGACTGTATGTGCCTGCTTTTCAGCAGCCTTGAGATTGCTGATGATCTGCTCAGGCTTTGAAGCACCGATAAGCACTGTTGTGACCTCCGGCTTGTTCAGCAGCCATGCTATTGCCAGCTCTGAGAGCTTCATATCATATCCGGCTGCGATCTCATTTAACTGGTTGAGGAGAGGTCTAGTTTCAAGCACCTGATCCTCATGAAGGAATCTTCCGTCCTTCACAGCCCTGCTGTCCGCCGGCATGTCCTTCAGATATCTGTCTGTCAGCATTCCCTGTGCCAGAGGCGAGAAGCATATGAGTCCCTTGCCTGATGCGTATGTCTGCTTCAAAAGCCCATTGTTCTCGACAGATCTGTCCAGTATGCTGTATCTGTTCTGATTTATCACAAATGGCACATGAAGCTCATCAAGTATGCGCTCCGCCTTTGCCATGGTAGGTCCGTCATAGTTGGAGAGTCCGACATAAAGTGCCTTTCCACTCTTCACTATCTGCGCCAATGCTCCCATGGTCTCCTCGAGTGGAGTGTTCGGATCCATTCTGTGATGATAGAATATATCCACATATGGGATGCCAAGTCTTTTAAGGCTCTGGTCAAGACTTGCTATGAGATATTTTCTGCTGCCCCAGTTGCCGTAAGGGCCTTCCCACATATCGAATCCGGCCTTCGTGCTGATTATCAGCTCATCCCTGTACGCACCCAGTTCCTCTCTGAGTATCTTTCCAAAGTTTTCCTCCGCACTTCCGTACACCGGGCCATAGTTGTTTGCTATATCAAAATGTGTTATTCCGTTGTCAAATGCGGTAAAGCACATCTTCTTCATATTCTCATAATCATCATTTGTTCCAAAGTTGTGCCAGAGACCAAGTGCCAGAGGCGGCATCATGAGACCGCTCTTTCCGCAATGCCTGTAAAATCCTGTACCTTCAACATTCTTATATCTATTCTCTGCTGCCTTATAATCTCCCATATTGATACCTCTCTTAAAATTATCCTTACGATGGTTTCTTTTTATATATGCAAGTTATCACTACATTTTGAAGTATATCATACCTATTACATCAAAAAAATATGAATATTTTTGTATTATATATGAAAATTTTATTATGATTTCTATAAATGTCCTACCTAAATTATCCCGGACATTTTTACTATCCTCCGTATGCCTGTTACGCATTTACTGGGAGCTTATCTCCACCGAAAAAAGATCATACTGATTCTCATAGATCATTTCTTCTGCCTGTATGCCATCACAGGCGCAGCTCACATTCATCTCACTTGTCTCAACTCCTGTGAAATAGTCAGCCACAATACATCTGAAACATATGTCCAAAAGGCGACATCCCCTGTCATCATATTAACATGATATACAGACGATGCCGCCTTTCTGTGTCCTTTATTCTGCTTTTACAGCCCATCTCATCTTCGTCGATCTTGCTCTCGGATTGCGGGCGCACTCCTCCGCTGATGGTCTGATGACATCCTTGCTCACCTCACTGTAAACACCAGCCTTCGCTCCCGCCTTGAATGCCCTCTTTACCAGTCTGTCCTCACCTGAATGGAATGTCAGTATCGCCACTTTTCCACCAGGTCTGAGCGCATCCGGCAGCTTGTCAAGGAAATCATACAAAACCTCAAACTCACTGTTCACATCTATTCGCAGAGCCTGAAAACACCTCTGACAGGATTTCTTTACAGCCTCTTTTCTGTCCTTCTCCGGCACAAATGCCAATGCCTCCTCGATGGCATCCTTCATCTGCGTGGTGGTCTCCACATAATTCTTAGTTCGGTTTCTCTTCATGATGACCGTGGCGATCTCCTCCGCATAAGGCTCGTCCGAGTTCTCCTGGAACATCCCAACGAGTTCCTCATACGAAACCTCTCGTAGACGCTCCGCCGCCGACTCACCCTTCTCCGGATCAAGCCTCAGATCAAGTGGTCCATCAAACTTGTATGTGAATCCCCTGTCTGGATTGTCTATCTGCATGGAAGACACTCCGAGATCCGCAAGGATAAAATCAAATCCCCCGGCCTCCTCTGCCACCTGGTCGATATTCCTGAAATTTGTCTGCTTTATCGTGAGTATATCCTCTCCGTATCCAGCTTCAAACAGTCTCTGCTTCGTCTTCACTATCTCTATAGGATCAACATCCAGTGCATACATATGACCTTTTCCCTGAAGCTTCTCAAGCATACGCCTTGTGTGACCACCATAGCCCAGTGTCGCATCAAGCCCCTGCTGTCCCGGCTGTATCTGAAGGAAATCCAGTATCTCATTTACACATATTGAAATGTGCATCCCTGCCGGGGTACTTCCCTTGCTTATGACTTTCTCTATCGTATCCGCATATTTTTCAGGATCGTGCTCCTTGTATTTCTCCTCAAACCTCTTCGGATGGGTGCCACTGTAGTGCACTCTCCTCTTGTGTATCTTTTCTTCCATATATTCTTATCTCCTTAGCCGCCGTCTGCCATACAAGGCCCCGGAACATTTATGTCATAATACCATATATCTGCGAAACAAGCCACACAACACTAAAAAAATGGAAGCCACGGCATTCATCCGTGACTTCCAGAATAATAAGATCATATATTTAATATTATTTACCAGCTATAATGTGATGTATCATGGTGAGCTGGCTCCTGAGTGCATCCACAGATATCTGTCCCGGAGCGGAAGGTATTCCCGCCGTGGCAAATGATACTGTATTGCCATACATCTCGCCTGTGGTTCTCGTCTCCACGCCGAGCTCGCCCATGGATATAACTATGAGAGGCGTCTGATTTCCTCTATCCTGCAGTTCCTTTGCAGCCTGCATCATATCTACGACCTGCGATCCCTCCTCAGGCATCATGGCTATCTTGGCTATATCTGCACCTGTGAATATGATGGACTTAAATCTGTCAACTATCTGTTCCATAGGTATAGTAGTCTTGAAATCATGATTAGACACTATGACATACACGCCCTTGGAATGAGCCTCCGCTATGACTTCATCCACAATCTCCATGTCGGAGAAATATTCTATATCCACGATGTCTATATATCCACTGTCTATAGCGTCAATAAGAAGGTCGTGATACTGGCTGAGTGTTGCCTCCATGCAGCCACCCTCGCCCTTTGTTCGGAATGTAAATATAATAGGGAACTGCCCCAGCTTATCATGGATCTTCGCCAGAGTCTTCATAAGTGCCTCTCTGTCAAAGCACTTCTCGTACATATCCGCTCTGAATTCCACCATGTCTGGTTCCGACTTCGCTATGATCCTCAACTGATAGTCCACATCATAATCCGTCGGAGCTACCAGAGGTACACAGATCTTAGTCATTCCCTCTCCTATCGCCACATTCTTCACATTAACGACCTTCATCACTGCCTCCTGCCTTTTTCACATTTTCCCTGCACGTTGTACAGCTATTACTTTATCTCAATTGCATCCATGAATGTCTCACACAGCTTCTGCGCGTCAACCTTGTCGACCTTATCCCAGTAGCTGATAGAACATGTGACTACATCCTCGCCTGTAGGATATACCAACAGCACCTCTGTTCTGTCCATATCATATGATGTGAGCTGTATCACAAGATATGTTACCTCTGTGCCATCCTTTGCCTTCACTGTGCCATCTGTCATCTCGTTGACCTTGGAGTTCTCATCGTTGTAATACTCTGTGTAAGTATCCTTCATGTTCTTCACAAGATCACTTGCTGAATAGTGTGTATATGTAGAATAGCTTGCATATACATCGCCCTTCTCATCATTATAAGATATGGTATACTCTGAAGCATAGCTTCTCTCGTATCCCTTTGGATCATTGATCTTTACTGACTTATCGCCAAGGCTTAATGTAACCTTTGAAAGGTCTTTCTCCTCTGTGCTGTCATTTGACTTCTCTGTGGTTGCTTCCTCTGTTGTAGCTGCCTCTGTTGTCTCAGGCTCTTCCTCCTCAGTATCCTTTGAGTCGGTGCCGAACTTTCCGTCAAGTCTGCTGTCAACACTTACTGAGTCAAATATCTCGCTCCATGCTGATACGATCTTTTCCATCTTATCCATGTTGATGTACTGATCTACATCATCACTGTTGAGAACTGAGTAATCAACCACATCTCCTGCTGCAGGAGCCTCTATCTTGTTGTCCTTCTCTGCTACCTTGAGATTTCCTGAGCACTGAAGAACATCCTCGCCTGATACTGTAACTGTGAGCTTTGCATCATTTATGCTGAATGACTCGCCCTTCTTGACATCTGCAAGGACACCCTCAAATGCAGCCTGAGCAGTCTCACCCTGTACATCAACAGATATGCTTCCACTCATCTTACCGCTGTTCTTGTCATAGTCTGATGTCACATTTCCTGTGAACTCCTGGCTCTCTCCGCCGCTCATTGCTGATAATGTGTACTTCTTGTCAGTTGATATCTTATCTCCTGATGTGTCAGTCTTTGACTCACTCTTGAGCTCTATATTTACATCTGAACCGTATGTAAGTGCTATCTTTGTTACAGCATCTGATGTGACATTTCCGTCACCCATGTAATCTGCTGTGAATGAAATCTTAACGCCTGCTGCTGCAAGATCATAATCCCAGTCAACACGGATCACCTTGTCGTTTTCTACGTATACATTTGCAACGGCATCCTTTGTCATTACTGCGCTGACCAGAGATGGAATAGTGCCGATGGACTGCTTGAGCTGATCCTTTGTAACACCCATCTGATCCATCATATCATCTGACAGATTGCTGTCCATGTACTTGTTCAGACTGTCAACCAGTGCCTGTGAGAACTCATCTATAGCGTCTGTTGTGATTGTCACTGTGTAGTGGTCTGCCTTGATAGTCTTGCCATTTGCATTTGTAAACTCATCCTTGCCGACCTTCTCATATGTTATGGACTCTGCAAGCTTATCTGCAGCCGGCTTGAGATCCTCATCTATGATCTTCTGAAGAGCCTCGCTGTCAACTGAACCGCCGGCTCCCGCATCCTTGCTGTCGAGCTCTGCCATAACACTGTTCATGTCAAATGAAAATGTCTTGGTAAAGAGATCAGGACATGACATATAGAGCGTCTGACCGATCATTACAACATCCGCACTGACTGTCTCGCCTGCCAGTGTCATGGAAGAACCAAGCTTGAAGCTGTTCTGTCCGTCGCTCTTGGCTGTGCTTGCGTCAAATGTAAATGTTGAACCGTCGAGCTTACCATCTCCGGCAACCTTGTCGATGGTAAAATCTGACTGAACGTCCAGCTTGTCGACATCTATGTCATCTGCTCCGACGATACCCACAATATTATTGTTCTCAAGTTCCTTTGCTGTGTTCTCCATCGCGTCCTTAACCGCATCCTTAGGACTCTTCTTGATGAACACGAAGAATACAACAACAAATGCTGCTATGATAACAAGCGCTGCCACAACTGCTATTATGGCTATCTTGATACCCTTTCTCTTCTTTGGAGACTCAGGCTTGTGCGCCTGATCACCATACATGTTCACGGTCTGATCATATACACTCTGCTGTGCATTCATCTGCTGACCGTACTGATCTGCAAACTGCTGATTTGCATCGTACTGCTGCTGGCCATACTGTCCTGCGTACTGCTGGTTCGCTCCATACTGCTGCTGGCCGTACTGTCCTGCGTACTGCTGGTTTGCTCCATACTGCTGCTGGCCGTACTGTCCTGCGTACTGCTGGTTCGCTCCATACTGCTGCTGACCGTACTGTCCTGCGTACTGCTGGTTCGCTCCATACTGCTGCTGGCCGTACTGTCCTGCGTACTGCTGATCTGCTGCGTACTGCTGGTTTGCATCGTACTGCTGCTGACCGTACTGTCCTGCATACTGCTGGTCTGCGCTATACTGCTGACCCGCATCACCCTGCTGGTTCTGTGATGGCTGTGGACCATCGGCGCCGTTAGGATTCATTCCGTCCGGCATCTGATTCATGTTATTATCACTCATAATATCTCCCTTTCTGTGTGAATAACCATTATCCTTCCTCTGTAAATTTACACAAATACTTATAAAATGTAAACATTTTTTATTATCTCTTTATATTATGTAAGCAATGTGAAATGGCACGTTAACGCCTGATACGCCACATTGCCGGCACTAAAAATCAGCTTCACCATCGAAACTGAGGCCAAGTTTTCCAAGTATGGACTTTGGAACATAAGCCTCTATAAATATGCCATCGTCCAGATATTCCTCTGTCTGGATCTCACCATATTTGTGGATAAGTCCTGTGAGTCCTGCTTCAGAATATGCAAATGTATGCCTTATATATGACTTCTGATTTCTGAGTATTTCCTCTATCGCACTGGCAAGCTCCGGGAGTCCCTGTCCCGTGGCAGCCGAGATATACAGAGTCTTGTCCGCTCTCAGATCGCGCACACCCACCAGGTCATCCTTCGATATTCTGTCTATCTTGTTGAATACAGTTATCACAGGTTTTCCCGAATTCTCATCTATCTTGAGCTGCTTTAATGTGCTGTACACCGTCTCTATGTTCTTATCCCAGTTTTCATCCGATGCGTCCACAACATGAAGGATGACATCACAGTATTTTGCCTCCTCCAGAGTGGAGCCAAAGGCCTCGACCAGATGATGCGGCAGCTTCCTTATAAAACCGACCGTATCGGTGAGCAGTATGTTCTGTCCCCCCGGCAGCTTGTATCCTCTTGTCGTAGGATCAAGGGTCGCAAATAATTTGTCTTCCTGTAATACTCCTGCCCCCGTGAGTGCATTCAGCAGGGTCGATTTGCCCGCATTTGTGTATCCGACTATGCCCACAACCGGCACAGCGCTCCTCTGTCTCTGCTTTCTCTGCTGGCTTCTCTGGGATTCAACGTTCCTGAGCTCCGCCTTCAGTCTGGAGATCCTGTCCCTTATGACTCGTCTGTCTATCTCCAGCTTCTTCTCTCCCGGTCCTCTCGTTCCGATTCCACCGCCAAGTCTCGACAATGAATCTCTCATACCAACGAGTCTGGTGGCTCTGAACTTAAGCTGTGCAAGTTCCACCTGCAGCTTGCCCTCGTAGCTTCCAGCATGTGCTGCAAATATATCGAGAATGACCATTGTCCTGTCCATAACCTTTATGTCCAGTGCGTCCTGAAGGTTCATCAACTGTGCCGGTGACAGCTCGTCATCACAGCACACTCCTGTGGCGCCCAGCTCATATATCATCTCCCTGAGCTCCTCAACCTTTCCTCTTCCCAGATACAAGTCATTTGCAATGCGGTCCCTGTTCTGCACCAGCCGTCCCACGACCTCGGCTCCGGCTGTGTCTATGAGCTCCGTGAGCTCGTCCAGGGATGCCTGGATCTCCAAGGAGACCTCTTTCTGTGTATATCCACCTGTATCGGCGGCAAATATGATTATCTTTTCTTTTATCTTCTCTGCTTCGAGATCATAAATTGTACTTTTCCTGTCTGCCATGATCCACCTCTACTTTTCAACGGTGACTGTGACTGTGTGATAGGATGATCTGTTGCCGCTGCTGTCCTGCGCACAGCACACAACTGTATAGCTGCCCGCCTTGGACTCCATTTTGTTAACAGCCACACATATAACGTCCTGTCCAAGACTTGTGAGTGCCTGTCCATCCAGAGTCTTGCCATTGCCATCTGTGGCCACTCCTGTCCTTATCAGTGTATCACCATCCTGTGCGTTCACATAAGATGCAACAAGATCTGCAAGCTCATCAGCCTGTCCATTGTAACTCTCCAGCTTTATCTCCACAGGAACCCTTGTTATAACGGGAGCTTCATCATCCTCCACTGTTATCTCGATACTCTTACATATCTCACTGCCCTGATCTGTAAAGCTGTACTTTACTGTATATTTTCCCAGCTTCATATTGTCCACGGTTCCCTCAACCTTCAACTGATCCGTTACATCCTCACGCTGTGAATTGAAGGCCCATATTCCCGCCATTGTGTCATAGTTCTCGCCCTGGTTTATGCTGTGGCTCTCCGCACCGTATATCACGGCTGTTCCTGCGGTCGGATTCTCCTCAACCATGTCTGTCGGATCCCATCCGGTCTCATCAGTGTTATCCAGTCTGGTCACCGGCACAGGTCTTCCCAGCGGGCCATAATAGTCACTGTCAAATATATCAACATATGTTCCAGACTCGCAGTTCTCATATATCCATTTGGTATCTGCAACGCACAGTCTGACGCATCCCAGTGATGCCCCGGTTCCAAGCTTGTTGAATTCCCATGTCTCAAGCGAATCCTTTGTGGTGTCCAGATAAGGCACGGAATGGAACAGGGTGTCGCCATCTATCTGTGACACATACTGGCCATAACAGTTGTCAAACAGTGCAAGCCAGTCCCACTTGAGCTGTATGTTGAACAGTCCGACAGGAGTCTCTCCCACCGGTGATACCGAACAGCGCATTGCCTTTACCGGAACAGTGTAATATCCAGCAGCGTCCAGCTTGTATATAGTAACTATATTTTCCTGTCTGTTTATCTTGATGGCGTATGGACAGCCATTGTCCGCCAGATCCTCGCCATTATAATTCTCTTCCTGCTCAGTCGCCGGAACCGCTATGTCCGTACATTCCACAGTTCCCTGAACCTTGAGTTCCGCAACCTTTTCTGTTGTTGCTGCTGAGGCATCGCCATTCGTATTATCACTGTCCGCCGATGTTCCTGTGGCAACCGAGTCCTTTTCATTATGATTATCCAGTTTGCTCTTAAGTCTATAGTTTTTCACAGCAAGGCCTATGACCAGTCCAAGCAGAATGACTCCCACTGCGTATAACGCAATTCTCTCGAGCTCCGCATGTCTCTTCTTGTTACGCTTATTTTTTTGTCTGTTATTCTTTTCCATATTTTCCATTTCTTTCTATAAATATATGTCAAATGTTAGTATGCACAATCAAGCCATTTTTAATCGTTACACTTTAACATAACATTTTATATAACAAAATAAAACATTTTTCTTTAAAATTAATCAAAAACCACATTGACTTTATCGCGAACTGTTGTACAATCGAATATCAGGCGAAAAAAATTAAGGAGGTTTATTATATATGAAAGATCTGACAGTCGGAAAGCCAATGAAAGTCATATGGTTATTTGCTGTTCCTATGATACTGGGACAGATCGCACAGCAGTTATACAGTTTTACAGACTCAGCCATCGTGGGCAACTACGTAAGCTCACAGGCACTCGCCGCGGTTGGCGCAACCTCAGTCATTTCGAATATGATAATAGGCTTCCTCAACAGCGGAACCATGGGACTTGCCATCCCTATAGCCAAATACTATGGTGCAAAGGACTATCACAATATGAGAAGATGTATCGGTGCATCGGCCATCATGACACTGCTGGCATCCATTGTCCTGACCGTTCTGAGTCTAATATTTATAAGGCCTATCCTGGTACTTCTCAAAACACCAGACGACATATTGGATATGGCAGCAAGCTACGTTATAATCATAATCGTTGGAATCATATTCTGTTCATTATATAATCTGTGCGCCAACATACTGCGTGCAGTCGGAGACAGCAAGACGCCTCTTATATTCCTCGGTATATCAGTTGTACTCAATATCGTTCTGGATCTTATGTTTATAAGGGCATTTGACATGGGAGTACGGGGTGCAGCCATCGCCACCGATATATCACAGGCGCTGGCGGGCATACTTGCCTTGATCTATATACTTGTGAAGGCAAAGCATCTGATTCCGGAGAAGGATGAATACTCCGTAGAGAAGAGTGACCGGTCAGACCTCATACAGTCCGCACTTGCCATGGGATTTATGAGCTGTATAGTGAACATCGGAACGGTCATACTCCAGAGAGCCATCAATGGACTCGGAACTGATATAGTAACCGCCCACACAGCGGCAAGAAAGATATTTGATATCCTCATGTTCATGTTATATATAGTAGGAAATGCCGTGACGACATATGTAAGCCAGAATATGGGCGCAGGCAGGTACGACCGGGTACATCAGGGTGTGAGGGCTGCGATCATCATAAACACGATCATAACCACTGTCATGATAATATTCGGCTGGCTGCTCAGCCCGGCACTTATAAAGCTGGTTGCAGGTACATCTGCCAGTGCCATCATAGATCCGGCCGTGAGATATGTAAGGATCGGCGTGACGTGCTTCTATGTACTTGGTCCTCTGTTCGTCCTGAGATGTGCAATGCAGGGAATGGGCAGGAAGATCGTTCCGGTCATGTCATCCACTATAGAGCTGATCGGCAAGGTACTTGCGGTTATGATCCTCACTCCAAGACTTGGATATCTCGGAGTTACCATCACAGAGCCTATCATCTGGTTCTGCTGTACACTGATGCTCTCCATAATGTATCTCACAACCCCTGTGGAGAAGCTTGTTGAGAAGAGACGTGCTGCAAACTGATATTGCATACAAATATAAACCAACAAATAAAGCCCCACTGCCGGTGGTCTTCATCAACGCCGACAGCGGGGCTCTTTGTATGGCTAAAATGAGTATTACTTCTTATCCTTTTTGATAACGATATAGCCTGCACCAGCCATGATAAGTGATGCTATCATTATCGCAAACATTACGTCTACAGGTGACTTATCTCCTGTATTTACCACGTTCTGTCCATTTCCACCTGTGCTTCCATCCGTTGTTGCTGCTGTGGTAGCCTCAGTTGTCTTGTCGTCATTGCCAGGCTTCTCAGTTGTTGGAGCCTCGGTAGTCTGATCCTCTGTGGTTGGATTCTCTGTGGTTGGAGCCTCTGTTGTTGGATTGGCCTTACCCGGATCTGCCTCATCCTTCTTAACCAGTGACTTATCTGTTATGATAAGTCCATTCTTGTCCACTGGATTCTTCTTGAGCATATCATCTGTGAGCTTCACTGCCTGGATTCCATCAAAGTAGATAGTTGAGTCAACTGTCCACTTGCCAGTGTGATCCTCCGGCACGATCGAGTTGCACCATACAGCAAATTTGACTATATCCGATGCATCGAGTGTACCACCCTTCTTACCCTTGAATGAGCTGAATGGAATAGTAACATACTGTGCCTTTGTTCCCTTTACGAAATCTGTGAGGTATACCTCAAATTCCTCGCCGCTTCCATCTGTGATCTGGATCACAAGTTTCTGTCCCATACCGTCCGGCTGTACCCACATCTCAAGCGCATTATACTTTGAGAAATCATTGTTTGTAAGCTCTGACTTAATCCTTCCTGTCCACACCTCTGATCCATTTGTCTCAAGCTTATACTTGAACGCACCGCCGTATGTGCCACCGTTCTTATGAGTCTTGTCAAGAACAAAGCTTGAGCTGCATCCTGCGGCTGAGTTAGATGTGTATGTGGAATCCAGAAGTCCGTCGCTTCCTGAATAGTACTCGAAGTCCTCGATGACATTTGCAGGAGCCTTATCCTTGGCCTTTCCAAGGCTTATGTGTGACAGCTGTGCGAGCTGCTCGCCATCTGCCAAGAGTGTGATGGTTGCTGTATCTGTCTTTCCAAGCTTGCTGAGATTTTTCTCTGTAAGATCAGCCGTGTAAAGTGTTGGCTCTGATCCTGCAGCGGCAATCTCGGCTCCAGCCTCAGCGTTGAGTGTAAGCTTAACACCTGTATCAGGATTGTTGATAATGAACTGAACCTTTGATGCATTCTTAACACCAGCCTTGAGTGTTGTCGCCTTGAGGATGGTATCTCTGTCAAATGGATATACCATGTAACCCATCTGGCCCGTGTATGTATTTGCAGATACTCCTGCAAGGGTTCCCATGTTACTGTAGAATCCTGTATCGCCACCAAATATTGATGAGTCGTCGTTGTAGTACTTTATGAAGTCATTTATAAGTTCCTGTCCATGTGTGTCGTCATACTTATATGGAACGTAGAAGTTGGTATCTCCGAAGTTGGCCCATACGAGGTAGTATGGCATGTTGTTCTTCTTCGCAATGTCGTTGACTTCCTGATACCAGTTCTTTCCTGAAGCCTCTGTTCCAACCGGATTACCCTTTACGAGAAGTCCCTCGTTGTCTGAACCGTCCTTCTTCATGACTCTGACACCGCACTCAGCGATGGCTGGTATCTTGCCTCTCTTTGCAGCTATTGATGACACGATATTACATGTTGTATCAAGACTGTCAAAGAAAGAGTTGTCTGCTGCTGCAGGGTACGAATTGTAATCGTTGTAATAGTCAAATGCAAGGATATCTACATACTCATCGCCTGGATAGTATGACACGTAAGCTGCCTCTGATGTGACAGGTCCGTTTGGCGAGTATACCCAGAGAAGGTTGTGTACACCGCTCTGCTCCATGTAATCCTTGGTATATCTGTAGAGAGACTTGTATGTCTCAGCTGTGTTCATTGATCCCCACCAGAACCAGCTTCCTGTATTCTCGTGGAATGGTCTGATCATGATAGGTATTCCGGCAGCCTGAAGCTGTGATGCGTAGTCTGCGATCACATCAAGGTAAGCTGTAAATACCTCATTGTACTCTCCACCTGGGAGAATCTGCTTTACTATGTCATTTGACAGATCCTTGGACTCTGAGAAATCACATCCGTAGAAACTGTATGTTCCATCCGAGTTATTCACTATCTTGGAGCTGGAGAAGTTTGGCATATGCATTGACAATGACACGATCGCACCATTTGCCGCTGCAGTCTTGCTGTATGCCACTGAGTTTGCCAGTGCCGAAGCCGCGTCTGAACCGCCTGCCTCCGAGCCTGTAACTGCCAGTGAGTCGATTCCGAACACACCGCTGACCTGTCCAGTCACATCATATACATCACCGAGTGACGCCTGTGGATTTACGCTTCTGCTCACATCATTCTGATGTCCGAACAGAACCTGATCACTATTCATGAGCGTATTCAGGTATGCCGCAAGTGCCTTTGCACTGTCTGCTGCATTCGCATCGCTCACTCTAACTGATGATGGCATCTGTGAAAGATCCGCTGGTGAACCAGCACCAGGAGTCTCTGTTATCTCGACAAAATCCTTTGTTGTATCTGCCTGTGACAGAACAAGATTATCAAGATATACATTTCCCTTAAAGCTTGTGCTGCTTCCTATGATTCCTATTGTCACATCTCTGAGTGGTTTATCTGTAGGAGTAAATCCCATAGTAACTGTAACCTTCTTTAATCCATCTCCGATATCCTCTGCATCATCGTCGATGGTTGTATCTTTATTTATTATTCCATCTGCAAAAAACTTGATCTTGCTTCCCTTGAGCTTTGCCGGGTAGATTATATCCACACTGAGCTGGTTGTACTGGCTCACATCCATAGCCTCTGTAGGAACACACTTAACCTTTGCCTCACTCCATGAGGAAGTTGAATCTGCTGAGTAGTCAACAGAAACCTTAAGTCTCTCATTTGCACTGTCATATGATATGTCAGGTGTGGCATTACCGGCCTTGTTGGCTGCATCGCCGTGCTTGTATGCATATCCGGCCTCTGTGCTCCACTTGTCATAATCCTCAGCCGATGAGAGATCTGAGATCACAGCAGGATCTCTCTGCTCAAGTCCGCCGCTGCTCTCCTTAACATCAAGTACCTTAACGTTGCTTATTGTGATCTTGCCAGCATATGCTGAGTTGGAATTGTACTGGAATACGATCTCCTGTACATTTCCCACCTCTGATACATCAAATGCAAATGATATATCGCACTTGCCATCGACAAAGTTCTCAGCCTTGATGAACGGATAGTCGCCTGACTTGGCGTAATCCCAGCTGTCGCCTGTCTTCATGGCACATGCAAGCTGGATCGCATTGTATGATCCGTCTGATGCCTCAGCGCCGTCAAGGCCTGATATATCGCCATCAAGTGAAACTGTAGCTGTAAGCTTTGCCTTTGCTCCAACTTTGACATTGTCTACTGTAGGAAGATCTGTATAGCTTTCTGTATCATTGCTGGCAAATGCCTTGTCTGTCCACTTTGCATCGCTCGCTGTGTCAAATACAAGGCTTGCATCTGCGAAGTTTCCAGCCTCTGTCTCAGTTGTAGTCGGCTTCTTGCCACTCTCTACCTTGTCAACTGCAACGCCGCCGATGAGAACCTTTCCTGTAAATGCTGAGTTTGCATTGTACTGGAATACGATCTCCTGAACATCGCCTGCATCCACTCCGTTAAAGTTGAACTCTACGCTGCACTTGCCATCTGTAAAGTTCTCACTCTTTAAGAATGGATAGTCATCTGACTTGACATATGTCCAGCTGTCGCCTGCCTTGATAGCGCAAGCAAGCTGGATCGCATTATATGATCCGTCTGACGCCTCAGCACCGTCAAGGCCTGATATATCGCCATCAAGTGAAACCGTAGCTGTGAGTTTCACCTTTTCACCTACAGTTGCACCCTCTATTCTCGCCATATCAGCATATGTATCGCTGTCATTGCTGGCGTACGCCTTATCCTTCCATGTCGTATCTGAAGCAGCGTCAAATGTGAGAACTGCATCTGAACTGCTCCATACTGTATTGTCTGTGATCGAAGGTGCTGCCACACCTGTCACATTTCCTGTTGCTGATGATCCGCCACCTGGCTCTTCTCCACCACCAGGCTCCTCTCCTGAATCATCACTCTGAATCTCTACATCAGATATTGATATTGTTCCAGTATATGCAGAGTTTGAATTGTACTGGAATATTATCTCGTTCGCAGCTCCTGTATCCTCCACATCAAATGCAAATGATACCTGTGTCTTGCCATCTGTAAAATTTTCCGCTTTAAGGAATGGATAATCATCAGACTTGGTGTATGTCCATCCATCGCCAGTCTTGATTGCACAGGAAAGCTGGATCGCATTATACGTTCCGTCAGCAGCCTCCGCACCATCCAATCCTAAAAAATCCCCATTAAGTGTTACATTTGCCGTGAGCACAGCCTTTTTACCCACAGACACATCATCGATCCTGCCTAACTCTGGGTATGTACCTTCATCATTGCTGGCATAAATTTTATCTGTCCACTTGGCATCTGCGCCAGTGTCAAATACCAGTTTGTCTGTAGTGATGCTCCACGCCATTTCCGCAGACGGATCTGCTGCATCAGCTGAGACTATTGCCCCTGCACTTCCCCAGAATGAGCCAACCATTGCAACTGCACATGTCACAGCAACAAGTCTTGTTCTAAATCTCACCATATTTCCTTACCCTTTCTTTTTTGTGATATTCCTCCACTTTACTCACCACGAACAGCCTAATTCGTGATTAATATTTATACATATACTTATATTAACTCATTTTTTAATTGTTGAACATGTCATTAATTACCGAATATTTAAGTTGTTTTTTATTGCTTTTGCACGCCATATTAGTCAATAATTTAAGTTATTTGCAATTAATATTAGTTTCTTGTTACCGCACGGATTGTTACAGCTCGCAGAGCGGGCAATCAGTGGTTTAACACACGTTGTAATTAATACATAAAAAAGCCAGCTGGCATAATACCAACTGGCTTTATATTAGTTTATTCATTTTTCAAATATTGAAGTATCTAATCAAAATATCTGAATGCTTCCACACATGCCATTGATTCTTCCACTATATTATAAATATCTATGAAAAAATTCGTTGTGCCTAGAGATTAAACTTACCGGAATATAAACTATCAGGGTACGAATTGCATCTACTCATAACATGCACTGCATGAACTTGTATATGTACCAACCTCTTATAAGCACTGGTCTTGCGGTATGTGATATGACCTGATGCCCTTGAAACACCACTCATATCTTGTGTTTTGAACAATCACGATGGATCAAATCTGGTATCAAATACCTGCGTCCTGGCACTTCAATCATGCTATATACAGCATCTACATGTGGACTGATTCAAGATTTATCTTAAAGGCATCTCGTGTGGAAACAACTTCCCAGTTCTGAGTTACCATCATGATAAAAATGTTCTTCAATTGTCTCCAACGGAACCTCCTCCTTTCGTGAACTTGTACCACGGATCTCTGTTTCCTGCGCACCATGTGTAAAGTCTTTTTCACGATTCTATAAATCTCTGAGATAACTTCGTACATGTTACGTGTCACGGGTGACAATCTATGGTGTGCCATCTGTATCTTTTTCAAATGGCCGTTCTTTAATGTACCTTTATTATACATGATGCAAGGCAAATCGTCAACATATTTTTTGACAATTTATCAATTTTATTGTCATTGTTGTTGCGTTTTATTATCAAATTGTCTTTTATGTATATAATTGTGTGAATATTATACACATTTTATCTGTCCATCTTCTATCCTTACGATACGATCGGCCTGATCTGCTATATTTCCATCGTGAGTAACCATAATTATAGTCTGTCCATCTTCACTCTGCAGTTCTCTAAGCAGTCTCAGGACTTCTTTTCCTGATTGAGAGTCCAGATTTCCGGTAGGTTCATCGCAGAGCAACACTTTTGGTTTGTGTATGAGCGCTCTGGCTATCGCAACCCTCTGCTGCTGTCCACCGGACAACTGTGACGGATAATGTGTCAGTCTCTCTGAAATTCCAAGTTTTTCAGTAAGCTTATCAAAGTACTCCTCATCTACCTTAACCTTATCTATCATCATTGGCAGGAATATATTTTCCTTTGCTGTCAGCTCTGGCACCAGATTGAAGAACTGGAATACGAAACCTATATTTTTTCTGCGGAATTTTGCAAGCTGTGCATCTGAATATCTGAGTATATCTTCATCATCATAGAATATCTCTCCTTCTGCCTTTGTATCCAGTCCGCCCATCAGATGCAGCAATGTTGACTTTCCACTGCCTGATGTTCCTATAATCGCCGTAAATTTTCCATACTCAAATTCCACGTTACAGTTGCGAAGTGCATGAACAGCATTTGTTCCTTCACCATACGTCTTATTTAAATCCTTTATCTGAATCATATGCATCGTCCCCCTTACTCTTTTTCAGCCAGATCATCAATTATCTCTTCCGATTTCTTCTTATGAATGACCAGCACCGTAATAATCGTCGAAATCACAACAAGGAATGTTCCTATCAGTACCAACGCTCTTCCCATAGGGACAACAAATATCTCGCTGTCGAACAGAAATACATGCTGGAGTCTCGTTACCTCTTTTATAACATCTGCATCGACGTTCCATAAATCTGTCTCCGGCCAGTTGAACATGTTTAGCGCCTGTTCGTACTTGTAGCGCAAAAGCCATCTCATGCCATACACCATACCGGCTCCGACAGCACATGATACCAGGGCATTTCTTATGTTATGCCATATAAACGTCATGTTCCATGAGTGCTTCTCCATTCCAAGAGCCCGCATGATCGCCACGTTCCGCCTGCCATTCTGGTAACGCATGGTGACAAGTTCCCAATATCCCCATGCCGCCATGATAAGAAGAATAAAGAACAGACATATTGTGCTCGCATACTGTGATATATATGCCTCACGATACTCCTTATCACACTCATCTATCGTTCGTATCCTGAGTTCCATTGAAGAGTCCAATATGTCAGCAAACCTGGATACAACTCTATCAATATCTCCCCTGTTGCTTAGAGATATATATGTAACGTCATAACATGTCTTAAACATCCCAATACTGACTGCTGTGTCCTGTGAGGCCACTATTGCATATCCATACTGTGAAGCTCTGCCAAGACCTGCATACAATATCGGATCGCTCTCCTTTGTGGTCTCCGGAATCACAATTATCGCATCCACGATTTCAACAGTCTCCTTGTATTCGCCTTTTCCGTTCACTGTCATTGTATGCATTACATCGCCTATCTTATATGGCGACTCCGCGGTCATTCCGTCATATTCATATTCAACACACGCCACACCATTTTTATGGGTACCTATTGACCCCTCTTTTACATATTTATCCAGCTTTCTCATTCCGTTATCATCCAGCCATATCGCTGGAACATTGAAATAAAATCTATCGTCTGCATGATAGAATTCTTCTGTATCTTCAGGAAACTGGACCTCCGCCTGCCACAATCCATCCGGAATATCCTCGTCATTTCTATCATAAAATATATCAAAGCCATCGTTTGTGGAGAAACTCTCTATTGACTTTACTTCGTTCATATCCGCAATGCTCTTGCGCCCATCCTCAGTAAGTCCTGTATCTGTAAGCAATACTCCACCAGTAATCCCCGACCCCTGATCATAAAGGCATATATCTACATCACTGGTTTCCATATCCAATTGTCCATATGTATAATATGTGTCTCTGTCCAGATCATCATTGTGAAAATATCCTTTTCCCTTGCCGTCCATAGAGCAGAATGCGTAGCACATCACCGCCGCAAACAGGATCAGGGCAACAGACAACATCTGCATTGTATTTGCAAATGGAATACCGGAAACCACCGATTTGATTCTCCCGAATGATCTCACACGATCTCTTCTTATAAGTCTTCTTGATTTTATATGAAGGTATATATAAAAAAGTAAATATCCAAGAGTAAATGTACCTGTTGCACACACAACAGAGATTACAAATGGATTTTCTGTAATCTGCTGTACACACCACTCCACTGTATAACCGCGCAATTTAGGCAGCCTCAGAAAACGACTTTGAATCTCGAGTATGACCTCATATACAGTGATTCCAACGACTCCGCCGCATATCACTCCTGAAACCAGCAGGATTCCCCATTCCAATATATGTATCCAAGCCACTTTCATCCGGCTGGCTCCTATATCTCTCACGATATCCAGGGATTTCTGCCTCTCGCTCATAACAGTTATCATCACGCCAAACAGGGATATAGCCGACAAGATCACAGCAATAACACTGAAATATAGTATTCCCTGGACAGAGTCCGACAGATAACTTTCGCTGTTAAGCTTCTCGTTTCCAAGGGTAATGTTGCAGATATCTTCTGCAGCCGATCTGCTGCGGCCGGATCTTGGCCATATTCCAGTTTTGTCATAATAATCCTGCGCAAACTCTTCCATAGCGCTCTCCGACTGCTCTGTTATCTCGTCATCACCATACAGTGAGACAGCAGTATATACGAATGTATTCTCATCCAAATCACAGTCATCCCGCCACAGATATATAGTTGGCATCTGTACTTCCGAAAGGTCAGATCCCCAGTCTACTCTGTTCTCCTTAAGATCTCTTCTGCTGTCTGTACACAATACACCTGTGATAGTAAACGTAATCTGTCCCACATGTCTACCTGTTCTCAACAGATATGTATCATCCAAATCATAACTGTCAAATGTTACTTCCTTTCCAACATACGAGTCAGGATCAACAGTAAAAAACATATCCTCCAACACATAATCGTACACTGCTGCCTCCCCGGTTTTTTCAGGGAATCTTCCCGACGAAAGCTTTACATATTCAAGATCCTCTGCCGCATCGTCAATATATGTACCATATGTATACTGTGTTTTGTCATTTCCCAGCTTTCCACATATAGCCGTACGCCCGATCATGCTGACCCTTTTGTCTTCTGACATCTCCTCATAGGCATCACTGCCAAGATTGCTATACAGATAAAATGTCTTACTACTTCCCCGCAGCTTGTCATCATACTGCCGTCTACATTCTGTTCTCTCCATCAAAAGTGCAATCAACAGGAAAGCCGTTAATATCACTATCGAGGTAAGCATGCTCGCAAACTGCTTTTTATGATATCTCCAGTATTTTGTTATCAGAAATAAGTTTGTTTTCATATGTCCCCCCCGCTATACACAATTAGCCCCGTCAAATTATGACGGAGCTATATTTCTATATTTTTAGCACATTCTTTATAATATCAGCATCTTACTCTGAACGATCCTGCAGTCCTATTATTTGCACCAGTCGGTTCAGTATAAAAATAATATGTTTTTCCTTTGCTTACTCCAAAAGTTGTTGAAAGTGAAGTACCTGTGCTCCCTTCAGCAGGCGGATATATAATCTTTGCTATATTTCCACTGGAATCCTTTACTGTTATTTTCACTTTTCCTTTCGTTGAAGCATTATATATCAGTGTCATAGTTGTACCTGCCGTTGTTACATGTCCTACTTTAGTATAACTAGTGCAATCATAGTCATAATAATATGATGCAACCGCTCTTGCAACACTATTATTTTCTACAGCTAGCTCTTCTGCCATTGTGGTCTCGCTCTCCCCCGCAAGTGCACTCACCCCAGGCATACATGATATCGTCATTACCGCTGTCATCACGCATACAATCATTCTCTTAAACATCCTCATATGCATATCCTCCTTATTCTTAATTCATTTCTCCTAGGTTTCTACAGCTTTATCTTTGGTGGTTTTTTAGGCTGATGAAGAATACTTATACAAAATGGCACATCTGAATTATTCTTTTTTACTTCATTGTAAGTGATTCTTTCAACCATCTTTAATACTTTTCTCCTTATCGTCTCACTCACCCCGATTCACCTCCTGTCCTATTATTTTTGCCAAAACCATGAGAACCGCACATAATATAATTGCCAACATCATAGCCATAATATATTTTCTGTTCATATCCCCTAATACACTGCCACCAATTATTACTGAAGTTTCTACAATTAAAATTATCCTTGTCCATCTTTTTAATATTCTCAATTCACTTTCATCAAAACAAACATTTGGATGATTTACAGTTCCAATTATGAATATTACAAAAAATGCCATGAAAAACATAATACATATACCTTTATAAATACACTGTCCTTGTAACCTACTACAGATACATACTACTGCAATACATATTATCAGCGACAACAAATAGCACTGTGAGAAATTTTTTGCATGATAACCACCAGTCCGACTTCTTAACAGCTTAAAGAATCCTAAAAATATAAAACTGATAACCACATTTCCCATTCCTATGCTTATACACAGTAGAGACAATATTGTTACAATTCTTTCGATCAATGTTATGCAGGCATATATATAATGTTCTCTTAATTGTGCAGTAATTATTTTTTCTTTTTCCAATGTATCAACTATACTCTCTGCAAGTTTTGCAACCATATTGCGCCCCCATATTTGTAATATAGTAACGAAATTACCCAATAGCAATATGTCTTGCAGAAAATGACATTATCTTGCAGAAAACAACAAAATTGCCCGGGAAATTGTTTGATTAAGAATTTCTCAGGCAATTTATCATAATACAATTGAAAAATAAAACTTATTATCTTCACATCCAATCGTATATGTTCCATTATATTTATCTATTATACTTACAACATTTTTTATACCTACTCCATGTTCATCGAATATATCTCTTTTATTTGTGACAATCTCCTTTCCCCGGTATGATAAATATTTTTTATTGTATGAGTTCTCAACAGACAAAACTGTCTCATTATCCTCTACGGTGAATCTAAACATAATAATTTTTTTACTATCACATTTTTCACAGGCTTCAATTGCATTATTAAGTAAATTTGCCAACAATACTACCAAGTCTTCATTTTCTATATTGAGATTTTTTAAATCATTCACTTTAACTACAAATAAGATCCCTTTTTCAGTCGCTTCATTATATTTTTCATTAAGTATTGAATTTACAATAACATGATTCGTGTCTATACATATTTCGTCAGACCTAATTTTGTCTTTCATCTTATTTATATAATTTTCCAAATCAATATACTGATGGTTATCTACCAATGCCGAAATACATAAAATATGGTTTTTGAACTCATGTGAAATACGCTTCTGTCTCTGATAATTTTTTGATATCGAATCATACAGGTTCAATTGATTTTTTACTTGTATTTCAAGAACTTCTTTTTCGTGTTGCTCTATAGCGTTATCAATCACACTATTCAAAATTACATATACGATTAAATTCATTCCTATCATGCCAAATGCTATCATATAAGCAACCCCTATCTGTTTTGGACTATCTATATCAGAAAAAGCCGCTATCATTCCAGCTATAACCATAATAGTGAATATAGGAAATACAATAAACTTTAACCACTCTGAATCCCTAAGCATCTCTGTTTTTTTCCGATAAAAGAAACGCTTTATAAATAAGATAATCAGAAATAATACCATCTTGTCTATTACTATCAACAGCACCCCCTGCATCTCATATTTACTTTTTACATCTCCCGCTTGCGACAATATATGGGAATTTCCTACATAAACTACATAATCTATCCCCCACGCCATAGCCAAAAATAACATGGCTAAAATTACTGAACGCCATATACTTATTTGGTAAGTCAAAAACATTATTGTTGAGATACTTATTATTGCAACTATCAGTTTTATTATTTGGACAGATGATAGCAATAATCCACTGGCAAAAAAACATATTACCATAACAACAAATAGCGTAATTTTTTGCCATTCTTTTAATTTATCTCTTCTATATACAAAGCTCTGAAAAAATAAATTGCAACAAAACGTCTCAAATATAACAATAAATAAACTTCCAATATATTCAAACATCTACATTCTCCCCTTAAATGCAATATACTTTTCTTCCACCTCCCTATACCTTGCCCTTGGTATGGGTATCGACTCTCCTGTAAATAGTAAAACACTATACCTGGAAACCTTTTTGACAAACATTAAATTAACCAAAAAACTCTGATGAACCCTGATAAATCTATTTTCTTTAAATTCTTCTTCTAATTCATCAAGTCGTCCATACATGTTTTTTACGCCGCTTTCTCCACTTATGTGAAACTCCAATCTATGAAGACTACTCTCGACATATATTATCTTTTCAACCATTATTTCTAGCGAACCCTCTGTGAATATAAATCGTCTTATCTCCCTTGAAGTATTGATCTTTTTGTCAATTGCATCCATACATTCTTCAATAGCAAATTGAAAATTCTCATTGTTTTTTAATAAATATCTAACCGCTCCAACCTTATATCCATCAATTGAATAGTCTATATATGCTGTGATAAATACTATAAATATTTTTTCACTATATAATCTTATCCTTTGCGCAACATCAACTCCATTCATGCCCTTCATATTGATATCTAAAAATACAATTAAATAATTTACGATCTTCTCACCTAACTCACACAATTCCTCTCCCGTCGTATATATATCTATCTCGTATTCTATATTTTTTCTTTTCAAATAGTCCTCAAGTCTCCTGTATATTTCATTCCTAAAATATCTTTCATCATCGCAAATTGCTATCTTATACATTTGTGCCCCCTGGTATAGTTTATCTATTATGTTAATTTTATAACATTTGTCATATTTTGGGAATAAAAAAATAATAGGCAGACTGAAATCTCAGCCTACCTATTATTTCCCATATATTTATCTTTTACTGGTGGTAATAGCTCAGGAAATCAGCCAGCTTTGCTGTTGCTGCCTTGAGTATCTCCATATTCGGAAGATATACTATTCTGAAGTGATCCGGATCCTTCCAGTTAAATCCCGTTCCACATGTGACGAGGATGTGCTTATCCCTCAAAAGATCAAGAGCGAACTGTTCATCATTTGTGATGTTGAACTTCTCCTTGTCAAGTTTCGGGAATATGTAGAACGCTGCCTCCGGCTTAACCACACTTATTCCCGGTATATCACAGAGTGCTTTATAAATATACTCTCTCTGATCATAGATCCTTCCTCCAGGCAGAAGCAGCTCATCTGCACTCTGGTAGCCTCCAAGACAGGTCTGAACTATACTCTGAGCAGGAACATTCGAGCAAAGTCTCATGGATGACAGGAGGTTAAGTCCCTCTATGTATCCCTTCACATTGCTCTTGTTTCCACACAGACACATCCAGCCAACTCTGTAACCTGCAACTCGGTGAGACTTGCTCAGTCCGTTAAAGCTTATGGTGAAAAGGTCAGGTGCCAGTGAAGCCAGAGCCACATGCTCTTTATCATCCATGACAAGTCTGTCATATATCTCATCAGCAAAAAGGATAAGCTCATTCTCCCTTGCAACCTGAACTATCTGCTCAAGAACCTCCTTTGGATAGAGAGCTCCTGTAGGGTTGTTAGGGTTGATGACTACGATTCCTTTTGTTCTTGATGTTATCTTTTTCTTGATATCTTCTATATCCGGATACCAGTTGGACTGCTCATCACAAAGATAATGAACCGCTGTTCCTCCTGCCAGGTTAACAGAAGCCGTCCACAACGGATAGTCAGGCATCGGGACAAGTATCTCATCTCCCGAATCAAGCAGTCCCTGCATGGACATGGTGATAAGTTCGCTGACTCCATTTCCTGTATATATGTCATCGATTCCCACATTTGGAATATTCTTCAGCTGGCAATACTGCATGATCGCCTTTCTTGCAGAGAAAAGTCCCTTTGAATCCGAATATCCCTCGGTATCTCTGAGGTTATATGCCATATCCCTTACAACTTCATCAGGTGCCATAAGTCCGTGCGGTGCAGGATTTCCTATGTTCAGTTTGAGGACATTTACCCCTTCAGCCACCATTCTGTTTGCCTCGTCCATAACAGGACCTCTTATGTCGTAACACACATTGTCAAGCTTTGATGATTTTTCGAATTTTCTCATGATACACACTCCTTTATATCTCTTGATCCCTTGTTGTCTGTGTTTGCTGATTGTTGGTTTTAACTTGCGTTTTCTTCGAGATTACTCCGCATCTGCCGATGCCCGCGAGCAAGCTCGCGCATCGCAGCCGCTTGTCACCCTGAAAACGCAAAATAAAAGCCCTAAGCATACTTATAATATGCTTAGGGCGAACTTTCTTGTCCGTGTTACCACCTAAATTCAGGAACTTGTTCCTGCTCTCAGCCGACAGCCATCACTATCGTTGTTCCTATAACGTGGAACCTTCCGTTGACCACTACCCGGAAAACTTTCGCGGTCACAGCTCGGGGACTGCTTCCTTAAGGTGTCCTATAGGCTCGCACCAAACGCCTACTCTCTGAAGTGACAGTGACTTAAGTACTCCTTCCTGTCTTTGCCTTTATCTGATTTTTAGGATAGCATTCTGATGTCGTGTTGTCAAACAGTTTTTTTATTTCATAAATGCACACTCATCCTCGTTACAGAGTATTCCCTCTGGATTGTACATATTCATATGGAATATATGGCCGCTGTCAGGATTGTTCTGTCCATACGCTTTTGTGATATGTGCAACTCCAACTTTGTTCAGCACCTCATCCAACGCTTTTGTATGTGATGCCAGATCATCATTTACACTGTACATGAGATACGCCTCCGGAAACTCAGCATTTACATAATCAAGCTGATCCATAAACAGCTTGTACTGTTCCTCAGTCACTGCATATGCCTGGCTTATTTTCTTACTTTCACATTTTTCAGCTTTGTCGTGCGAACTTGTTTTTCCGTCACTATTCTGGTCATCATCCACATCATTTCTCAGATACCATGCGGATATATTGTCATTTCTCTCTGCCATCTTGTATGCACCACAGTTAAGGCATACCTTCTTAGGCAGTAGATCATATGTGAAGAAATCAAGCTTTGCCCTGTAATCGCTGTTTGATGCTATGATGCAATAATTTGCCGTGAGCTGTGCCCCCGCCGAATCACCGACCATGTAGAGATTGTCCATGTCTATTCCAAGTGTCTGCGCATTCTCATGGATATACCGAATGAGATACGCCACATCCTCTATGGCCGCAGGATATTTGTTCTGCGGTGACAATCTATAGTTAAAGTTCACCACCACGTACCCGTGCTCCGCAAGAAGGCAGCAATAGTGGCTGTACAGTTCCTTGTCACCATAGAACCAACCTCCGCCATGCACGCTCACTATCACCGGATATTTTCTGTTTTCATCTGTCATATACGATATTGGAACGCAGATATCCATGTAGCTGTTGGATGTATAGCTTGCAGAATCCACGTCTGCGGCATCCCCGGAATCGGCAAAGAATATAATGTTCCTCTCTACACCTTTGTCCCATGTTTCAATCAGCTCATTGAAACGGACCTCATCAAGCTCCTTTTTGTAATCCAGATTCTTTATCTGTACAACATTTGCCGGATATTCAAGCCCTCTGTCTCTCGCCGCATCACTTGCTTTCCAGGCGTGGCGCATATTTACCCATGCCGGAAGATTCTTCTCCACCGCACCGCGGCTGAATATCTCTGCTACGTTCTTCATCATTCTTTCTCTGTCCATAATTTCCTCCATTATTTTAATCTCTGTGCTGTATCCTGAAATAGTCCAGGTACTTTTTAAACTTATCCTGCGCAGTAAGGCAGGTATCCCGCAGATATCCTCTTTCTCTATTCCATTCTGAAAGTCCTCTATAGTAATACCATTTGAGATCTTCATCTATGATAAATGGAACTATATCATATTTCAGACACTCCTTGAACAATATCAGCCTGCCAACCCTGCCATTGCCATCTTGAAACGGATGAATACTTTCAAATTCATGGTGAAAATCCAGAATATCATCTAGTGTCTTTTCATTGAGCTTGCGGTATCTTGCAAGGAGATTTTTCATTTTCTCTGGAACTTCTTCCGGCAAAGCCGTATCATGACCGCCCACCTCATTCGGAACTTTCTTGTAATATCCCACCGCAAACCATTCTTTTCGTGAGTCCTGAGTTCCATTCTTGAGAATCAAATGCAGCTCCTTTATCATTTTCTCACTTAATAAGTTCTTTGCATCATCGATCACCAGATCTATACACCTGAAATGATTGGTCGTCTCGACTATATCGTCAACATTTATCGCCTGATCACTCACGCCTATAGTATTTGTCTCATATATATACCGTGTCTGATCATGACTGAGCCTGCTGCCCTCTATATGATTGGAATTGTAAGTTAGATCCACCTGTATCTGATGATAAATACCACCTTTAATTCCATTTTTTTTCTCTTCTCTCAGCACAGTCAGCAGATCCCGGTTCTCTTCTCCCGCAGATTGACGCATTGGTTTCTGCGCAGAATCCGGTATATTCCACGTCTTTCCCGTCAGAAAAGCCCCAGGAATCTTATCATGAGCGCAGTAATTTCTAACGGTTCGTTCTGACACATTCCATTTTTTTGCAGTCTCTGCAACTGAAATATAACCCATGAAAATCCCTCCTTTTACGCAATAGGCTTTTATCATCTGCACAGTGTTTTGTATATAGATAGTATATGCCGTTACCGGCAATAAATCAACTTTTTCAAGATTTGAAACCGTTCATTTCTTGCCGATAGCGGCATATCTTACATTACTCATATATAGGTTCAAAGTCGTCTGCTCCGTGTCCACACAGAGGACATACATAATCTGCCGGAAGCTCACTTCCCTCATATACATAGTTACATATCTTGCAGCGCCATCCCACTATCTTCTTATCTGTCTTAGGAGGCTTGTCTGCCTTTGGCTTTACATGCGCCTGATAATCAGCATATGTGAGAGGAGCCTTGTCTGACAGCATCTTTGCGTCTACCACCTCCGCGATGAACAACGTGTGTGTTCCAAGGTCATGACGCTCAACCACCCTGCCACTGATGACCGCGCAGGCATACCAGCCCATGTATGGGATTCCGTTGATATCCTCCGGCATCTTTATTCCTTCGAATTTGTCCACGTCTCTTCCCGACTGAAAACCGAAGTGCTTTATCGAGTCAAATGTACACTGCTCGTCAAGTACACTAAGGGCAAACACACCACTCTCCTTGAGCAGATCACATGTGTAATTCGTGTTGAGAACCGATATCGCAACCCGCGTTGGATTGTTCGCCACCTGTATACAGGTGTTGATGATGCAGCCATTTGCCTTGTCGCCCAGCTTTGTGGACAACATGAAAATCCCGTATGATAAACTGTAGATCGCCTTTTTATCCATGATAATAACCTCCTTGTCAATCATAATTAATCAGTTATATAGATTTATTCTCAATAAGATATTTCTATAATACCACATTATCATGCAAAAAGCTCCCCCTGTTTATCACAGGGAGAGCTTTTATTTAGTGAATAAATCTATCTCTCAACAGATATTATGTCATTTATGCCGTTGTCTGATTCCTGATAAAATACTTTTATTTTATCCCCGCTCTGTATAAATATCAGTTCCTCGTTCTCTGAGAAATCCTGCTTGTATACATTGCCATTTTCATCCGTGATATACACATATGTCGTCTCATCCATGTTGATATATTTGATATCAGCTACCGTGATCTGTCTGTTTGGTATATCGTCCGTCATGCTCTGCGTACTCTTAAGTCCGTTCTCTGCCAGCAGCTTGTTGTATGCCGCAAGTGCGTCCTTCTGGGTAGTGTCTGTAGCTACAATATTGTACTTCTCCACATCGACAAGCGCATACATCTTTACCAGGCCACCGTTGTCCTTTAAGACCATGATGTAGGTTGGTATTCCGCTGATATTGATGAGTGATGGGAAGGATGCCTTATAACCAAGATGCTGTACCTGCCCCTCTGCCGATGACATGGCTGAGTATTCCTCTGCACCTGCCACCTTATAATATTTGCTCTCTCCTGTCCGGAGATTCATCAGAGCAAATCCTATGTTGGACTCGTCACCATTTACCGATGTGACACCTGTATATACCCACACATCGCCGTCCATAACCTTGTAACCATAATCATCCGTAGTCCTCTTGCAGCCCTTATTGCCAAATACGCTGTTCCAGTAGCCGCCTGAGAGCTCGCCGTACCAGTCGTATTTCTGGCACACCAGGTCGCCATCATATACACGGTCCACCCAGTGTGGAACATCACTGACTTCATGGTACTCTGTATCGCCCGTACACGGATCGCATATAACCACGCCCTTTACATCCTTTGCACCGAAGAGTCCTGCATGCGACTCAAGAACCGGACAGATGTAATATGGATTGCCATCGTCATTGAGCTCCAGATAGAAACCTTCAAATATATATGTCGGATAAGCCATCTGGACATGTCTGTACAGGTTCTTGTTGAAATACGCTGAAGGTGAATACACTATAGGCTTTTCAGTCTGTATATAGTGTGCCTCATTCTTTACAGGATCCACAAGAACATAACCCGGGATTCCGTTCTTCCTGTTGTTCATATATTTGATGAATCCCGCATAGTTGAGTGCTGCAACCTTCATCGGCGCGCCATTGTAATCTATAGTGCTGTAATTGCCGCTGACCTCGTACTGGCTGACCACATCCGAGAGTGAACCGACGGCTCTCTCACCTATGATCCTCGCTGTGCTTGTATCCATCAGCGCAATGTCATTTATCTGCCTGCTCTCAGGGATATCTGTCTGAAAATCTCCATCCTCTATATTGATGAGGCTTGCGTACTTTGATGCACAAAACAGCTTGGATGACGCCGCCACCATAATGAGTCCGACCGCTATCATTATTACTACTATCCATGCTGCCGGTTTCGTCGCTTTCGTTGCGACACTTCTGGTATCATTACTCTCCACCGTGAAATCAAGCGTACAAAAGCCAACAAGCGCAACTGAAATAACCATCCATACCCAGAAACTTGTACTCTGTATGTTGATCGCCGGTGTTGCCGCATAATAGTATATAAGCTCTCCCACAACAAGCACTGCAAATGCTATCACATTCCATTTGCCGAGCCTTCCTGGGGGCTTTGCAAATATCTCCTTTGCCGCTCCTGTGCTTTTCTTTTTCTTTGTCTGTTTACCCATGTTGCCCTTCTTTCCGGCTTACCACGGTCTGATTTTTCACTGCATATAATTACCGGATCGTGTCTGCCATTAATCTATCTACTCCATATGTCTGCCCCATATATTATCATCTATTCCGATAAAAATATATATCTATCCGGTATATGTTATGCCTCGTATCGTTCTGCCAGTGAACGATTGTATATATGTGCTCTCCTGTGCTTTTGGTTATTCTCTTGCTTTCCCTATCCACTTCACAGCCTTCGCCAGCCTCTTCCCGGAATCGGCAAAATGCCCACCTGGATTTATCTCATATATCACATCGTTGTCCTTCTTCAGCAGGTCGCAAATCTCCTTTGTCCGATCCGCCACAGTTGACATCAGCCTGTCGGATGTCCGCGATTCCTTGCCGCCGAGGCTGATGTATATTTGTTTATTCGCTAGTGTTGGCTGGCTGTTTACATATTCCACAAATCCCGGATACCACATTGAACCTGAACATGTGGCGCACCCGGCAAATATATCAGTCTGGTACATTGCCCAAAGTGCAAAAAGCCCGGCAAGCGAGTATCCCATGATATAAAGAGGTCTGTTCGCCCGGCTTTGAATATCCAACTGCGGGACGACCTGCTGTTCTATATAATCCAGTGTCCGTCCTGCCTCTCCGGCAAATGATCCATCGACCTCATCCGATCTCCACGGTGAGAGATCCCTGTTCCAGTCATCTATCTGTATCGCAACAAGTGTAAACTGTTCTTCTACCACCAGTTCTCTGATAGAATCCGCTGTGTGCTCCATTTCATCTCCCCTGTGTGGGTACATGACCCAGAGGATGATCGGACCATTTTCCGAAGATATAAGTGTGTGTACCTGCATGTTTTTCATCTCCTATAGTGTGTCGGCTATCTTCTGGACTTCCTCCACTGATATGTTCAGTTTCTTCGCTATCTCTTCTATAGGAACCTTCACATCCAAATATGCCCTCACTGCACCCTTTAATTCTCCTCGCGCCTCGCCTATAGATATTCCTCTTTCTTCTCCTCTGGCTTCCGCCCTATCAAGTACTTCACACATATTTTTTAAACCTCCTTTATTTCCGTTAGCCTGCGCCTGTTCAAATCTTTCGTCCTGCGTCAATACGCTCATGAGCTTTAACACCTCGTCCTTATCTGTACAAATATCACATCAAGACCAATAATGCAATTGAAAACGATATGAATCGAAAATAACCCACTTGCTCAATTGAATTTCACAAGTGGGTTATGCATAACTTTAAATGATATTTTATTCTAAATCAAAAGATAAATCTGACTTATATCCCTGACATTTCGACCTAAATTCCTCAACCTTATTTCCTGCATCATCATAATTACCTGTTGGACTTAAACAGAACTCATAGAAACTGTTTGCCTCAACATAGTATTCTTTTAATTTTGAATAATATGACGCTGACTCTGGTATATTCTTTATACTGTTCTTTGCATCATCCAGCATCTTACTTATATCATCATATGTTCCATCGTTTTTACGACACTCTATATAACAATTAACAACATTTGAAAATGAGTCTACTCTTACACGATATAATCCATCAAATCCTTGCCTAACCTCAAAAAAGTTATTTTTGTTATTTATATCAATAAATGTTTGAGTATCTACCCCTAACTTGGCACATAAATCATTTATGAATACCTCCCCATTTCCCTCACCATCATCAGCATCATAAATACCATAATACCAAACAGTTATAATACCATCTGCCACATCGGTACTCTTTTCTACAGCATCATTCAACTCTTTATACACAGTTTTTGCTTCATCCTTATTTTCTTGTACTGTAGCCTGAGTAGCGGATTTTGCATCATTACCGCTATTGCTACCTCCACATCCGACTACCCCCACTGCCATACATAAGGTAGCCATAATTATACATTGCTTTTTTATAAATCTTCTCATTTGTGATTCCTCCTATTATTTTTCTTTAAATGGATTCGGGTAATTAACCGGTATATGATATGGTGAACCCTTTTTGTCCTGAGTTATCCGTGGATCATTTGTATTTCTACAAAAGTCTTGAACTCGTCTTTGGGTTACTCCCCATAATTCTGCTGCAACTTTGGTTCCCATTTCAGACATATTCTCCCCTCCTTAAAAGTATATTATTTTCGCTTTCGTTTTATCCTACCTTATCATACTTTATCCTACTTTTCAATATAAAGTACACCTCAATGCTATATTACAAAAAAGGCAGGTGATTGAATGAAACCATTAAAGAATAAAGTAAGTATTACTCTCGATGAAGATCTAGTAGAAAGAATAAAACAACTGGCCGAAAATGATGACAGATCTTTCAGCCAATATATAAATCTGGTATTAAAAGATTATGTAAACAAAGTTGATGCGACCCATCCAAAATAAATGTTTTTAGTTATAAAATGGCTGATACTCACATCATCAGCCTTTTTGTAACTGCATTTCTATTTTTCTCAAATAGTATTTCTTTCAAAAACCATTTTACCAAATGTAAAATCACCCCCATTTTTCCTCGATAATTCCACTCTGAGCGTCATTTTTGCGCTTTATAAGCGCATTTGCCTAAATCTATTGACTTCCTGTTTTTATTGCTATAAAGTGTGCCTACCGGCCGGAACAATCTTACACAGGAGGAAGTATATGCCTAAAAATAACAATGACTACGATGATATTTTCAAGACTCTAAAATACAATCACAAGCGTCTGTTTATATCACTGATCAACAAAGCATTTAACAAATCATATCCATTGAATATTGTTCCAACAATCTTACCTACTGACAGTTATATCGAAAACCCAGATACTGACAAAATCGAGGAACGTGAATCTGATCTATTGATGAGTATTTGTGGTGATACCTACCTGATTGAATGCCAGAGCTATGAAGATGGCACCATGGCGATCAGAATTGCCGAATATGCTTTTCTGTCTGCTCGGAATAATGCCGTTTGGGAAAACGGAAGGGTTATTCTAAATATGCCTGCATATGTAGTTGTATATATTAAGAGCAGTGAACATACTCCTTTATATACAGAGATCTCATTGAAATTTCCAAATGGGGAATCCGTAAATTATGATTGTAAAAATATCTTGCTAAAGGACATTTCCAAGGAAGACATGATTTCTGATAGACTGTTTCCTTATATTCCATTTTACATAACGAGATATGAGAATGAAATCTGCAATAAGGGCAATATCGATTCTGCATTATCTGATCTGTTATATTTTAGAACCGAACTTACAAAACTTTACCAGAATAATGAATTGTCACCGGAAGAACTTTTGGATATAATGAATTATATAAACAGGATCATTAAACATATTGCGGATGGCAATGAATATGAGGAAAGGATGGTGAGTATCATGGGTGGTACAGTGGAAGAAACCCCATCTCAAAAACTCAAAAGACTGGAAGATGAGAAAAATATACTCAGTCTTTTTTCAAATGGAGCAGATTTTGAATTGATCAGAAAGTCTTTTTCCGAAAAAATCATTTCAAATGAACGATTATTGGAACTGCAAAAATCAGCTACACAAAAATAAAATTTCACAAGATATAAGGATCATCTGTGGGTAATCAACTTGCTCACGGATGATTTTTATTTATACGGCGATTTCTCATAGTTGACTTATCGCGGGATCTGTATTATATATTATAATACAGGTAATACAAGAAGGAGGGCCACCACATGATCATAGAGCTTGACATGAGTAGTGACACACCCATATACGTACAGCTGCGCAATCAGATAGTAAAGGGAATCGGCAAAGGCGAGATACAGCCAGGCGAAAAGCTTCCCACTGTAAGACAGCTTGCGGCGGATGCCGGCGTGAACACAATGACTGTGAATAAGACATACCAGATACTAAAAAATGAGGGATATATCAGAACTGACAGAAGGCTTGGAGCATTTGTATCAGAAAATATCAATATGAACGCCGAGTTCCGTGACAAGCTGGAGTCAGAGTTGGAACTTCTGTCCGCCGAGGCAAGCATAACCGGGATGAACCGGGAAGATTTTCTCAAGTTATGCGATGAAGTATATTCCAAAATGAAGTCTTCTCCAATCCAAATATCCACTTAAATTACTAGAAAGGAGCAACATATGAGCATAGCATTATTTATCATCTTCCTGTTTATGAACTTCTTCATACTGCTCATAATGAAGTTCGTATATACAAGTAATTATTCGTATACCGAAGGAATGCTCCTGGGTGTCCACATTCCAAAGGAACACATTGAAGACGAAACCGTCCTGAATATTGTTGCTGCTGCCAGACGTAAGATGAACCGGATTATCTGGATAAATCTCATACTTGGAACAGCCCTGTGCTTTGTCGTGTTCTGGGAGATCATTATATTCATACTGGCATACACTGTCTGGATGATCGCATTCTGTTTCTGGATAACATATGCAAACAACTCCGCGCACAGGAAAATGTATGCCTTAAAGATGAAAAATGACTGGGTGGTCCCTGATCAAAGAAGAAAACGTTACATTGATACAAATGTGTCAACCCAGATCGGCAAAAGTGAGATCAGTTTCAATTATCATGGAATAATAATCCTTGTAGAACTCATTTGCCTAGTGCCATTTGCGATAGGGAAAAGTGCGGTCATATCAACCACAATGATAATAATGGGACTCTGCTCCGTCCTGATGTCACTTACATCCATGATATTCCACATATATGTAAACCGACACGAGCGAACTGTGTACAGCTCGGATACCCAGCTCAACCAGACCGTCAATAGAACCATGAAGATATACAAGGGACTTGCAATGCTGATTCTTTCGGCAACAAATGCTGTCGCATGGGTATATATCACTATTGACACCCTGATTCATTGCATATCATCAGCCAGTAAGTCCCGGCAAATTTCGCTTTCTGATATCCTTAATTTCAAGGGTGCGCTTGTAAATGTCTCGCTGTGCAGCTCCGCACTCTATGTCTATATATTTGTCCAGACTCTTGCTGCCATCGGATTGTTTGCACCTCTCCTCATGGCACAAAGCAGAAAACGTGAACTCTTGGCCGCCGACACCCAGCCTCTCTACGTGGATGACGACGAATACTGGAAAACCGGATATTACTACAATCCTTCCGACCCGCATGTGCTGGTTCAGAACAGATTGCAGAGTGGAAATTATACATTTAACTATGCCACCAGGAGCGCAAAGATTTTTACAGGACTTACATATATCCTTATCACCGCCTGCATTGTCTGGACGATAGGCGTGCTTGTGCCATTCATAAACGTGCATATCGACACTCATCTTGACTCCAACAAACTCACAGTGTCTGCTGCCATATACTCATCGGAGATATATTTTGATGACATCGAGGAGGTTCAGCTTCTGGATGAACTGCCAGACGATGATTTTGTTCGCACAAACGGAGGTGCCACCGATGAATACCTGATCGGCCATTTCAAGAGCAGCACCTACGGCAAATGTGAGCTGTATGTATACGCAGACAGTTATCCCATCATCATGATAAAGACAAGGGATGAAGTGATATTTATGAACAACAAGGATTCTGATGATACTTATTCTATCTTCGAATCCATACATTCATGAGATAACGCCAAAACAGGTACAATAGATAAGACCATCATGCATTTTAACACTAGATACATGATGGTCTTTTGATCTGTTCACACATAGTCATTCCGTCTATACTATCATTTCCTTAAAAAATGCTCCCTGTTCGGATACTCCTGCCTGAATGCCGCCAGTGCTGCGCTCTGAAGTATGGCAAATTCCTTGTCCATGTGCAGCATATGCGGCGCGTCAAATGCGATGGAGCTTATCTGATCTGCGATCTTCTTCGCCACGCCCTCATCCGAGAGCTGCCCCATGCCAAATGCTATGGATGTGAAACCTCTGCCGCCTCTGCTCACCTCGATGAACTTGAGGAACGCATTCCTGAGTTCATATAGCAGTATCTCCTGTTCCTCGGCACTTCTCCTGTCTGCGTCGAACAGGCAGAGCTTGCTTATGATCTCCACAGCCTGTTTCTTTTTCTGTCCTCCGATATCAACAGAGCCGCCCTCCGATATGTATTTGAGCTCCATAAGGCAGCCCACAAATGCATCATTCTTCGGCTTTCTCTTGCCATATCTCGCCGTCCACAATCTCTGACGGAAGACAGTAGACGAACCGGCGCTGTCACCGTCCATATCCGTGCTGTTATTTTCCAGCAGTTCAAGTCTCTTATCTGCATCCGTCTCTTTGTAAAATTCTTCTATCCAGCTATTTTCCATATGCATCCTTCCCGAATATTTAATTCACAATTTTTTATTCACGTATCAGTCGGTTACCTTTATCTGTGCAGGAAATCATCCACGCTGTCAACATCGACCTTCCAGTAAGGCGACACGTAATATTTGCCCTCGTCAAGATTATGACCATCAAGGCTGTTTCCCTTGAAGAGATCAACTGCCAACCGCGCTATCTCTCCCGCCTGGGCCTCCTTGTCATTATAAACTGTTCCCTGCATGTTTCCCTGCTTTATCGCCTGGAGAGCATCATCAAGTCCGTCTATTCCAAAGATCACAGGCCATTTGTCCCGGCTTATACTTGAGTTATCGTACGCCTCAACTGCGCCCAGTGCCATCTCATCATTGTTGGATATGACAAGCTCTATCTGACTGCCATACTGACTTATAAGCTGAGTCATTCTGTTCTCCGCCTGACCTCTGTTCCAGTCTGCAAACTGATAACTGAGCTTCTCAAGATCCACTCCCTTATCCATGATGGTCTTCACCGAACAGTCGGTTCTGCTTATGGCATCCTGATGTCCGGCCTCCCCCTCCAGAAGAACATACTGTATCTTGCCATCACCGTTGCGATCCACTTCGCTGTGCTTCTTTATATAATTTGCCGCAATCTCACCCTGCATATCACCGGATTCTTTTGCGTCACAGCCAACATAGTAGAGCTTTTCCCACTGCATCAGGTCATCACGCACCGGCTCTCTGTTGAAAAAGATCACTGGTATATCACTCTGCCTTGCTGACTTGATAATATTTGCCGGTGCGGTTCTGTCTACAAGATTTACACACAGCACATCGCAGCCTGCATCTATCATCTCATCAACTATCTCATCCTGCTCACGCTGATCATTATCACCACTTCTCACCGATACTATCACATTCATGTTTGTGGTCTCCATAGTCTTAAGCTGAGATTTCACCTTTTCAATCATGGCATTTATGAATGGATCATCTGCTGTATAAGTGACCACCCCGACTCTCATGGTTTTGTTTGATTTTTTATTGCTGCTGCCGCAGCCCATAAGCGAGACTATCATCGCAGCTGCCAGCAAAAGCACATATATTTTTCTTCGTTTCTGTCTACTCATATGAATATAAAAACCTCTCTACATCATCGGAGAACAAATCGTCACTGTATATTATCTTTATGCCCTCCTCCCGACTCTTCATCGTATACAACCTGCTGTTCAGACCTTTTACTACCTCTGTCACACTGGCATAGCCAACACCGTATCCATCCGGAATAACAAGGCACTTTATCTTGCCCGCATCAAGCAGCGCCACAGATTTTACGCTGGTCCCCATTCCATATATCTGGGCGCCATTGTACATACCGTTATCCGCATTCTCTCCTATCTCATCGATCGCATATGTGTCCATCACAACCATGTAGTCCACCTTTCCCAGAATATCCACAATGTCACATATGTTCTGATTGCCACATCGGCTGTACACCCAGCTCACCTCGCATCCGGTTCCTTCTATCGCATCCATAAGTCCTGCTTTTCCACTCACACTTCCCTCTGTCTGGGAATATCCGGTTATAATTCCTATGCTTTTGCCACGGAGTCCGTCCGCATCATTTGCCCTGATCTGTTCTCCAAGGGTATATCCTATCTTGTAGTTATCAGGTTTTATCGTGACAAATCCCGAGGCGCCATCTTCACTGTATGCATCCTGGGTTATAAGTACAAATGGTACATCGCCAAGCTGTCCCAGCATATCCGATGTATCCTCGCCCGGTGCAGGACAAATTATGAATGCATCTACATCATTTTCAAGCTGTTCATCTATTAGCTCCTTCTCATCCTGGGCTGACTCGATATCATCGGTGTTGCATATGATAAGATGTACATCATTGACATTTGCTGATTGTTTAAGTCCATTTATAAGTCCATCCCACCTCTTATCACCGGAATTTGAAAGTATGACCGCTACTCTTTTCTGAGGTACATTTTCCCGGAATATCTGGTGTATAAAGAATCCGGCTATTACAACCAAAAACAGCTCCGCGATCAGGAATGTTATCTTACTCTTCTTCATCTGTCGCCATCCCCCTTCCAAAATCCTGCCTCTCAAGTCTCTCTCTGTTCTCCTCCGTGTAAGGAATGGCTGGAATGTGAATGACAACCTTTGTTCCCTCGTCCGGCTCACTGTACACCTTTAATCCATATTCGCTGCCAAACATCAGCTTTATCCTGGAGTGAACATTGATAACACCCACTCCGGAACCATGCTTTGGCACCTTATTGTTGTCCACAAGGATGTTCCGGACAACATCCTCCGACATACCCATGCCATTATCCTCAACTGAAATGTAGATGTCATTGCCCTTCTTCTCACCGCGGACAGTTATCTTGCCGCCATCGTCCTCATCCATGTTGCCCACACCGTAGTATATTGCATTTTCCAGGATTGGCTGCACGATAAGTTTAACTGTACAATAGTCATTTATCTCTTCGTCTATGATAAATTCTGTAGCAAATCTTTCTTTATATCTTACCTTCTGTATGTTCATGTAACTCGTGCTGTGCTGGATCTCGTCCGCTATCCTTATGACAGTTCTGCCTTTTGACAGACTTATCCTCAGCAGCTTTGCAAGCTCAGATATCATAAATACTGCATCTGTATTTCTGTTCGCCTCCACCATCCATGTTATGGACTCCAGTGTATTATACAGGAAATGCGGATTGATCTGACTCTGGAGCGCATCCATCTCACTCTTTCTCCGCTCATTCTGCTGTCTGATTATCTCCTGCATCAGAACCTCTATCTGCTCATAGGATTTCTTTACCGAATATCCCAGATGTCTTATCTCGGAAGATCCTCCAATATATATATCCGTGGTTCCACCTGTCTCATATGACTTTACTGATTCATTCAGCTTAAGTATAGGCTTTGAGATTTTCTTTGTTATGATCCTGTTCACCCACAAGAGCATCATAAGCAATATCACAACCGTAGTTATGATGTAATATCTGTACTGATTGATGCTGGCAGTCTGAACACTTTCCGGGACAACTCCTATGATCTTCCATCCAGTGTAGGCTATACTGCTGACAACAACATTTTCTGTGCCACCCGTCATCTTGATCTCATATGTACCGTCATCGTATACCGCTGCCTCTGTACTTTCCTCTGTGAAAAAGCCTCTGTCTATCTCTGCTCTTCGCGGATGGTATATGATATCTCCGTCACGGTTGCACAGATAATAATAAGTCTCGCTTGAAGAATCATTGATCCTTGAAAGAGCCTCCTCGATCACGGAATACTTCATATCTATCAGAAGCACGCCGTTTACCGGCTTATCTCCATCATTGATATCAACAGAACGGCTGAGGGATATGACCCAATAATACCTGTTGGCGCCATCTTGAAACAGATCTTGTATATGAGGTGTAGAAAAGTGCATATTCTCTATATCTTCAGATGCATTCTTGTACCATTCCTGTTCCTCCACATTAACCTTATCCTTCTGCACTGCAACCGGCTCCGCAGCAATAAGCTTCCCGGAATTGTCGTACAACGCCATACTCTGCACTTTGTCAACATTCACCTCATATAAAAGGCTGAACTGTCTGCTGAACTCCTGACTGGAGATGTCATATTCCTGGATAATGTTATAATTCACTCCATTAGATATCTGTCTGATACCTGCCAGGTCTGTATCCACTTTATCCACAGTACTCTCTATCATGCTTTCTGCATTTGACACTGCAGTCTGCTTTATCGCAAGCTTGAATCTATTGTAAATAAGAAACCCCATAACAACAGTTGTGGTTATCGTCAGTCCTGTGAGCACCGCCATGATTATTGACTGTATGTCAAATCCTATAAATCTGCCATGATGAAACCAGCCTCGCAGCCTCGCGCGCAGAGAATATTTATTTTTCTGCTTTTTGCCCTGAGCATCCTTTTTCTCTCTAATCTTCAAAACAATTCTACTCCCCTTATACTTTCTCTGCTCTACTTATTCCCCGCATGTTCAGTTCTGTACTTTGATGGCGACATTCCAAATCTCTTCTTGAACACATAGCTAAAGTAATTTGCATCCTGATATCCAACCTGCTCTGCTATCTTATAGCTCTTCTCATTTGTCTCAAGTATGAGATTGGCTGCGTGATCCATCCTGTAATCCGTCAGATACGAGATAAATGCCTTGCCTGTCTCCTTCTTGAACACCGATGAAAAATACGAATTGGACACACCAAGCTCTGAGCACACCGTATCCAGCGACAGATCGGGCTCCATATACCTGTCAACTACCATATTCTGGGCATCCGTTACCATTCTTCTGGACGTGTTATTTCTGGCATTTTTCAATTCCTCGCCGATCGCCATCGATGTGTCTATGAGCCATGCTGTGAGGGTAACTTCATCCATCTCAGGAACCTTCTCGTATGGGTTGCTGATCCCACCTGAAAAATTATCAAAATCTATAAAATTATTTGCGCAGAATCTGTAGAATGTTCCTACCATCTCCATGAGCGTCAGCTTGTACCTGTTCATGGTCTGTGCAGATCTGTGCAGCTTCTCTATCTCATCATGTACTGCGCCCTCAATGGCATCTCTTTTGCCAAGATATATTGACTTGATAAGCTCATGCATATTTGCATCTTCATACTGTACTGCTGCCTTCTGCTCCTTCGGTGCGATCTCAGCAATATTTATAGCCCTCTGGGTTCCGTATAGAACCCTGTATGATACAGCTTCCCTGGCACCCTCATATGAGTTGTTGATATTCAGAAGACTGTCGCACACTCTGCCAATACCGGCAGTCACCACGGCACCCATGACTCGGTAAGCCCATCTGCAGAATCTGTCGCAGGCATCCGTCAGCTCTGCCATGGCATCCTCTGAGACTATCTCGATGATGAGCACCGTGTTGCCCAGATATGTAAATACCTTGCATTTCCATGTATCAGCAATTCTGTCCTTGATCTGCTGTTCCACTGACATTGACAACAGAAGCGGGTTCATTCCATCTGGAACGTGATGCTCCGATGTATGAAAAACCGCGCAGCAATAAAGCGGTCCCTTCATATCGATCTGGTATGCTGCAAGGAATTTCTCATAATCCGACTCGCTCACTCTGCCCTCTATCAGTGATACAAACAGATTTGTCTGAAGAACAGGCAGAGATGCATTGAAATAATTTGCAAGCTTCTCTACATTCAGCTTTTCCTCCCTCTCCTTGTCCAGAGAGTTCTTGACCCTCTTCAGACAATCCGAGAGTTCTAATGCATTTATAGGCTTGAGCATGTACTCCTCTATCTCAAGGTGCACCGCCTCCTTGGCATACTCAAACTCATCAAACCCTGTGAATATGATGATGTGTATATTCTGATAATCATTGTTGAGTCGTCTGGACAGCTCAAGACCGTCCATATATGGCATCTTAATATCCGTTATGACCACATCCGGCTGCAGCTTCTCCACCAGTTCAAGAGCCTTCACACCATTGTTGGCACTTCCCACAACATCAAACCCAAGCATATCCCAGTGAATCTTTCTCTCTATAACATCTATAACCTCTTCCTCGTCATCGACAAGGATAACCTTGTATTTATCCATCTAACAGAAATCCTTTCTATATATCAAATGCCACCCGGTTCACCGGTCTTTTCCAGCAATGTAATTATATCAAATACCGCAGAGAATATCTGTACTTTTATTATTATTTCATTATTTCTTCATCTATACCGTCAAGGAATTTTCCTCACCTGTCCGTGACTCGAAACCTTGCCTGTTTCCAGCTGAGGATCCAGCTTGTTTACGGCTGCATGCATGGCTGCATTTATATACTGCGACATCGATAGTGAACACGACTGAGCTTCAGCGCTTTTTGCCACTGCGGAGACCGCATTGCCCTTATCGCGGTCAAAGCAGTGTGCAGATAAAAGTAAGCTGAAGTGAGGGAAAGGGAACACTCGTCCAGAAATTCACAATATATAAATATCTCCTCAGGCCAGCCTTCCTTGCATGCGCCTGCCACTTTTATGCATGCCACCTAATCGATAGCTAGACGCGACTGAGCTTCAATGATTTTTGCTAAGGCAGAGCGCGCAAACGCCCTTATCGCGCGCGGCGCCGCATGCAGATAAAATCATTGGAGCGAAGGAAGCGGCTGCGTGATTAGGTGGCATGCATAAAAAAGTGGCATAGATGCACAGAAGGCGTCCGCCAATCCACATGCCTTGCGTCATGCGTGCACTTCGTGCACTTCACAAGGAATCCTCCCGCTTATGCGGGCCCCTCCTTATGAAAAAAGCCGCTCAATCCATCCTGTAGACGATCCGAGCGGCTTTTTATATAAAGGTTTTGTGAGAGTTAAATTTGTTGTTCCTTACTTCTTCTGTACATACTTGAGACAGTCAAGAGTTACAGCGGCAAGGATGATGATACCTTCGAATATGAACTGAAGGTTTGTATCAATACCAAGAATAGTAAGTGAGTAGGTAAGTGATGTGAAGATAAGAACACCAGTTACAACACCGGAGATCTTACCGATACCACCTGTGAATGAAACACCACCAACAACGCAGGCTGCTATGGCGTCCATATCCCAGCCCTGTCCATAAGCTGCACTACCTGAACCAACCATTCTGTTACACTCAAGCCATGATCCGAATCCGTAAAGGATACCGGCAAGGATGAATGCGCCAAGTGTTACCTTGAAAACTGATATACCTGAAACTGCTGCTGCCTCTGGGTTTCCACCTACAGCGTACAGATTCTTACCAAATGTAGTCTTGTTCCAGATGAACCATACTACAACTACAGCAACTATTGCCCAAATGATAATAGTTGGGAAGTTTCCTATTGTTGGGATGAACATATTTGGTATTGCTGAATCAATAGCACCAAATGAAACACCCTTTGTCGCATATGTTACAAGTCCGAAGATTATCAGCATGTTCGCCATTGTTGAGATGAACGGATGCATCTTGTACTTCGCCATGAAGAAACCTGCAATACTTGAGAATACTGTTGTGAGGATAATACATGCAACAAGTGCAAATAATGCTTTTCCTACAACCGGCATACTTGAGAAATCAAATATGTGTCCGAACACACCACCTGTATTTGCACCGTTGTGCATGATAATGGTAGCTGTAACCATACCCATACCAACCATACGTCCAATCGAAAGATCGGTACCAGTCAGGAGGATAAGTCCCGCAACACCGAGTGCCAGGAACATTCTAGGTGATGCCTGCTGAAGTATATTCAGTATATTGGTAACTGTGAGGAGCTGTGTGTTCTTCACAATCGGAGTGATGATACAAAGTGCAATGAATATCAACACGATTACTATATACAGACCATTCTTGTAAAGGAACTGTGTTGTATTGAATGTGTACTTGTAATTCTCAAATTTCTGTGCTCTGCTCTGCATGAATGTGTACTTGGACATTCTAAGAAGATCTATCAGATGATACTTGTGTGAAAATGCATCATGCTTTCTGTCCTTGATCTCCTGAAGTCTTGACTCATGTGTCATCTGTGCATCAAAGAGCTTGTTCTTGTATACATATTTCTCGTCCTTGATCTCTTCCGAATCAGAGAGCTTTGCAAGTGTCTGCTCATGCTCTGTCTTGAGTGTCGCCTTTACTCTCTCATAGGACTCATTTTCTGCTGCCTTCTCAGCCTCGCAGCTTGCCACTACCTTGCTGTAGTACTCGCTGTCATAGTGCTCCTTAAGGTATCCCTCTGCATCGGCGATGAGCTTTGCAACCTTATCTTTGTTGGCTGCCTCAACTGCCTTTGCCTTCTCCAGGGCTGCCTTATCCTTTGCGATTATGCTATCCTTTTCATCCTTTGATAAATTCTTATCTTCCTTTGCGATAGCTATATGGTTCTTCAAACTACGAACCTTGTCAGATCCATCAACTCGAAGTTCATCGATCTGAGCCTGTATCTTTCCAACATATTCATCAATCGGCTTGAGGAGTTTTTCCTCTGCATCAGCCGAAAGGATCATATTTTTATCTGCCATATCCATGCTCCTCTCTATTACAAATATTTAGCACTAAGTCTTAACAATTCTTCCTGATTAGTCTCCTTGGTATTTACAATTCCGGCAAGGTGTCCATTTGACATAACACCTATACGGTTTGTGATACCCAGGATCTCCGGCATCTCAGAGGAGACAACTATGATAGTCTTGCCCTGCTTTGCCATGTTGATTATAAGTTCATATATTTCATACTTAGCTCCTACATCGATACCTCTTGTAGGATCATCCATCATGAATACATTTGGTGAACGCTCAAGCCATTTTCCGAAGATAACCTTCTGCTGATTACCACCGGACAGGTTGGCGATCATATCGTCAGGTCCCATACACTTGGTGTGCATGACCTTGATCTCCTCAGCTGTGGCACGAACCATGCTGTCATGTGACAGTGCCACGCCGCTCTTGTAGTGGTTCATATTTGCAATGGTGGTATTGAAGGTGATATCTGCCTTGAGGAAGAGACCATTTGCCTTTCTCTCCTCAGTGATAAGGGCAAATCCGTGATCCATAGCATCCTTTGGACCGGTGAAGTTCATGATCTTGCCACCATACATTACATTTCCTGCTGCTCTTGTACGAATACCAAAAATTGTTTCCAGGAGCTCTGTACGGCCTGCACCAACCAGACCATATAGACCGAATATCTCACCCTTCTTCACATCAAATGTGATGTTCTGGAGCTTCGGTGCATACTTTGTGGAGAGTCCCTGTACTGAGAGGATCGTCTCACCCGGCGTATTGTCGACCGGTGGGAATCTGTTATCAAGTGAACGACCAACCATGGCTGATATAAGCTCGTTCATGTTGGTGTCCTTGCTGTCCTTTGTCATGACCAGACTACCGTCTCGGAGAACTGATATCTGATCACAGATCTCAAATATCTCATCCATCTTATGTGAGATGTAGATCAGGGAAATTCCCTGCTCCTTGAGCTGTCTCATCATCTTGAAAAGCTTTGCAACCTCAGGTGCTGTCAGCGATGATGTAGGCTCATCAAGTACGATTACCTTGGAATTGTACGAGATAGCCTTTGCGATCTCACACATCTGTCTCTGGGAAACTGACATTCTCTTCATCGGCTGTGTAAGATTGACCGTTATACCCAGCTTTCTGAACAAGTCTGAAGCTTCCTTCTTCATACGGCCCTCATCGATGACTCCAAGAGAGTTCTTTGGATAACGTCCAAGGAACAGGTTGTCAACAACGCTTCTCTCAAGACACTGATTTAATTCCTGATGAACCATCGCAACTCCATTCTCGAGTGCATCCTTAGGGCCAGAAAAATTTACTTCTTTTCCATCTAATATTATTGTGCCTTCGTCCTTCTGATAGGTTCCGAAGAGACACTTCATCATTGTCGATTTACCGGCACCATTCTCACCCATAAGTCCCATGATCGAACCAGGTTTAACATTCAAATTAATATGGTTAAGGACCTTGTTTCTGCCGAATGATTTGCTCATGCCTTGAATCGATAAGATGTATTTATTCTTATCTTCTGCCATATCTCTACTTCCTTTCATTGAACATCAGCCCATTAATAGTCGCCTTCGGCGAGGACTGATGCTACATATCAAGTTTTCATAGAAAACTTGATACATGCTCTTAGTAAAAGAAGGGTATCAAATGTTTAGTCTGACACCCCTCTGAGTTAAATCATTTCCTATTGATCAATCATCCAGGTAACTTATATTACTTAGAGAGAATTGATGTGTATGATGCTGCATTGTCTGTCTTAACCATGTTGATTGCAAATGCATCGTACTCGCCTGGGTTACCAAGACGGTTTGTGATGTTAGACTCTGTCTGACCATCACCACCGATGTAATCTACATTCAGGTTAAGAAGATCATCATAGTTCTGAAGAAGTGGCTGGTATGTTGAGCTCAGGAAGTTATCTGAAGCGTTGTAGATATCAAGCCATACCTTCTTGCTTGGGCTCTTGCTTGAGTCAAGCTGCTTTGAAACCTTGTCATAAACCTTTGTTGAATCTGTGAAATCCTGATAGTTGTCTGCTGTTACTGCAATGTTCAGTGCGTAGTATGATCTCTCGTCTGCGCTGTATCTGTAGTCAACACCTTCCTCAAGCTGGTTTCCAGCCTCGTCTGCTGTACCGATACCAGTATCAATATCTACACCGTCAAGTGCATTACGGAGAACTCTCAGTGTCAGGTAAGCCTGAACATCTGCATGCTGTGAAATTGTTCCGCCGTAGCCCTCTGCGATTGCTGCAACTGCATCGCTGTTAGCATCGTATCCAAATGTAGGAACCTTTGCGTCCTTTGCCCAGGCATTGAACATTGACATTCCCATACCATCGTTATTTGAAACAACTACATCAATCTGATCACCAAATGATGCTGTCCATGTTCCTATTGCATTACCAGCTGTAGCTGCATCCCATGTAGCTCCTGCTGAGTTCTTCATCTCCTGTGATGCAAGCTCTCTGATCGTATATGTCTTGCCATCTACATCAAGCTTAGCATCCTGTACTACTGTTGCCTTACCATCTACGTTTGTTCCGGCTGGTGTTGAATCAACTGCTCCGCTTGCATCAACTCCTGTGCCAAGTGCTGAACGAACACCTCTTGTACGCGCGATTGAATCATTGTGTCCGATATCACCGATTGCAAGTACATATCCGATGACTCCATCACCGTTACGATCGATCGTTGCTGCGTTTGCCTTGATGTAATCAAGAACCATCTGTCCCTGAAGCTCAGCACCCTGATTAGCATCAAATCCTACATAATATGTGTCCTTGTTGTAGCTAAGGGCATCCTTGTCAAGCTCTCCTGTTGAGCTGTTGGATGGCTGACGGTTGAACCAGCAAAGTGGCTTGTCCTTGTTTGCTACTCCGCTGCTTGAACTTCCGCCACTTGAGCTTCCGCCTGATCCACATCCTACCATTGATAATGCAAGTGTTGCAGCTGCTGCTACAGCTAAAATTCTTCTTTTTCTCATATTACGTTCCCTCCTGTTCTTTGAACATCAGCCCATTTGTAATTGCCTTCGGCAAGGGCTGATGCTGCATGTTAAGTTTTCTGAAACTTAACACATCCTTTGGCTTTGTGTGTTTTATTTTTTCGTCTTGCCTCATTGACTGTATTCATTATAATTTGACAGGGGTTTTGAAAGAATAGAATATTTTTGGATTAATTAGCAAAATTTTGCGATTTATTGAAATTTTTATAGATATTTTTAACAATAGCGGTTGTTTAATAGTTATATATTAGGATATTTTTGACTTAATAGTGATGGTTTAGCTTGCTTTACTGGGCAATTTTCACCTGTCACCGGCAAGTTTGGAGGGCGGGATGGTCTGTGATAACATATTCTATACGGTGGCTTAGCGGCGTTTTAGTGGCACTTCCTATAACAGCTTGTTTTTATCTTTTGGTTGTTTTCCATCTGTTTTGCGCATAAAATTATCCCTCTTTAACTTAAAATATGCAAATAGATACAATTTCGTGCTCTTTTACGTATAGTCATAAAAGCAAGCTGCCTTCCTCACATAGCACATGCCTCTCGCATCACTGCACATTTATGGCGATGAGCAATTCATGCTAAAACATGGTCATGTACAGTAATCCACGCAAGCAAAAAAGAGCGTGGGTTCGACTCACCCACGCTCTTTTTCAGGCTTACATATTCACATTCAAGTAATTTCCACAATAAGGACATTTGCTGGAATATCCAGTCGCTGCACGGAAACTCGAACCACAATTCGGGCATCTGACCGCCACAAGTCTCAGCTTATCCGGTGCCACCGGCTTGTCGTCCATGAGCTCTTCCTCACCAGGAAGCCTCTCATCCCTTACTGAATCCGGATCATAGCCGTATTTGCCGTTATACTCAAATATATCTATCGTCAGACCTATCGGGTACATGCCGGCACCCCTTGTGAATCCCGTTGGTATTATAGCCTCCCGCTCAACATGGTAGCTGTCAAAATAATGCACGATTGTGTCCATCATATATGTATTGTTCACCCTGACAGAAGTATTCTCCGTGTATCCATATATCTTTGCAGGATACCTCACGCCCTTTTTCACTATCATCTTCTTGTTGTGAACCAATATCGCCACCACTATGTCCATTCCCCCACCGATCAGTAAGAAACTTCCCGGAAGGCTCAGCATAGCCAGGGGGAATTTGCCAGGCTCCGCCACAATTGCAAATATAATTCCCACGAAAACACCGACAGCAAGAAATATACTGCCAACCAAAACCACTATCTTATGAGCTGCATTCATCTTATTTCTCCTTTTCCCCAATATCTGCAAAAACCACCGATTCTCTGCTCATACAATGTCTACATCACCATCTGCCAGATTATGTACAATACAAGCAAGTGTCCCGGATAAAATGCATAACAGAAGTATTTAAACCACTTCTTATGGTATCCCAATTTTCCATTGTATAGCCATATCACCGGCAATGCGATTAGCGCAAACGCCTGCTGCGGGAATTCAAAGCTATGTCCCGCTATACTAAACGTATAACAATATCCACTAAGCAGCTGTGCATTGATATAATACATACACACGAGCTGTGCTATCAATTTCCATGGTTCCTTGCCCCGGAACAGATAGAACATTATAACCATGACAACTCCCGCTCCATAGAAATCAACCATGGTGATCGTTCCTATCACATATCCCACAAGTGTCACAACAACCGCAACCGGGATCCACAGCCATACCTTGCCCGTTTTCCTTACCTTGTCTATCAATGCTATCAGCAGTAATCCTATGAGAAATGTCCAAAGTACATTCTGATGAAACAGATACAGGACACTGTCTCCGGACACAAGATCAAATGGAACTTCAGATATCACCGCAAATATCAGCATTCTGCACAGATATCTGCGGAAATTACTGGTATGGTAAAATCCCTCAACTATCATGAACGCAAATATCGGAAATGCTATTCTTCCTATGCACGTAAGTATATCCACATACGGAAACAACGTTGCCCACATGTGATCACTGAGCATACATGTCATCGCAATTATATGCAGCATACAGGAGCTGAATACTCCTGCCTTTATATCCCAGGACTGTTTCCCCGGATCAATCATTTTACCATTCTGTATATCCGTCATATTGGTTCCTCCTTTTTATATGACTTCGTCATATTGGTTCCTTCTCTTTATAATGTGCCGCCAACTCCTTCGCCCTTGTTAAATCCGAATATGGCGCAGCATATCAGATCTACGATAAACAATACCGACAATGTGATACATATAATGTTCTGCACTTTTTTGCTCTTGGAATTCAGAAATTCACTGAGCTTCGGTGCCGCTATATACACTCCAAACAGACTTCCCATGCCAAACGCAAGGAGTCCCACCAGACATATTCTTCCATTTACATTAAGAAACTCGTTCTTGTAGTCCCAATACTGTGAGTTAAAGAAGAAATCCAGTGCCCAGCTCGCTATAAATTCTATGATTCCACATACCACCATCGCCATAGCAAACAGCTTTGCTTTATCTGCCTTGAAGCGGTCAAGCAGGAATATAATAGCAACGCCGCCGACTCCGTACACAGGCAGCCATGGTCCATACATGGTTCCACGGTTTACAAGAACATGATCCATAACTATATAGAGTACGACCTCCCACAGCCATCCTATAAAACAGAACACAAAGAAGAAGAAAATGAAGTCCCTGAGACTGTATTCACTCTTCACCTTCATTCCCTCAGGCACCTCGACCGCGACATCCTGGAGAATATAGACCGGCTTGGTCCATACCTCAGCAACTCCCGCGTCTCCTGCCGACTGATAAGCAGCCTCGATAACCTTTTTGTTATATGGTGCAGCATTGAATGCTTCCTCGACAAAATTTTCCACACCTATATTCTGTCTGAACCAGAAGTACATCTCCACATCAAGCTCCATCTGGAACGGTAATGCTACCAGAAGTCCTGCAACCGGTATAGCCTTGATCATCCACACGTGGATGCATGACAGATCCGTCAGGAACATTTTCCACTTATAGCCTCTCGTCATCTCCCTTGACATGTTCTTCGCATCTCTCCACTTGAGTCTTGGATTCTCCGCCAGGAGATATGGAACCATCCTATACTGATAATACTTGTACACACCACCGATTATCGTGAGCCACCAGAGTGTCATAACAACATTGTAACAGAACATGACCCACATAAGTCTGAGTAAATAATGTCTGTGGAAAGGTGCAAACATTCGGTTGATGGACACCTTGTCACTGTATCTGCACTCCATGGCATAACGGCATTTGCCCACTATCGCCGCACTCTGTATAAAGAAATGGACAACAGCCATGATAAGAGCAGATATCAGGAGCATCACTATGACCTCGCCGGGATTTCTCTTCACATATGCCGTGTTGGCACCTAAAAGCTTGATGATCCAGGTCTGCTTCGCCGTCACCGAATCTATCATCCGGGCAACTGTCTCTGCTTTTTTCTCCGACATATGCTCAATCATCGGCATATTCTTCACATATTCCTTGAGTATGGTCACATTGTCCGCCTCATGCTCTGTCTCCTGCCCGAGCACCTGATCTATTCCCTTCACGAATTTTGTCTGTGAAGAATCATCTACCCCAAGATAAGAGAATACAAAACACACAGCGACCATAGCCATCCAAGCCATAAGTCCACGTTTAAATACCGTGTTCCACGCTCCCTTTCTAAGCTGTTTCCTGTTCCAAGTCATTATAATACATTCTCCCTTATAGAATTTTAAATGTTATCATCTTACGTCTATATCACACATTTTTAATGTCACATCACACAGGCAAACTGCGAAACTCATAACCTGAATTATAACTTGATGGTTTCGCAGCGCCCCCCTAGATGAAGTCGAAGGTCGCCTGTTCATAGGAAAGTTCCTGATATTCCAGCTCCTCCTGATCCGTCTTGCTGGTGTAGTCCACCACTACCGTTTGCTGCTTTCCGCCCACCATCTGCTGTCCCAGGATATAGTTCACGTCAAAGCGTCCTGTGATGGCCGGTGTCGCGCCACGGGCAGGTACGATGAGCTGCACATTGTTGGCTGCCAGCATGGCAAATATAGGCTCCCATATGTATATATCCTTCGCCGCACCAAACGGGTTGTCAATAAATATTGTTTTAGACTGTACCGACTCCTCCGGTGCCAGGCTGTACATTCCGGCAATGTAGTTGATGACAGCAACCAGGAACTGGATGTAGATACCCTGCGACTGTCCTGTACTTCCAACAGCCTCCTCATATCTGAGGTAACGGCTCTGTTCCTTTATCCTCTCTCTCTTGTAGAGGTTAAGTCTGATCGCATTCATATCTGTGACCATGACACCGAACAGCTTCTTGAGTCCCAGACAGTCACGGATGTACTTGATCCTCTTTCGTTCATCCTCGTAGGCATCCGCACCCTTCACTATGTCATCTATATAGTCAGACATCCTTTGCTTCACAAATTCATCCTTCACATAAGGTATAGTTAGATCGACCATCTTGATCACATCATCGCCCACCGTGATACGTGACAGCTTTGGAAGCTTCTCAAGCTCAGTCTTCACATCCATACATCTCTGTACACACTGGTTCTCGAAGTTCTCCTTAATGGCAACCATATCCTCGATGCCCTTCTCAACACGCTCCTTCTCCAGCTTGATGAACTCAATGATCTGAAGAAGATTTGCCAGAAGCTCCTTTGCCTGACTGTAGGTATCCGGAACCTGCACATCCTGCCTGATCGTATTGGCCATCTCGAATACTCCCATCTCCACTAGTGTATCCGCCGTCTGTCCCTTGAATCTCATGATCTCATTCTTTGCGCGGTCAAGGGCTTTCATGCTCCTGTCGTACTTCATGAGGCTTGTCTCAAATAACTGTCTGAGGGTATCCATGTCCTCATCAAGCACATTTCCACCTGAGACATCTATATCGTTGGTATCGATGATCCTCTTTACGTCCTTATACAGATCCACCATGAAACCATACTGCTTATAGTAATCGCTGTACGCCTTCTCAGCTTCTTTGAATATGCGGTTCATATCCGCAAGCACCGCATCTCCATTGGCTATGGCTGTATCTGCATCGGCTGCAGATATCTCCTCACGCACATAGCTGCCATCACCGTATGTTCTATTGATGTTCTCTATCGCATACTCTATGCTTCCCTCAAGCTTGCTATACGCCTTCTGGTCAGCCTTCTGCTGCTGCATCAGCGACGCCTCTATCAGTGTGAGCCTTGCCAGCTCATCGTCCATCTCCCTGAGATGGTCCTCTGACGTCGGATAGAGCTCTCCTGCCCCGGCAAATACCGCCATGTCAAAGCCTCTCTTCTCTATGGTCTTCTGTATTCTGTCCATTGACTTCTTCAGCGCATCCATGAGCTTCTTCTTGTCCTCAAGATCCGGCGCATGCTCCTTTGAAACCGCCAGCATAGCCATAAATTCCTGTTCAAGCCGTTCATCTGAAATGTCCAAAGTCTCCTTGTATTCCTCCGGTATTCCGTCCTGCCATGCCGCAGCAGCCACGCCTGCACCATCTGTATTTTCAGCAACTCCCGCATTCTCAGACTTCGGCAGATACGGTTCGAAATACTCCGTCCACTTGTACTGGATATCCTCTATATTCCTTGTAAGCCCCGCAAGCTTTGACTCAGTCTCTCCAACCGTCGTCGACCACTTCAGCACATCGCTCTGAAGTCCTGACAGCTTTGCCACAAGGTCAGACTTCCTCTGCTTATACTCGGCAAGTCTCTGCTCCTCCGGTCTTGCAAGATCCGACAGCTGCTCTATCATGACAAATGTCTGTCTTCTGTCAGATTCCTTCTGCTGACTCTGCTGCAGGTCTCCATATCTCTCGGTGTTATTCTTAAGCTCCGTCTCTGTAACCTTGATCGATGTCTTAAGCTCCTCAAGCTCATCATTCTTATCGAGCAGTGCCTGGTTCAGCTCTCTCTCCCTGTCCTCGGCACCTGTATATCTCGCATCCACAAGCCTTGTGACAAATGCAAGATCCTCCTGATAAGTCGCAAGCTTCTCATTTATCAGACTGATCTCCTCCGTGAGACCTGATATCTTATCAGCATTTGCCTTTCTGGCGTCCTCTATGGAGTCCTTAGACATGAAATATTTCCTGTCTCTTCCTATGATAAGCATGTTCTCGGCGGGAACTATCGCTGAGTCTGAAAGCTTATCCATATCGTACACCATTACACATTCACTGCCGGTGTCTATCGAACCGAGATTTATATCGTCCTCCAGACTATCAAATCCCTTTGTCACAACACTGTACGGCAGGTATGGATTTGCCTGAAGCAGCTCCTCCTTTGTATCACCCGGGAGTGCCGACAGATAATCCGCACCATGCATGGCCATGAGCCCATGTCTGGTGGAGATGTAGTTTATCACAGTCTCAGCACCCTCCGACGGCGGAAATGGTCTGCCATCCTCATAGCATTTCGCAAGCTTTGTCAGTCTGTCGATCTCCTGCTGGCGCTTGATCGTCTCTGTTATGGTGCCCCTAATCCTGTCATTTATAACACCTGTTATATCCTGTGGATTCTCCACAGAGTATACTGCCATGATGCTGTCGAGCTGACTTCCCGACTGCCTGTACGCCTCGGCGTCAAGCCTTGCATCCTCGCAGCTTCTCTCCAGCGCATCATACTCAGCCTGCACAGTCGTCAGTCTGTATCTGTCATCGTACAGCTTTGTCCTGCCATCTGCTATGGCTATCTCCAACTCTGTCATCTCAGCAAGTATCCTGTCAGACTCCTCCTGAGCCTTGTTCATCATATCCTTCACATCACCCACTACGAGCAGGTTGACTGATGCAGCCAGCTCACTTATTCGGGCACTTATCTCATCAATCTTGGCTGTGGCATCAGCGATATTATTCTCCGCCACCGCCTGGGCGATCTCGCCCTCCCTCATGACCTTTCTGCAGTACTCCGCCTCCTCAAGTGCGTGATCATAGCTGGTCTGGGCCTCTTCCCTTGCCGCCATGAGCTCTGCAAGCTTCTTCTCATCACGGATGCGTCTGTTGTACGCATACACCGCCATCTTCTCACTGGATGATCCGATGTTGTTTCTTATATTGTCGACTATCAGTCTGCTCTCTTCGTACTGTCGCTTGTTCTCCCTGTATACAAGGTAGTCATTTACACTCTCCTTGTAGCCGATCTGGTTTTTCAGCTCCGCAAGCTTCTTCTCATTGTCCTCTATCTGCGTGGCAGTGTCATCCATCTTGCGGTTCATGTCCTCAAGGCGCAGATAATCCCTGGTGACCCTGAGATTTGCCAGACGCTTGTTCTGCTGTTCCATCTGCTCCCCGGCGTCAGCCTTTGCCTTCGCAAGCTCCTCCATATGGGTGTCGCCCTCCTGTGTACACGCCCTTCCTGTGGCATACACATCGGCCAGGCCCTTACATATCCTGTCGTTGTCCTCGTAGAGACCTATGCATGAGTTCACCTTGCCCTCGAGCACATTTATCAATTCTATCTGGTGGTCATAGTTGGCTATGTCACGCTTTCTCTGTGCCAGAACGTTCAGCTTGTCCTTGATGTCGAGAAGAGTCTCTGCCATGGTGTCTTCCTCACCGTTTCGTCCTGTCTTTGTGGCAAATGCCTTCTCTATGATCTCCTCTATGAGCAGATCCTCCACTACCTTCCTTGTGGTCCTGTAATTTGTTTCAAAATACGTTCTTACGTGCCCCTCTGTCTTGTTGATTCCACGTATGATTTCCCAGTGGCTCTCGTGGAGACCATAGCCGCTTATAAATCTCTGGTACTCGCCCTTCTTGTCAAATACCCTGACCTCCAGACTCATATCCCTGTGTCCGAGATCCTTAAGATATGTCTTTAAACCGTTGAATGTGATCCTCTCATTACCCTCCGACAAAGGAAGGTTCACTATGTCATTCTTGTTATATTCCCTGTAGAAAATGCAGTAATTAAAATACTCTATGGATGCAGTGTCCTTCTGTACCTCCCCGGCATCCGCCGTATCCTTTGCCTTTCTGGCACAGAATCCGGTGGTCATGTATCTGTAGCCATCCTTTATATCCGCCTCGTCAAGCTTCCACTCGATCAGCGAATGGATGACTGTGTTGCCGCCACCCGCACGGAAAAGCTTCTCCACAGGCTGCTTCTCATCCAGAGTACAGTTCGGTATCAGGTTCTGAAGGAGCAGAAGCATGAGAATACTCTTTCCTCCTCCATTTGCCAGATCATACAGCGTGTTCTTGCCATACATTCTCATGGTGAAGTCATCGTACTGCTGTGTACCAAAGTTATATTTTACATTGTTGACCCTTATCCTATTGATACTAGGCATCCTCTTCTTCACCTCCAAGCAGCTGATACAGCCGTCCTCTGTATTCCTCAAAATAGTTCTCCGACAAAGCTTTCATCCTGTCTGTCGGATAGTACCTGTCCGCATTCTCCACAAATAACCGCTGGGCCGACATGAAGTTGAACACCAGCTTCACATAACCCGCCCGGGATGCCTTGGACGCCCTGGCGCTGTCGCCCTCCTGATTGCCCGTCACCGCCGGGAGCTCATCCCACAGAAGCGCTATCGCCTTGAAGCTGTCCTGCTCCACCTCATCAGTTGACAAAACATCAAGCTTCTTCGTTATGTCCGCAAGATATTTGCTTGTCTCATCTATAATGTTCTCTGACTTCACATACTCCCTGAACTGATAGCTGGATGAATCCTTGTAAAAATAGAGAAGTGTCATATACATAATGAAGTAACACAGATAGAGCTCCTTGTTCAGACGAAGTCCCAGAAGCTTCTTCATATCGTCATTCGTATAGCCAAATACCCTGTTGCCCTCTCCGGCTGTTATATACAAGCTGTCATTGTACTCGTACAGTGACAGGTTCATCTTCTTCATCATATTCATGACGATGTCGTACACCTCGGCATTGCCGTAGAATTCATCGTACAGCGGGCCGTTGTCGGGATGCTTCTTGCAGATCTCCTCACCTGATATTAACTTGGAATATATCTCTATCGCCTTGTCCAGATTCTTACTTTCCATCTTTTTCTCCTATTCTCCGTACAATCACTCTCAGCTGGTTTTGTTAAACTGAATTCCCGTAACGTACATGTCCTCGCCAATCTGTATCTCTTCGTCTGGATGGAATTCCAGTGTAAATGTCATGCCTCTGAACGCATCCAGTGTGAGTTCCGGTGCATACATCTCACGGGAGAGACCAGAACCGCCATGCCCCATATCACCATCGGTCTGATTCTGCAAAATAGCAATACCTTTGCCAGTTTTTATTCTCTCTATGTGATCTACCAGCATTCCCTCCAGCATAGTGTCCGGCTTTGCCAGTATCTCATCCACGCTGTATCTGTCCTTCTGAGCCAGGTGTGTGAGGAAGGAATAGTAATCTTTGTTGTCGTAGATTTCTTTTCCAAACTTAACTTCAAGTATTCCATTGAATTCCTTGAGACTCAGATGTCCCCATTTGTTCAGCTGGTCAAGGAGTTCGTGGAACAGCTTTGTAAAGTTGGCACTTATCTGTTCATCGAGAAGTTCATCTTCGTAACGGAAGTTCGGATCAAGCTGCTCCTTCTTCACCTTTGTGGTCTTCGCATTGTCCTCGGACTTCAGCGTGAGCATGTGATCTATGGATGTCATACTAAATGTTTTCACGATCCTCGGAGCGAAGAGAGGCGCAAGTATGGTGAGTATCTTATCCGGTCTGTCCTCTTTTATGATACTCTGAAGCTGTCCTGCAAAGTCAAATGCAGGTCTCAGCTTCTGAAGCTTTGCCTTGTGTATGATATTGTCCGATATGTTCTGCAGCTCCATGGTGCTGCTTATCAGACTTCCGTGCTTGATGATGGTCCTCTTGAGTTCAAGCTCAAGCTGGCTTATCTCCTCCATCGCTTTCAGGTTGCCCTTGCCCATATTATCATAGCTCGCCTTAGTGATCGCTTTGTCCACCAGAGCTTTGTTCTTGGCAAAGAGCTTCTGCTCGTCAGCGAACCATTTGCCGACGGTCTTCATATAATTCTCGTACTCCTCCGCGCCCTTGAACACGTCGATGGACAGAAGATTTACTATCTCATCCTTCTCGCGGATCAGCCTGTTCACCTCGCTATTGATCCTGCGCACGACCTCGATACCGCCACGGAAGTTCTCTCCAACGATCATCTTTTCCAGAAGAAGCTGCTGCACGTTGATCTTGCTCTCGTCCTTGATCTCCTTGGTGTCCAGATAGAATTCGATTCCATCCGCAGTAATGAAATACAGGACCTTGCCATCCACTATATGGCTGTCTATCAGCTTCACTCGTCCCGTCTTGCGCTGCTTCTTTCCCGGATCATAGAACGTGAATTCAAATGCTCTTCCGTCGTTCTTGATCTTGTCAAATATATACATTATCAGGTCAGCCCTGTCATCTCCCGCAATCTCCACATCGAAATCACGGTCAAGGAGCTGCCCCATGAATTCCTCATATTCATCGTATGACACTTCACGCTCATTGAAGCTGTTCTCCTGAATAAAAAAACGCAGAATCGCCATGGTTATATAACCCATGTCCAGCTGTGCATAACGACCTTCCTTATACTGCGCAAATGTGGTCTCAGCCAGAACAAAAAACGGGTAATATTTCCTCAGATTCTGCATTCTTGCATTATGTTCTTCAATTATGTCATTTATCATCACGTATTTGAGTGCCATGTTTTCTCTACCTCTGTACTTTCCTGATTATAATAGATCTTATACCATATACTTTTCCTGATATATCTGCCCATATTCTGAGACACATATCTTCTCTATCCGCATATGGACACACAGATTTAGTATACCATGACACTTTTGTTCACACAACGATATTTATCTTCCGTACTTCAGCTCATTTATCGATCTTCCACACACTGTCAACATGAATTCCGTGGCACTCTCACTGTTCTGTCCCACATCATTCAGCCCGACATATCCCGGCTGATAGCCCTCGCAGTCACCCTCTATCTGAAACTGGACTGTGACCGTCACCTGCTGCCCCTTATATGTGGCATTCCCTTCAAACTGCACTATCTGACTTCCGTCCGTCGCGACAAATGCCTGCCAGTGTTCATCGCTGCAATAGGCATCCAGACCATCCCCATAGGTTGTGTCTCCATCCGGGAATATCTTCTGTTCCTTTATATAATCTATCCTCTTATCCGGAATATCGGCTGCATCTTTGCCGATCCCCGCCTCACCGATACCTGTCACGCACATGGACAATGTGAGTATGACTGCCAAAAGCTTGCAGAATTTGTTCTCCCTAAACTTCTCCCACCGCTTGATATTCAGTGCAAATGCAAGGATTCCTCCCACGATCGCACCACCCACATGCGCATAGATATCTATATTCTTCTCATTTGTATACAGAGCATATATGACCACAACAACTATGGATATCATCATATCTTTTCTGCTTGCTTTCCTGTTGCCCATGAATGTCAGGAACACAGCAGCACATATGATTCCGAACACCGCCCCTGATGCTCCTATAGAGAAATGCATTCTGTCAGGATCAGTCATATGATACACATTCATGGATATGATCCCGGCAACAATTCCTGATACAAAGTATATGATAGTCGTCCTCAGGGAGCCAAGTTTTCTCTCCACCGTGGAGCCAAACATATATAGTGCAAACATATTGCCAAAGAGATGATCAAAGCCAGAATGCAGGAACATCGCCGATATAAGTCGTCCATACTCGCCATTCAGCTTCACATACTGATAGTTGAGTCCACCGGTTCTGGAGTAATTGTCCACACCGATGCACATGATGCCAGCTATGACATTTGCCACTATCAATGCAATCGTAACTATAGGGATCGTCCTCTTTATCTGTGGCTGTGGGGAAGCTCCACCGCCCATCTGCTCAGGTCTGATCACATATGCTGTGTCCTGGTCAATATCCTGCTCAAATCTCCCATAGTCATCATGTTCAAAGCCATAGCCGAAATTGTTTTCTTCCATATAATACTCTCCTGACAATGCCCTCCACGGCTGGCATCCACATACTGTTCATTGTTTTACACGATACACTGTTTTTCCACCTTGCAGTACCATTCTTCACACCTTTTTTCTTAGTCGAATACTCTCTTAAGAACCTCGTCCCCATACAGAACCTTCTTGGCAAGTTCTCTGTACTTCTCCTCATGAAGGTATGTGTGTCTGTGAGGCTTTATCTGTGGTGCCATGTCTATCGCCTTTGCGAAATCTTCTCTCTTGAGATCAAGTGTAGCTACATAATCCCAGAAACCGGTCTTCTCAAATATAGCATTTACCCTGACATATCTGTGATCCTGAACGACCGCCATGATATATGTGGCAATTCCCACCTGGATTCCATGAAGCTGTGGCTGTTCAAGCATCTTGTCAAGTGCATGTGAGATCAGGTGTTCGCTTCCGGATGTCGGTGTGCTTCCGCCTGCAATCTCATTAGCAACACCGCTCATGGCAAGGGAATCGAGAAGCTCCTTCAGGAAGAGGTCATCCTTGATCGTCTCAAATGGTGTTCTGACGAAACTGTTCACTGCCTTCTTCGCGATCATAACCGCGAAATCATTCATCTCTGAATATCCAAGGTCTGACTCGAAAAGCCAGTCGTAGAGAGATGTGATCTTGGATACCATGTCGCCGATTCCTGAGTAAAGGAATCTCTCCGGTGCAGACTTAATGATCTCCGTATCCGCTATGATTCCGTATGCCATCCTTGCAGGCACCGATGTACGCCGTCCATTTACCATAAGTGATGCGCTGGCGCTTGAGAAACCATCCGATGATGCCGATGTCGGAATACTTATAAAAGGAAGCTTTCTGAGATATGCCGCATACTTTGCCACATCAATAACCTTTCCTCCGCCGATACCCACGATCACCTGGGCCTTCGCATCTATATCAAATGCCAGCTTGATTATATCCTCTATATTGGTGGAATCCAGCTCTCTGTACTCCACAACTGTCACATTTTCTTTCTTCAGAGAATCCATGACCTGCTGTCCAAACATGTCTATGAGTCCATTTCCAAAATAAATAACAGCATTCTTCATCCCGGAAGCACTTATATATTTGCCCAGATCATTCAGGGTTCCCTTTCCGATCTTAAGAATGGTTGGTATTGCTATATGACTTCCTGCCATCTGTTTATCCTCCTAAATACATTTCTACCATTATACATTATATGATCAGCAAAAATAAACAAGACAATACACATTTTGTCTCATACCTTTACTTACCTTTCTAATTTCTAACCATGTCTGCCTTATGCTGTTTTCATATCCTTTAAATTTCTTACAGCATCTTCATATTTTTACCCGAAAAACACATTTTCTACACAACTTCTCCAAAATTAGAACACATTTTCTCGGTATATTATTAACTGTAAACAGCGAGAGCGTAAGCGAGTTGTTTACATCCCCTTTTTCATAAACGACTGCAACACTCTCCCCTCACATAATGTAGTTGCAGTCACTCCCTTTTAATACAAAAAGAAGAGGCTGCCAGAGATGGCAGCCTTTTCTTTTTGTATTCAGATAATTTATAATTACTCACTTCTGAGCGCTATAACAGGATCCTTCTTAGCTGCAAGTCTCGATGGGATAAGTCCTCCGATCAATGTCAGTATAACGCTGATGATTACCAGCATCACTCCACCCTTCCAAGGAAGCGCCGATACACCGGCAACGTTGATATAACTCTCTATCACCTTACTGATCGGTATATTGATCAGCACCGTCACGCCGATTCCTATGAGTCCTGAGAAGAGACCTATTATAAATGTCTCCGCATTGAACACTCTTGAGATATCCTTCTTTGAAGCTCCTATGCTTCGCAGAATACCAATCTCCTTTGTTCTCTCAAGAACTGAGATATATGTGATTATTCCGATCATGATGGATGAAACTATCAATGAAATTGCCACAAATGCAATGAGTACATAGGTTATCGCGTTGATGATCTTGGTCACCGATGACAGCATGATTCCGATGTAATCAGTGTATGTGATCTCCTTGTCAGGATAATCCTCGTTGTACTTGTCTATAAGCTTTGTTATCTCGTCCTTATCCGCAAATTCTGCACAGTAGAGGTTGATGGAAGCCGGCTTTGCAAGCTCTGCATATCCAAGCTTTGACATGTTATCCTCATAAGTAGATGTTGACTCCTGGAAGAAACCGTAACCCTTGAGCATATCGAAGAGCTGATCCTTGGTCATGGACGCCATCTGTGCCTGCATGTCCTCAGTAACCTGACCTGAAGCCATAAGCTGCTGCATAACAGAATCCATATCCACATCATCCGCTGTCAGTTCCTTGCCATCTGAAAATGGCATTCCTGTAAATATGTCAGTATCAGGATTATCCATCTGAGCCTTGAGTACATCTGTCTTCTCGTTCTCTGAAACTATGTAATTGGCAAGCTCCGATGTGTAACCTATATATCCCGGCTGCATGGTAGTTGCATACGCTTTATCCGAAGCCCTGATTACTGCCGACACCTTTACTTCAAGGCCCCCGGCCACTGCAGACTTCAGAAAATCAGCATCAGAACTCATATCTGTGTATGTTCCATCATCATTCTTCTTGTACAGATTGCCCGGAAGCACAACCTTAAACTTGAGATTAAGAAGGTCATCGTATGTAAACACCATCTGCTCAAGCTCCGGTGCCTCTCCGCCAGCAAGTATGGTTGAAACCATATCGCTCAGTTCCTTTGAATCCCTAAGTCCAAGAGTATACAGTGTAAAATCACTTATCTCATTGTTCTTGTCGACGACAAGTACAACCTCGTTCTTGTTCTCAGGCCAGTGTCCTGCCAGTACATCGTACTGCTGCTTGAGCAGAGTGTCATTGTCAAGCATCTGTGTCCACATGTCCATTGATGATGAGCCGTAACTAAACGCCGACATGAAATCTGCCGTTGACTCCTGTGCCTCCGCCATACCTCCAAATCCCATATCTGCCATTGTGGTGCTTGGATTTACCTGGGCAACACCGCCATTTGCACTGTTCTCGTTAAACACATATAATGGTGTATCATATGTGTATGTTATATCACTTGTATACTTGGTGAAGCCGTTTGCATCGTCTTCTATATAATTCTTAAATGACTCAAGGTCGTTCTCCTTCACATCTGACACCATGGACACGAGCATGTCTCCCATGATATCTCCCGAATATATCTTGTCCTCGCCAGCGTGATTGTGATCTGAATTCTCCTCGTTGTTACCTACCATCTTTGAGAGCAGCTCATTGTAATCCATCGCTTTCTTCGTTATCTGCACTGGATATGTGGCAAGTGTCTCCTCCTGTACATCGTTTATGTACTTCTGGAATCCAGACGATAGCGACAATATAAGTGCTATTCCTATGATTCCTATACTTCCGGCAAATGCTGTTAAGAATGTCCTTCCTTTCTTGGTCATGAGGTTGTTCAGACTCAGCGAGAACGCTGTGAACATACTCATGGATGTCTTTCTAGGTTCATAACTTCCGTCATCCTCCTTTGCTTCATCCTCATCTGAGAATGGATTGGAGTCATCTATTATATTTCCATCGAGGAGCTTTACGATTCTTGTTGAATACTGCTGTGCCAACTCCGGGTTGTGCGTGACCATAATAACCAGCTTGTCCTTGGCTATCTCCTTGAGCAGTTCCATGATCTGAACACTTGTCTCTGTGTCAAGTGCACCCGTTGGCTCATCCGCCAACAGAATATCCGGATCGTTTATGAGTGCTCTGGCGATGGCAACTCTCTGCATCTGTCCACCGGACATCTGGTTTGGTTTCTTGTGAATCTGATTTTCCAGACCGACCTTCTCCAGAACCTCCTTCGCTCTCTTTCTTCTCTCTGCCTTTGATACTCCTGACAAAGTGAGCGCAAGCTCTACATTTGACAGTACCGACTGATGCGGTATCAGATTGTAGCTCTGGAATACAAATCCGACTGAATTGTTTCTATATGAATCCCAGTCTCTTGACTTGAAATCCTTTGTCGACTTGCCATTGATAACCAGATCTCCACTGGTGTACTGATCCAGTCCGCCCACTATGTTCAGAAGCGTTGTCTTTCCACAACCCGACTGACCAAGTATGGACACAAACTCATTTCTCCTAAAGTTCACAGATACACCCTTAAGTGCCTGAACAACTTCATCACCAGTGTGATAATCCTTCACGATATTCTTAAGCTGAAGCATTCTGTCCTCCCTTTTTAAGATTATATTGTGCAAAAGCATAGTAAGGTGCTTTGCGCCACGTCTGTGTGCATACACATAACGTATTATGTTCTATATGCATTACTCTTTTATATATTTGTCAGTATTACTGGCAAATCATAGCATTTAATTTTTTTCAATGCAATTAAGGCGGACTATTCTTTATAAATGTTTTATTTTTTTCATTTCTATCGATAAGTTCAAACTAACTATATGTTGAACTTTTGGCTAAAAATTCTTTTATTTTCTTATTATATGGGGTATAATCAGCGTAAGTGGGTACATTGTATCCAAATATAATTTTACGGAGGATTTTACAAATGTTAGTTTCAGCAACAGAAATGTTAAAGAAAGCTAAGGCTGGTCACTACGCAGTAGGTCAGTTCAACATCAACAACCTTGAGTGGACAAAGGCTGTTCTCCTCACAGCTCAGGAGCTTCAGTCACCTGTTATCCTTGGTGTTTCAGAGGGCGCTGGAAAGTATATGACAGGATTTGAGACAGTTGCAGCAATGGTTAAGGCTATGGATGAGTCACTTGGAATCACAGTTCCTGTAGCTCTTCACCTTGATCACGGAACATACGAAGGATGCTACAAGTGTGTTAAGGCTGGATTTACTTCAATCATGTTCGATGGTTCACACTATCCATTCGAGGAGAACCTTGCTAAGTCAACAGAGCTCGTTAACGTAGCTCATCAGCTTGGCCTCTCAATCGAGTGTGAGGTTGGTTCTATCGGTGGTGAGGAAGACGGAGTTATTGGTATGGGCGAGTGCGCTGATCCAGCGGAGTGCAAGACTATCGCTGATCTCGGCGTTGATATGCTTGCTGCTGGTATCGGTAACATCCATGGTAAGTACCCAGCTAACTGGAAGGGACTTAGCTTTGAGACCCTTGATGCTATCCAGCAGAAGACAGGCGTTATGCCATTAGTTCTTCACGGTGGTACAGGTATCCCAGCTGACATGATCAAGAAGGCTATTTCACTTGGCGTTTCAAAGATCAACGTTAACACAGAGTGCCAGTTATCATTCGCAGATGCTACAAGAAAGTACATCGAGGCTGGTAAGGATCTTGAGGGCAAGGGATTTGATCCTAGAAAGCTTCTCGCTCCTGGTTTCGAGGCTATCAAGGCTACTGTTAAGGAGAAGATGGAACTCTTCGGATCAGTTGGTAAGGCTAACGACTAATTAACAGATCTTTAACAGAACAATTAACAAATGTAACGATAAACTGTTCGACAGCTTTCGGACAAGTATCGCTCACGTAAACTTAAAGGAACCCCATCACAGCTTGCACAAGCCATGATGGGGTTCTTATTCTTACTTATTTTTCTTTTATATTATTTTTTATCTTCACTAATATAAATTTCTAAATTCTAATCTTGCTTCTCTGCCTTATCCTTTTTTCTGCTGATTGTCCACCCTATAGGAACTGATATTAGCATGAAAAGTGCCGCTGCCACGCTGATCCATGCACCGACTCCGAGTCTTGCATTTGCCGCTGCATCTAGCTTTCCAAGATCTATCAATGACAGAACAAATTCAAATATCAATATTCCGCCAACAACTATAGATATAACAAGGTCTGCTATATAACAGCCTGCCTTGTTGATAAATGCACAGATCACGTCTGCTATAATAACTACCGCCACAACAAGCATTGACAGTACATTTATCCCAAACACTCCAACTATACTTCTGGCATCTGTCCCCATATAAGCATAAGGAATAAATACTGATACAACAGCCATGATAATGCCGATCAGGTTTAACATATTAGGTACATGTGTGGATCCCTTCTTCACATCATCAGGTATGTTCTGCCTGTTCTCATATCCCATATAACCCATAGGGTTGTTGTATGGCGTTGGCTGTACCGGCTGGCCGTACTGCGACTGTGGCTGGTATGGCTGCTGGGTTGGCTGGCCATACTGCGACTGTGGCTGGTATGGCTGCTGGGTTGGCTGGCCATACTGCGGCATCTGCTGGTATGGTGTCTGCATTGGCTGTGCTCCCTGGATATACTGTGACTGTGGCTGATATGGCTGCTGGGCTGGCTGACCGTACTGCGACTGTGGCTGGTATGGATGCTTCACCGACTGGCCATACTGTGGCATATGCTGATACAGTGACTGAGCTGGCTGTGCTACCTGACTATATGGTGCTTGAACTGACTGCGATCCCTGACCATTCTGTGCCTGACTATTCTCAGCCATCATAGCCTTTTTCTGCTCAGAAGTCGACCTGCCATCAACTCTGTCAATATCTTCTACTCTATTCTGTTCATCCATGTTCGTCATCTACCTCCGATGTAATTATTCGACACATCCCTTACATATCGAGATACCTCTTCAGATACTGTCCTGTATAGGACTGAGGTATCTTCGCAACTTCCTCAGGAGTTCCTCTGGCAATGACCGTTCCACCGCCAGCACCTCCTTCAGGTCCCATGTCAATAATATAATCTGCGGTCTTGATAACGTCAAGATTATGTTCGATAACCACAACTGTGTTGCCGCCCTCGCTGAGCCTTCTGAGTATATCCACAAGTCTGTGCACATCAGCAAAATGAAGTCCCGTGGTTGGCTCATCAAGCACATATATCGTCTTTCCTGTTCCTCGTCTCGAAAGCTCTGTTGCAAGCTTGATTCTCTGCGCCTCTCCGCCCGACAGAGTGGTGGATGGCTGTCCAAGCCTGATATATCCTAGTCCCACATCTCGCAACGTTTCTATCTTCCTGAGTATTCTCGGAACATTTGCAAAGAACTCACATGCCTCATCAACAGTCATATCGAGAACTTCATTGATACTCTTACCCTTGTATTTGACCTCCAGGGTCTCCCTGTTGTATCTCTTTCCTCCGCACACCTCACATGGCACATATATATCTGGCAGGAAGTGCATCTCTATCTTGATTATTCCATCTCCACGACACGCCTCACATCGTCCACCAGATACATTGAAGCTGAATCTTCCCTTGCCGTAACCTCTTGCCTTGGCATCCTTTGTACCGGCAAACAGGTCTCTTATCAGGTCAAACGTACCTGTGTAGGTAGCCGGATTGGATCTCGGAGTTCTTCCTATAGGTGACTGGTCTATATTTATGATCTTGTCCAAAGCATCATAACCGATGATATGGTCATGCTTTCCTGCCTTAACCCTGCTTTTATTGAGTCTTCTCGCAAGTTTCTTGTACAGGATCTCATTTACCAGAGAACTCTTTCCCGAACCTGATACACCTGTAACGCATGTCATGACTCCAAGTGGTATATCCACATCTATATGTTTAAGATTATTCTCATAAGCATTCTTGACTGTGAGCCATCCGGTTGGCTTTCTCCTCACATCCGGAACCTCTATCTTCTTCCTGCCGCTTAAGTAGTCACCGGTGATAGAATTCTCACATTTCATAATGTCTTCAGCCGTACCCTCAGCTACCACATATCCACCATTTGCACCGGCTCCCGGTCCTATATCTATAATGTGATCCGCCGCCCTCATAGTGTCCTCGTCGTGCTCTACAACGATAAGCGTATTTCCAAGGTCTCTCAGATTCTTGAGCGCTGCTATCAGCTTGTCATTGTCCCTCTGGTGAAGTCCGATACTTGGCTCATCCAGAATATATGCAACTCCGACCAGACCTGAACCTATCTGCGTGGCAAGTCTTATTCTCTGTGCCTCTCCACCTGAGAGCGTGCTTGTACCTCTACTCAGACACAGATAGTCAAGTCCCACATCAATAAGAAAATGCAGTCTCGACCTTATCTCCTTGAGTATGGCCGCACCTATCATCTTCTGTCTGTCAGTGAGCTCCAGATCTTTCATGAACTTTGCAAGTTCTGTGATAGGTAGTTCTGTAAGTTCGGCAATATTCTTATCTCCAACTGTAACAGCAAGGGCTGTCGGCTTAAGTCTCTTACCACCACAGACCTCACACGGAGTTACAGTCATGAATGTCTCATACTCGGCCTTTGTGGACTCCGCAGATGTCTCCCTGTATCTTCTGGCAACACTCTTTATGAGTCCCTCAAATGTTATATCATACACTCCCTCCCCGCGCTGTCCTTTATAATGCACCTTAACCGGTCGTGAGTTCTTTCCATATAATAAGAGATCCTTGATATCCTGTGGATATTCCTGAAATGGTGTATCAAGAGAGAATCCATACTCCGCACTGAGTGCCCTGAGTATTGCATTTGAATAGCTCTTGCCATCATTGCACGACTGCCATCCCAGAACCACTATGGCTCCATCATTTATCGACAAACTCTGATCGGGTATCATAAGATCCGGATCAAATTCCATCTTGAAGCCAAGACCTGCACATGTCGGGCATGCGCCAAATGGATTGTTGAACGAAAAGCTTCTCGGCTCTATCTCATCTATGCTGATTCCGCAATCCGGGCATGAAAAGCTGTCTGAGAAATTGATAATGGTATTCTCCTTCTGAACACCATTCTCATCCCTCTCCCCGATCACCTCAATCTTCATAAGCCCCTCTGCAAGCTGAAGTGCGGTCTCTATGGAATCTGTGAGTCGCCTCTCCACATCCTGTCTTACAACCAGACGATCGACAACTATATCTATACTGTGCTTCTTGTTCTTATCGAGCTTTATCTCCTCCGACAGCTCATACATGCTGCCATCGACTACCACTCTGACAAATCCGCTCTTCTTTGCCTTCTCCAGCAGCTTTACATGCTCTCCCTTTCGGCCTCTGACCACAGGCGCAAGCACCATGAACTTTGTCCTCTCAGGTAGCTTCATGATCTCATCCACCATCTGGTCAACCGTCTGTCTGCTTATGACCTTACCACAGTTCGGGCAGTGTGGTATTCCCACTCTGGCATAGAGAAGTCTGAAATAGTCGTATATCTCAGTGACAGTGCCAACTGTGGATCGGGGATTTCTGTTTGTTGACTTCTGATCTATGGAGATTGCAGGGGAAAGTCCCTCTATCTTATCCACGTCCGGCTTCTCAGCCTGTCCAAGGAACTGTCTCGCATAGGAGGACAGCGACTCCATGTATCGTCTCTGTCCCTCCGCATATATCGTGTCAAATGCCAGTGAAGACTTACCTGATCCCGAAAGTCCTGTCACGACAACAAATTTGTCCCTTGGAATCTTGACATTGATATTTTTCAGATTATTTTCACGTGCGCCCTCAATAGTAATATACTTCCTGTCAATATTCCTGCTGGCGTTGAAATAATCATCATCTTTCATGCTCGCATCCGTTATATTCTCCAAATGCTCACCACGTTCATAATTCTTATTGTCTTCCATCTTGATCTAACCTTTTCTCTTTATTATTTATATTTGTTATATCTTAATTATCTACCCTGCATCCATCTATTCTTTATCATAATCTCTCAGTGCCGCCTTATACACCTTGAGCTGATCCCTGATCTCTGCCGCCACCTCAAAGTTGAGGTCTGCTGCCGCCATATTCATCTTCTTGGTCAGCTTGGCGATAACCTTCTGAAGCTCCTTCTTCGTCATGGACTCAGCGTCCTTATCCTCCTCTGGAAGTTCCTCCTTCTTCACCTCTATGGTTATGAGATCCCTTATGCTCTTCTCTATAGTCTTAGGGGTTATTCCATGTTCCTCATTATACTTCTGCTGTATCTCACGACGTCTGCTCGTCTCATCGAGGGCATACTTCATAGAACCCGTGATAGTATCCGCATACATGATGACATGTCCATCCACATTTCGGGCTGCTCTTCCTATGGTCTGGATGAGTGATGTCTCCGATCGCAGGAAACCTTCCTTATCAGCGTCAAGTATGGCTACCAGTGTGATCTCCGGTATATCAAGACCCTCTCTCAGAAGGTTGATTCCAACAAGCACATCAAATACTCCAAGGCGGAGATCTCTCACTATCTCAACTCTCTCCATGGTGTCTATATCCGAGTGCAGATATTTTACCTTTATATCATTGTCCCTCATATAGCTGGTGAGATCTTCAGCCATACGCTTGGTAAGTGTTGTCACAAGTACCTTGTGTCCCTGCTCGGTCTCCTTGCGAACCTCTTTCAGCAGATCATCTATCTGTCCCTCCACCGGTCTGACCTCAACCGGCGGATCAAGAAGTCCTGTAGGTCTGATGATTTGTTCAGCCATAAGCATCTGGTGCTCCTCCTCGTATTTGCCCGGTGTGGCTGATACAAACATGACCTGATCAAGCTTCTGCTCAAATTCCGAGAAGTTGAGTGGTCTGTTGTCAAGTGCCGATGGAAGCCTGAATCCATAGTCAACCAAATTCATCTTACGGGATCGGTCTCCCGAATACATCGCGCCAACCTGAGGCACAGTCATATGTGACTCATCTATAATAAGAAGAAAGTCATCATCAAAGAAATCCAGCAGTGTGCTCGGCGTCTCTCCGGCTGATCTTCCAGCCAGCGGACCGGAATAGTTCTCTATACCAGAGCAAAATCCAGTCTCTCTCATCATCTCCATATCAAAGTTAGTTCTCTCCTCGATACGCTGTGCCTCGATGAGTTTATCCTTTGACTTGAAGTAAGCAACTCTGTCCTTGAGCTCCGCCTCTATCCTCTTCAGTGCCTTCTCCATCTTCTCCTGTCCAACCACATAGTGGGACGCCGGGAACAGACAGGTATATGTCAGATCCCTCTTTCCCTCTCCAGTGAGCGGATCAAACTCTGTGATCCTGTCTATCTCATCACCAAAAAACTCTATCCTTATTCCATCGTCAAATGTTGACACAGGTATTATCTCAAGTACATCCCCGCGCACTCTGAACGTGCCTCTCTGCAGATCCATGTCATTCCTGTCATACTGTATATCTGTCAGTTCATCGATGACCTGATCTCTGTCCTTTATCATTCCGACTCTGAATGACAGCATCTGATTCCTGTACTCGTCCGGATCACCGATACCATATATGCACGACACAGACGCGACCACGATTACGTCCTTTCTGTCTATGAGCGCAGCTGTTGCACTATGTCTCATCCGGTCAATATCGTCATTGATAGACGAATCCTTTGCAATATAAGTATCCGTAGACGCCACATATGCTTCCGGCTGATAATAATCGTAGTATGATACAAAATACTCCACCGCATTGTTCGGGAAAAATTCTTTCATCTCCCCATAAAGCTGCGCCGCCAGAGTCTTGTTATGTGCAAGTATCAGTGTTGGCTTATTAAGCTGCTGTATGACATTCGCCATGGTAAAAGTCTTACCAGATCCGGTTACACCCAGCAGCGTCTCAAACTGATTACCTTCCTGAAAACCCTTTACCAATTTTTCTATTGCCTCCGGCTGATCTCCGGTGGGCTTGTATTCCGATACCAATTCAAAATGATCCATAAAAGTCTCCTACTCTAGGCTAAAACCTGCATCTATTATATCGAACATTAGTTCCCATATCAAGTAAAAACACGGCAGTTGCTCAAGTTTATTTATGCCCTGAACAACTGCCACTATACTTCATCTGTTTGCTCACAACACCTTCTATACCGCTAGTTCATCCCTACCCAGGCTTATCTCATAGCAGCCTTTCTCATCGACAGTCACCACGACTCTCTCAAATCCTGTGTAAAATCTTAATATATACAGATCATCTGCCCTTGAGATAACCACCTCAGCATTCATCTCCGCAAGATCTGTCATATTGTCTTTCAGCACACCCTCGCTGACTCTGATGATCTGTCTCTCCTTCTCCACCTGTCTCTTTTCCTGAAGCTCCTTATAATAAAGGAAGAGATTCTCCTCCAACGCCTTTGATCTGCAGCTGCATCTGTGAAAATAGCTACCGATGATCATGTAAAGCATGTATGCTGTCTCCTGCTGTCTGTGTGATGTCTTTTCTGTAAATGAATATCTCATAATCGTTACCTCCATAATGAAAAAATAAAATAGTTTTTGCTGCCCCGGATACCGGGCAGATGCATATTCAGTTTTCATTTGAAATCTGCCCCATGCCCAAAAGGCAACAAAAAAAGAGTCATGATCGCAGACTTGTAGCACTTGCTACTTATCATGTTTTCAAACTCTTCTACTTAAAATATGATTTATTCAATTTTCATTATGGATATCAGCAATCGCTGATGTATATGTTATATCAAAAACTAACTGAGGTGTCAACATATTTATAAATATATCTATAAAACACAAGAGAGCCAGATTTCTCCGACTCTCTTAAATATGCATCCACAAATGCATACCCCAATTAGTATCTATAATTTCCTACCTTATCGCATCCTTCATGCTCTTCACATAATCTCTCACATAAGGCACACAGTCCTTGCCGTACTGGGCACACAGCTTGACGATGGCTGAACCGACGATGACACCGTCTGACTTCTCCGCCATCTGCTTTGCCTGCTCAGGTGTGGATATTCCGAAACCTACAGCGCAAGGAATGTCCTTCGCCTTCTTCACCAGATCGACCATTGCTCCTATGTCTGTGGTGATCTTGGTTCTGGTTCCGGTTACACCGAGTGATGACACGCAATATACAAATCCACTCGCATCATTTGCGATCATGGATATTCTCTCATGGGATGTAGGTGCGATGAGTGAAATGAGATCCACATCATACTGCTTGCAGATTCCATCAAACTCGTCCTTCTCCTCGTAAGGAATGTCAGGAAGGATCAGACCGTCTATGCCAATCTCCCCGCATGTGCTGATGAATCTCTCCGAACCGTACGAGAACACGACATTTGCATATGTCATGAACACCATAGGTATTGTCACTTTCTTGCGGAGCTTTCTCACAAGGTCAAATACCTTGTCTGTCGTCACGCCGCCTGCAAGCGCTCTTATATTTGCGCCCTGAATGACCGGACCCTCGGCTGTCGGGTCTGAGAATGGGATTCCCAGCTCTATAAGGTCTGCACCGGCCTCAACCATTGCGTATACTACCTCCTCTGTCACATCCAGCGACGGATCGCCACATGTCACAAATGGTATAAATGCTTTTCCATGTTCAAATGCTTTTGCTATATTACTCATGAAGATCCTCCCCTCTGTATCTTGCGATGGCTGCAACGTCCTTGTCTCCACGTCCTGATACATTGATCACTATTATTTTATCCTTGTCCATTGTAGGTGCCAGCTTCATGGCGTAAGCCACAGCGTGTGCGCTCTCTATCGCTGGGATGATTCCCTCGATCCTTGACAGATACTCAAATGCATCCACAGCCTCGTCATCTGTGATCGCCACATACTCTGCACGTCCTATGTCGTGAAGGTACGCGTGCTCAGGTCCGATTCCCGGATAATCAAGTCCCGCTGAGATCGAATATACAGGTGCGATCTGGCCATATTCATCCTGACAGAAGTATGACTTCATGCCATGGAATATACCAAGCTTTCCAGTCGCAATAGTTGCCGCTGTCTCAAATGTATCAACACCTCTGCCTGCTGCCTCACAGCCGATCAATCTGACGCTCTCGTCAGGTATGAAATCATAGAAAGCTCCGATGGCATTTGAACCGCCGCCCACACATGCCATGACGACATCAGGAAGTCTTCCCTCCTTCTCCATGAGCTGTGCCTTGATCTCTTTACTGATCACAGCCTGGAAATCACGGACGATCTCAGGGAAAGGATACGGTCCCATGACTGAGCCGAGTACATAGTGTGTGTCATCGATCCTGCTTGTCCACTCACGGAATGCCTCAGATACCGCATCCTTCAGTGTTGCTGTTCCAGTCTTTACCGGATGAACCTTTGCACCCAGAAGTCTCATTCTGTACACGTTGAGAGCCTGTCTGATCGTGTCCTCCTCGCCCATGTATATCTCACACTCCATGCCCATCATGGCTGCAACTGTAGCTGTTGCAACACCGTGCTGTCCGGCACCGGTCTCCGCGATAACTCTTGTCTTGCCCATTCTCTTGGCAAGGAGCATCTGTCCGATTACGTTGTTGATCTTGTGCGCTCCTGTGTGGTTCAGATCCTCTCTCTTAAGGTAGATCTTTGCACCGCCCAGATCCTTTGTCATTCTCTCCGCATAGTAAAGTCTGCTAGGTCTTCCCGCATACTCGTTGAGCATCTCTGTGAGTTCTCTGTTGAACTCCGGATCATCTTTATATTTCTTGTAAGCCTCCTCCAGCTCCAGCATCGCATTCATCAGAGTCTCTGGAATGTACTGGCCGCCGTGAACGCCAAATCTGCCTTTTGACATATGTTCTTCCTCCTGTTTTTGTCTTCTCAGATATATTTTCAAATGTAATTTCTACACTTTTGTATTGTGTTTCTTCTATATAATATGTTACTCGCCTCTAAGTTCCGCAAACAACTTCTTCTTGTCGGGACTTCTCATAAATGTCTCACCTATGAGCACCGCATCAGTTCCATTTGCCTTGAGCCTGTCTATGTCCTCTTTTGCCTTGATTCCACTCTCAGACACATACACCATCTTCTGGGGTACTAAAGTGTCAGCCGCAGCTCCTGTACCAGTGACAGGTACCTCCGTCCCCATATGGGTGGCTGGCACCGTATCCGGTATCAGCTTTCTAAGACGAACACTGTTCATGATGTCCACCGTAAATGTTCTGAGGTCTCTGTTGTTCACCCCGATGATGCCGGCTCCGCAGGCTATCACCCGTCTGACCTCATCCTCATCGTGAGCCTCAACCAGAGCCGACATCCCAAGTTCATGCGCAAGCCGAAGATATGAGGCAAGCTGCTCGTCATCCAGTATTGCGCAAATCAAAAGCACCGCCGAGGCTCCTATGACCTTTGCCTCATATATCATATACTCGTCAACTGTAAAATCCTTCCTCAGCAGCGGTATATTTACCTCCTTCTTTATATCCATCAGGAACTGATTGCTTCCCTGGAAATAAAATGGCTCAGTGAGCACCGATATGGCTGAAGCACCAGCCGCCTCATATTCCTTTGCGATCTCAACATAGGGAAAGTCCGGTGCGATAAGCCCCTTGGAAGGCGATGCCTTCTTGACCTCACAGATAAACGATATTCCATCCGCTGCCAGATTATCCCTAAATGGGAACTTACTATATGGGCTGCTGCCGTTATCCGTCTCTCTGGCAACTATATCAAGTGCCTGTCTCTTCATCTCCTCAAGAGGAACTTTTTTCTTCTGCTCCGCCACACGTTCCTTTGTCTTTTCCGCTATCTCATCTAATATCATCTCTTACCTCTCTATGCAACCTTCTATCATAGTCTGCGATGAAGCTTATCTACTCATTTGTCAGTCTTACAAATGCATCAAGCGTCTCAGCAGCCTTGCCACTGTCGATCACGTCCTCTGCCACCTTTATTCCGTCTGCTATGGAGTCTGCCTTGCCTGCGATGTAGATACAAGCTGCTGCGTTCAGTACAACTGCATTTCTCTTGGCTCCTTTAATCTTGCCTGACAGGATATCGCGGGTAATCTGCGCGTTTTCCTCTGGATCGCCGCCCACCAGATCCTCCTTGCTGCATCTCTCAAATCCGAAATTCTCTGGCTTGATCTCGTACTTTGTGATCCCGCCATCTTTGATCTCTGCAACTGTTGTAGGTGCGCTCATGGATATCTCATCCAGACAATCCTGTCCGTATACGACAAGTCCCCGTTTTACGCCAAGACCAACAAGTACAGGAGCCATCTGATCAACAAGCTCCTCCTTGTATACTCCCATAATCTGCATCTGAGCCTTTGCCGGGTTGGTGAGAGGTCCAAGGATATTGAATACTGTCGGTATTCCAAGTGCCTTTCTGACCGGACCTGCATATTTCATCGCCTTGTGATAAACCTGGGCAAACATAAAGCTCATGTTGCACTCAGCAAGAACCTTGCCCATCTTTTCAGGTGATATGGAGATATTTACACCAAGGGCCTCAAGGACATCCGCTGCGCCACTCTTGCTTGATACGCTTCTGTTACCGTGCTTTGCGATCGGTACTCCGGCCGCTGCTGCAACTATACCACTCGTTGTCGATATGTTAAATGAATTCGCACAATCTCCGCCTGTTCCCACGATCTCAAGAACATCTATTCCGTCATGTGGAAGAGACTCCGCATGGTCTCTCATTCCATTTGCACTGGCTGTTATCTCGTCAAGCGTCTCGCCCTTCATGTGAAGCGCTGTGAGATATCCCGCCGTTGTCTCTCCCGGCACCTGGCCACTGAATATCTCATCCATGCTGGCATATGCCTCATCGTATGTAAGATCCTGTCCTGCTGCTACCTTCTTAAGAGTTTCCTGTATCATCGCCATATCCTCCTTATTTTATATCAATTTATATCTCTAAAAAATTCCTGAGCATTATCTTGCCCTTCGGTGTCAATATCGACTCCGGATGGAACTGAACTCCGTATACCTCGTGATCCCTGTGTTTTACTGCCATGATCTCTCCATCCTCCGTTCTTGCTGTGACCTCCAGACATTCTGGGAAATTCTCATCGGCTGCTGCCAGTGAATGATATCTGGCAACCTGTATCTTGCTCTGAAGTCCTCTGAACAATCTGCAGTTCAGATTCACATCAACCAGCGACATCTTTCCATGCATAAGTTTCTTTGCATATGTGACTGTCGCACCATATGTCTCACAAATCGCCTGATGTCCGAGACACACGCCAAGGATTGGTACTTTTCCTGCATAATATCTCACCGCATCCTCACACATTCCCGCATCCGAAGGTCTTCCGGGACCCGGTGAGATGATTATGTGATCCGGCTTCATCGATTCAATCTCCTCACAGGTGAACTCATCATTTCTTATGACCTTTATATCCGGATTTATTGCCCCCACAAGCTGATACAGGTTGTAGGAGAAACTGTCATAATTATCTATAAGTATTGTCATTTTTTCCTCCTTATATATAGTTGTTTGTGATTTCAATTCACAAACAACTGCTCATCTCAAGTGCTGTTGTAACTGCCTTTGCCTTGTTGATACATTCCTGGAACTCATTTGCCGGAACACTGTCTGCGACGATTCCCGCTCCCGATCTGACAAATACCTTGTCACCCTTTTTGTATGCGATCCTTATGGCTATACATGTATCAAGATTCCCTGTGAAATCTATGTATCCTATGGCACCGCCATATATTCCTCTCTTGTTGTCCTCCAGCTCGTTGATAATCTGACACGCCCTGATCTTCGGTGCTCCTGAGAGTGTGCCCGCTGGGAGAACCGCATCCACTGCTGACAGCTCATCGAATCTGCTGTCGTCGATCTCGCCTCTGACTGTTGAGCCGATGTGCATTACATGTGAATATCTCTGAATCTTCATGTACTGCTCAACCTCAACGGTTCCGAATCTGCTTATCTTTCCAAGATCATTTCTACCGAGATCCACCAGCATGTTGTGTTCTGCCAGCTCCTTCTCATCCGCCATAAGTCCGGCCTCAAGTCTCATATCCTCTTCCTTTGTCTTTCCCCTTGGTCTCGTTCCAGCAAGAGGAAATGTGTGGAGCACGCCATTCTCAAGCTTTACCAGTGTCTCAGGTGATGCGCCCGCAACCTCTATCTGGTCGCCGCTGAAGTAGAACATATACGGAGAAGGATTTGTGCTTCTGAGAACCCTGTATGTATTGAACAGTGAACCCTCCATCTCAGCCTCAAGTCTGTTGGACAGAACCACCTGGAAGATATCTCCCTCGAATATGTACCTCTTTGCCCTCTCAACCATGCTGCAATACTTCTCTTTGTCAAACAGCGGCTTGAAATCACTCTTCATCTTAACCGGCTCTATCTCCGCCATCTCTCCATCGAGGATGAGCTTCTTCATATCTTCTATATCAGCAAGTGCATTTGCATATCCAGCTTCTATATTGGATGTGTCAGCATTTGCAATGAGGATCAGCTTTGACTTGAAATTGTCAAATGCAATGACCTTGTCAAATAACATCAGATCCAGATCCTGAAACCCTTCATCATCCTCGGCATCGATCACAAGCTTCTTCTCACTGTACTTTATGTAATCATATGAGAAGTAACCAACAAAACCTCCTGTAAACGTTGGAAGTCCTTCTATCTTTGGACTCCTGTAATCCTTGAGTATCTCTCTGATGAATACCTCAGGATGAGTATCGTCCGCTTTCTTTATCACATTTCCATCTATATCCTTGAGCTGTATGTGTCCATTCATGCATGTGACATCAAGCTTCGGATTGTAACCAAGAAATGTGTACCGTCCCCACACCTCCTGATTCTCCACGCTCTCAAGTATGTAACAGTGCTCATTTGCCGCTTTCAGCTTTCTGAGTAAGTTGATAGGTGTGATCACATCCGATAACATCTCACAGCACACCGGAACCATCCTATATCCGTCTGCCGCATATTTCTTTGCCTCGTTAAGTTCTGGTCTTATCATGTCTCATCCTCCTTGCCAATTAATATAAAAAAAACCACAGGACATAAAAAAAATTCCTTATCCTACAAACATTAGGACAAGAAATCTAATCTCCTGCGGTGCCACCTAATTTCATCAATAAATAAAAAAAAATATATATAAATAATTTATATATATTTATATATATCGATGCCCTCGACCATATACAATCATATATGTACCTTCTATAACGGTAGGTCTCCGTCTCCCCTACTTGAATCTCAAATCTTTCGGTTTGCCCTCACAAGTCCATTCACCTGCACTCCCATCGCTGCAATCACACCACCTGCAACTCTCTGAACATGTTATATGCCGCTACTCCTCTTGATCAACGGTTTATCTTATATCTGTAACCATAATGCGCTTTCCTAGTAAATTTGTCAAGATTAAATTTTCAAGTTTCTGCCATATTTTCACTTGTTTTTTACTGTTTGCCGCATATTTACTGTACTTTTTCCACTTATCATTTATTTTATACTTTCTTAATTATTTCCTGATTGACTACCTCACCCAACTGAAATATCCTAGGGGACGGAGGGGACAGGTACCTCCGTCCCCTCCGTCCCCATGATGAACGACGAAGTTTTCATCGGATTTTATAAAGTTATCAACATTAAGGAGCAGTTATGAACACAAGTACAATTTCTTCAAATTCTGAAGAGAGGATGGGCACGGCGCCGATATTTAAACTTATGCTCTCCATGGGCATTCCAACATTTGTGGCGCAGCTCATCAATCTCTTATACAACATAGTGGACAGAATATACATAGGACATATCCCCGAGGTAGGCGCAGCATCCCTCACCGGAATCGGACTGTGTCTCCCGATCATCACCCTTGTAAGTGCATTCAGCGTGTTCGTGGGCGCGGGCGGAGCACCTCTGGCTTCCATTGCTCTCGGTAAAGGCGACAGGGACAAGGCACAGCGCATCCTGTCAAATGGCGTAACCCTGCTCATCATATTTACAGTTATTGTTATGGCTGTCATCTACACATTGAAGAAACCGCTTCTGTATTTCTTCGGTGCCAGCGATGCCACCTATCCACATGCCGATGACTATCTGAGCATTTACCTTATAGGCACTATATTTGTCATGATCACCACCGGACTGAACACATTTATCACAGCCCAGGGACAGTCAAAGACCGCCATGTTTTCTGTGCTCATAGGAGCCATATTCAACATCATCCTCGATCCGATATTCATATTTGCACTGAACCTCGGAATCAAGGGTGCGGCCATAGCGACCGTCATATCCCAGGCGATAAGTGCGGCATGGGTTATCAGATTTCTGACATCCGACAAGGCTAGTCTTCGCATATCAGCGCAGATGATGCGTCCACAAGGCAAGCTGATCCTGTCAATTGCAGCTCTCGGTGTGTCACCATTTATCATGCAGGTCACGGAGAGCCTTATAACCATCGTGTTCACTCACGGGCTCCAGAAGTACGGCGATGACCTGTACGTGGGATCATTCACCATACTCCAAAGTATCATGCAGATTATATTTATCCCGATGAGCGGTTTCTCCCAGGGAGTCCAGCCCATCATCAGCTACAACTACGGCAAGGGCAACGTGGACAGAGTGAAGAAGACATGTACCATACTGATAACCATGTCCATCATAGTGTCATTTGTCCTGGCTGGGGCCGCATTCATGTTTCCGTCCGTGGCAGCCGGAATATTTACCTCGGATGAATCCCTCAAAGCACTCTGTGCAAAAGTTCTTCCGATATACATATTCGGAATGATGTTCTTTGGCATACAGAACGGATGTCAGCAGTCCTTCATATCCATGGGACAAGCAGGCAAATCCCTTATATTTGCACTGCTGAGAAAGGTCATACTGATAATCCCACTCGCGATCATCCTGCCATACTGCACGCACTCAGTCATGAGTATTTACTACGCCGAGCCTATCAGCGACATAGTGTCCGCATTCTCATGCGGCGCAACATTCATGCTGACATTTAAGTCAATGATGAAGGGCGCAGGGCAGAAGTAACCCTCCTCATTTTCCTTCTCAGCAACACCATGCCCACCACGCATGACACGATCTCCGTGATCGGGAATGCCCACCATATCAGTGATACATCCGCATGACCGCCTCTGACCAGAGCCGCAAATGCTCCGGCAAGCGGCAGGATGATTATCAACTGTCTGAGCAGCGATATCACAAGCGATTCCACACCGCCTTCAAGGGCCTGATATATTCCCTGAAATGCAACATTTACCCCGGCAAATACGAAACTTAGGGAGATTATCCTCATGGCGTCTATAAAATACACTCTGGACTGTCCCGCATTAAAAAGTCCGGCAAATGCAGCTGGAAACAGCTCTGTCACAGCCATTCCAAACACCATCAGCACTATTGTGTAGATTATTCCATACTTAATCGCATCATTTATCCTCTTTCTGTCACCCATTCCATAGCTGTATGCCGTGATCGGGGTGATCGCATCCCTGAGTCCAAATGCGAGAAACAGCACAAACTGCTGAACCTTGTAGAACAGACCATATGCAGTCTGCGCCGACTGGTTAAACTTGAGAATGAGATTCAGCGCGTATACCATGATGGACATAAGTGCCTGGGCTATGATGGCCGGGAGTCCTATGGCATATATTCCCCGGATGATTCTCCAGTCAGGCTTCATGTATGCACATCCATGTTCAAATTCCTTATTAAGTCTCAGATGGAACACGCACAGCAGAACCGCAGACGCTATCTGACCTATAATAGTCGCATAGGCGGCTCCTCTGACACCCATCTCAGGAAATGGTCCCACTCCGTATATGAGAAGCGGATCAAGTATGATGTTTATGACAGCTCCCATCACCTGACCTATCGTTGAATACATGGATCTGCCAGTTGCCTGAAGCAGCTTCTCAAACAACGAGAAGAATATTATTCCAAATGAATACACACAGCATATTCTTAGATAATCCACAGCCATCTCTGTGACCTGCGTGTCCATAGTCTGTGAGACTATATAAGTCCTCACTCCCAATATTCCAAATAACAAACACACCACATATATTACAGCACCGAGAAACAGACTGTTGCCAGCCACCTTGGCAGCTCTTTCCTTATCACCCTGACCAAGGGTTCTGGCAATAAACGCATTTGTGCCGACTCCCGTGCCTATGCCCAGAGCAACCATGAGCATCTGCACCGGAAATACCAGCGTGAGGGCATTTAACGCAGCCTCACTTCCCACCTTCATATTTCCCACAAATGCGCTGTCTACGATGTTGTACACCGCCTGAAGCGCCATGGAAAGAATCATAGGAATACCCATCTGGATCATCAGCTTTCCAACTGGCATATCTTTCATCTTATTTCTCTCTCTGTTTTCCTCTTTGTTCTTATCTATTTCTTCCACTCTTCAAACTCCTTTCCCTGAACAAAAAAAGCAGCTACCGCCTAAGTTAGTTGGACTTACGCTGAATAGCTACACACTAGAAAATTATTATATATACACATAAAAAGCGAGTGACAAAACTGGATTTACGCAATCTTTGCCACTCGCTTTCGATGTGTATTATACTTTTTGTTTTTGAAAAAGTAAAGTTGTAAAATTTATAATGGACTGAACATGTTATCCAGAATATCCTGATAATTTCTGTCACCAAGTGTCTCTATAGCTATTATCATCGTATACTTTCCGTCATCTGATCTTACTATTACATTTGTCAGAGAGTACTCAGTTCCAGACATATCAGCCGTTGCTGTACATATGTAGTGCTCTTCGCCAAATACTGTACACTTGGAATAATCAGTCTCAATATTGCTTGCTTCAGCGCCAATTCTACTTGCTGTAGATGTAATAACAGTATCCATCTGAGCAACAGTTGCCTTTGCTACTGTATTCTCATCAGCCCACACATCATAACCGTAATTTCCACCACCCTTAGGGGACTTTATTTTGAGCAGAATATAGTGTGTACCATCATTTGCACAGAATGCATAATCGTTTCCTACCGTAAAGCTATTGTCCAGATTATCCAATGCCCTCTGTACAGTCTCATCGCTATTGGAATCCTCCACAACCTCAGAGATATCGGTGGCAGTCAGTAATGAACCTCTTGTCTGAATTCCATAGCTTCCTTCAAGGTTGATCTTAAATCCAAAATACGAATTCTCATAACCATTCTTGGTGTATACACCTACTATTGAAGGATCAGCTTCTGCCTCTTCACTGTCCTCTGTATCTTCCTCTGTGTCCTCCTCATCAATGGCGACCGAACTGTCCTCAGTATCATCTGCAGTGTCCTGTGTTTCAGTATCCTGCTCCTCTGTTGCTGCTTCTGTCTCAGCTTCAGTTGTAGCCTTAGTTACAGAATTGTCATTGCCCCCACAGCCTGTCAGCATCAATCCCATCATCATTGCAGCCACTACAATATAACTTGTTCCCTTTTTCATATTGTTCATTTCCTCCTAAATGTATAAAATTAGCAACATCTCTATTATAAGGTAACTATTATATTATGCAAGATATTTATGATTGCAAACTATACAAACCTGACGGCTGTCCACTATAGCTATGAACTTTTCTTTATTATATACGTCCACCATATACAGGAAAACCACTGCTCGCTCCATAGCTCTCGATCTTCTTGAAATTCTTAAGAGCCTCCATATCCTCTGCACTTATCTCGAAATCGACCTCTGTATTGCTCTTCATGTGCTCTGGATTGGCCGTCTTTGGCAGTGAAATTGTTCCGAGCTGGATAGTATATCTGATGCAGAGCTGTGGAACAGTCACACCATACTTGTCCGCCATAGCCTTGATCTCAGGCTGATTGAGTATCTCACCATGTGCGATAGGTGAATAAGCCTCAACAAGTATATCGTTCTTCTGACAGTAATCCACCAGTTCTATCGGAGTATTGCTGATGTGAAGAAGTATCTGGTTGACCATAGGCTTGATCTCAGCAGTCTCCATGCTGCTCTGTTGCCCTCCACGTATCTGTCATCGCTCTGATTTACCTTTACCCAAGGCTGTGGGCTGTGAATGATCATCATATCGAGATAGTCAAGTCCCATCTTCTCAAGCGTTCCATCGATTCCCGCCTTGGCCTCCTCATATGTCTTGTGCTCAGCCGCAACCTTTGAGACTACGAACAGTTCTTCTCTTGGAATACCACAGGTTCTAACTCCTTCGCCTACTCCGCGCTCATTGCCGTATGCCTGTGCAGTGTCAATATGTCTGTAACCTATCTTTACGGCCTCCCTCACGGCATCTGCTATCTTGTCATCGTCGATGAACCATGTTCCAAGTCCAAGCTTTGGAATTGCTACTCCATTGTTAAGTGTGTAAGTTTCTTTTAACATTTTTATATCCTCCTGTTTCTTTTTATTTCAATTTCAAATTATTTCCAGCTATGTTTATTACATCTGTTCAGTTACTTATCTGACACATTACTGTCCAAGGCCGAGCCCGCTTATCCAGTCGGCCACATCCTGCTGTGTCACACCCGACGAGAATCTCTGACCATCCTTCCAGTCTCCGCTTCCTGCCTCAGAAGCCAGATCATCTGCACTGCTTCCCAGTCCTGAGCTCGCCGATGTGCAGAACGGATATACAGTCTTGCCAGTGAAGTCATTTGCCTTGACAAATGAATCTACCGGCCATGCAGACGTTCCCCACCATATAGGATAACCTACAAATACCGTATCATACGATTCCCAGCCAGGAACTTCAGTGGTGGTAAGCTCCACATCCCTGAGGCTTTCGTCATTGTGTTCCTTTGATACCCTGCTGCTGTCATCATTGTAGTTCAGATCATCCGATGTATACTCCTGGGCCGGGGTGATCTCAAATATATCTGCTCCTGTCTCTGCCGCTATATATTCTGCAGCATCTTTTGTATTTCCAGTTGCTGAAAAATAGATCACCAGAGTCTTACCTGTCTCTGTGTCAACATTGTCTGTCTCATCAGCGCTGCTTTCCTCGCTGGTCTGTTCCTCTGATACCGTAGAGTCAGCGTTGTCGTTGCTTGTATCGGCCTCATTGACCGCATCCGTAACAACCTCTGTCTGGGTTTCTGCCTGTGTGGTACTTTTACTTTCTGTGCTGTCACCACTTCCGCATCCAACAAGTCCAAAAGCCATAACAGCACACACTAAAAATGCTCCTAATTTCTTCATTAAAGCGTCCTCCTGTCTGTTTTAACTACCATATTTTCGAAAAACGTCAGGAACTGTTTCTCTGACATATCTAATAATACTCTTTGGAGTTCACTTCAAGGCAAGGACTTTTTTGTATTCTTGATTTTTCTATCGTCTGCTCATTTTTGCTGTATTTTCACTCCACAAATCAAGCACCATATATTTTGTATCTTTTTCCTTCTGAATCACCCATTTTAGGAAAATATTATCTCCTTTTCCATATAAAAAGGCCCGAAAGACACAAAATCTGTAAATTTGTATCTTTCGAGCCAATTTCAATCTTATTTGCGAAAATATTGTATCTTTTCTGTTGTAATCTGCCTGATGGAAACAATTTTGAGATAATTTTCTTCCACCGGATTTCAGCCAATCTTTATGATAAAGTCATATCTCCATCCTTAACCCAGCCGAGTTTTCTCACCACCATGTTGATGAGCGGGCAGAGAACTGCAGGAAGTACAAATGAGATTAGGATCAGACCAACCCAGTCCATAGCTGTGACCGCTGTCTTGCTTCCCGCCTCGATATCATTCATCCAGCCTGTGTATACTCCGATCTGTCCAACCAGACCACATGTACCCATACCTGATGATACAGGAGTTCCATTCATCTGAAGCTTGAACAGACATGTTGCAAGAGGACCTGTGATCGCAGAGGTAACTATAGGTGCGATCCAGATTCTCGGATTCTTGATGATGTTACCCATCTGGAGCATTGATGTTCCGATTCCCTGTGAAACAAGGCCACCCCATTTATTCTCTCTGAATGACATAACTGCAAATCCAACCATCTGCGCACAACATCCCGCCACAGCAGCACCGCCGGCCAGACCTGTAAGTCCGAATGCCGCACATATCGCAGCGGATGATATCGGAAGTGTAAGTGCCACACCGACGAGAACTGATACCGCAATACCCATCCAGAACGGCTGAAGGTTTGTAGCCAGCATGATGAGATCTCCGACCTTCATGGCTATGGCACCGAGTGTAGGTGCAAGAAGTGCAGACACAGCCACACCACTTCCGATGGTAACCAGAGGTGTCACCAGTATGTCAATCTTTGTCTCCTTTGAGACAACCTTTCCAAGTTCAGTTGCAATAACTGCAATAAAATAAACTGCCAGCGGGCCTCCTGCGCCGCCCAAGGCATTTGCCGCAAATCCAACTGTTATCAGTGAGAACAATACGAGCTGTGGTGCCTTAAGAGCATATCCTATAGCCACCGCCATCGCAGGTCCTGCCATCGCAGAAGCGAGACCGCCAACTGTATAATCTGTCCCATTCACGGTCGCAACAACCGCTTTGAGAAATCCTACACCAAACTGATTGCCAAGTGTGTTCAATATAGTTCCGATCAGCAGAGTACAGAACAATCCCTGTGCCATGGCACCCAGGGCATCTATTCCGTATCTCTTGACACTGAACACAATGTCCTTCTTCTTCAAGAATCCTTTTACCTTTTCCATCATTCTTCTCCTTATTGAAATTATATTGCTGTCAATTACTTCAATTTCTCAAGTATACCCAGTGTATACTTCCATGTTCTCTGCACACTGGCTACATCCATAGACTCTCTGCTTGTATGGATATTCTTCATATCCGGGCCAAATGATACACAGTCCAGACCCGGCATCTTGCCAGCGAAAAGTCCACACTCCACTCCGGCGTGAATCGCCTGTATAACAGGCTTTCTTCCATACTGCTCTTCAAACACATCCACCATAATATCTCTGAGAGGAGAATCATGTCTGTACTCCCATGCAGGATAATCCCCCTGCACTTCCAGACTTCCACCAGCCGAGACAGATACACATCGGAGCTGATCTATCAGATTTTCCTTTTCAGACTGTACACTGCTTCTTACTGAAAAGCTTGCTGTGACCTCATCCTCAGTTGTATTCAATATTCCAAGATTCAGCGATGTCTGCACAAGCCCTTCTATATCATTGCTCATCTTCTGAATTCCATTTGGCATCATCATAAGACTCCTGATAACTATATCCGATGACTTTTCTGTCATAACTCTGTTGATCATGGTTCTACCATACATATCGTTCTGCACATCATCCGCGTTATTATATGAACCCAGATCATCTGACAGATCCGTTTCTACTTTCACTATAAGCTCTGGATCAGTATTTCCAAATTCATGCCTCAGAATATTCTCATTCTTTTCCGCAGATTTTACAAAGTTATCCACATCCTCCGGATCAATACCCACATATGCCTTCGCCTTGTTAGGTATTGCATTGTCCTTAAGACCGCCCTGTATAGATATCAGTCTGTATGGAACATCCCTTCCTATATTATATAGAAGTCTTGCAAGCTGCTTGTCGGCATTTGCCCTCTGTTTTATGATCTCCACGCCGGAATGTCCACCGGTAAGACCCTCTACAATAATTTTCACAACTGAATGATCATCTTCTGCATTCTCATATTCAACCGGAATATGGCACGTAGCACACGCACCTCCGGCACATGACACCAACAGATACCCCTCATCCTCAGAATCCAGATTGAGCATGATCCGTGACTTAAGTGGACTACAGTCAATCGCCGCAGCTCCCAGCATTCCTATCTCCTCATCAACCGTAAATACGCACTCAATCGGTGGATGTGGTATATCGTCGGCATCCAGTATAGCCAGTGCAAATGCCACAGCTATCCCGTCATCTCCGCCAAGGGTGGTTCCATCAGCGGATATCACTCCGTCCTCAAGCACTAGTCTCAGTCCGTCCCGCTCAAAATCAATATCACAGTCAACATCTTTCTCACAGACCATATCCATATGTCCCTGTAGCATGACAGGGGCACTGTCCTCATACCCGGCAGTTCCGTCCTTGAATATGATCACATTGTTGCTCTCATCCTGTATATATCTCAGATTTTTGTCTATGGCAAACTTCACCAGATAATCACTTATCTTCTTTGTATCCGACGATCCGTGTGGAATCCCGCATATCTCCTCAAAGAAACGAAAAACTCCATATGGCTCGATATTTGATAAAACTCCCATGCTATATTCTCCTTTTTATAGTATTTTTCATGCCCAATTACTTTATTAGAATACTTTCTATCAGGTATTTCATTTCAACTCTACAATCCGTATACTATCATGTCTCTGATTATATATTTGACACCCGTCAATTTCAACTCACCTCTCAAATTTCATAGTACCTGCATTCGTTGACTTTGTAACCTCTTAATGATATATATTAATCAAATGCGTAACTTAGCATACAACACAGATTGCACAGACATCCATGTGCAGTAGATTGGAGAGTATCATGTCAGAGAATTGTACACACAACTGCAGTACCTGTGGTCAGAGCTGTTCCAGCAGAACAGAACCACAGAGTCTTATCATAGAGCCACATCCAGGTTCACATATAAAGCATATTATTGCCGTGGTCAGCGGCAAAGGAGGAGTCGGCAAATCCTCAGTAACCTGTCAGCTCGCCGTTCTCATGCAGCGCATGGGTTACAAGACAGCCATACTTGACGCAGATATCACAGGACCTTCTATTCCAAAGGCATTTGGCGTACATAAGACACCAGAGGCAGAAGGAGATTTCCTGTATCCCGATGAGACGGAAACAGGAATCAAGATCATGTCTGTGAATCTTCTTCTGGACGACGAGACAACACCTGTCCTCTGGAGAGGACCTATCATAGCGGGAACAGTCAAGCAGTTCTACTCAGACATCATCTGGGGAGACATAGACTATATGTTCATCGACTGTCCTCCTGGAACCGGCGACGTGCCACTTACCATATTCCAGTCCATCCCTATAGATGGAGTTGTGGTAGTTACCACCCCTCAGGATCTCGTATCTGTCATCGTTGGAAAGGCTGTTCACATGGCAGACAGCATGAATATCCCTGTCATTGGTATGATAGAGAATATGTCATATTTCATTTGTCCTGACTGCAATAACAAGCACTATATATTTGGCAAGAGCCAGCTTGAGCAGGTCATAAGAGACCTGTATATAGGGCACGCGATCCGTCTGCCTATCAATCCTTCCCTTGCGGGGCTTATGGATAGGGGTGAGATAGAGCACATGGAAGCAAATGCTGATCTTCAGGAATTTGCTGATCTCATAAGCACATTTGACCCTGACAAATACTAATTCACCTGTCAGTTAATAACAATTATCATCTATTTTGGAGGTAAATAATATGGATATCCGGCACATCCTGAACAACTGCATATTGTGTCCAAGAAAATGCGGTGTAGACCGTACATCCGGTCACACAGGTGCCTGCCATATGACAGACACAGTCAGGGTGAGCCGTGCAGCACTACACATGTGGGAAGAGCCATGTATATCCGGAGAGAACGGTTCAGGTGCCGTATTTTTCTCCGGATGTGCACTTGGATGCTGCTTCTGCCAGAATAAAGCCATATCCGGAGGCAAGGCTGGCAAGGATATATCCATATCAAGGCTGTGCAACATTTTCTTTGAGCTTCAGGATAAGGGTGCCAACAACATCAATCTTGTCACACCGGATCACTATATACCACAGATCATATCAGCTATAGACATGGCGAGATCACGGAACTTCAAGCTTCCATTTGTATATAACTGCAGTGGTTATGAAACGGCCGAGATGATACAGCTACTTGATGGATATATAGACGTGTATCTTCCTGATTTCAAATTCATGTCACCGGATCTGTCCGCAAAATACAGTAATGCTCCAGACTATCCTGAACATGCCAAAGCCTCCATATCTGAGATGGTCAGACAATGCGGAGGAGACCAGACCCGCTTTGATGACGACGGAATTATGCAGAGAGGTGTTATCGTCCGTCATCTGCAGCTTCCTGATCATCTGGATGATTCCAAGTCAATAATCACATATCTATATAACACATACAAAGATTCAATATATATAAGCATCATGAACCAGTACACCCCTATGCCGGGAATTGAGAATAGATTTCCAGAGCTTGGCAGAACTATAACTTCTTCTGAATACGATGAGCTTGTGGATTATGCCATTGATATCGGCGTTGAAAATGGATTTATACAGGAGGGTGAGACAGCAAAAGAGAGCTTCATTCCAGCATTCGATAACGAAGGCGTGTAACCTACACATCTTCAAATAAGGAAATAAATAAAAGACCATGGATTTTTGCACAAAAAAATGGACCAGCCACAACATATTGCAGTCAATCCATCTTGTAGTGGGCCGCCGGGGGCTCGAACCCCGCACACCCTGATTAAGAGTCAGGTGCTCTACCAAATGAGCTAGCGGCCCGTATTTATTTGTTATGTTCGTCACAACAGAATAGATTATATATCAGTTCTGAGAATAATGCAAGTGTTTTTCTCATTTTTTTCAACTTTTCTGACATCCAGCAAATGATTTCAAACTGAGTGACAAAAAAATGGACCAGCCACAATTATATTGCAGTCAATCCACCTTGTAGTGGGCCGCCGGGGGCTCGAACCCCGCACACCCTGATTAAGAGTCAGGTGCTCTACCAAATGAGCTAGCGGCCCGTATTTATCATGTTGTGTTCGTCACAACAGATTAGAGTATACATTAGTTCTTTTTATAATGCAAGTGTTTTTTTCAACTTTTTTCATTTTTATTTGTTCGGTATTACTCTGCTCCTATCCCATACCAAAATTACCAGTTATATATATTGTTTGAATATCATTTTCGCCTATGTTATTATTATAAGGTATAACTTTTTCAATAAAAAGAAGATTTTTACAATAAATAGATGGAGATTACTATGAGACTGAGAAATGTAAAAGGATCAAGAGAGACTATCGCAGCAAATGACTATGTAGTGCACAATGAAACAGGCATGAAGGGGCATTGGCATGAGTTATTTGACAACGATAACCCTATACATATTGAGATAGGCATGGGCAAGGGACAGTTTATCATGGAGCTTGCAAGACGCAATCCTGATATCAATTACATAGGCATAGAGAAGTATTCAAGTGTCCTGGTGCGTGCCCTTGAGAAAAGAGAGCTTGAACCTGAGATGACGAATCTCTACTTTATAAGAATGGATGCCGAATATATAACTGACGTATTCGATACAAATGAAGTAGATAGAATATATCTCAATTTCTCGGACCCATGGCCAAAGGACAGGCATGCCAAGAGACGTCTCACATCTACACATTTTCTTGGTCTGTATGATCAGCTCCTCGCCCCTGAGGGAAGAGTTATATTTAAGACTGATAACAGAGGACTCTTTGATTTCTCTCTGGAACAGGTTCCCGAGGCAGGATGGATCCTTGAGAACTACACATATGACCTTCACAATTCAGAATACAACGAAGGCAACATCATGACCGAGTATGAGACCAAATTCTCAGCAATGGGAACACCTATCAACAGACTCGTCGCATACAGGGAAAAGAAATAAACGTTGATTTTGCATTTGTTGACACACAGTTTTTGGTATACTACAATGAAGATTACAGCAAATTTATTGAAAGGAGTTTCATCATGGATACATCTTCTATAGAAAGTCTCAAATTGGTGCGCAAGACCAATCAGGATCTGTTGAATTTCTTCAATGATTCATATATCAGCAAGCTTGAGCAGGTTCAGTCACTCAAAACTGAAGATTTTGAACTCAAGGCAAAGATAGACCAGCTTATAAAGACATTAGATGTATACTCCTTCAAGACAAGCACTGGTCACAATGTATTTTCACCATTCTCAGTAGACACCACCTCACAGCAGGAAAAGGCTACTCAGATAGAGCTTCAGTTAAAGGAGCTTCAGGATATGCAGCAGACTCTTCATCTTCAGATCAAAGAGGACGAAGAAGAAACCGCATTGCTTAAGAAGCGTATAACTGATCTATCCACCTCCAACAGACATATAGATGATCTTCTGACGGAGGTGACTGAGGAAGTATCTACTATTAATAATGAAGATACAACAGAAACAGACGGACCAGATACTGATTCCCTGACAGCAGCGGATCACGGAAAAAATATCCTCAGATTGTACCAATATGAGAAAAAACAGCTTGCGGACAGGATTCAATCCGACATCACAGATGTTCTTGACTCCAATTCACACAAGCTGGATGTACTGTCCTGGCTTATAAGATCAGATATCAACAGAGCTAAGGTCACTCTCGAAGAGCTCACCTCATCAACGGCAAAACTTGCCGACCATGTAGATGAACTTGCCAATTCTCTCTCTGGAGAATCAGACAGCGAAGAGCCTGTATGGAATCATCTTGAGAAACTTTTCCAGGGTTACAGGGATGAACATCCTGAATGTGGCATATCATACGACATCAACTGTGCTGATTATGCCATGAATATTCCAGGTATTGTAGCCACATATCTTTTATCAATAACTAAAGATATTATGAACAACATATTTGTTCATTCAAATGCCAACAAGGTCTCAATCAAGATATATCTGAGCAGTAAGCTCATAGATGTATATATCAACGACAATGGCGTGGGTATAGACAACAATTATGATACCAACAGTCCATGGTACAGCAGTCTCCACAGAATCAAGGAGATCATATATCTGTTAAATGGAACTCTGAAGATCGATGGAGATTCAAAAACCGGAACAAATGTAAGATTTACTATTCCACTTGAATAATAACGTATCTGTTGAAAGACATATATTACTTAGTTTACAGGTTGGATATCTTAAAGTAACAAAGTGTTATATTGTGTATATGTTGTTTTATCAACACATATATATTTCGAATAAAATAAACATAAAAGGAACATTATCATGAAAGAAAAAATTGCACAGCTTATCTCAAATAACGTAGAAGGAATCGAAATGTCAGATATCATTGCTTCAATCGAGATCCCACCACGCCCTGATATGGGTGATTTTGCATTTCCTTGCTTCAGACTGGCAAAGGTGCTCAGAAAAGCCCCAAATATGATTGCAGCCGATATAAAGGAAGCCATAGGAGATGTAGATTTCATCGAGAAGATCGATGTAGCAGGTGCATACCTGAACTTCTATATCAAGAAAGATGTATTTGTAAAGACAATGATAGAGGCAGCCAACACAGATGACTTCGGCAAATCCGATATAGGCGAGGGACAGACCATATGTATTGACTACTCATCTCCTAACGTTGCAAAGAATTTCCACGTTGGCCATCTCAGAACTACAATAATCGGTAACTCTCTTTACAAGATTCATTCCAAGCTTGGATACAATGTTGTAAGAATAAATCACCTTGGCGATTGGGGCACACAGTTTGGTAAGCTTATCGTAGCTTACAAGGCATGGGGTTCAAAGGAAGCTGTTGAGAAGGATGGAATCTCAGAGCTCATGAAGCTGTATGTGAAGTTCCATGAAGAGGCTGACAAGAATCCAGAGCTTGTTGACGAGGCAAGAGCATGGTTCAACAAGATGGAAAATGGAGACGAGGAAGCACTCAGCATATGGCAGTGGTTCAAGGATATAAGTCTTGTTGAATACAAGAGAACATACAACCTCCTCGGAATGGATTTCGACTACTATCTTGGAGAGAGTTTCTATAGAGACAAGTGCCAGGCTGTTGTGGACAAGGTTAAGGCTGCCGGTCTTCTGAAGGAGAGCGAAGGTGCTATGATCGTTGATCTCTCAGATTACGATATGGCTCCATGTATCATAACCAAGAAAGACGGAAGCTCAATATACGCAACAAGAGATCTTGCTGCTATATTCTATAGAAAAGACACATATCACTTCTCAAAGTGCTTATATGTAACCGGTCAGGAGCAGAAACTTCATTTTGCACAGGTATTCAAGGTAGTTGAGCTTCTTGGAAACGAATGGGCAAAGGATCAGCTTGTTCACATTCCTTATGGTCTTGTAAGTCTTGAGGGAGCAAAGCTTTCTACCAGAAGCGGTAATATCATATACGCAGAGGATATTCTGAAGGATGCCATTGCAAAGAGTCTTGAGATAATCACCGAAAAGAGCCCAAATCTTCCAAACAAGGAGGATGTAGCCAAGAAAGTTGGTGTTGGTGCTGTTCTTTTCAATGACTTATATAACCAGAGAATCAAGGATGTATCATTTAGCTGGGATAAGGTTCTCAACTTTGATGGTGAGACCGGTCCTTATGTTCAGTATACACATGCAAGATGCTGCAGCGTTGTAAGACTTGCTGAGTCATTCGATCCATCAAAACCGGTTAACTACAGTCTCATTACAGAGCAGGATGCCATAGAGTTATTAAAAGAGATCAACAGATTCCCATCTGTGATCAAGGATGCTGCTGATAAGTATGAGCCATCTGTTGTAGCAAGATATGCAGTTGATGTTGCTCAGGCATTTAACAAGTTCTATAACTCAACAAGAATCAATGTAGATGATGTTGAGCTCAAGAATGCAAGAGTTATGCTCACATATCTCACTAAGAATACAATATCTGAGGCACTTAACCTCCTTGGAATCGAAGCTCCAGAGGCAATGTAATCAGTGTTTCTTCTATATTAATATATGACCATATAACCTGGTTAAAGAAAAAGAGAATGTTTCACGTGAAACATTCTCTTTTTCTCATATATCTCCAGGAACCATTTTAAATTATATTGTCATAGATATTATTGTTTTTGATACTTTTCTCTAAATAATATTACTCATGATATTTCTGTTCTGAATATTCTTATCTGGCTGTCATTGTTCTGGATGTTATTGTTCTAAGTATTATCGTTCTGAGTATTATCGTTCTGAATATTTCATTCTGAATATTTCATTCTGAATATTTCATTCTGAATATTGTCTTCTAAACACTATCTTCCAGACATCATTGTTTCGAAATTATTATCCTAGATAATTTTGTTCTGAATATCTTTACTTCAGGTATTTTTTTATATCTGAATATTTTTAGGTATTCTTCTCTTGTTTTTCTAAGTTTTACAGTTTTCTTTGTGAAGAAATTGTTTATTACAATAACAAAATCATATTTCTAACCATATTACGTATTATATAATCTCTTCTGTTCTATTCCTTTATATACTTCTATATTCTACATTGCGTTTTTATGAATACAGAATCTTTAAAGCTGTTAATTAATAAATTATATGGTGATTTAAATAATTTCAATAAATAGATCATTTGTATATTTAATTTTGCTTTAATATTATATATATTTGAATGTTTCACGTGAAACTTTATGATAAACGTATTTCAACTCAAACTTCAGATATCTCATACATTTGTTTTCTACACTTATAAATCTTTTACATCTTATTTGTTGTTTCTGCTACCTTATTATTCATTTACATTATTACAAAGTATTTTACAACTCAATTATCACTCCATGAACTACTTTTCTGATTTATTTGATAATATTCATGTTTCACGTGAAACATTTTCATCATTACATATAATATTTATATGTCTAAGTAATCCACATATAATAATTGTACTTTCTTGTCTATTATTCTGATTTTTTAAAGAATTTCCAGAACTTTCAAGCATAGTCAATACTTTACTTACCTTTTTAACCATTAATTCAATTATAAAATGTTTCACGTGAAACTTTACCCATATAACGAATACAAAACATGCACCCACTGTTTATCAGATTTTACACAGTTTAATTGCCACTTTGTATACGATATTATCTATTCATTAGATAATAGAATGTTTCACGTGAAACATTTTATTAAACATCATATTTTTTCTGTATTTTGTAGAATTAGCACTTTATAAGTGCTATAATAGACAAGCACTATTTATAACATAAAATATCATCATATTTTATCTATATTAAATAAGCAAACAACAATGTTTCACGTGAAACATTCTTTTTTTGAATGAAAAGGAGACAAAATGGGCAGAATTATAGCGATTGCTAACCAGAAAGGTGGCGTTGGCAAGACAACAACAGCCATAAACCTTGCCGCATGTCTGGCAGCAAAGGGTAAAAAGGTTCTGGCCGTTGATATGGATCCACAGGGCAATATGACAAGTGGATTAGGTGTAGACAGGGATTCTCTTGAATACACAGTCTATGATATGTTGAGAAATGAGTGCAACATAGGAGAATGTATGCTCATAAACGTATATCCTGGTCTTAATCTCATTCCTGCCAACAGAGAACTGGCAGGTGCTGAGGTTGAATTTGTCGGAATGGAGGATATGCAGCACATTCTTAAGACACATATCAAGAAGGTAAAGAACAAATTTGATTACGTTATCATTGATTGTCCTCCTGCACTTGGAATGCTTACTGTAAATGCTCTTACAGCAGCAAATACGGTACTTGTACCTATTCAATGTGAATTTTTCGCACTGGATGGTCTCTCACAGTTGGTATACACTATTGAACTGATAAGAAAAAATCTGAACAGACTTCTTACTATAGAAGGTGTTGTATTTACAATGTTTGACTCAAGAACCAATTTATCAGTTCAGGTTGTTGAAAATGTAAAAGAAAACCTCAAACAACACATATACAACACAGTTATACCAAGAAATGTCAGACTTGCTGAAGCGCCAAGTTACGGAATGCCAATAATTGAGTATGATCCAAGATCAGCCGGAGCTGAGCATTATATGATGTTGGCAGATGAAGTTATAGAAAATGACTACTATAGATAATGGAGGGCTAATATGGCACAGAAAAAAGGTTTAGGAAGAGGTTTGAACGACCTTTTAGGCACTTCAGAGGCTTCAAAGCCGTCCCGAAGTAGAAATAATCAGCAAAACTCCTCTGAAAACACAAGTAAAGAGGTAAAAACAGTAACCAAAGAGGTTGTGAAGGAAGTTGTAAAAGAGGTTGAACAGAAGATTAAAATCAATCTCATTGAGCCAAATAAGTCACAGCCAAGAAAGCAGTTTGATGAAGAGGCATTACAGGAATTATCTGATTCCATTAAGAAATATGGTGTTCTTGAGCCTCTGATTGTCACTAAAAAAGGCGATTATTATGAGATAATTGCAGGTGAAAGACGTTGGAGAGCTGCCAGAATGGCAGGAATAAAGGAAGTTCCTGTAGTTATACGTGATTATACTAACAAAGAAATAATGGAGATTTCTCTTATAGAGAATATTCAGAGAGAAGATCTGAATCCAATTGAAGAAGCTGAGGCTTACGAATCTCTTATATCGGAATATAATCTCAAGCAGGAAGAAGTTGCAGAGAGAGTATCAAAAAGCAGATCAACCATAACCAATTCTCTCCGACTTCTGAAGCTTTGCGAGGATGTAAGACAGATGGTCATGTATAATATGATATCAACAGGACATGCCAGAGCACTTATTCCTATAGAAGATCCTAAATTACAGTACGAAACGGCTGCAATTGTATACGATCAGAAGCTCAGTGTTAGAGAAACAGAGGCATATGTAAAGGCAATTCTGGAGAAAAAGCCGGAAAAAGAGGAAAAACAGAAGCCTCAAAAGGATTTATCCGTCTTCTATTCTGATATAGAGAACAAATTAAAGTCAATTTTAGGTGCAAAGATAGCTATCAAGGCATCTAATAACGACAAAGGCAAAATTGAGATAAACTACTATTCTCAGGACGAGCTTGACCGAATAACAGAGATGCTTTACTCAATCAATAAAGAAATGATGTAGTAACCATCTGCATCATACATATGCACAATCAAGGAAGGACAATATTATAATGGAAAGTTCCATATTACAAAAAATAGGTATTGATCCTGCCTACATACTAATTGGTATGCTGGTTCTCATAATAGCCTTGTTTGTACTATTATTCATATTGATGGGCAATATTAAAAATAGAAACAAACAGATAAAAAGGCTGTTGAGCGGAACTCAGGCAGGTGATCTTGAAGATATTATCATGAAAAGATTCGCTGAGATGGATGCTGTAAAAAACAATTCCAAGCGACTCACAAAGGAACATAAGGAAATACAGAGTCATCTTTCAGCATGTGTCAGTAAAATTGGTCTTGTAAAGTATAATGCATTTGAAGGAATGGGTGGTAATCTAAGTTTTGCACTTGCTCTTCTGGATACAGAGAACAATGGTGTCGTACTCAACTGTATGCATACCAGAGAAGGCTGTTTTAACTATGCAAAAGAGATCATAGGTGGTGAAGCATATGTTGCACTGTCAGAAGAGGAAAAAGAGGCTATTGAACGAGCTAAAACCCTCGAGGATGAAATAGCTGAAAACAAACTAAAATAACCATATTTCAAAAAATTATTATACAAAACATGCAACGTACAAATGTGTATGAAACACATAAAATAGAAAAGCGTATAAAACGTAAAATCGCTAAAACGATAAGAACAAGATTTATAAAATAAACAAAAAAATAAAAAGAAACAAAAACATGAAAATATATTATGTAGCTACATTATTATAATATATTTTCAAATAAATTTATATATTTAATAGGAGGATATCATGATTGATATTAAATTCTTAAGAGAAAACCCAGACGTAGTAAAACAGAATATAAAGAATAAATTCCAGAATGACAAACTTCCACTTGTCGATGAAGTAATAGAGCTTGACAAACAGGCTCGTGCTGCTCAGCAGGAAGCTGATACACTCAGAGCAAACAAGAATGCAATAGCAAAGCAGATCGGTGCTCTTATGGCTCAGGGAAAGAAGGAAGAGGCTGAGGAAGTTAAGAAGCAGGTTGCTGAGACATCAGCAAGACTCAAGGAGCTTGAAGCTTTAGAGCCTGAGCTCAAGGAGAAGGTTAAGAAGATCATGATGATAATTCCTAACATCATTGATCCATCAGTTCCTATAGGAAAGGATGACTCAGAGAATGTAGAGGTTCAGAAGTATGGTGAGCCTGTTGTTCCTGACTTTGAGATTCCTTATCATGCAGATATCATGGAGGCACTTGGAGGAATTGACCTCGATTCAGCAAGAAAAGTTGCAGGAAACGGCTTCTACTATCTCATGGGCGACATAGCAAGACTTCACTCTGCTATTATCTCATACGCAAGAGATTTCATGATAGACAGAGGATTCACATATTGTATTCCACCTTTCATGATCAGAAGCAACGTTGTCACAGGTGTTATGAGCTTTGCTGAGATGGATGCCATGATGTATAAGATTGAGGGTGAGGATCTGTATCTCATCGGAACTTCAGAGCACTCAATGATCGGTAAGTTCATCGACACTATAATTCCTGAGGATGAGCTTCCAAAGACTCTTACAAGCTACTCACCTTGCTTCAGAAAAGAGAAGGGTGCTCACGGAATTGAGGAGAGAGGTGTATACAGAATCCATCAGTTTGAGAAGCAGGAAATGATCGTTGTATGTAAGCCTGAGGACAGCAAGATGTGGTTTGACAAGCTGTGGCAGAACACAGTTGATCTCTTCAGATCAATGGATATCCCTGTAAGAACACTTGAGTGTTGTTCTGGAGATCTTGCAGATCTCAAGGTTAAGTCTGTAGATGTTGAGGCATGGTCACCTCGTCAGAAGAAATACTTCGAGGTTGGAAGCTGTTCAAACCTTGGCGATGCACAGGCAAGAAGACTTCAGATCAGAGTAAAGGGCGAGGATGGCAAGAAGTATCTCGCTCATACACTCAACAATACAGTTGTTGCTCCACCAAGAATGCTTATCGCTTTCCTTGAGAACAATCTCCAGGCTGACGGAAGAGTCAGAATTCCAGAGAAGCTTCGTCCATACATGGGTGGAAAAGAGTATCTTGAGAAGACAGGAAAGTAATAATATAAATAAAAACATACAACAAGGGAGGTGTCGGAATGCATAGTTTTCTTCCATCTATAGGCTTTACTAACATAAAAAACAGACAGCAGCTTGAACCTATATACAGGCAGATCCTTGAATCGCCTGACAGGAAATTTATATCAACTATAAGTGCTGACACCTGTCTTGTACAATTCAGCAAAGACTTTGGGGAGAGATTTGGAATATCGCTTGTAGGTGAAATGTCAAAGGATGGCTCAATATCCATTGAGTATTATTTTCCTTACGTCACATCAAAGCTTTTGACCGATGACGAAAATATATACGTTGAGAAATATTCTGACAAGAGAGCATATGCCGGTGTTAGCAGTGATTTCAGTCTTGGAATGACTCTTATTTTCTTCATAACCAACATAGCAGACTATGAAAAATCATTGTGGATGAACAGATCAAACAAGTACTTTTCAAAGGCGTATTTTTCCGGTCTGTCAGTAAATGGTATGATTATTCTTGATGTGGATGATCACAGTGATAAAAATACATCCTACGGCAATGCAAAGAGAAGTAAACTCATCGAGGCTGCAAAGAAGGGTGATCCGGACGCAATAGAAAGTCTTACTCTTGAAGATATGGACACCTATAACACCATTGGAAGAAGGACTCACAAAGAGGATGTTCTGTCCATAGTGAAATCAAGCTTCATGCCTGTCGGTATTGAGACTGATCACTACGCAGTTATAGGAACTATCACATCATATATCGAGACAACCAACAGCTATACAAATGAATCGATATATCTGATTGATGTAGAAAGCAATGATCTGACATTTACCGTAGCGATCAACAAAAACCATCTTCTGGGTGAACCTGCTCCGGGAAGAAGATTCAAGGGTGATGTGTGGCTTCAGGGGCATATAGTTAATTCTTGACTATAAACTCTATAAATGTTACACTTATAATTGATGTGCATCTGTAGCTCAGCAGGATAGAGCGTCCGCCTCCTAAGCGGAAGGTCGTGGGTTCGAATCCCGTCAGGTGCACTATTTTTCACTAATAAATTTTCTAAAGGGACATGACTATGAATTATATTGTTATGGATCTTGAATGGAATCAAAGCTACAATGGGCATATGGGTGAACATCCACGTATGCCTTTTGAAATTATAGAGATTGGTGCCGTTAAGGTAGATAAGAATCTCAACATCATTGACGAATACTCAAGTCTTATCAAACCAAAAATTTATAAGAAATTACATTCAAAGATCAGAACAATTCTGAACTATGATGAGGATGACCTGAGTCTCGGAAGAGGATTCAAGGAAGTCTGTTCAGAATTTCTTGACTGGTGTGGAAAAGATTACATATTCTGCACATGGGGACCTATGGACCTCACAGAGCTTCAGACTAATATGGACTTTTATTATATGGACAAGCTTCCTAGGCCACTTAAGTTTCTGAATCTCCAAAGTATATATGCAAGCGTTACGAATACCTCAGGAATACCTCAGAGTATGAGTAAACTTGAAAAAGCGGTCAGTGAGATGAATATTCCGGAAAATGAACCATTTCACACAGCTCTCAACGATGCAAGATACACCGCACTTGTTATGAAAGAGATGAAAGCCAAGAATATAAATCAGCTTTACAGCTTTGATCTCTATATAACACCTAAGAATAAAGAAGAAGAGATTGAAGTATCTCATAATAACCAGTACGAATATATCTCAAGGGGTTTCAGAAATAAACATGCAGCACTGGACGATGAAAAAGTAACTCAGATTCGTTGTTACAAATGCAGCAAGAAGGTCAAGACACATATTGACTGGTTTGCAAATAGTCCATCATCGTACATGTGTGTTGGAAAATGCTGGATGCATGGTTATTTTTGTGGCAAGATAAAATTCAAATCTGTAAACAATAACTATTATGTTCACAAGACAATAAAACCTATCGACAAACAGGGTATAGAGGCAATTAAACAAAAACAGGAAGATATTCGTGAAAAAAGAAAAGAAAAAAGACATATGAAATCTTCAAACTAAAAAATAAAACAGCCATTTAAGGCTGTTTTATTTTTTTATGCTATTGGCTTTTTAGCAGCTCCCGCTTTTCTCGGGTACTTGTTGTCTGTATTTGCAATCTTCTTTACAAACACAAAGCTTCTCTGGTTATTGGTCTCCGGTATATTCGTATTAAATATGTTCTCGACCTGTCCCCCAAGAATCCTGATTGCTTTCTTTCCATCCCGCATCTCTTCCGGCAAAGCATTTGACTTATAAGATACAAAATATCCACCCGGCTTGACAAATGGAATACACCATTCCGACAGAGTTGCAAGATTGGCAACTGCCCTGGATACAGCCAGATCATATTTTTCTCTATGCATCTCATCTCTGCCTCCATCCTCTGCTCTTGAATGAACAGTGTGGATATCCTGCAGTCCAAGTTCATCTATAACTTCATCGAGGAACTTTAATCTCTTATTCAACGAATCCATAAGTGTTATATTCAGCTCTGGAAAAGCAATCTTCAGAGGAATTCCCGGAAATCCTGCACCTGTACCAACATCTATAACGTCAATATTCTCATGAAGATCTTTATACTTTGAAAGAAGCAGACTGTCAGCAAAATGCTTTATTATTACATCTTCCTTTTCAGTTATGGCTGTAAGATTCATTACCTTATTCCACTCAACCAGAATATCATAATATTTTGAAAATTGTTCTATCTGCTTATCACTCAATTCCAGACCAAACTGTTTTGTTATGGAATTTAATCTGTCCATATTGTTCTCCTTCAACAAATTATTCTGAATAACTTCTATACCAGTTTAGTCTCTACCCTTCATCTTGAGATACACCAGCAATACTGATATATCAGCCGGAGAAACTCCTGATATTCTTGACGCCTGTCCAATATTTTCAGGTCTGATGAGAGACAGCTTCTGTCTGGCCTCGATTCTAAGATTTGATATATCATTATAGTCAATATCTGCCGGCAGCTTTTTCTTCTCCAGCTTCTTAAACTGATTTACCTGCTGATTCTGTCTGTCTATATATCCCTGATATTTTATGGTTATATTTATCTGTTCTATAACATCATCCGGAAGTTTGGTTCTTCCCTCATCTATTGGATCAATCGCCTCATATGACAGTTCCGGTCTTCTTATAAGTTCTGCAAGAGATGCAGCAGTCTTAAGTCCTGTACTTCCAAGATCCTCAAGGAACTTCTGTATGGTTGAATTTGCTCCAACCATGGTGCTCTCAAGTCTCTGTATCTCATCCATTATCTGTTGTCTCTTCTTTGTAAATGCAGCATATCTCTTGTCATCTATAAGACCGATCTCATGTCCAATCTCCGTGAGCCTCAGATCAGCGTTATCCTGTCTGAGAAGAAGTCTGTACTCAGCTCTGGATGTCATCATTCTGTATGGCTCCGATGTCTCTTTTGTGACAAGATCATCTATAAGAACTCCTATATATGCCTGTGATCTGTCAAGAACCACCGCTTCCTTGCCCTGTACTTTTCTGGCAGCATTGATTCCTGCCATTATACCCTGGGCTGCAGCCTCCTCATATCCTGAACTTCCATTTATCTGGCCGGCACCAAAAAGTCCTGATACACTCTTAAACTCCAGAGAAGGTTTTAAGTTAATGGCATTTATACAATCATACTCGATGGCATAAGCATTCCTTATTATCTTTGCATTCTCCAGTCCCTTCATGCTGTGTATCATCTCATACTGAACATCCTCAGGAAGAGAGCTGCTCATTCCACCCATATACATCTCATTCGTATATTCACCCTCAGGCTCAATAAATATCTGATGTCTGGTCTTATCAGGGAATTTCGTAACCTTATCCTCAATGGAAGGGCAGTATCTTGGTCCTGTACCCTCGATCACGCCTGAAAACAGAGGTGATCTGTCTATATTATCTCTGATTATCTCATGTGTCTTCTCATTTGTGTAACAGAGCCAGCATGATATTTGATCACGTCTTATATCAGCCTCAGTATTTGTAAATGAGAATGGAACTATCTTCTCATCGCCCTTCTGTTCCTCCATCTGAGAAAAATCTATCGTTCTTTTATCCAGTCTGGCAGGGGTTCCCGTCTTGAATCTTCTTATCTCTATCCCTGCATTCTTCATGGAATCTGACAAATAATTAGCTGCCATAAGTCCATTAGGTCCGGTGTGATATACGACATCTCCGTATATACATCTAGCCTTGAGGTATGTTCCTGTACACAAAACCACAGCCTTTGCAAAATAAGTTGCTCCCGAATATGTCTTTACACCCTTAACCACATTATCCTCGATAATAATTTCCGACACCTCTGCCTGTCTCAATGTGAGATTATCTGTATTCTCAAGGGTGTGCTTCATGGTTCTGGAATAATTTGCCTTGTCTGCCTGGGCACGAAGAGAGTGAACCGCCGGACCCTTAGACGCATTGAGCATCTTTGACTGAATATACGTCTTGTCTATATTCTTGCCCATCTCTCCGCCAAGTGCATCTATTTCCCTTACCAGATGTCCCTTAGAGCTTCCTCCTACATTCGGATTACATGGCATCATGGCCACACTGTCCATACTCACCGTAAAAATAATAGTATTCAGACCAAGTCTTGCACTTGCAAGAGCTGCCTCACATCCTGCATGTCCTGCCCCCACAACTACCACATCATATTCTTCATTCAAAACAGGCATACAAATGTCCTCCTTCCAGTACCTTATATCCTGCAATCTATTTTCCCATACAGAATTCCTTAAATATCTTATCAGCCAGATCATCTCTGGCAGTTTCACCTATTATCAAACCGAGATGTTCATACGCATCCATGAGATCAATGGAGAAAAAGTCTTCCTCCATTCCCATATCTATGCTTTCTTTAACCTTTAACAGTGCATTTTTGGTGCACACAAGTTCATTTTTGTGTCGGGTATTAGTGATATAAAGCTGATCATTATATGTCAGTGTACCCTCAAAAAACATCCTGTTCAGAAGCTCATACAATTCTTCACTGCCATCACCGGTCAGTGCTGACAACTGAATTATATCTGCATCTATATATTTCTTAATATCCGATTCGTCTATCTTCTTTTCCAGATCAGATTTGTTGAGTATCACAACAACATTCTTATCCTGTATTCTGGACATGATCCTGTGATCGTTCTCATCCAGGTCAATTGAACTGTCTACCACATAGAGCACAAGATCAGCTTTATCCACAGACTCTAATGCCTTATCCACACCTATCTTCTCAACTACATCATCTGTATCTCTTATTCCCGCAGTGTCAACTATGTTCAGAGTTATACCTCTTACATTTATCACTTCACTGAGCGTATCCCTGGTTGTGCCGGCCATATCTGTTACAATCGCCCTTTCTTCGCCCACAAACATATTCATCAGCGAAGACTTACCCGCATTCGGTTTACCAACAATAACCGTATTTATTCCCTCAGACAACACTTTTCCATTGTCAAATGTTGTCAAAAGGTTATCCACACTATCTACAAGGTTATCCACAATTATTTCTAACTTTTGTGGAAAACCATCCAGACTGTAGTGTTCAGGATCATCCAAAGCAGATTCAATAAACGCCACATTGTACAGAATCTGTTCTCTCATATCAATGATCTTATCCCTAAGTCTTCCCTGAAGCTGCTCCACAGACGTTCTGGCTGCAAAGTCATTCTTTGCATTTATTATATCCATGACGGATTCTGCCTGTGACAGATCTATCCTTCCACCGAGGAATGCTCTCTTTGTAAATTCTCCAGGTTCGGCTGCCCTTGCACCACATTTTATTACCAGATCAAGTATCTTTCGGAGAACTACTGTACCTCCGTGACACTGAAGTTCACACACATCCTCACATGTGTACGTATGGGGAGCCTTCATGACCAGAAGTATAGCCTCATCTATCATTCTGTCATCCTCATACACACCACCAAATGCAGCAGTGTAAGATTTCATATTTACCGCTTTTTTGTTTTTATTTGCAGCGCGGAACAACATGTCTGTTATCTCACATGCCCTGTCTCCGCTGATCCTTATTATTCCAACTCCGGCATTACTCATACCGGTGGTTATAGCTGCAATGGTATCTTCCTTGAACATATCTGTCTTACACTTTTCCTTTCACCGTGATTAAACAACCTATCTATGTAGTGTACAACATTACCAATTCATTTTCCATATAAAAAGACTAAACTGCAACAAAAAAGAGACCATTTTCTCAAATGATCTCTTTCCTGTCACCATAAAATATTGCGATGATCTTTACACGCATCAGCGTGACTATTATTTCTTCTTGAGATATACAATAACCTTACGATATGGCTCCTCGCCCTCGCTTCTGGTTGCTACATACTTGTCGTTCTGAAGAGTAGCATGGATTATTCTTCTCTCATAAGGATTCATTGGCTCAAGAGCAAATGATCTCTTTGATCTCTTAACCTTGAATGCTATATTCTTGGCAAGATTCTCAAGTGTCTCTTTTCTTCTTGCTCTGTAGTTCTCTGTATCGAGCTTAACTCTGATACGTGACTCGCTCTTCTTATTGATAGCAAGTGTAATAATATACTGAAGAGCATCTAGAGTCTGTCCACGCTTTCCAATCAAAATTCCCATCTCTGGTCCCTCAAGATTGATAGACAGAACATTCTCTTCCTCATCAAAATCCATCTGGATCTCTGTCTGGATATCCATAGCCTTGAACAGGCTGTCAAGGTACTCCTTAACATCGTCCAGGAATGTCTTCTTTTTTCTTGCCTTTATGATACAAGGCTTTGAACCTATACCAAGAAATCCCTTTGTCTCTTCGCTGATAACTTCATACTCAAGATCTGTACTAGGGACTCCAAGTTCAACACTGGCCTGCATAAGGGCTTCATCTTTGGTCTTACCTTTGAATTCTAAGAATTCCATTATTTATTTCCTCCCTTATCGTTGCTATTGTTCTGGTACTTAAGCATTATATTCGCCTTAGCTCCTATACTGCCTGGTTTATAGTTTACATTTTCTCTGCGGGTTACATCATCACTGTCAACATTCACTGAATGTGCAGGATTAACATAACTCTTAAGTCTTGAAGAAGCCATCTTATTTATATTCTCTGACTGACTGTTCTCTGTTGGAACGTTACCATTCTGAGCATCCATCATTCTCTCATAGAAAGATTTCTTATCAGGGTTCTTCTTCTTTGCCTGCTTCTTGGCAGCCTTCTCGGCACACTTTGCAAGCAGCTCATCCTTGTCCTGATGATTATAATAAGCATCAACTATAAGCTGAGATATTATCATAATAACAGAACCAACTATCCAGTAAAGACCGATAGCTATAGGAAGAGTTATACAGAATATAAGTGACATGATAGGCATGTAGTACATCATACCCTTCATCATGTTGTTGGCTGTCTGCTGATTGCTATCCATGTTGCTATTCTGTGATGACTTCATGGATATCTTTGTCTGTAAGAACTGCATGAGAGCAGAAACGATAGGAACCACCAAAGCTATTGAAAGCTTCCATCCCGGTGCATCTGCAATATTCAGTCCAAACAGGAACTGGTTCATATTGTGGAACTGATCAACATAGCTTGTGAGAGTAGCATTACCTGTAAGATCAAGATTAGCTATCAGCTTATCCCAATCACTCTTAGAAAACTTATCAAGCACATCAATGATCTGATTCTTTGTAGGGTCATCACCCATCTGCTTCAATGCCATTGTAACTGTGCTTACCTTCGATTCACCTGCTACATCACTTATAGCCTTGACATAATCTGTCTTGGTACTCAGTATCTCTACAATCTTTCCGTAGGTCTTTGTCATTGAAGGAACATACGCAGGTATGTTCTGGATAACCCTGTACAGACCATAGAATATAGGCAGCTGTATAAGCGAAGTCAGACATCCTGATGCCATACTGACACCATATTTCTTCTGGATCTTCTGAGTTTCCTGCTGCTGCTTCATCATTGAGTCCTGATCAGTCTTGCCTTTATATTTCTTTGTTGCCTTGGCAATCTCAGGCTGGATGAAACTCATGATCTTACTTGATCTCTGCTGCTTGAAATATAATGGGAACAGCGCGCCTCTCAGTACAAATGTGAACAAAATAACGCACACACTGAGATTGACGTATGTGAATCCCATATGGCTTCCAATAAATCCAACGAACATGTAAATCCAATTGAATATCTTACCGAGCAGCCAACAAACTGGTCCGAGTATCATACCATCTTCTCTTGTTAGAAACATAATTTTCTCCTTTATGGAACTGGATCATATCCTCCTTTTGAAAAAGGATTGCATCTAAGTATCCTCCATACTGCAAGGAGACCACCTTTTAAAACTCCATACTTTTCGATAGCCTCAATTGCATACTGCGAACAAGTAGGAAAATACTTGCAGGTAGCATGTCCCTTAAGCGGTGACAAATACTTCCTGTAAAATTTGATTAAACCAATAAATATTTTTTTCATTTCTTTACCCTATGTGGCTTATCTTCTTTAACCCACACAAATGCATCAAAGCACTCTCAATGTCCTGACATTTCTTGTCCTTTGATGACGGTCTGGCTACTATCACTATGTCATAGCCAACATCAATATTTGCTCTGTTTAATCGGTAAGCTTCTCTAATCAATCTGGTTACCCTGTGTCTTACCACACTGTTACCAACTTTCTTACTAACAGAGATTCCGAGTCTGTTGTAATCCAAGCCGTTGCTTCTCAGATACATAACTAAATATTTATTGGCTACCGAATTCTTTGTGCTGTACACACTGCCAAACTCTCTGCTGTTTTTTAATGTAATCATCTTACTCATTGTGTAACCACCGAAACTTTGATTATTAGAAAAACTGTTGCTGTGACCCTATAAAAAAAGGTCACAACCATGTGACCTTACGCTGATAATTTCTTTCTTCCCTTAGCTCTTCTAGCGGCCAGTACCTTTCTGCCATTAGCAGTACTCATTCTCTTTCTAAAGCCATGAACCTTAGATCTCTGTCTCTTCTTAGGCTGGAATGTCATCTTCATTACAAAACACCTCCTTCTTTACAAATTTACTTGCCTATTATAAATAAATAGGTAATGTGAGTCAAGCCTTTTTTGCCGTTTTTCCTATATTTTATAAGGATTTCAGCCACTATTTGATAAAGGTGACGAATCGTTCTGGATTAATTAGGTGGATACATTAATATTAATCACAAAATGTTGTGGTTTCATAGATTAATCACATTTTTGTAAGCATTTAATTTTTGTTACCAGTCGCTTTACATAATGTTATCCACAATTTGTTGGTAACTTGTTGATAACTTTTTACTTTTGTGGGTTTAATTCTAAAAAACCCAGTATTTATCGCTGTTTGTGATGTTCACAAATATAAAACAGTCATTTTTTTATATTTACATAAGTTTGAAAATAATAATTATTATGAAACTTATGTAACAAAGTTATCAACATTCCATGTGGATTATACACAAATAAGATTTTTTATTAACTTTTTCATTTTTTGCCCCTTATTCTCGTTTATTTTGATTTTACCCCCAAATACGTGTACCTAACCGTATAAACATGTAAAATCAAAATAAAGGCAATTTATCTTGTTTTTGACCTTAATATGCTTGAAATAGGGGTGCATTTATTATAAAATGTAATAGTGTTATTAATAATAGGAAGAATTATTTTTTTGAGGAAGGTTTTTTACGATGAAGGACTTAATATTAGCCAAGTGGAATGACATTTTGAATATACTTGAAAATGAACATGGAATTTCCCATATCATGATCCATACATGGATCGAACCTCTCAAGATATATTCAGTTGAGGATAACAAGGTCTATTTCACTCTGGACGAGGATTACGGACAGAGAGGCGTAGAATTTCTCAAGAGAAAATTATTTGATATATATCTTGAAACAGTTCTCAGAGAGCTCTTTCAGGACGATTCAATTCAGGTTATATTCACACTCGAGAGTCAGATGAGAAAGGATGAAAAGTCCCCTACATATTCAGAGGACTACAACGATGCCATTGCCAAGAGCAATCTCAGACCTGACTACACATTTGAGAACTTTATTGTTGGTGAGAGTAACAAGCACGCTCACGCAACATGTCTGGCAGTTGCCGATTCACCTGGACAGGACAAGTTCAATCCGCTTTTCCTGTATGGAGGATCAGGACTGGGCAAGACTCATCTTATGCAGTCCATAGCCCACTATATACTCCAGCACAATAGTAATATGAAGGTTCTCTATGTGCCATCGAACAAATTCACGAATGAGATCATAGAAGCAATCTCCAAGAATAAAACTGAAGAATTCAGAAACAAATACAGAACAGTGGATGTTCTTCTGATTGATGATATCCAGTACCTGATTGGTAAGGCAAGTACGCAGCAGGAATTCTTTGACACCTTCAACGCTCTTCATGACGAAGGTAAGCAGATAATCCTGTCGTCGGATAAGCCACCAAAGGAGATCAAGACTCTGGATGAGAGATTCAGATCAAGATTTGAGTGGGGTGTTCCTATCGACATCCACGCTCCTGATTACGAGACACGTATGGCTATCCTCAAGAACAAGGCTGAGATAAAGGGACTTACCGATATCATCAGCGAGGAGATATTTGAGTATATCGCCAACAATATAACCTACAACGTACGTGAGCTTGAGGGTGCGCTCAACAAGCTCAGCGTATATTCAGAGCTCGGAGATATCAAGATCACTGAAGAACTTGCCAAGAACGTCCTCAAGGATTTCATATCCAAGGATTCCAAGGTTACCATAACACCTGAGCTCATTATCAACACTGTTTCAGAGCATACTAATATATCAGTCAGTGACATCGTATCCACGAAGAGAAGCCAGGATATAGCCACTGCCCGTCAGATATCCATGTACCTGTGCAGAAAGTACACGGACAAGGGTCTGAAGAGTATAGGAGATGCATTTGGAGGAAAGGATCACTCCACCGTGCACAGCAATATACAGAAGGTTGAAGATAAGATTGAGAAGGATCCGGAATTTGCTGAGATGGTTGACGTCATAATCAAGAAGCTTAATCCACAAAAATAGCAAGTTATCCACATTTTTATCTTATAAACTCACTTATTTGTTTATAACCTTACAAACATAACTTGATTGTATATTGTTATTTGATGTTTGTTACATGTTGTTATGTGTTTGAGAATTGTTCTTACTCCTGATGAACAGGATTTTGCCATGTTGGTAAATGGTCAGTTTATGAACAGGTTAAAATTGATTAGTAACATGGACACATAATTCTCTAAGCCTTGATTTGTAAGGGCTTGATACACTTTCAACATTATCAAAAGCACTACTACTGATACTACTAATTATCTTAATATATTTATAGTTAAGCGCTCGCACTGTTTGTTGTTATTTGAAGTTATACACACATATCATATTTTGATGATCATTATATTTGGACATGAAAGGAGATCACACTTAAAATGAAAATTTCCATAAGAAAATCTAACTTACTTCAGGGTATAAATATCGTATCAAAGGCTGTCTCCAACAAGACGACCCATCCGATACTGTCTTGTATCCTGGTTGAAGCTGCAGGCGGTGTTATTAAGCTCACAGCTAATGACATGGAGATAGGAATAGAAAGTTATGTTGACGGTACTGTTATAGAGGACGGAAAGGTTGCACTCGAGGCAAAGCTTTTCTCAGATTTCATAAGAAAGCTTCCTGACAGCGACATAACTATAGAGAGTGATAAGGACAGCAAGACACTTATCAAGTGTGAGAGACTTGAGTTCAACATACCTGGAAAGTCAGGAGAGGATTTCTCCAATCTTCCTGTTGTATCAAAGGATAAGTTCATAACCATATCTCAGTTTGCGCTGAGAGAGGTTATCAATCAGACAATATTCTCTATATCAGATAATGAGAACAATAAGCTTATGACCGGTGAGTTATTTGAGGTATCAAACAATAAGCTCAGCGTGGTTTCTCTGGATGGACACAGAATATCCATCAGATATATAGAGCTCAAGGGAGATAATTCAGACATTAAGGTTGTAGTTCCAGGAAAATCCCTCAGCGACATAAGTAAGATCATGAACGGTGGAGTTGATGATCCTGTAAATATTTATTTCACGGACAACAATATATTATTTGAGTTTGACAATACAAAGGTTGTTTCAAGACTGATAGAGGGCGAGTATTTCAGAATAAGCCATATGCTCTCAGTTGATTATCAGATCAAGATGAAGATAAACAAGAGAGAGTTCCTTGACAGTTTGGACAGAGCAACTCTTCTTATAAAGGATTCAGACAAGAAGCCTATCAGACTCAGCATTGATGACAGAACTCTCGGTCTCAAGATCAGTTCTCTCATCGGTTCTCTGAATGAGGAGATAGATATCGAGAAGGAAGGTAACAATCTTGTCATTGGATTTAATCCAAAGCTTATAATAGATGCACTCAGAGTAATTGACGATGAGAATGTAACTATTTATTTCAACAATACAAAATCTCCATGTGTTATCAAGGATGATGCAGAGACATATATCTACCTTATCCTTCCTATGGGAATCAACGAAGAGTAAGAAGGGGTGAGAATATGGAGATAATCAAGTTAAGAGATGAATTCATAAAGCTTGGACAGGCGCTTAAGGCTGCCGGTCTGGTGGAGTCAGGAGTTGACGCAAAGGAGGTCATAGTTCAGGGACTGGTTGTGGTTAACGGTGAGATAGAGACCAGACGTGGAAGAAAGCTTTATGATGGTGATGAAGTAGAATTTGATGGTGATAAGATAAGTATTCAGAAATAATTGTGGTCGCCATCTTGCAGATGGTGAAGGTTATGTATATAGAGTCGATAGAGCTGAGTAATTACAGAAATTACAGTAATGTGAAAGTAGAATTTGGAAAAAATACGAATATCCTGTACGGCGATAACGCCCAGGGCAAGACAAATATACTTGAATCCATATACATGGCAGCGACTACGAAGTCACACAGAAAAAATACGCAGGATAAAGATATCATAAAGATAGGTGAAGATGAGAGCCATATAAGATTATTTGTCAACAAGAAAGACATATCGCACAAGATAGATATGCATCTTCGAAAGAGCAAAAATAAGGGAGTGGCGATTGATGGCATACCCATAAGGAGGGCCACGGAATTATATGGTCTTCTCAATGTCATATTCTTTTCACCTGAAGATCTGACTATCATTAAAAATGGACCAGCCGAGAGGAGAAGGTTCATGGATCTTGAATTGTGTCAGATAAGCAGATTGTATTATCAGAATCTGGCATCATATAACAGGATACTCAATCAGCGAAATAATCTGTTAAAGCAGATTTATCATAACAAAATTCTCATGGATACACTGGATGTGTGGAATATGCAGCTTGTGGACTATGGATCGAGGATAATAAAAGAGAGAAGAAATTTTATCGACATGATGAATGAGATAATTGGGGAGATCCACAGTCATCTCACATCGGGCAAGGAAAAGCTAGAGATAGTGTATGAGTGCAATGTCGATGAAGATAAATTCGATGAGACACTTCAGGAAAAGACTGAGATGGATATCAGATATTCAAGTACACAGTCTGGTCCACACAGAGATGATATAAGTTTTCTCATAAATGGAATAGACGCCAGAAAATATGGTTCACAGGGACAGCAGAGAACAGTTGCCCTGTCACTCAAGATGGCGGAGATAAAACTTGTAAAAAGGATAATCAATGATAATCCGATATTGCTTCTGGACGATGTCATGAGCGAGCTGGACACCAGCAGACGTGATGCATTGATAGAAGAGATAAAAGATATACAGACTATCATAACCTGTACGGGATATGATGATTTTGTTAAAGAGCAGGTAATAATCAACAATGTTTATAGCGTGGTAGAGGGAACGGCCACCAGAGTAAGAACGGAGGAAGCATGACAATGGAAAATGATAATTATGGAGCTGAACAGATACAGGTTCTGGAGGGACTGGAAGCAGTCAGAAAGAGACCTGGTATGTACATAGGAAGTACATCCTCCACTGGACTTCACCATCTTGTATACGAGATAGTTGATAATTCTGTAGATGAGGCTCTGGCAGGATATTGTACCCACATTCAGGTGTATATAAATGAGGATAACTCCATCACCGTAGTGGATGATGGACGAGGAATTCCTGTTGGAATACATAAAAAGCAGGGAATACCTGCTGTTGAGGTGGTATTTACCATACTTCATGCCGGCGGAAAGTTCGGCGGTGGAGGATATAAGGTATCCGGAGGACTTCACGGTGTTGGTGCATCAGTTGTAAATGCACTTTCAACATGGCTTGAAGTCGAGATTACCAGAGATGGCAAGGTGTACAAGCAGAGATATGAGAAGGGCAAGGTTATGTACAAGCTTCAGGTTATAGGTGAAGCACCTGAGGGAGTATCAGGAACAAAGGTTACATTCCTGCCGGATCATACAATATTTGAAGATAACATATACGATTACGATATACTGAGAAACAGACTTCGTGAGATGGCATTCCTTACAAAGGGCCTGAAGATAAGTCTTACAGACAAGAGACTTATTCCTGAGAAGGTAAGATCATTCCACTATGAGGGTGGTATAAAGGAGTTTGTAACATATCTGAACAGACACAGAGATCCGCTGTACAATGAGGTAATCTACTGTGAGGGAGTCAGAGATGGAATAAGTGTTGAGGTGGCACTTCAGCACAATGATTCATACAATGAATCCACATACAGCTTTGTAAATAACATCAACACACCTGAGGGTGGAACACATCTGACAGGATTTAAGTCAGCCATAACAAAGGTGTTCAATGATTATGCAAGAAAGAATAATATTATCAAGGATAAGGATGACAATCTCTCGGGTGATGATCTGAGAGAGGGACTTGCAGCCATCGTATCTATCAAGATAAGTGATCCTCAGTTCGAGGGTCAGACAAAGCAGAAGCTTGGTAATTCAGAGGCAAGACCTGCAGTTGAGAGTGTTGTAACTGAGCAGCTTACATATTATCTTGAGCAGAATCCGCAGATTGCTAAGATAATTGTGAATAAAGCGGCTGTTGCACAGAGAGCTAGAATAGCTGCAAGAAAGGCAAGGGATGTTGCAAGAAAGGCAAATCTTTCAGACAACATGGCACTTCCTGGAAAGCTTGCGGATTGTTCAGACAAGGATCCAAAGAACTGTGAGATCTACATAGTCGAGGGAGATTCCGCCGGTGGTTCAGCTAAGACAGCGAGATCAAGAGCAACACAGGCCATACTTCCACTCAGAGGTAAGATCCTTAATGTTGAGAAGGCAAGAATAGACAGAATCCTTGGAAATGAAGAGATCAAAGCCATGATCACCGCATTTGGAACAGGTATCCACGAGAACTTCAATATAGAGAAGCTCAGATATAACAAGATTATCATCATGACCGATGCCGATGTGGATGGAGCTCATATAGCAACTCTTCTCCTCACATTCTTCTACAGATTCATGCCTGATCTTATCAGAAAGGGACATGTATATCTGGCACAGCCACCACTTTACAAGCTGGAGAAGAACAAGAAGGTATGGTATGCGTACAGTGATGATGAGCTGAACAGTATACTTGATGAAGTCGGAAGAGATCAGAACAACAAGATACAGCGATACAAGGGACTTGGAGAGATGGATGCAGAACAGCTCTGGGAGACAACCATGGATCCAGAAAAACGAATTCTTCTCAGAGTGGCAATTGATGATGACGATGAGTCAGAGATCGATATGACATTCAATGTACTTATGGGAGATAAGGTTGAACCACGTCGTGAGTTTATAGAGACAAATGCCAAGTATGTAAAGAATCTCGATATATAGTATATTGATTAAATAAATGTGATAAAACATAACCAATATCGAGAGAAAGGAAATCAAAAAATGGATGACGATAAGATTTTTGATAAAATAGATGAAGTTGGTCTGAAAAAGACAATGGAGCGTTCATATATAGATTATGCCATGAGCGTTATCGCTGCCAGAGCTCTTCCTGATGTAAGAGATGGTCTTAAACCTGTTCAGCGAAGAATACTTCATTCTATGATAGAACTTAACAATGGACCTGATAAGCCACACCGTAAATGTGCCCGTATCGTCGGTGATACAATGGGTAAATATCATCCACATGGAGACAGTTCAATATACGAGGCACTTGTAAAGCTGGCTCAGGAGTGGAATACCAGATATCCACTTGTGGATGGACATGGAAACTTTGGATCGGTCGACGGTGACCATGCCGCTGCCATGCGATATACAGAGGCAAGACTTTCCAAGATATCCATGGAAATGATGGCAGATATAAACAAAGATACAGTTGATTTCACACCTAACTTTGATGGTACAGAGAAAGAACCTGTGGTACTACCATCACGTTATCCTAACCTATTGGTAAATGGTACATCAGGTATCGCAGTAGGTATGGCTACCAATATTCCACCACATAATTTAAATGAAACTATCAATGCAGCCATAAAGATCATCAATAACAGAGTGGAAGAAGGACGTGAGACAGAGATAGATGAGATCATGGACATAGTAAAGGGTCCGGATTTCCCTACAGGCGCACAGATACTGGGCAGACAGGGAATAAACGATGCATATAGAACAGGTCGAGGCAAGATAAAAGTACGTGCAATCACAGAAATCGAAACAATGAACAACGGAAAGCACCGCATTGTTGTAACCGAACTACCATATATGGTAAATAAATCACTTCTTATAAAGAATATGGTCGATCTTGTCAAGAACAAGAGAATCGATGGAATCACAGATATAAGAGATGAGTCTTCAAGAGAGGGAATGAGAGTTGTCATTGAGCTTAGAAAGGATGTCAATGCCAACGTAATACTCAACCAGCTCTTCAAGCACACACAGCTCCAGGATACATTTGGATGTATCATGCTGGCTCTGGTGGATGGAGTACCTAAGATACTCAACATCAAGGACATGCTCACATACTACCTGAAGCATCAGGAGGATGTTGTCACAAGAAGAACAAAGTATGATCTGAACAAGGCTGAGGAGAGAGCCCACATATTACAGGGTTATCTCATAGCACTGGACAACATAGATGAGGTCATCACGATCATCAGAAATTCAAAGAATGTTGGAGAGGCTAAGGCAAAGCTGATCGAAAGATTTGGACTTTCCGAGGCACAGGCCGGAGCAATCGTTGATATGAGACTCCGTGCTCTGACAGGTCTGGAAAGAGAGAAGATCGAGAACGAGTACAATGAGCTTATTGCGAAGATAGCTGAGTACAAGGAGATACTTGCAGATGAGAATAAGCTTCTCGGAGTTATCAAGACTGAGCTTGCAGCGATAGCTGACAAGTACGGTGATGAGAGAAGAACATCCATAACTGCATATTCAGATGATATAACAGATGAGGAGCTTATCAAGAGAGAAGAGATAGTTATCTCCATGACAAAGCTCGGATATATCAAGAGAATGCCAAAGGATACCTTCAAGGTACAGAACAGAGGCGGCAAGGGTATCAAGGGAATGAACACCATCGACAACGATATAATCGATGAGATATTCCTTACTAATACCCACAACTTCATAATGTTCTTCACCAATATGGGAAGAGTATACAGAATGAAGGGATACGAGATACCTGAGTCGGGACGTAATGCAAGGGGTGTTGCGATAGTCAACCTTCTTCAGCTTCTTCCTGGTGAGAAGGTAACAGCTATAATTCCTATAGCCGGATTTGACAAGAAGTATCTCATGATGGCTACAAAGAATGGTATTGTAAAGAAGACCAAGATAGAGGCATTTGAGAATATAAGAAAGACCGGTCTGGCAGCCATAACACTGAATGAGGGAGATGAACTCATAGAGGTTAAGGCAACGAGCGGTGAGAATGATGTATTTCTTGTAACTGCCAAGGGTATGTGTATCAGATTCAATGAGGAATGTGTCCGTGATACAGGACGTACATCCATGGGTGTACGTGGAATAAGATGCGACAAGGGCGATGAAGTTATAGCAATGCAGCTTGATGTTCAGGGCGACGAGATGCTCTTCGTAACCACAAAGGGTATGGGTAAGAGAACTGAACTGTCAGAATTTGCCCCTCAGATGAGAGGCGGTAAGGGTGTCAAATGTTACAGGATAACCGAGAAGACCGGTGACATCGTCAGCGCAAAGGCCGTGACAAATGACCATGACATTATGATGATGACCAATGAGGGAATCATGATCAGAATGCATTGTTCAGATATAACTGTAATAGGAAGAATAACCTCAGGTGTCAAGCTTATGAATATCGGCAAGGATGGCAACACATTTGTGGCATCTGTTGCAAAGCTTGCAAGAAGTGATGAAGATGAAGAGGCAGAGGACTCAGAGAATCCAGAATCAGCAGAAAATGAAGTATCAGAGAATGTAGAGAACGATACGGAGAATGATGCCGAGAGTAATTCAGAGGAGTAATTATAATTACAAATAAAGATAGATGTACTGTGTTGTAATATGCAAGACAGTACATCTTTTTTTATGTCCATGGATGTTTACAGATTGTGTGCAAATAGCCGTTATGATATACTTATCTTGGATTACACATTGGGAGAAAATAATCCTGAACGCAGGATTTTGAAGGTTATTATAAAGAGATTGGAATTATGGGAAAATACAACAAAATTATTGGGGGTAAAAGGCATGACGGCGAATGTGATACAGGTGGTGGCATCGGCAGCTACAACGGCTGCATCTACAGTTACAGAGGCAACAACGGAAGGAAAACTGGACAAGATATTCCAGAGTTCCGAGAAGGCGTCTGAACTTTCTTACAGTATAATGAACATCATATATATATTGGCGGCGATGATCATAGTTGTTGCGATATTTACAGTGGTGTTATACATATACAAATTCATCATGAACAGGAGAGATCCAAACTACAAAAAGAACGATGATACGTTCCTGGATGATTAAAACAAATTTATAAAATGGCGGTGAAGAGATGAGAGTTATTGCAGCAGAAGAGATTACCAGAAATGTAAGGGAGATGTGCATCGAAGCAAATGTAAATCTGTCTGAGGATATGGAGAAGGCGGTCAGGGATTCAGTAGAATCTGAGGACAGTCCACTCGGAAAGCAGATACTTGGACAGTTGTGTGAGAATCTGGATATAGCAAAGGAGAATGATATTCCTATCTGTCAGGATACGGGAATGGCTGTTTTCTTTGTGAATGTTGGACAGGATGTACATATAGAAGGAATGAACATAACTGATGCCATAAACGAAGGTGTGAGACAGGGATACACTGACGGATACCTGAGAAAATCAGTGGTAAAGGATCCTCTTATCAGAGAAAATACAAAGGATAATACCCCGGCGATTATACATTATGATATAGTTCCGGGAGATAAAATAGAGATAACTATAGCTCCAAAGGGATTTGGAAGCGAGAATATGAGCAAGGTGTACATGCTCAAGCCGGCAGATGGAGAAGAGGGCGTGAAGGCTGCTGTTCTTCAGGCTGTAAAGGATGCCGGACCAAATGCATGTCCTCCCGTATTCGTAGGTGTGGGTCTTGGAGGAGACTTTGAGCTCGCTGCGAAGCTTGCAAAGAGGGCTCTTACAAGAAAGGTAGGAGTTCACTCAGACAGAGAGCATATAGCAAGGATAGAGAGTGAGCTTCTGGAGATGATCAACAACACTGGAATAGGACCTGGCGGTCTTGGAGGAAAGACCACGGCACTGGCTGTGAACATAGAGACATATGCCACTCACATAGCCGGAATGCCATTGGCAGTTAATATGTGCTGTCATGTGAACAGACACGTTACGAGAGTATTATAGGAGGAGGTTAGGTTCATCATGGATAGACATATAAAGGCACCATTTGACAGAGAAGAGGTAAAGACCCTCAAGGCAGGGGATTATGTATATATAGATGGAATAGTGTACAGTGCCAGGGATGCCGCACACAAGAGAATGTATGATGCCATCATGGAATCAGGATGCGTGGACGCCAGTGGAACTGAGTTATACGAGAAGGGCATAGTTCCTATAGACCTTAACGGCAATGTGATATATTATCTCGGACCGACACCGGCAAAACCTGGACAGGTCATAGGCTCGGCGGGACCGACAACCAGCAGCAGAATGGACAAATACACTCCACTCATTCTCAGCAAGGGTCTGTGTGGAATGATAGGAAAGGGAAAGAGAAGCCAGGAGGTTATACAGGCAATAATAGCCAACAAGGCTGTGTATCTGGCAGCCGTTGGCGGTGCAGGAGCGCTTCTCTCCAAATGTATCAAGAAATCCGAGGTGATCGCGTACGATGATCTCGGAACAGAGGCTATAAGGAAGATGACAGTGGAGAATTTCCCAGCTATTGTGGTTATAGATTCAGAGGGACACAACCTGTATGAAACAGCGGTAAAGGATTATCTTGAGCAGAATAAATAATACAGGAATAAAATAAAAAGTATACAGAATCTCAACAATGAATTAGCAAAAATGCACAAAATAATTGTTGAATATTACAGTCACAATAATGTTGACTAAAATATATTAAACTTGTAAAATTTTAATATGAGTTAGTCTCATATTAAATTAATTGTTGTATTAACAAGGGAAAGAAGAAAAAGGAGAGATTTAATGAGAAGAGAAAAAGTTTTCAACAGATCGTTATTGATCCTTGCAATCATGTCAATCATGCTCTTTGCAATGACAATAACAGCATCGGCAGCATCAGGAAGAGCAGTAACAAATCTTCAGCAGACAGATGATACCAAGACAGGTGTCACAGTTCAGTGGAGCGGTAATTATGGAGAGGAATACTTAGTGTATTTATCCCAGGATAGATCTTCAGGATATCAGGCATTAAGTTCTTATACTTCAACATCAAATAAGAAGTATATTTACAATCTTCAGGCCGGCAGAGCATACTATGTAATAGTTCAGACATATGTCAACAAGCAGCTTGTTGGACAGTCAGATCCTCTTCAGGTCATAACAACTCCTGAGAGCGTAGATTACAAGTCAATAAAGCAGACTTCAGGCACAAAGAATAAGATCGGTTTACAGTGGAACAGAGTTTCAGGTGTAACAGGATATGTAGTTGCCAAGATCAGCGGTTCAAAGGTTGAGGCTCAGTATAATGTTACTACAAACAAGGCAACTGTACCTGCAAAGGCCGGAACACATTATAGTGGATATTATGTATATTCATATAAGAGATCAGAATCAAACTACATAGCACTTGGTTATGGACAGTCAACAGGTACACTCTACTCAGCACCTGTTAACCCACAGTATGTTGCCGATGCAAAAGCAGGAACTCTCTTATGGAGCCCAGCTATAAGTGGTAATGTAATAACAATTGGATGGAAGGCAAATCCAAACTATGACTATCCTACAGGATATCAGGTTCAGATCTACTCTCTCAACGGAAAGACCAGATTATACACAACAAAGGCTACAACAAAGACCAGCGTTAAGATCAACAACGCAAAGGTTCGTAAGGCAATCAACAACAAGGGATTCAAGGTAAGAATCCGTGCATACAAAAAGGCAAATGGTGGTGCTAAGTGCTGGAGTGACTGGTCAGCATTCAAGACAATCATACCTCAGGCATGTGTAAAGAAGAGTAATGTAACTTCTGTAAGCAGCACTGCTGCAAAGGTTACCTGGAAGAAGGTAGCAAATACAAAGTATTATCTTGTATACTATACAAAGAATCCATACGCTTCAAATGTAAAGTGGACAAAGAAAAAGGTAAGCGCTAAGAGAAATTCTTATGTAATAAGGGGACTTCAGGCTTATAAGACATTTGGAGTATATGTTGTTCCTGTTGTCAAGGTAGGAGGAAAGACCTACAGAGGACAGGCATGTGAGTTTGTTAAGGGATATATAAAAAGATACTATAGATAGTATAGAAACATCTACAAAACGATAAGAGGGCGGATACAAAAAAGTATCCGCCTTTTTGTCGATTTTAGGCTTATTATTTTCTTGTAAAAACTCCTTGACATTCACTGCCAGGTTTGGTATTATAAACAAGCGTCAAAAATTAAATACTCTTTGGTAGGAGATTTTTATTTAGGCATTTTGCAGAAGTACTCAAGTGGCTGAAGAGGCGCCCCTGCTAAGGGTGTAGGCCGTTTGCGCGGCGCGAGGGTTCAAATCCCTCCTTCTGCGTTTCCTTTTTTGGAGATGCTTATGACGTTATTCCTCGATAGCTCAATGGTAGAGCACTCGGCTGTTAACCGAGGGGTTGTAGGTTCGAGCCCTACTCGGGGAGCTTTAATTAAATAATATGGTGCGATAGCCAAGTGGTAAGGCCCCGGTCTGCAACACCGTCATCGCCGGTTCAAATCCGGCTCGCACCTCTCAAGCGGAAGATATATGTAATATATATCTTCCTTTTTTTGTAACCTTGAATATGCTTTTTTTGTCTGTTATACTGTAGAGGTATATTGGCTATTGAAATAGTAGGAGGTGGGGTATGACTCAAATTTTAAAAGATTCAATAAAAATTGAATACAAACTTGATCAGGTTACTCCTATTAGCAAATATGAAATGAATGCCTATAATGTGCCTTTTGCAGGCAACACAAGCATGTGCAGGGAAGTGTTTGTTAAGGGGGAAAGAAAACTCGAATTCTCAATAGATGGGGATATGAGTCTTAGTCAGATAATGCAGAAACCGGTTTTCAGGGATGAACTGGTGGAATACATATTCAGCATAAGCAAGCAGCTTGTGTCAGTCATACAGAATGGACTAGCACTCGAGAAGGTAGTGTGGGATACGAATTATATGTATGTGAGATTTAGTGACTTCTCCATACAGCTTCTGTATCTTCCATTTGAAAGCAAATTTGACAAGAAGGACATTGGGGAGTTTGTGAAGAGCATCTTGTCAGGATTTGTCTATGCACACACACCAGCCATAGAATGTGCTAACCAGATAGTTGATTATTTCAACGATCACAGGGAGTTTGATGCATTTCATTTCAATGAATTTGTGTCAGATCTCAGAGCATCAAGTCAGCTCCTTATAATACAGGGTGAAAAGGGCAAGAGTAAGGTACTCACTTCAAATGAGAATAATAAAGAGCTTGCAATCCACAAAGCCGAGGAGGCAGCCAGAAAGGCTGAAGAGGCAAGAATGCAGGCCGAAAATGAGGTAAAGAGACAGATAGAGGAAGCAAAGTATCAGGCGGAAGTTGCCAGACAGGCAGAGGAGACCCGTATGAAGGCCGAGGCGGCAAGGGTCGAAGCCGAGATATGGAGACAGAAGGTCACTGCTGAGGCAAAGGATTATGAGCAGACAGCGGTACTCACAGCTCAGGATATGTACTCATATCAGGGCAATTCCGATGACAGTGAGAGGCTTAAGGCTGAAGAAATGTTCAGGAATGCCGAGGAGGAGCGAATCAGGGCAGAGAAGGTTTCATCGCAGTATGCAGATGAGATAAGACGTGCCAGAGAGCAGGAGATGCATGCTGAGGAGGCTAGAATGCAGGCAGAATTTGCAGCCCGCAAGAATGCTGAGGAGGCTAAGAGACAGGCAGGCCTTGCAAAGCTCAAGGCGGAGGAAGCCAAGAGACTCAGCGAGCAGCCGGATGAGGAGCCACCTACAACACTGTTCAGCAACAGAACACTTGTCACAGGCAGCAAGCCGACCCTCACCAGAAAGACTACGGGTGAGAGCGTTCAGATTAATAAACAGGTATTCTGTATTGGTAAGGCTGATCAGGGTGTTGACTATAAGGTAACAGGAAACAAGTCTATAAGTAGAAGACATGCCTATATCACCAGTATCAATGGAACACATTATTTGAGAGATAACAACTCAACAAACCATACATTCCTGAACGGAACTCAGGTGTACAGCAATGTTGATGTGGCTATCCCTGATAACAGTGTGATAAGGCTTTCAAATGAGGAGTTCATATTCAGGATAAATTCTTAAATATGAAGTTCGATAAATGTAATAAATCAGGTTGATCCGTAAGGGATGTGTCAAGTTTTCTATGAAAACTTGACATGTAGCTCCAGCCATTTGCCGAAGGCAAATTTTGCATGGCTGGAGTTCAAGATGGAGGAAGAGATATGTATTGTGATAATTGTGGTTGTGAATTGGGGGAGAACGTAAGAAAGTGTCCTGTCTGTGGAAAAGAATTTCCTTTGATAGAGCCGGAAGTTGACGACAGCACAACTGTGCTTACAAGTGAGCCGGACGTCGATGAGGACGATGACAGCACAACTGTCCTGACAGGCGGAACACAGGGCATGCCTCAGATGATGCAGCAGCCACAGGGTAATCCTGTGCCACCGCAGCAGCCTCAGATGGGAATGCCACAACCTCAGATAATGCCACAGGAAGGCGCCGATATAATGATAAAGAAAAAGGGCGAGAAGAAGGGTATGAGCAAGGGTGCAAAGGCCGCACTCATAGCTATACCAGTGGTTATCGTCATCGCTATAGGCGTCTTTGCATTTATATTTGTTCCAAAGTTTAGAAAGTATAACGAGGCCAACGACCTCATGGACCAGGGAAAGGTTGAAGAGGCCGTGACACTGTATAAGGATCTTGGAAAATTCAAGGATTCCTATACAAAGGCAAACGGAGACGCTTATTATGAGTATGCCGAGGGTCTTGAAAAAGAAGGCAAGAACCTTGAGGCGGCTGAATATTATAAGAAGTCAGGCAATAGCAGAAAGGCTGCAGAGAACTACAGCAAGTCATCTGACGGTGACGAGGAGAGTTTCAGCAGCGATGACGCATTTGATAAGGCTTATCAGTGTTATTACAATGCGGGAATGGATCAGATGAATGCGGCATCCTACGATGCAGCCATAGATGCATTCAACAACGCAGGCTCATACAAGGATGCATCGGACAAGGTTATCGAGTGTACATATAAGAAAGCGGAGGCACTTATAACAGCCAAGAAGTACGATGACGCCATCAGTATTCTGTCAACCATAGAGGAGTACAGCGATTCCCAGACTCTTCTTGCAAAGTGCTATTACAACAAGGCATCAGAGCTGCTCGACAGCGGCAAATATGACGATGCGTATGATATGTACATGAAGTCAGAATTTGATGACTACAAGAACAAGGCCAGTGAGTGTACATACAAGAAGGCAGAGCAGTATTACAAGAACAAGGATTACGAGAATGCCATCAAGAGCTATGATAAGGTGGACAAGGATTACAAGGACTGTGTAGCTGAGAAAGACAAGTGTTATCAGGCACTTGGAGCCCAGGCATACAAGGACAAGGAATACAAGAAGTCAGTTGATTACTATGAGAAGGTAGTCAAGACTGATGTGTCCAAGAAGATAGCAAATGGAAAGCTTGCATTTGCAAATGCAAATAAGAACGCAGCCAATGAGACTACAATGACATATCTCGGAGAACTCAGATACGACGGCAACGAGAAGGCTCAGAAGCTGTATTCAGAGCTTGTGAAGTGGAATATAGAATCATTTGTAAACAGCAGTGAAAAAGATCTTGATAAGGGATCTAACAGCATCAAGACAAAGAATGGATCAGATATATATATTCATACGTCATTTGGATTTGACGGTGATGACTCTATGAAGATATCGGGATACGTTGTGTATGCGGATGGAAACAAGTCTGACGTCATAACATTCTCAGATCCTGTGGTTGACGGCTGGTCAACATGGGTCAAGATATCAGGTGATAGTGCACCTAAGGGTGTAACATATCTGTATCTTCAGAACGAGACGACCAAGAAGATCATAGAGGTATATCCGTTCACAATAAAGTAAAGAGACAGGGTGATATATGTGATAAACAGACCTGAATTGCTGGCTCTGGAATTCTATAAGTCGCGGCCTTTTAAGGGCAGTGACAAGGGTATCCGTTACATGATACAGAAGGATGTTGTGGAGATTGAGCCGGAGGGGGAAAAAGATCAGACAGAGGAAGATGCACCGAAGGAGACAAAGACTGTACTCACGGCATTTATATGGCCGGAGCCATTCTGTTTTGAGGTCACACCGGATGAACAGAAGGGATCGAAGCAGTTTGATTTTTCCGAGGAAGGATTGTGTGAGGCCATAGCCTGGTTGAATGAAAATCATGATACATATGCACAAAAAAAACAATAATAAACTACTTAAAAGAATAATTGGAATAACAGCGACTGTCATCATTCTGATGGCAGCAGTTGTTGCAATTATTTTTTTTCATCTTATGAGAAAACCTCAGATAAAGCTTGTGGAGGCCATGGTAAATACCATCAATTCTTCCAGAGAGTCGGAGATGAATCAGCAGTATGGCACATTTGACATGGGTATGAACATGATAAATGGCAGTCAGAGCTTTTCATTTGAGGATAATTCTGATCACAGCGTTGACATATCGCTGAAGAGAAGTGCTTCGGATCACAATTTTCTTGCGGAGGCAGGAGTTGATGACAAGACATTCAAGCTCTATGCAAATAAGAGGACTTCTCTCATATATATAGATGATATGGCAATCAGAATACAGTACGCTGACAATCTCATCACGAACATGAGCAATTCTCAGGTGGTATCACTGCTTGGGATAGACAGCGACACAGTGTACTCATTTGGCACTGCCTATGAGAACTGTATGAGGATGGCTGCAAATAATTATGCGGACATCAACGGTGACGATATCCAGACAGATATTATCCAGAAGACACTTAAGTATTTCTTCAATATGGAGGGTACGAGTGAGGGAAAACAGACTGTGGTTACTGGGGATAGTACACAGGACTGCAAGGTGTACTCGGTCATCTTCAATGTGGATGATTTCTATAGTTATCTGGATGAATGTTTTGGCACACATGATATAGATCTTCAGGAAGTGTATGACATGTTTGGCAAATACATACCGGAGATAGATACCATTGACAATACGGCAGAATTGGTACATGATATAAAGCAATTTGTGGATGAAATGTTAGACGGCAGGGATATCACGCTCTATTTTGCTGTGAACAGTAAAAATGAGCTGGTCAAGCTGTATGCGGATCATGTGTCCGACAGGAATATGAGCATGTCGCTGACATTTTACGGAGACAAATATACAGCACAGTCGTATGAGTTCACTGTTACTGACAATTCTGACAACCATCTTGTGATAAAAAAGAGGGATGTGAGCAGTGACGGAGAGACAGGAGTGGTGTTTGATGTGGATATATCGGCAGCCGATCTCATGGATTCCATGAAGCCTGTCAGTATAAGTGCATCGCTGGAGCTTAGATTGTCTGGAAGTGATGCAATTCTTGGTATACAGGTTGGAGATGCCGTGTTCAGAAAAAATGCGGAGATCACCGGATATGATAAGGGTAACAGCATTGATCTTGCGTGGAGCGGGGACAGTGATGGAAGCATGCATATCGGCTGTGATTCAGGAGCGATAGAGAAACCGGAATACAGGGACAGCCTGGATATATTTGACACAGATGTGATAAGTGCGTATAAATTTATAAAAGAGATAATGAACAGATAGATGGAGATTTGTATATGAGTGATACATCAGTTGTGGATAACTCCACGGGCAAAGAAAAAAGCAGATATACATCGGGAACCATATATAAAATGATAATTGCTATAACGTTCCTTCTGGCATTTGGACTGATAATGATATTCAGCGCATCCAGTTACGGCACGGCTGCCAGCAATTTCAGAAGCCAGTTGGTGTTTATCGTTTTCGGAGCATTGGCAATATGGGGATTGGCGTTTTTCCCATACGGTCTGTATAAGAAGCTTACATGGCCTGCATATTTTCTGTCATTGATACTGACATTTTTGCTTCTCACGCCATTGGGAGTAAATGTAAATGGTGCGACGAGATGGATTCAGATCCCTCACATACCATTCAGAATCCAGATCGCTGATATAGTGAAGACTCTCATGATCATATTCATAGCTTCATTTATAAGCAGCAAATGGAGAGAGATGCACAAGTGGCAGACTGTCATAATACTGTGGGTGCTTGTGGGACTCCAGGCGGGACTTCTGCTCGTCATATCCACAAACCTGAGTTCGTGTCTGGTCGTTCTTGGAATATGTTACTGTTCAACATTTATAGCCAGCAAGAACTGGAAACTGCATTTAGGAATATTGCTGATAGCTGTGGTGGTGGCGGTGGTCTATGTGAAGGTAGCCACGAGCTACCTGCCTACGGAGGAAGAACTTCTGTCAAATGACAACTTCCGTGCAAAGCGAATCCTGGGATGGCTGTACACAGAAAAATATGAGAAGAGTGCAGGATATCAGGTCATACAGTCGTTGTATGCCATAGGAAGCGGATCTTTCTTCGGCAAGGGACTTGGAAATGGAACACAGAAGCTTTCGGCTATACCGGAGGCCCAGAATGATATGATCTTCGCGATAATCTGCGAGGAGCTTGGTGTGGCAGGAGCAATCATGTTATTTCTTCTGTATGGCTATCTGTTATACCAGATGTATGTTATAGTTAAAGAGTCATCGAACGTATTTGGAAGCATGATGGTCATAGGTGTGATGGTACACCTTGTATGCCAGATAGTGATCAACGTAAGCGTTGCGACAAATGTAATTCCGAATACAGGTGTCACTCTTCCTTTCATAAGCTCGGGAGGTTCCGCACTTCTCATGACCATGGTCGAGTGTGGTATGTGTATAGGAATCAGAAGGCAGCAGACGAGAAGAGTGTATCAGAAGCATTTGAATGAATAAAATCTATGTGAGGAATAAGAGAGGTAGTATATGGTAAAGTTTAGAAAAATTGCGTTTTTGACAATGGCAGCAGTATTGTTGTCAACTTGTGCGACAGGAATCTCAAATCTGTCAGAAAGCAGGGTCGGCGGACAGTACACGGTGTACGCTGCGGAGACTCAGGCTGATGCCGGAGAGAGTGTTGCGACATTGACGGATGCAACTGCCACTGTGAAGAATAAGAAGGGCTGGTATACCAAGAACGGTAAGACATATTATTACGATGAGAACGGCAAGGCGTTAAAGAGCAAGTTCCTTACATACAAGGGCGACAAATATTATTTTAACAGATATGGCCGCATGGTGAGAGGTCTTAACAAGATCCAGAATAATTACTATTACTTCAGAACAAATGGCAAGGCACTGGTGAATACCTGGAAGAAAATAAAGGGTAAGAAGTATTACTTTGGTTCTGATGGAAAAGCCTATAAGGGTGCACATAAGGTAAAGAATAGCAAGTATTACTATAATTTCTCAAGTAATGGTTATCTTGCGGAGGGTGTCAGAAAGATAAATGGCGTGACATACAGATTTGGTTCCAATGGAAAGCCATATACAGGATGGTATACTACAAAGCTTGGAAACAGACAGTATTACAGCGCTTCAGGTGTTGCATACAAAGGACCTAAGAAGGTAAATGGCAAGCTGTATCTGTTCGACAAGAATGGTGCACTGGTGAAGGGCAGAGGCTGGAAATATTACAACGGCAAGCGTTACTTCGTAAGCGTCAAGGGAACATTACTCACCGGATACAGATATGTGGATGGAGCATACTATTACTTCAGTAAGAGCGGTGCCATGTACAGAAGCAAGTGGGCATATGCGAATGGATATAAGTTCTATTTCAACAGAGGTGGCAAGAGACTCACAGATGTTGATAAGATCCTCGGAAAACAGGGTTCCTATGAGATAAAGGTCAACAAGACCACAAATGTTGTGACTGTATATGCAAAGGATGGCAACAAGGGATATATCATTCCGGTAAAGGCATTTGTATGTTCAGGCGGTGACACAACACCTCTTGGAACATTCTATACACCTGCAAAGGGAAGATGGTGGACACTGATGGGACCATGTTATGGACAGTGGGATACACTTATAACAGGTGATATACTGTTCCACTCTGTGTATTACGGAGAGGAGGATCCTACCACATTATCAGTCAGCGCTTATAACATGCTCGGAACGACATGCTCACACGGATGTATAAGACTTAAGGCAGGAGATGCAAAGTGGATATATGACAACTGCGATCTTGGAACAAAGGTAACTATATTCGAGAGCAATAAGAGCGGCCCGTTCCCTAAGCCTACATCAGTTCAGCTTGATTACAGCCATACATGGGATCCTACAGATCCAACCATGGCATACAAGTGTAGAGAGAACGGATGTCATAAGGGAATAGCGTGGTAATATCGTGTTCAATGTGGAGAGAATAGATATATGAAAAAAGCGTCGTGGATGGACATGGGCAGAAAATATATATTATTTATGATTGCGGTCATCTGTTTTGCAGCTATCTGCATGGGATGCGGGAAGGTGGATGACGGTCAGGAGGAGAGTACCGGTATCCAGATAAAGAGCGGTGATGTTGAATCCGCGGAGGATATGGCTCAGATAGGAGTGTATCTCGATGTGGATAAGAACAGTTCCGAGATAACGGATGTGAAGTACAAGATATCCGGTGACATAGGTATCGTGAGTTTCAGGTACAGCGGAGTGAAGGTTGAACTCAGAGGCTCCTGCAAATACGAGATGTACGATCTGGCGGGCGTTGAGAACACCAGCAATGGTGACATGATAACCGGCAACATCCAGGGATACAGTGCTACTTATTACACTCTGACTCCCGGACGTATAGCTTTCTGGAGCGATGGAAAAATTAACTATTCGCTATATATATACGTCACAGCCAGTGATGAGGTACTCAATGAAGTGCTGTCACATATAGTATTTGAGAACAGATATACGGACAGGGCTGATGTCCAGCAGCAGATAGAGACGGACAGCAGAGCATTTGCTGAGAAGATCGTGAAGGTGTTCAATGATGAAGATCTTGAGACTATGAAGGATATGGTTTTATATCCTCAGGAGACAAGTGGTGGACAGTCCATAGCAAATGAAAATGAGCTGTTGAATATAAGCAAAAAAGACTTGTTCACAGATATACTCATGAAGGCTCTGAACGATGAGAATGCGCTGGATAATCTGAGAAAAACCAACGACGGTTCCGAATATGTAATCGGAACAAATTATAAAAATGTACATTTTATATTGAACGATGACGGACAGTTTGTCATCACAAAAATAAATAACTGATATTTACCCCCCTGCACATAAGGGCAACTGATATGTGCAGGGGATTTTTGTGCTTAAAATACTGAAAATGTTCTATTTGCCACGAATAAGTTCAGAATGTGATAAGTATGGTGGAATAAACAGATATAGTGAGAAAATTTAGAGGACGATTCGCGTTGAGACTGTGTATTAAAGTCCTTAGAATTGTATCAGGACAGGAAATAACTTAAGACAGGACCTGATCTGAGACAAGGAGGAGATATACACGATGACAGAGAGAGTTTACAGTATAAGTGAGGCAGCAGCCAAGGTTGAGGTTGAGTCACATGTGCTTAGGTATTGGGAGGAAGAGCTTGAGATCGATATCAAGAGAAATGACATGGGTCACAGGTGCTACAGTGAGAAGGATGTAAAGATACTTCAGAGGGTTAAGACTTTGAAGGATAAGGGGATACAGCTCAAGGCGATAAAGGATATGGTTCACAGAATGTATGAACTTCTTGACGAGGGAGAGAGCACAGAGGAAAAAAATGCGGATGATGCGGTGACGGAGCTTATCGCAGAGAGTGAAAATACAGAGAAGAAGACCATAGAAACCATAAGGGTGAGCAGCGATGTGGGGGATGATTCAAGAATAGTTGATTTCAAGATGGCACAATTCCAGAATATCATGGACAAGATAATCAGCAACTCCATAAAGGACAACCTTAAGGTGATAACACAGTCAGTGTCCGCTGCGGTGTCCGATGACGTGGTAAAACAGATGGATGTGCTGATGAAGGAGAAGGAGGATCAGGAGGAAGCGAGATACAGAAAGCTTGACGCCACCATAAGAGAACTTCAGCAGACCAGACAGGAGGTTGCGGCAACGGAGATAAAGAGGAAGAAAAAGGGCATTTTCAGAAGAAAACAGAGAGAGAGTTTATAAAAACTTCACACACTAACAATAGGGATTAATGCTATAATTAGCGCTAGTAAGATGGGAGTTAACACGAATGAAGATTACTAAGAAAGTTAAGATAGCGATAATTTTTATATGGATAGCAGCGATATTGTCCATGGTTATAGGTACGGCTATCATAGGGCGATATTTTATCACTGGAACTTATGGCCGTAATCACTCACTGCAGCTTTTATATTCGGAGGACGATCCGGTCAATGATGTGTACAAATCTCTGTCCACATTGCGTGAGGAAGTTATAAGCAAGGTGAAGAAGAATCCTTCATACTATACAACCCAGGATAATGCAGATGCACTGGATGAAAAGAGCTCGGTATTAAATACTCATATAGCAGTGAAGAAGGATGGAGAGTACATATATAGTTCCGTTGATCCTTTTTCTGAGAGCCTGAAGGAGCAGTTAAAGAGAAATGATAACAGTTCGAATATCAATGCGATAGATGGTGATTCGATTGATACCGGAAATAACAGTGATATAAAGGTTCAGGAATATCTCATAACCCAGCCGTCATTCTATCTGTGCAACCAGGTATCATATGTGCTGGATGGAAGTCAGGTAGATATTTACATGCTCACATACTATGGTAATTATATGGCGAAGTTCAGGGGAACCATCATGGGTTATTCCATACTGATGGTTCTAATGATGATGCTCCTGAGCGGTGTCGTGGCATTCCTTGTATACCAGCAGTTTGTGAATCCTCTTGTCAAGCTCAAGGAGGCAGCAGAGCGTATGGGCTCAGGCAACCTTGACGAGAAGATAGACTTTGGCGATAACAGAGTCGATGAGGTTGGTGAGCTCTGTGAGTCATTTGAGGATATGAGACAGAAACTGTCAGACTTTACCAAGGCGAAGATGAGATATGAGGAAGAGAACAGGCAGCTCATAAGCAATATATCACACGATCTCCGTACTCCTATCACGACCATCAAGGGTTATGTGGAGGGAATCATGGATGGAGTTGCAGATACCCCTGAGAAGCAGGAGAGATATCTGAAGATGATATACAGCAAGGCAAATGAGATGGACAGCCTCATCAATGAGCTTTCACTGTATACGAATATCAACAACAACGCCATACCATATGAGTTCCACAGGGTATCGGTGAAGGATTATTTTGATGACTGTATGGAGGAGGTATATACGACGCTCCTTTCCAAGAACATGACGCTCACATACAAGAACTATTGTGATGACGATGTGAAGGTCATAGTTGATCCTGACCAGCTCAAGAGGGTCATCAACAACATAATTACAAATGCTATCAAGTATACCGATAAGGAATATGGACAGATAGATATCAACATATATGACAATGACGCGGAGGTTAAGGTATCCATAAGCGACAATGGCCGTGGAATAGATTCAGAGAGCCTGCCTCATATATTTGACAGAATGTACAGAGCTGACAGCGCAAGACAGTCAAGAGGCGGAAGTGGTCTTGGACTTGCTATATGCAAGAAGATCGTTGAGGAGCACGGCGGCAACATATATGCCACAAGCCAGCTTGGTGTTGGAACAACGATAGTATTTACCCTGAAGAAGTATATTCCAAAGGTTGAGGAGATCGAGGGTGATACTTCTGACGCCAGCGGTGAACAGCAGGCAAATGTAAAAAAGGATACACAGAAAAAAGATGATCAGAGAAAAGACAATCAGAAAAAGGATGGTCAGAGAAAAGGATCATTGCAGATCATAAATACACTAAAGAAAAGGAGAGATACAGATGAGTAAGATATTGATCATAGAAGATGAGCTTAGTATTGCAGAGCTTGAGAGAGATTATCTGGAGCTCAATGATTTCGAGGTAGAGATAGAGACAAATGGACTTAAGGGTCTTGAGAAGGCATTGGATGAGGAATACAGTCTTATCCTTCTGGATCTCATGCTCCCTGAGGTGGATGGATTTGAGATATGCCGACAGATAAGGGAGAAGAAGGATATTCCGATCATCATGGTAACAGCCAAGAAGAATGATATAGACAAGATCAGAGGTCTTGGTCTGGGAGTTGACGACTATGTCACAAAGCCATTCAGTCCAAGTGAGCTGGTGGCAAGAGTCAAGGCGCACATATCCAGATACGAGAGACTTGTTGGTTCAACGGCACTCAAGAATGACGTCATCGAGATCAGAGGTCTTAAGATAGACAAGACGGACAGAAGAGTGTATGTTGATAACGAGGAGAAGGTATTTACGAATAAGGAGTTCGATATACTGTGCTTCCTTGCCAGCAACCCAAACAAGGTATTTTCCAAGGATGAGCTGTTCAGCAAGATATGGAATATGGACAGCATAGGAGATATAGCCACGGTTACTGTTCATATCAAGAAGATCAGAGAGAAGATTGAATTTGACACATCGAATCCACAGTACATAGAGACTGTGTGGGGCGTGGGCTATAGATTTAGGATGTGATAAGAAAGCCCCAGACGGCGAACATGCAGCGTTCATGCTTGCATGAAACGCTGCATGTTCATCGGATGGGCAGATATTCATGAGCATGTATGCCGATAGGCAGGAATGCGAATGAATGTGCGATTACGAGAGCCACGAAGTGGCGAAGTAATCGTAAGGCTTTCTTATCACAATTATAATAAGCCCCAGACGGCGAATGAGGAGAAAATAAATGAAATTAAACATTTTACATGAGGATAATGATATAATCGTGGCTGTAAAGCCATGTGGTGTGCCAACTCAGCCGGACAAGACCAATTCAGAGAGCATGGTGAGTATGCTCAAGCTCAGGATATACGAGAAGGAGAACAGAAAAGAGGAGCCATATCTTGTGCCTATACACAGACTGGACAGGCCTGTAGGCGGAGTTATGGTATTTGCCAAGACTCCTGAGGCGGCTGCAAATCTCTCAAAGCAGAGCGAGGATGGTTCTATGATGAAGTATTATCAGGCGATCCTCACTGGTGAGCTTTCAAATGACCAGGGAGTTTTGAAGGATTATCTTCTTCACGATACTAAGGACAATGTGACAAAGGTCGTGGACAAGGACACACCTGGAGCAAAGTATTCCGAGCTGGAATATGAGGTGCTGGATGTCATGGATACGGACGAGGGAGTTCTGTCATATATACTTGTTGAACTCATAACTGGAAGACATCATCAGATCAGGGCACAGTTTGCAAAGAGAAAGTGTGGAATCTGGGGTGACACAAAGTACAATCCTAAATTTCAGAGGACAAATAAGAAGTACAAGGAGATAGGACTTCACGCGTCCAGATTGGAATTTGACCATCCGACAACAGGGGAACACATGGTGTTCAAGCATGAGCCGGAGGGCGGAGCATTTGCCATTCTGGATCTGGATGAGTTTTAGTTAAAATGGTATTTACAGGGCGGATGTTGGCATGTTTCGTGTTGACATACGTCCTGAAATTTTGTAGATTAAAGAGTGTATGCATTAGGTAGTTCAGCTATGCAGCAGATATAGAATGTTTTAGAATTAAGGAGATAAATAAGATGGCAAACGATAAGAAGATGGTTGAAGCTATCACTTCCATGGATGAAGATTTTGCACAGTGGTATACAGACGTTGTCCTCAAGGCAGGACTTATCGCATATACCAACGTGAAGGGATGTATGGCTATCAAGCCCGCAGGATATGCAATCTGGGAACTTATACAGAAGCAGCTTGATGAGAGATTCAAGGCAACAGGCGTGGAGAATGTGTACATGCCTATGCTTATTCCAGAGAGCCTTCTTGAGAAGGAGAAGGATCACGTTGAGGGATTTGCACCTGAGGTAGCATGGGTTACTTATGGCGGACTCAATCCACTCACAGAGCGTATGTGTGTAAGACCTACATCAGAGACTTTGTTCTGTGATTTCTACAAGAATGATATCCAGTCATATCGTGATCTGCCAAGGGTATATAATCAGTGGTGTTCAGTTATGCGTTGGGAGAAGGAGACAAGACCATTCCTTCGTTCAAGAGAGTTCCTGTGGCAGGAGGGACACACTGCACATGCAACAGCCGAGGAGGCTGAGGCAAGAACAATACAGATGCTGAATCTGTATGCAGACTTCTGTGAGGATGTACTGGCTATGCCTGTTATCCGTGGACAGAAGACAGAGAAGGAGAAGTTCGCAGGAGCAGAGGCAACATACACAATAGAGGCACTTATGCACGATGGCAAGGCGCTCCAGTCAGGAACAAGCCATAACTTCGGAGACGGATTTGCCAAGGCATTTGGAATACAGTTTACAGACAAGGACAACAAGCTCAAGTATGTTCATCAGACGTCATGGGGTATGACAACAAGACTTATCGGAGCCATCATCATGGTTCACGGAGACAATTCAGGTCTTGTACTTCCTCCAAAGGTTGCTCCAACTCAGGTCATGATCATTCCTATCATGCAGAAGAAAGCAGGAGTGCTTGAGAAGGCAGCAGAGCTCCGTGAGAAGCTTGGAGCATTCAGAGTAAAGGTCGATGACAGCGACAAGAGCCCAGGCTGGAAGTTCTCAGAGCAGGAGATGAGAGGTATTCCTATCAGAGTTGAGATCGGACCAAAGGATATCGAGGCCAATCAGGCAGTTCTGGTACGCCGTGACACAAGAGAGAAGATCACAGTATCACTTGATGAGATAGATACAAAGGTTGGAGAGCTTCTTGAGACTATCCAGAAGGATATGTTCGAGAGAGCAAAGGCTCACAGAGATTCACATACACATGCAGCTCTTAACTGGGATGAGTTCAAGAATATCATCGACAACGAGCAGGGCTTTGTAAAGGCTATGTGGTGCGGCGAGACAGCTTGTGAGGAGGCTATCAAGGATGAGACAGGAGCATCCACAAGATGTATGCCATTTGCACAGGAGCATCTTTCAGATGTATGTGTACACTGCGGCAAGCCGGCCAAGAAGATGGTATACTTCGGAAGAGCATACTAAAATATAGATAATAATCATGTATAATAACTTCTTCAGCATTTTGCTGGAGAAGTTATTATTTTACAGATATAAAGATGCGGAGAGAAAATATATGAGAATAGACATTCCAGAGGGAGCAAATAAAGTTATAGAGGGTCTTGAGGCAGCAGGCTATGAGGCCTATATAGTCGGCGGCTGCGTGAGAGACAGCATACTCGGAAGAGAGCCGGGGGACTGGGATATCACCACATCTGCCAGACCTGAGCAGGTCAAGGAGATATTCAGGCGAACCGTAGATACAGGAATAGAGCATGGAACCGTAACAGTCATGATGGGCAAGGAAGGCTATGAGGTCACGACGTACAGGATAGATGGAGAGTACAGTGATCACAGGAGACCGGATCAGGTGGAGTTCACAGCCAGCCTTGAGGAGGATCTGAAGAGAAGAGACTTCACCATAAATGCCATGGCGTACAGCCACAGCAAGGGCATAATAGATATGTTTGGCGGTGTGCAGGATCTGAATGACAAGGTTATAAGAGCTGTCGGTGTGGCAAGGGACAGATTCGATGAGGATGCACTTAGGATACTCAGAGCCATAAGATTTGCGGGACAGCTTGGATTTGACATAGAGAGGGATACCCGAAAGGCCATGATCATCCAGGCACAGTACCTCAAGGATATAAGTGCGGAGAGGATCAGGGTGGAGCTCACAAAGCTCCTTGTATCAGATCACCCGGACAAGCTGCTCGAGGCCTATGTTACAGGGATCACTGCATATATCCTTCCTGAATTTGACAAGATGATGGAGCAGCCACAGAACAACCAGTATCACAGATACAATGTGGGTGTACACTCCATTGAGGCGGTTAAGAATATAAGAGCTGACGTCACCATGAGATGGGCGGCGCTTCTCCACGATATAGGCAAGCCATCCACACACACTGTGGACGAGAATGGAACAGATCACTTTTACGACCACCAGATCGCGGGAGTTCCACTGGCGGAGGCGGTTCTCAGAAGACTGAAGTTTGACAACAATACCATCAAGGACGTGTGCAAGCTGGTGAGATGGCATGACTTTGGCATGGGCTGCGTTCCGAAGAAGAATACCATCAGGAAGCTTCTCGGAGAGGTTGGAAAGGATTTCTTCCCATATATAATCGAGATCAAGAAAGCCGATATGGCTGCCCAGAGCGATTACAAGCTGGAGGAGAGACAGAGCCAGCTTGCGGAGCTTGAGAAGAAATATGAAGAGATCGTGGCAGATGCTGACTGCGTCAGGATCAAGGACCTCAAGGTAAATGGCGGAGACCTCATAAAGCTGGGAATAAAGCCGGGACCTCAGATGGGCGAGATACTTCAGAAACTGCTGGATATGGTTATAGAAGACCCGGAGAAGAACGACAGGGAATATCTTATTGAACAGGTCAAAATGATGTAAGGAGTACGTATTTCCCATATCATATAAAAAAGAATTATTGGATGATGCGATAACAGTCGTAAAAAAATCCGGTAAAATATAATAACTTAAGAATGAATCTTAACAGCCCCTCATACAATAATTTAGCAGGTTATTATTGCTATAAAGTGAGCGACAGTTGTAGGAGGGGGTTTTTATTTGGCTGAAAAAATGGGTGAAGTGTATGAAGCATACGATATGGAAGTACAGGGAACGGGCAGAGGCAGAGGTGCTGTGATCCTGATGACGGACAAGGGGGTCAGACAGGTGTCATCCTTGAATGGAACTGACGAGAGGCTTCAGCAGGAGAAGGAATTCAAGGATAAGATATATGAAAAGGGCTTCTGTAATATAGACCGGGTCGTGGCCAACAGAGAAGACGAGCTGGTGACCTGCGACAGGTATGGAAATCCATTTGTGTGCAGGGAATATTTCCAAGGGCGGGAGTGTAATGCATCAAGCATAAGGGATCTTGAGAAAGCAGTTATAAATCTGGCGTGGTTTCACAGAGCCGGAAGGGAACTGTACATGGAGGAGAATACGTCATACACAAAAAAAACTCCGGGAAATCTGGACAGAAAGGTAAATGAGCTTCGCAGGATAAGAAATTTTGTCAGCAGGAGAACCCTGAAGAATGATTTTGAGATGCTGTACATAAAGACATTTGATTATTTTTACAGCCAGGCAGAGAAGTGCCTGTCGCTGTTTCAGGATAATTTCACATACAACGACAAATGGCTTGGCTATTGTCACGGCTCGTATAATTATCACAGCGTGATGTTTTGTGATGGATACATAGCAACCATAAATTTTGACCGGTTCCATGTGGGATACCAGCTCATGGATCTGTACCAGTTTCTCCGCAAAGCCATGGAGAAGAACAGGTATGATATCGCCATGGCGAAGGACATTCTGAGTGCGTACAGTCAGATCAATTATCTTGAACATGAGGATTATGAATTCATATATCTTATGTACAGTTTCCCGGAGAAGTTCTGGAAGATAAGTAACCGGTATATGAACACCAGAAAGAGCTACATATCCCCGGTTTTGATGGAAAAACTCCAAAAAGTTATCGAAGATGACCAAGAAAAGCTCAAAATTTTGAGTGAAATTAACGATACCTATGGACTTCACAAGCTGACAAATTAAGAGTATAATGTTGGGGCGTGGATAATAATTGAGTTAGACACGTGATACTGAATTGTGATGTATTTTACAGATGGTTTTTTCGTGTGTGTGTTTTCCATTTGTAGGATGCTCTATGGGTAACATAAAGCAATAGATTTCACAGGAGGCAAAATGATGAGCGATTATAATTACAAGGACGTGTATGAGCAGTGGGTGAACAATCCTTTGTTTGGTCAGGAAACCAAGGATGAGCTCTTAGCGATCAAGGACGACGAGAAAGAGATAGAAGAAAGATTCTATTGTGATCTTGTATTTGGAACAGCCGGACTTCGAGGCATCATCGGAGCTGGTACTAACAGAATGAACATATATGTAGTGCGCAAGGCTACACAGGGACTTGCAAACTACATCATCAAGGCGGGCAAGCAGGACAAAGGTGTGGCAATAGCTTATGATTCAAGAAGAATGTCACCTGAGTTCTCTATGGAGGCAGCTCTCTGCCTGGCAGCAAATGGCATAAAGGCTTACAGATTCGAGTCACTTAGACCGACACCTGAGCTTTCATTTGCAGTGAGATATCTGGACTGTGTAGCTGGTATCAATGTAACAGCATCACACAACCCACCAGAGTACAATGGATATAAGGTATACTGGGAGGATGGCGCACAGATCACACCACCTCATGACCAGGGAATCATGGCCGAGGTAAAGGCCATCACAGATTTCGCAGATACAAAGACCATGGACATGGTAGAGGCAAAGAAGAAGGGGCTTCTTGTAACTATCGGTTCAGAGGTTGATGACGCATACATGGGCGAGCTCAAGAAGCTCATTCTCAATCAGGATGCAATTGACAAGTATGGTAAGGATCTCAAGATAGTGTACACACCACTTCACGGAACAGGCAACATCCCTGTAAGAAGGATTCTCAAGGAGATCGGATTTGAGAATGTGTACGTGGTTCCTGAGCAGGAGCTTCCGGATGGAGATTTCCCAACAGTTGAGTATCCAAACCCAGAGGCAAAGGAAGCATTTGCACTGGCACTCAAGCTGGCAAAGGAGGTCGATGCAGATCTCGTTCTGGCAACAGACCCTGATGCCGACAGACTCGGATGCTATGCCAAGGATTCCAAGACAGGTGAGTACAAGGTATTCACAGGTAACATGTCAGGAAGCTTACTCTGCGAGTATGAGGTAAGCCAGATGAAGGAGAAGAATGGCAGCCTTCCAGCAGACGGAGCAATCATCAAGACTATCGTTACTACCAACATGGTAGATGCTATAGCAAAGTATTATGGAACAGATCTCATCGAGTGTTTCACAGGTTTCAAGAACATTGGCCGTGAGATCCTCAGATTTGAGCAGACAGGCAAGGGAACATACCTCTTCGGATTCGAGGAGAGCTACGGATGCCTGATCGGAACCCACGCAAGAGACAAGGATGCCGTTGTTGCAACTATGGCTCTCTGTGAGGCAGCAGCTTACTACAGAGGTCAGGGCAAGACTCTCTGGGATGCGATGATGGATATGTACGAGAAGTACGGATATTATGTAGATGACATCAAGACCGTAACACTCAAGGGTGTTGAGGGATCTAAGAAGATCGGACACATCATGAATATCCTCCGTGCAAATGTACCTGAGGATGTTGCAGGCTACAAGACAAAGGTAGTTCGTGACTACCGTCTTGAGTATATAAGAAACATCGAGACAGGCGAGGTTAAGCCTACCGGTTTCCCTAATGCAAATGTACTCTACTATGAGCTTGAGAACGATGCATGGCTTGCAGTAAGACCTTCAGGAACTGAGCCAAAGATCAAGTTCTACTACGGAGTAAAGGGTTCATCATACGATGAGGCACAGAAGGAGTCAGCAGCATTTGGTGACAAGGTCATGGATCTTATCTACGATATACTTGAAAAGTAATAAAGAAAAATAATCATAAACAAACGGATTGTTACAGTGACGTATAATATACGGTCACAATGTAGCAGTCCGTTTTTTATTTTAAAATAAATTAAGTATACAAAGGAGGTAAACTGCTCTTATTATATGGGCAAAGACAGTGGGAGAATAGATTATGACAGAGAGTGTAAAGAAAAATAAAGAAATCAGGACAAATCGGTATTTCTGGATCGCATGCATAGTGCTGGTGTTACTGCAGTATGGACTGTGCATCCACTACGGGCTTAAGAGACAGTATCTGTTTTGTGATGAGGTGTACAGCTATGGCCTTGCAAACTCCACGGACAAGACTTTTCTCCATCCGGGAGAGGACAACACGCCACTTGATGAGTGGGTGACGGGGTCATATTTTGAGAACTATATGAATTATAACGATGATTCATTCAACTACAGTGCGGCATACAGAAATCAGGAAAATGATGTCCACCCGCCGGTATATTATATGCTGCTGCATACGGTGTGCTACTTTTTCAAAGGAGCGGGATACAGTGCAGTTCCGGGAATAGTGCTCAACCTCATACTCCTGATATTTGTGGATATTCTTCTGTTGTATGTGGCGGCATATCTGCTTGGAAACAGATGGTATGGACTGATGGCGGCAGCTCTGTGGGGCGTATCATCGGTGGGCATAAGCAACTGTATGCTCATACGGATGTATCTTCTTCAGACCTTGAATGTATTGCTGCTGACGGCGGTTCATGTATATATACTGAGACATAAAAAGAAGATGACCGTGCCGTATTTTATATTGCTGGCACTGGCGGTCATGTTCGGCGGACTCACACACTATTATTTCTACTTCTATGTTGCCGGACTTGGATTGTGTGTATGTATATACCTGCTGTATATGCGAAAGGTAAAGCAGATGTTTGCGTATGGCTTTAGTCTTGTTGCTGGACTTGGTGCGGCAATAGCGGTATTTCCCGCGACGATAAAGCACATATTTGGTTACAGGGGAAGCTATGCTACCGATAATCTGATAGGACTTTCCGGTCACAAATTCTTATATTATATCAGTTATATAAACAGGTCGTATTTTGCAGGACTGCTTCCGCTGATCGTGCTTGTGGCACTGGTGCTCATCGTGGCAAGGATAGTGCTTTCATTTGTGGATATAAAGATATCCTTGGTCAGGGAAAATGATGGATTATCCTACAGAGTATGTATACACAGGAGAGATATAGATGCGGACAGAACAGGAAGGATAGAGTCACGCTCACTGTTATTGGCGGGGGTTATCGTGGCTGACGCCGTTCTTGCATTTGTGGGAATACAGGGGTCCGAGCTTGTAAATGCAAGATATATTTACTCGGCACTTCCTATAGTGGCTGTGTTTATGATATGGTGTATGATGAAGCTGGTTCCAGTAATAACCAGGAAGAGATGTGCAGTTGTAACCGCTGTCATATGCCTGGTATTATGTGCAGGCAGTATAGCTGTAAAGGGTATAGACTGGCAGTACATGGGCTACAGCGACTGGAGCACAGCCTTGGAGGAGATGAAGGGACAGGACTGTATCATACTGTGTCACGGAGATGGCAAATGGAACAACGTGTACGCGGGAATGAACGTATTTTCCCAGATGGGAAGATGCCGGTATGTGTACGAGGATGATATAGACAGCATCGCTGATCTGGTGAAGGACTGCGGCGATGAGATATATGTGGCGGTCATCAATGATCCAAAATTTGAAGAGAAAAAGATACACAAGATGACTGAGAAAATAGCAGAGATAACAAAGTATACAAAGAAATCTATAGAATACAGATTTTCAGGAATACGAATTTATAAATTTAAAGCAGGTGAAACAAAATGAAAAAAGTTAGTTTGATAATTCCATGCTATAACGAAGAGCAGGCTCTTCCGATATTTGCAGGGGAGCTGGACAAGGTGAGACAGGAACTCAGACAGTATGATTTTGAGGTTCTTATGGTAAATGATGGTTCGTCGGATAAGACTCTTGAGACCATGAAAAAGATCTCAGAGGAATACGATTATTTCAAGTATTTGTCATTTTCCAGAAACTTTGGTAAGGAGGCTGCAATGTATGCGGGCTTCTGCAATGCAGATGGGGATTACGTGGCGGTGATGGATGCCGACATGCAGGATCCGCCAAGTCTGCTCCCGGAGATGCTCGGTATACTTGAGCAGGGAGAATATGACAGTGTGGCGACCAGAAGAGTCACCAGAAAGGGCGAGCCGCCGATAAGATCTTGGTTTGCGCGGATGTTCTACAAGATCATCAACAAGATATCCGACGCCGATGTCGTGGATGGCGCCAGGGATTTCAGGCTTATGAAGGCAGAGATGAAGGATGCCATCGTGTCGATGTGCGAGTACAACAGATTTTCCAAGGGAATATTTGGCTGGATCGGGTTCAGGACAAAATGGCTGGAATACGAGAATGTGGAGAGAGTTGCGGGCGAGACGAAGTGGAACTTCTGGAAGCTTTTCAAATACGCACTGGACGGAATAATCAACTTCTCCGAGGCGCCGATGAGTATAGCTTCAGGATTTGGAATATTTTGTACATTTGTCGCATTCGTCATGATGCTGTTCTTCTTCATAAGAAAGCTGGTGTGGGGAGACCCTGTTGCGGGATGGCCGTCACTTGTGTGCATCATACTGTTTGTATCAGGACTCCAGTTCCTGTGCATAGGAATAATGGGTAAATATATCGCCAAGACATATATGGAGACCAAGGGAAGACCACATTATATAATTTCCGACACCAATAAAGACGACGTGAATAAGATAAATTGATAACATTATGAAGCTGTATTGTGATGGAATGGTTATGATACAGCTTTATTTGGATGATAAGACGTTTTATGTAATATTTACATCCGTTACAGGTACATATAGTTGTAATTTGACTACTTGATAGCTTATAATTTAGATGATACAGTTTTAGTCAAATGGGGCTTATGTTTGGTAGACATGGGGGTAACATGCAATGAATCTTACAGTAAAATGTCCATCCTGCGGCGGTGTTGTGGTACTGAATCCTAAGACGAGGCAGCTGCAGTGTACGCAGTGTGATTCGGTGATCAGCAGAGGCATAGGAGAAGAAAACTCTGCCATGGTCAGGAATGAGGATGGAGAGCTTGTAGATAAGAGAAGCTATAAGGCAATTCAGAAGATTGCCAGAATAAAAAGATACATAACGGATGCCACGGATACGATATACACATTGGATGAGATCAATATTGGAAAGGATGATGAATCACCAAGGTATATGGATATGAATCTATATGAATGTACATCCTGTGGTGCAAGACTTATGGTGAAATCCACGGAAACTTCCAGTTTCTGTGCGTATTGCGGGCAGCCGATGATATTGGTTGACAGAGTTAAGGATGAACTGGAGCCGGACCTTATTATTCCATTTGGAATTTCTCAGAAGAGAGCAGAACAGCTTATACGTGACAGGTTCTGTAAGGGGTGGTTTGTTCCGGATGAGATAAAGAAATTTGAGATTGATAAGATACGAGGAATATATATACCATATTGGCTGGCATCTTATCATGTTAGAAAAAAGCTCAAGTATGTATTTCAGGAGAATGAAAAAGGCGAGCGCGTTAGTAATTATGAAAAATGCTTTGGTTCTATAGCAGCAGTTGCACAGAAAACTGCAGACAAAACAGTCACACACAATTGTATGAGAGATTGTGAGTGTACAGTTCCAAGGGTACCTGGTGATGCAACAAGAAGATTGAATGATCACATTTCGGCAAGACTGGAGCCTTATGATTTAGAGAAGGCTTTGACGTTTTCTCCAGAATATCTGTCCGGATTTTACACGGACAGGTACGATGTACCAGCTGCCGAGATCGCAGCCGTTGCAAAGAGAAAGAGCAATGATGCGGTGAAGGAAGAGATGATGAGCGATGTTCCGAAAAACGCCCGGATTACTGAGGAAAAAACGGATATAAAGATGACAGATATCGAGTATGCATTGCTGCCAGCGTGGTTCATGACTTTTCGTTATCAGGGAATACTCTATACCGTGGCGGTGAATGGGCAGACCGGCAAGGTCGTGGGAAATGTCCCATCCAACAGATTTAAGGTTGGGGCATCCATAGCGATACTTATGACAGTGATGGTTGTGCTTTGTACATATGTATCTGTATTTGTTGGGGGACTTATGACGGATCTGTATAGGATAAGTGCAGGTGTGGGTGATTCAGGTGGAGCTTTTATGGTATTTTCCGTGTATGTGGCCGGAGTTATATATAGTTTGGTGAGTTTCTGGCGTGCGATCAACAAGCTTCACAGATCTAGAATAGATATTCACAGATTCAGAAGCTATGGCACTATAGAATACGTTAAGGAAAGGCAGGATAAGACATGGGTTCGATAGTATTTTTGTATGTTGCAATAGGTATCGTGTGCGGGATATGCTTAACGGTATCCATAGTGATTTCTGCTCTTGTAAGATCCAACAATATTGGACAGAATGAGGAGAAGAAAGCGGAATACGTTGATTATACTACATTTGTGTATCATGCAAAGTATGACAGCCACAGCCCGATTAACTATTTCGATGGATATTATAAGGATTGAGTCAGATCCTTCGATATCGCACAGAAGTTTATAGAGCAATGATATGATGACAAAACCAGGGGGATTTGGTATCATATTTTTGATATATTTTCACACAGGCAAAGGAATTGGAGGTAACAGGAATGAACGAGAATCAGGATCAGCAGTTTAGTCAGCCACAGGGAGAACAGCAGGTGGCAGATCAGGCACAGACAAATCAGCAGGCGGCGGAGAACAGCCAGCCACAGGCAGATCAGCAGGCAGCGGCTTACAGCCAGCCGCAGATGAGTCAGCAGGGAGTGTACAATCAGCAAGGCTATGGCCAGCAGATGAACCAGCAGGGTGCATACAATCAACAGGGTTACGGCCAGCAGATGAACCAGCAGGGTGCATACAACCAGCAGGGCTACGGTCAGCAGATGAACCAGCAGATGTATAATCAGCAGGGTTATGGCCAGCAGATGAACCAGGGAGCATACAATCAGCAGGGCTACGGTCAGCAGATGAACCAGCAGATGTATGGTCAGCAGGGCTACGGCCAGCCACAGATGAACCAGCAGATGTACGGCCAGCAGGGCTATGCACAGCCACAGCCGAAGAAGCCATCAGCAGTGGGCAATATGATAAATGATCTTCTCAAGAATGTGATAGGTCTTTTCAAGAGCCCTGCAGATACAGCGGGTGAGATGGTTCAGAGTGACAACATGGTTCCTGGCGGAATACTTGCAGGAGTAAATGCCATCCTCTCACTTATATTTGTAACTGTCGGATTCCTCATAATGGGATTTGACTTTGGCGATTCAATAGCAAAGGGATTCTACATGTTCTTCTTCACTATAATCGCAGCAGTCATCATGACAGCAGCGGTATTTATCGCCGGAGGAATTATATTCAAGGGTGGAATCACATTTGGAAAAGCACTTAACGCCGTTGGTGTATTTGCACTTTATGAGGCAATAGCAATGGTTGCAGGAATCATATTTGAGATCATCTCAGCACTCTTCCACAAGGTTGATTTCCTCAGCGGAATCATCGGAGGCTTTGGATACATACTCTTCCTCGGAATAAGCCTTTGCGGAATCGTGATCGCAGCTCATGCGTTATTCGATAACCTTGAGACAAATGACAACTCAAAGATATTTGCAGTTATCGCTGCTATAGTTATCTCAGTATTCCTCATCACTGTTATAGATAACATCGCAGAAAAGATATTCAGTGACAGCGCAACATGTGCAGAGCAGGTACTCAGCTACTTCAAGAACGCTGCAACAGTATTTGGTTACCGTCACTGGTAAGACATAATTTATAAATATTTTACGGGAAGCAGACAGATCTGAAAATTGACAGGTTTGTCTGCTTTTGTTAAAATATAAAGGTGTTTTTGGTGTTAACTTATATAAAAGGGTGGCAAAGATATGGTAAAGGAAAGGACGGGTTATGGTAAGAAAGGTTGGTTTAACTGACAGTGTTGGTTTTGCTTGTCTGGAAGATCTACAGTTGTCGAACTCCTATATGTGGGGTACCGCAATCAGTCTGGACTATTGTGGCAGAGAGGATTGTATAAAAGGCTGGAAGTTTGGTCCATACGTCAGAGAATCATATGTTATCCATATGGTAAAGAAGGGCAAGGGTACATTTACAATTGCGGGGAAGACTTATGAACTGGGACCTGGACAGGCGTTTATCATCAGACCTGGTGAGGAGACTACTTACAGGGCTGACGATGATGATCCATGGAGCTACATGTGGGTTGGATTTCATGGCTACAGAGCTGAAGATTTTATTGAGGCGATGGGGTATGTAAAGGGCTCACCTATCATCAAGATAGAGCAGATGGATACGTGTGCAGAATGTATCAACAAGATGCTCGAATATTCCCAGATCACACGTATAAACGAGGTGAAGAGAATGAGTGCACTGATGCTTCTCTTCGCAACCATTATGGAGGATAATGCCTCCGATGCGCAGGAAGATGATAACATTGAGTATCCAAGTAAGATATATGTAAAGGCTGCTGTCGACTTCATAACAGAGAAGTACATGAACAAGATCAAGATCGATGACATTGCGGATTTCATAGGAATCAGCAGAAGTCATCTGACAGGAAGCTTCAAGAAGGAGATGGGTGTATCTCCTCAGGAGTATCTTATCAACTTCAGATTGGAGAAAGCTGCAAGTCTTCTCCGGTCATCAAAGGAACAGATCAATATAATCGCATATCAGTGTGGTTATGAGGATTCTCTTTCTTTCTCCAAAGCATTCAAGCAGAAGTTTGGAATGAGTCCTAAGTCATTCAGGAATCTTGAGGTTGAGCTTGAGACGAAGGATGCCAAGTTTGGACATGAGGCTTCGAAGCTGTAAGATATAATTGAATCAAAAAATTTGAATTAAGCAAAAGGCGGGTGTGCGATTTGTCGCACATCCGCCTTTGCTGTATTTACGATATACGGTAAAAACTACTGTCTGCCATGATATGAATTGTCAACGATAAGCTTCTTGGTCACCTTTGTGGATTCGGGATTATCCTCATCTGATTCAGATGTCTGGTCATCGCTGTGCATCCATGAAGCAGGATCGTCGTCCGTGTACTTCTTTGTGACCTCATCCAGATATGGGGTGAATGCCTTCAAAAACATGAATGATGATACATATGCTATAAGGCCAAAGCCACATACTATAAACACGAATATACCTACCATGAATACCTGAGTGCTGGATAGCAGAACATATGCAGGCAGAGTGTAGAGAACCATGATCACTATTGTAAATATGAAGTTCTTGGCCGCCAGGTAAATGGACTGCAAGAGAAGGTTCTTCAATGTGTTCTTAAATGCACTTATGACAGGGAACAGGTAAATTGCGATGAAGCATGTCAATATCATAAGCACGACACTGGTGTAGTACATGAGCTTGTTCTCCTGTGGACCACCCTTGCCAAAAAGGTTGAAATCCAGAGTGAATATAAATGATATAAGAAGGAATAGCAGCCATGAAATCGTTGACTGTTTGAAATTATCCTTGAAGCCTTTGAAGAATAATTTCACTACACCTCCATTTTCGCCTGTCCTCTGCTTCTTTAACAGAGTGAAATACATTGCGCTCATGGAAGCTCCCATGGTGACTATGGGAATACTACACAATATAAATAGAATGTTCACTATTATAATATCGCCGAGCGTTCCAAAAAATCTGGAAAACCAGCCGTCACTGTTGAAAATGTTCATAAAATTCCTCCTGATGTAAAAAGTGATAATATCGTTTGTTTAACTATAGCACAAAAAGGTATGCCAATATATAGCGAATTTTACAATTTACCATATGTATTCTACATTTTACTATAAAATAGCACAAAAACAGCGAACTTAACTACTTAAAAATATACATTTGTGACAAAAACCCATGATATTTTGACATTTTTCCATGTGAAAATGTTCACCAAAATTTTGTAAGTCAATCATAGAAAGCACACAGAACGCCGTAAGGCGAACCGGCAGAACAGGACGCAGAATTCAGGGTATGAAAGAGAATGTGGGTGTCGTAAATCCTGCCGGTGATGTAAAAAGGAGGAAGGTTTTATGAGAAGAACATTAAAGAAAACAGTAGCAGTTGGACTTGCAGCAGCAACAGCATTTTCACTTTGCGCATGTGGCGGAAGCGGCGACGGAAGCAAGAGCGGCAGCAAGGATTCACTTGAGGTAGTTATCTGGGATAACAACCAGCAGAAGGGTCTGCAGCAGATATGTGATCTCTTCACAGAAGAGACAGGCATCAAGGTTGATGTACAGGTTAAGGAGTGGGATTCATACTGGACACTTCTTGAGGCTGGAGCATCAGGTGGAGATATGCCGGATGTATTCTGGATGCACTCCAACAACTCACAGATGTACATGAAGAACAACAAGCTCTTAAAGCTCGATGACTACATTGAGAAGAGCGATAAGGTTGATATGAGCAACTACATGCCAGAGATTACAGAGCTCTACACATATGATGGCTCATATTACGCAGTACCAAAGGATTACGATACAATCGCTCTCTGGTACAACAAGAAGATGTTTGATGATGCAGGACTTTCTTATCCAGATGAGACATGGACATGGGATGACCTCTATGAGGCAGCTAAGAAGCTCACAACTGGCGACAAGTACGGTTTCTGTATGAACACATCAAACGATCAGGACACATACTACAACATGGTTTACTCAATGGGCGGTTACATCGTAAATGATGATCACACAAAGTCAGGATACGATGATGCCAACACTATCAAGGCTATGGATTATGTAGGAAAGCTCCTCGAGGATTGCTGCCCACCGGCAACAACAATGTCAGAGACAGGTACAGACGTTTTGTTCCAGTCAGGTACAGTAGCAATGATCACACAGGGTTCATGGATGACAGCAGGATTCCTTGACAACGAGTATCTCGTTGAGAACTGTGACGTAGCAATTCTTCCATACGACAAGACAACAGGTAAGAGAACTTCTATCTGTAACGGACTTGGATGGGCTGCATCAGCAGACACAAAGAGACCAGATGACTGCTGGAAGCTTATCGAGTGGTTAGGTTCAAAGGAGATGCAGGAGAAGCAGGCTGAGCTTGGTGTAACAATGTCAGCTTACAACAACACATCAGACAAGTGGGTTAACTGCACAGACAAGTTCAACCTCAACGCTTACCTTGACATCACAAAGGATTCAACAGTAGCAGGTGTTACAAATGAGCTCGTGCTCAGACCTTACACATACAACTCAACAGTTTGGTCACAGGCAGCACAGACATTCTTCGCAGATGCATGGGCAGATCCATCAAAGATGGAGCAGTCATGTAAGGACTTCGCAGTTCAGATGAACCAGTACATCGATGAGGAAGACAAGTAATCCTACAGAGCATTTATAAGATAACATAACAGTGGGTAGGATGAAGGTCCTGCCCATTGCTTACCAGAAACAATGGGGTGTTAATTACAGTATAAATGATAAGAGGAGGGATTTTATGTCAGATAACAACAAGAAAGTTGAAGAAAAAGCGGCTGAGATAATTCAGGCTACAGAGACACAGACAGTTAAGCCGGCAGCAGCAGAAGATAAAGAGTTCAAGAAAAAGAAGTCAACAACATGGGAAAGAAACCAGCGCAAATGGGGCTGGGCATTCATCCTCCCAACAATGATAGGAATCATCGTACTTAACTTATGGCCTATAGTACAGACGATATATCAGTCATTCTGCAAGGTCGGTTCATTCGGAGATTCATCATTTGCAGGATTTGCAAATTACAAGAAGATGTTTGCTGACCCTGAGGTATGGCAGTCACTTCTCAATACATTCAAGTATGCGATCATTGAGGTTCCATTCTCAATCGCAATTGCACTTATACTTGCAGTATTCCTGAATCGTAAGATGCATGGAAGAACAATATACAGAGCAATATTTTTCCTGCCAATGGTAGTTGCACCAGCAGCCGTAGCCATGGTATGGAGATGGTTATACAATTCACAGTTCGGTCTGTTAAACCACATCCTTGGTGCAAAGATCGAGTGGATATCCAATCCAAAGATCGCATGGATCTCAGTTGCGATCATCGGTGTTTGGTCGATTATAGGTTACAACATGGTTCTGTTCCTTGCAGGACTTCAGGAGATACCTAAGGATTACTACGAGGCAGCAGATATTGACGGAGCATCAGGAGTAAGAGCATTCTTCAAGATCACTCTTCCACTTCTCTCCCCTACAGTATTCTTCGTACTCGTAACAAGAGTAATCGGAGCACTTCAGGTATTCGACCTTGTATACATGGTAATGGATATTTCCAATCCGGCTCTCAAGAAGACAGAGTCCATCGTATATCTGTTCTACCAGTACTCATTCCAGAATGGTAACAAGGGTTATGGATCAGCAATAGTAGTTCTTCTTCTCGCAGTCATCATGGTACTTACAGTATTCCAGATGATCGGTCAGAAGAAGTGGGTTCATTATAACTAGGAAGGGGGAATCGATATGACAAGAGGCGTACAGTTTAAGAGAAGAATGCAGAGATTATTGATTCACCTCATTCTGATCATATTCTCAATCATTATGATAGTGCCATTTGTATGGATGACACTCACAGCATTTAAGACAGTAACAGAGGCAACTTCGGTAAGTCCATTCGTAATATTCCCATCACAGTGGCGTACAGACGCGTTCACTACTGTTTGGAATAACATGAACTTCCTTGTTCTCTACAAGAACACATTATTGCTCATATTCTTCAGAGTTGTGTGTGCATGTCTCACAGCAACACTCGCAGGATATGCATTTGCAAGACTTAAGTTCAAGGGCAGAGACTTTATGTTCTCCCTGATACTTTTCCAGATGATGATTCCTTCACAGATATTCATCATCCCACAGTTCCTGATGATCAGTAAGATGGGCATGACAAATACAATGTTTGCTCTGGTATTCCCGGGAATTGTAACAGCGTTCGGTACTTTCCTGCTCAAGCAGGCTTACATGGGACTTCCTGGAGATCTCGAGGAGGCAGCGAGACTTGACGGATGTAACATTCCAAAGACATTCGTGTTTGTCATGGCTCCGCTTGCAAGATCATCGATGGTTGCCCTCGGTATATTCACAGCAGTGTTCGCATTCAAGGATCTGATGTGGCCACTGGTTGTAAACAGCAGTGCAAACAAGATGCCGCTCTCAGCAGCTCTTGCAACAATGCAGGGACAGTATCAGTCCAATTATCCACAGCTGATGGCTGCATCTCTTATATCATGTATACCAATGATCGTTATATACCTGATATTCCAGAAGCAGTTCGTAGAAGGTATCGCAACATCAGGTGGAAAGCTCTAAAGAAAGTTAAAGAAGATATTATATATGACCACAGGGTGACGTCAGTTACTGACGCCACCCTTGTGAAATATATCGTAAATACGAAGTATTTACGATGCTGCAGACGCCGCGCGAAGCGCCTCTCATGCGTCTGTTCCAAAATATATCGTAAATACGAAGTATTTACTATGCCGTGGACGCCGCGCGAAGCGCCTCTCACGCGTCCACTCAACACAGAAACAAAAGGAGGACGTCTATGAGAAAGCCGATAATCACGGAAGAAGAAAAACAGAAGATCAAAGAGATGGACTCCACCCGCAAAAAAATAGGATATATCTGGGATTATTACAAGCTTTGGATAATCGGTGCGGTCGTTCTCGTGGGACTTGTAGTGTATTTCACTGTTGTGTTTGCAACGAGGGAGGACAAGCCGATACTGGATGTCGTCCTTGTGAACAACTACGATGATGTTTCAGAGGACTGCAGGCTGACACAGGGATTTGTGTCGTATGTAGGGGAAGAAAATCTCCCGGGAAGGGTTACGTTTGACAACAATGCATTTTTTAATCTGGCAAATAACTCAGATTATAAGAACAGTTACTATATGAAGGTGCTGGCATACCTTGAGGCGGACACTGCTCAGGCAGTCTTGTGCCAGTATGACAATCTCATAGGTCTGGCGAAGAGCGGCAGACTTGCAGACCTGTCGGATGAGAAGGTCGGCGATATATATGATAAGTATAAGGATAGGATAATTTATTACGAGGATGAAGAGGGGAAGAAGATACCTGTCGGAATAGATGTATCTGAAGGATACAAGGCGGCAGGACTTACTGAGTACACAGATGGCAAGGCATATATTGGATTGTCAGCATATGCGGCGGATTATGGATATGTGGAGAAATTTGTGGACTACATGGTGGAACTTGGAATACAATCCGGCGGAGCTGGTTGTAGATAAATTATGAGGAAAGACCAGTCAAATGAAATTTGGCTGTAGAGAAACTGGAGATCACGAAAAGGAGGACTTGGGCATGGCAATATTGATAAATGAAGAGAAAAAGCTTTTCACATTGAACACCAAAAATACTACATATCAGATGAAGGTGATCGACTATGGGTATCTGGCTCATCTGTATTATGGCAAGAAAATGGACGGGGATATGTCATATGTCATAACTCATTACGATAGAGGATTCTCAGGCAATCCTTATGAAGCACAGGAGCACAGAGAATTCTCTCTGGACAACATTCCACTGGAATATAGCTGCTACGGCAACGGAGATTTCAGGACTCCGGCATTCAACATAAAGGACATAGAGGGAATACATGGATGTGATCTCAGATATGTTTCATATGAGGTGATGGACAGTAAGTATAGTCTCAAGGGACTTCCTGCTGCTTACACAAATGACGGCGAGAAGGGTGAGACCCTTAAGATCGTTCTTCAGGATCCTCAGGTGGGAGTGGAGGTTGATCTTCTGTATGGAATTATAGAGGATAAGGATCTGATCACAAGATCAGCTATAGTCAGAAATATAAGCGATGCGGATATATTTGTGGCAAAGGCATCAAGTGTGAGCCTGGATTTTGTGACAGGTGATTATGATCTCATCCACTTCCACGGAAGACATGCTATGGAGCGCATGTATGAGAGAGAAGCTATAAATCATGGTGTGAAGAAGATCGGAAGCACAAGGGGTACATCAAGCCATCAGCACAGCCCATTTGTGGTTATAGCAGGCAAGGATGCGAATGAGGATGCAGGTGACTGCTATGGAATCTCACTTCTCTACAGCGGAAGCTTCAACTGTGAGGTTGAGAAGGATCAGACAGATCAGGTGAGACTCAATATGGGTGTTCAGGATGAGATGTTTGAGTATGTGCTCTATCCTGAGAGTGAGTTTGTGGCACCTGAGGTAGTTATGGTTTATTCACCTGATGGATTTGCTGACATGTCACATAAGATGCATGACGTTGTGAGATACAATATCTGCCGCGGTGAGTACAAGACAAAGAGGAGACCTATTCTCATCAACAGTTGGGAGGCAGTATACTTCGATTTCAATGGTGATGATATAGTTAATATAGCAAAGCAGGCTTCGGAGCTCGGCGTTGAAATGCTGGTTCTGGATGATGGCTGGTTCGGTGTGAGAAATGACGACAAGTCAGGTCTAGGCGACTGGTTTGTAAATGAGGATAAGATGGGCGGCCCTATGGCTGATGTTGTCAAGAGGGTTAAGGCTCTCGGCATGAAGTTCGGTATCTGGATCGAGCCTGAGATGGTATCCGAGAAGAGTAACCTGTTCAAGGAGCATCCGGATTATGCATTTGTGATCCCTGGAAGAAAGCCTGTCATGGGAAGAAGCCAGCTCAATCTGGACTTCTCAAGAAAAGAGGTCGTAAACTGCATATTTGACCAGATGACAGCAGTGCTGGACAAGATAGATGTTGATTACATAAAGATGGATATGAACAGAAGCATCTTAAATGTATACTCCATGACTGAGGGAATCCAGAACAATGGAACTATCCTCTACAAGTATGTACTCGGTGTATATGACTTTATGGAGAGGCTTCAGGCGAGATATCCAAAGATGTTCATCGAGGGCTGCAGCGGCGGCGGCGGAAGATTTGATGCCGGAATGATGTATTACACACCACAGATCTGGTGCAGTGATGATACAGATGCCATCTGCAGACTTGACATACAGTATGGAACTTCATTTGGCTATCCTATATCGGTGGTTGGTTCACACGTATCAGCGGTTCCAAATCATCAGACAGGCAGGACAACTCCATTCAATACAAGAGCCGTTGTTGCCATGGCAGGAAGCTTTGGCTACGAGCTTGATCTGAACAAGGTCAGCGATGAGGAGAAGGAAGAGGTAAAGGCTCAGGTAGAAAACTACAAGAAGTACTGGAATCTTCTTCATAATGGACTTTACTACAGACTGACGGATGCGGATAAGAGCAAAGGTGTAGCTGCATGGTCATTTGTCGCAAGGGACAAGTCAGAGACCCTTGTCAATATCGTGACGGTGGAGAGCTTCTGCAATGCCCCTGTACCTTTTGTCAGAGTAAAGGGACTTGATGTGGATGCCACATATGTTGACGAGGAGACCGGCGCAGAGTACAGCGGACAGGGACTTGAACAGATAGGACTTCCTGTACCACTCAAGTTCGGCGAGTACAATGCTTACCAGATCCATCTGGTTAGAAAGTAAAATTGCATAAGTGATATTGTGTTATTTATACATAAATATTAATTATATTGTATTAAATTACAGCTTCATGATAATATGAGGCTGTAATTTTTTGTGCTTATATATTCGGCATAAATGTGCTGAATATGTATGGGAGAAAAAGGGAGGTTACATATGAAATTGAAGGGGATAATGGCTGCGGCTGTAACTGTAGCCATGGTGTCGTCGTGCATTCATATACCGATGACGACTGCACAGGCACAGACTTTACTGTCAAATATGACAGCGTATGCCGTACAGATGAATGAAGCTGAGATATCAGCAGCTACAGAGGATATTTCAGAGCTTGAGGGTGACTATGGGGTTGTGAACATAGTTAATGGCAAGGAGAGTAAAATATCATTTGTCACGGATGAGACAGGATATTATGAGATAATATTGCAGGGAAGCCAGTCACGGCTGATGCTTCAGGAGACCTTGTATAACAGTAAGAGTAAGCGCCTTGCTACAGGTAAAAAGGATGGCAGTGGATGCTGCAGGCTGGTATACAAGTGCACTGCGGGGGAGAAATACATTCTTGGGTCTAAGTATGCCCGTTCTTATACAGTTTCCGAAAGTGCAAATATAAGCGTGAGAAAGCTTCCGGATGTGGCGGCAATAAAAATGGTGCCGGATAATACAACGATACTGGAGGGAACACCAGACTCCATAACATCGGCGTACGCAACGGTAACCTATTCCGGTGGAAAGGTGCGCAGTTCAGGTATCAGCGGCTCAGACTGTAAGATAGATGGAGTTACATACAGTCTGTGGGTGAAGGATTCCAAGGGAAGTTATTATTATGAGGGCGATGAAGGGGATATGGTATCGTATGCGGATGCGGAAAAACTTCCGGCCGGTACGTATACTGTTCAGCTTACAGATAAAATGGATAGTGAGCCGAACCAGTCGACCAAGATATACGATTCGTACACTGCAAAGGTGCAGACTCCTGCTGAATATTTTGTAGGAAAAAGGAATATCAGTGAGACGGATACCTACGCATATGATACCAGGGTGGACGGTTACGAGTATTACAGATTTATACCATCTGCAACTGCTGACTTTGTGTTTGAAGTAGATAAATCATCAACTGCATTTATAGATGTATATGATTCGGACATGGCGGTGGTTGAGACCGATAATGACAGGTATTCATTTGTCAAGGGAAAGACCTATTATGTCAGACTTTCAGGAACAACGGATGATGACAATGAAACATTGAATGAGGTCAGGCTCAAGGCGAAGAAGTATGCGGCACCTTCAGGGGTGACATTGAAGCTGGCAAAGAGCGAATGGGCAGCCGGAACGCCGATAAGCTTCATGAATGGTGCGAGCAGTACAATAAAGTATAATGATAAGTCCACGGAAAGCATAGATCTGACCGGTGGAAGTGGATACAGTAATGGAAACAGATATACAGTATATTATTCGTCATCTGATGATAACTGGAAAGAGTACGAATATGAAAAAGGTGTAACTCTTTCAGAGGGCGAGTACAAAGTAGCTGTGGGATATGATGCGGCTGAGGAAGATCAGGAGCTGCTCGGCACGGCAGTGCTTAAGGTAGTGTCCATAGACAAGCTGAGCGCAGGACAGCTCTCCGAAGGTGACAACAATGTGAGTGTCGGAACGGATGAGTATGACAAGGCCTATTACAGTTTTGTCATGCCATTTGACGGAAGTGTGGTAATAGAAAGCGACAGTCCTTATTGTGTATATGAGTCCGGTGATGAGGGCCCGGTAGAGGTTACAGGAAAACTTACTGGAGGCAGCACTTATTACGTAGGCTTGTATAATGAGTTATCTACTTCCAAGACAAATGTGAGACTGAGCTTTATTCCGAAAGTAACAGATATGATTGCTGTTCCCGAGAACACAGATTTTATCAGAATGGGCAGCTATGATAAGGATATCAGCAGTTATGTAGATGGAACCAGAGTAAAGATCTCGTATGCTGACGGAAAAACAGAGGAGCTGGTGTTTGACGATTCGGACAGTGTGGAAACCTCCAGAGGAGACGAGGTACGTGCTGAGATAGTTACAGATATGGAAAATGAGTGCCCTGTCGGAGAGGCACAGATTAGGATATACACACTGTATAGTGAGGACTCTTATGCATATGACATAGAGATAAAGGATATAGAGGATGTTGCTGTCGGAAGTCTTGCGGAGGGATCTAATCAGGTAAGTCTGTCGGAGAATGGCAGTGTATATTATACGTTTAAGCCTTCGACATCCGCCAGGTATACATTTGCCCCAGTGGGTGGCATGGAGATCTACAGCAAGATCGACGCTGACGATGAGACAATGTATGATCTGAAGAAACTTAGTGTATCGGATGGCGAGGCTGCACTTGAGAGCGGCAATACATACTATATCTGTCTCGATGGCGGAGTAGAGGACAAGTGGGGAGATACGCAGACCAGTTGGAGCATGAATGTGACAAGGGGAGAAACTTTGTCAAATTCAAAGATCAGTTCATGGAAGCTGAGAGATAACAGAACCTATGAATTCCTTCCAAATATGAAATTATCAGGTATCAAAAACCTTCTGGATAGAGAGACTCTCCAGTTTGTATATGATGATGGCAGTGTAAAAGAGGCCAGTGTCGGTGACAGCGAGGATAATGAGCTGATCACGAGTACATGGTACAGATATAACGAGAAAACTGGAAAGTATGTCGAGATCGCAGGCTTTGGCAGCAGGGTTGATACTGGCAGATACATGGTTGAACTTGCAATCGCTGGTGCGGATGGCATGGATACGGTTGATATACCATTTGCAGTGAAGACTGCACAGAGCATGAGCCTTGGAACATGGGACGGCTCAAAGACGCTTGATATTTCAGGCGACAGATATGTGTATGTATATAAGGTAAGTGCCCAGGCGGGTTCGTATGTGGTATCCGCTGATGAGAAGATCGATGGCATCAGGATTTTAGATGCAAATGGAACAGAGATAACGACTAACAACGTGGCTTATTCATCTGATGGATTTGGCAGTGCGGGATTTGACACAGCAGGCGGGGATCTGTATGTATGTGTGTATCCGGGAAAAAATGTAAATAAATGCGGCGTGACAATGAAGGAGATCGTCAAGGCTGTAAGTGTAAGCACAACCGTTTCTAAGACTGAATATCTGAGGAAATTTGATGAGATCAAGGGCAGCATAAAAACCGTTGTCACATATTCTGATGGAAGTACCAGAACATTTGGCGCGGATGACGATGATATAAGCTTTACGATCAAGAAAAACGGCAGGGTGAGCAGCTATTTAAGCATCGACACGATAACAGAACAGACCGGATCATATGAGATAATACCTTCCATATGGGGAATGGCTGACGATTGTGAAGTTCAGGGAGCATCATTTGACGTCGTAGATCTGAATGTGGATGAGCTGGAGTACCTGATATCAGATGAGCCTGTGGTGCTTTCAGGTGTTGAGAACACTGGGGATGTAAAGCTGTACAGATTTGATATTGCGTCAGATGGAGTGGTATCCCTTCAGAGACAGGGCTTTGAGCTTAAGGGTATATATACCATTGAGGATGATGGCAGCTTTTCAGATACATATAGCAGTGGAGATGCTTTCTCTCTGAAAAAGGGAAGCTATATTATAGCACTCTATGCGAGAGAGAAAGATGATCAGATAACATTTACATATCACGATTCGTATGTGACAGGTAATGGAAAAATAACACCGGGTCAGAAGACAACAGCGGATATAAGCTATGACGGAGAGGGCATCGAGTATGAATTTATCCCAACGGAGACCGGAGAGTACAGATTTACGGTGGACTGCGGAGATAATACAGTATACACCAGAATCTATGCTGATGGGGTTCTGGAAAAGACATACTCACGGAACGGCGGACAACTCATTATAGACAGGACATTTGAGGCGAACCGCAGTTATACATTCAGGATCAGCCTTGCGTCGCAGCAGACAGGAAGCGTGACGATCACTCCTGAGAAGGTGGAGGCAGAGGTAGAGAACGAGTACGATATCTCCGCTGTGAGCATATCAGGATGCAAGGTGAAGAAGACGGAGGACGGATACAGTGTAACCGGAGATATAAAGATAACATATGCAAATAATGAGAGTCAGAAGACACCATTTATCAGCGGAAGATGGACAGATGCATATGGAAATACCATTCAGGGAATCATGTCTGTTGTGGAAAATGACACATACACAGATGTGACCTTGGATCTCAGATATAAGAATACGGGTTCATCAGAGTGGATATATGCTGAGTCAAAGACCCAGAAGTTTGGGGCTGGAGATGACGAGGGATGGATCATAACCAAGACTCCGACATGTACTGAGAACGGAGAGAAGACAAGGTACATTGAGGATGAGGATATATATGAGACCGAGGTGATCCCTGCTACAGGACACAGCTTCACAAAGTATGAGTCAGATGGAAATGCCACATGTTCGCAGAAGGGAACCAAGACGGCAAAGTGTGACAATAACTGCGGAGAAAAGGATACTATCATAGACGATGAGACCACAGTTCCTCACGATTATCAGACGGTGTGGACGGTTAAGAAAAAGGCATCACAGACCCGTGACGGATATAAGGTGCATGTGTGCAAAAACTGCAAGTCAGCCAGCAAGGAAACTCAGAGTATATACAGGATAAAGAGTATCAGGCTTGCATACAGCGCTGTTGAGTATGATGGTACAGCTAAGAAGCCTGCTGTAGAGGTCAAAGACTCAAAGGGCAGAAAGGTTGCCGCAGGAAATTACAGCGTTTCATATTCAAATAACAAGAATATCGGCAAGGCCAAAGTTGTCATCAAATTCAAGGGTGACTATGAAGGGGAGAAGACACTCACATTTGACATCAAGATGGGTGTGAGAAAAGTTGAGTCCATTGACAACACAGCAAATGGAATAAAGTTGAGCTGGAAGAAGTATAAAGCGGCATCGGGATATGTTGTTTACAGAGGAGTAAATGGAAAAGCATATACGATAGCAGGTGTTGTTCAGAATCCGGATACAACATCGTTCGTGGACGTCACAGCTAAAAATGTGGGTGTAAAGTATACATATAAGATAAGAACTTATAAGACATTTGGCGATGTGACATACAATTCGGCATTTGGCGGCGAGAAGACAGGAAGTTATGTACCTGCCGTGAAGCTGAAGAAATTCACAAGTGCATCGGCCGGAACAGCCAAGGTTACATATAATAAGGTAGCCAAGGCCACCGGATATCAGATACAGTATGCAGACAATGCATCGTTTAAATCTGCAAAGACGGCCAATGTAAACGGAGGTTCAGTTACAAGTAAGACCATCAAACGACTTACTAAGGGCAAGAGATATTATGTCAGAGTACGAAGCTTTAAGAAGATTGATGGTAAGGTTTACTATTCCGCATGGAGTGGAAAGAAATCGGTTGTAATAAAGAAGAGATAATATCAAAAGAAATAGAAGAATCCGCCATGGATACAATTTGTATCCGTGGCGGATTGTTTTTTTATTCTGTGTGTTCATCATCATAACGCCTTTTATTACATAATAGCGAAAGAAAACAGGTAATAAAGTGTAAAATTTGAGGTAATGTGATGTTTTTAGTTGGACATGGCAGATATAAAATGCTACCATGATTCTATGGGAACATTATTGTTCCAGAGCAGCAAAAGGGATGAGCAGAATAAGGAGAGAAAGATGGACGAGAATAACGTAAATGGATTTAATGATATGGACGACGATGAGGACGAGGGAACTACTGTCCTCACGACTCCGGGAGTGAGCGCATTTTCTCCGGTGCAGAACAGTGCACAAGGGCAGCCGAACCCGGGTCAGCCACAGCAGAATCAGCAGCCGGGTGGATTTGGACAGCCGATGGGCGGACAGTATGGAGGATTTGGACAGCCACAGTATGGTCAGCCGCAGTACGGTCAGGGTCAGCAGTTTGGTGGAAATGTCCAGTCGACAGGTGGACAGTATGGAGGATTTGGACAGCCACAGTATGGTCAGCCGCAGTACGGTCAGGGTCAGCAGTTTGGTGGAAATGTCCAGCCGACAGGTGGACAGTATGGAGGATTTGGGCAGCCACAGTATGGGCAGCCACAGTACAGCCAGCAGCCGGGCATGACTCCGGGTGTTATGGAGCCGGGTAAAAAGGTGAACAAGAAGCTTATAGCAATAATAGGAGGAATCGCAGCGGCAGTCCTGATCGCGATAATAGTCGTTGTTCTGATCCTGGCGGGTGGTTCCGGTGAGAGAAGTGCCAAGAAGGTCGGAGACAAGCTGGTGACAGCCTATGAAAAAGGCGATGCCGATGCCATGGTTGATCTGATGGACAAGGAATATTACAAGCTGTATAACAGAATAAGAAGCTATACAGGCAGTGATGACTATGTCAAGGATACATTCAACGAGCAGGTCAGCGACATGGTAGATGAGGTAGGCAAGGTCAAGAGTATCAAGGTCGAGGACCGATCAGAGAAGGAATATGACGAGGATAAGCTTAAGGATGTAAATGATACATTTGACATGCTGGATGTCGACATGACGGTTGACAAGTGCTACGAGGTGGACCTTGATGTCAAGATAAAAGGATCTACTGACGAATCAGATGGCGAGATCATATACACAGTTATAAAGACTGGCGGTAAGTGGTATCTTGTAGACTATGATCTCTACGTATATTAGAAAATAAATCTCATGGATTGAGGATTGATTTCTCAGTTCATGAGATTTTTGTATATATTAGATACATACGAACGTGTTTTGTAGTAAATATGTATAAAAAACAAATTGTATTTGTATATGCATGGTGATAATATAAAAAACGTAAGAAATTTTTATATGTATCTTAATAATGGAGCTGGTGGATATATCGTATACAGAAAGGCTGGAAAGGGAAAGTACAGCAAGCTGGCCAATATAAACAAAAACACAATACTGAGCTATACAGATAAGTCAGCTAAAAATGGAACGGTATACACATATAAGATTGTTGCGTGCAAGACGGCAGGCAAGACAAGTTACAATGCGGCTGACAGCAATCAGAAAACCATTATGAGAATCACTTCGTCAAAGGTTACCAAGACCACGAACAAGGCAGGAAAGAAGATGACTGTTAAGTGGTCGGTAAATTCCAAGGTAGGAGGATATCAGATACAGTATTCTGTAAAGAGCAATTTTGCCAAGGCAAAGACTGTAAAAGTGACCGGAGCTAAAAAGTCAAATGTCACAATAGCAAAATTGGCTAAGAAGAAATATTATGTGAGAGTCAGAAGCTTCAAGAAGGTAGGAAAAACAACTTACTATTCTGCATGGAGCACAACAAAGAATGTGGTTATAAAGAAGTAGAATAGTAAATTATTTGCGCATATTGCGATTGACAAACCACAAATACTTGCTATACTAATGAATGGATAGGTTCAGAAATGGCTTATACAGGCGGTTTTCTGGAACATATAAGTTAAAAACGATGACAGAGACAGTACGGAGTCTGCGAGATCAACAGCGAGCCGGGGGCGGTGCGAGCCCGGTGACAGTAGAGACTTTCGGAATATCACTCTGGAGTTGCAGACCAAAAGAGATTTGCTCAAGTAGGCTCTGACGTATTTCCTGCGTTAAGGGGAGCGCATATGTTAGTATGTAAGTAATAGGTGGTATAACGAACTCAAAGCCCTTCGTCCTGATTACGACGAAGGGCTTTTTTATATTTATCACAGAAAGGAAAGACGACATGTACGACAAGGTTTCGACTAAACTGGAATTCGTGAACAGAGAGCAGAAGGTATTGGACTTCTGGAAAGAAAATCAGGTATTTGAGAAGAGTGTTGAAGAGACAAAGGATCTGCCAACATACACATTCTATGATGGCCCTCCAACAGCAAATGGTAAGCCACATATCGGACACGTTCTCACACGTGTAATCAAGGATATGATCCCTAGATATCAGACAATGAAGGGACATAACGTAGTCAGAAAGGCCGGATGGGATACACACGGTCTGCCTGTTGAGCTCGAGGTTGAGAAGCTCTTGGGAATCGACGGCAAGGAGCAGATAGAGGAGTACGGACTGGAGCCATTTATCCAGAAATGTAAGGAGTCCGTATGGAAATATAAAGGCATGTGGGAAGAGTTCTCAGGCAAGGTAGGTTTCTGGGCTGATATGGACAACCCATATGTAACATACCATGATGACTTCATCGAGTCAGAGTGGTGGGCGCTGAAGAAGATCTGGGATCAGGGACTTCTGTACAAGGGCTTCAAGATCGTGCCTTACTGCCCAAGATGTGGTACACCTCTTTCAAGCCATGAGGTTGCACAGGGATACAAGACAGTCAAGGAGCGTTCAGCAGTAGTAAGATTCAAGGTTATCGGAGAGGACGCATATTTCCTCGCATGGACAACAACACCTTGGACACTTCCTTCAAACGTAGCACTCTGTGTAAATCCAGATGAGACATACGTGAAGGTTAAGGCAGCAGACGGCTACACATATTATCTTGCACAGGCGCTTGCAGACAAGGTTCTCGGCGGTCTTGCAAAGGAAGCAGCAGACGATCAGGCAGCAGTTCCTGCATACGAGGTTCTTGAGACATATGTCGGTAAGGATCTTGAGTACAAGGAGTATGAGCCACTCTATGAGTGCGTAAAGCCTGTATGTGAGAAGCAGCACAAGAAGGGCCACTTCATCACATGTGACACTTATGTAACTATGACAGATGGTACCGGTATCGTTCATATCGCACCTGCATTTGGTGAGGACGATGCAAATGTCGGAAGAAACTACGATCTTCCATTTGTACAGTTTGTAGATGGCAAGGGTGACCTCACTGAGGAGACTCCATTTGCCGGAATGTTCGTAAAGGATGCAGATCCTGAGGTACTCAAGGATCTGGACGCAAGAGGACTTCTCTTCGATGCGCCTAAGTTCGAGCATGAGTATCCACACTGCTGGAGATGTGACACACCACTTATCTATTACGCAAGAGATACATGGTTCATCAAGATGACAGCAGTCAGAGACAAGCTGGTTAAGAATAATGACACTGTAAACTGGATCCCGGAGAGCATCGGTAAGGGACGTTTTGGCGACTGGCTGAAGAATGTTCAGGACTGGGGACTTTCAAGAAATCGTTACTGGGGTACTCCGCTGAACATCTGGGAGTGTGAGTGCGGCTGCAGACATGCCATCGGATCAAAGGAAGAGCTCCGCTCAATGAGTGACAACTGCCCTGAGGACATCGAGCTTCACCGTCCGTTCATCGACGCTGTAACTATCAAGTGTCCTGAGTGTGGCAAGCAGATGCACAGAGTCACAGAGGTTATCGACTGCTGGTTCGATTCAGGATCAATGCCATTTGCACAGTGGCACTATCCATTTGAGAATCAGGATATATTTGAGAAGCACTTCCCTGCTGATTTCATCAGTGAGGCTGTTGACCAGACAAGAGGATGGTTCTACTCACTTATGGCGATCTCAACGCTGCTGTTCGACAAGGCTCCGTTTAAGAACGTAATCGTTCTCGGACATGTCCAGGATAAGGACGGACAGAAGATGAGTAAGTCCAAGGGAAATGCTGTAGATCCTATGGATGCTCTGAACAAGTACGGTGCAGATGCCATCAGATGGTACTTCTACAGCAATTCAGCACCATGGCTTCCTAACAGATTCCATGAGGATGCGGTTGTTGAGTGTCAGAGAAAGTTCATGGGTACACTGTGGAACACATATGCGTTCTATGTACTCTATGCAAATATAGACAACTTCAATCCACTTGAGCATGAGCTAGAGTACGACAAGCTGTCACTTATGGATAAGTGGCTTCTGTCCAAGCTGAACTCAACAGTCAAGGCAGTTGACGCAAACCTTGGCGCATACAAGATCCCTGAGACAACAAGAGTTCTCGAGGAGTTTGTGGATGACATGAGTAACTGGTATGTCCGTCGTGGCCGTGAGAGATACTGGGCAAAGGGCATGGAGCAGGACAAGGTAAATGCTTACATGACACTTTACACAGCGCTCGTTACTATAGCACAGACAGTAGCTCCTATGCTCCCATTCATGGCAGAGGATATTTACCAGAATCTGGTTAGAAATATAGACAAGGATGCACCTCTCTCAGTTCATCTGTGCTCATTCCCTGAGGTGGATGAGAAGATGATCGATCCAGAGCTCGAGGTAGCTATGGACGAGATCCTGAAGATCGTAGTTCTGGGACGTGCAGCAAGAAATACAGCAAATATCAAGAACAGACAGCCAATCGGCAAGATGTATGTCAAGGCTGACAAGAAGCTTTTCGGTGAGGAGAAGGCTATCATCGAGGATGAGCTGAACGTGAAGAACGTTGAGTTCGATGATGATGTAAGCGCTTACACAACATACAGCTTCAAGCCACAGCTTCGTACAGTCGGACCTAAGTACGGTAAGCACCTTGGTAAGATCAAGGAGCATCTGTCAGCACTGGATGGCAACGCAGCCATGGCAGAGCTCAAGGCAGAGGGCGCTCTGAAGTTTGAGGCAGACGGAGAGGAGATCGTACTCACTGAGGCTGATCTTCTGATCGACATGGCTCAGATGGACGGTTTCGTATCTGAGGCAGACGGCGGTGTGACAGTAGTTATCGACACAAATCTGTCAGAGGAGCTTCTTGAGGAAGGATTTGTCCGTGAGATAGTATCCAAGGTTCAGACTATGAGAAAAGAGGCTGGATTCGAGGTTATGGACAAGATCACTGTATACGCTGACGGAAGCCAGAAGGCAAATGACATCATCGCAGCAAATGCGGATGCCATCATCGGCGACGTTATGGCAACAGAGATCATAACCGGCTCGGTTGACGGATACACCAAAGAGTGGAACATCAACGGTGAGAAGGTAACTCTTGGAGTGAAGAAGAACGACTAAGGGATATAATATTAGGGTTTAAAACAGGCATTTTGGAAAAAATATCCCTGATCAAGAGAATACGGCTCGAAAGGTACAAATCTTAAAGATTTTGTATCTTTCGGGCTATTTTTATGTGATTTAGGAAAATTTTGTACTTTCTTTAAATATATTTGGATATTAGGGGATGACGGTGGAATTACGATTTATTAAGTTTGTGTATGTGTGGTGTTGGGAGTATATTATTGTATGAATAAATCGTACAAAGGACTGCCGTCAATATGTATATTGGCCAGTCAGAAAAACAAAGGAGAAAAAAGATGATAGCAATTTTCATTGCACCTTTTTACATAGCGTTAAATATATATTTGTTCTGGAGAATAAAGGGCTGGGTACAGGCATATTTCCCGAAACTCAAAGGCAAGAAGGGCTGGATAGTCCCGATAGTGCTATATGCATTTCTGGCGTCGGCGCTGGTGATCGCATTCTTCCTGCCACAGGGAAGGTTCAAACGTGGCATGAAGCTGGTGGGAAATTACTGGCTGGGTGTTCTGCTTTATATGATATTCTTCATAGTGATAGCCGAGCTTGGAAGATTCCTACTGCTTCATGTATTCAGAGTGAGCAAAGATAAGATATGTGTGCCGCGGATTCGCAGGATAGTAGGCTGTGTGTGCGCAACACTCATCATGTGTATATCATTCTGGGGAGTGGTAAATGCGAGACTTGTGCGGGTGACGCCTTATGATGTGACCATCAATAAGGAAGCACGGGATGAGAATGGTCAGAAGATGGATTCCATGAAGATAGTGCTGGTTGCAGATCTTCATCTTGGATACAACATAGGCGTCAGGCAGGTTCAAAGAATAGTGAATTCCATAAATAAGCAGGACGCAGATCTGGTGCTGATAGCGGGTGATATATTTGACAACGAATGGGAAGCCGTTGACCAGCCGGAGGAGCTTGAGAAAATACTCCGGGGGATCAAATCAAAGTATGGAGTGTATGCCTGCTATGGTAACCACGACATACAGGAGCAGGTGCTTGCCGGATTTACATTTGGCGGACAGAAGGAGAAGACCAGCAGTCCGGAGATGGACGAGTTTATGGAGAAAGCGGGAATCACTCTTCTTCGTGACGAGGGAGTGCTGATAAACGATTCCATATACATCTATGGCCGCCGCGATGCCCACAGACCGGGAAATGGAGTCACAGACAGAGTATCCGCAGACGAGATCACGAAAAATATGGACAAATCAAAACCTATCATAATCCTTGATCATGAGCCAAAGGAGCTGGAGGAGCTGTCGTCGGCAGGTGTGGATATGGACCTGTGTGGACACACCCATGACGGACAAATGTTCCCAGGCAACATCCTTGTGGCGATGATGTGGGAAAATTCCTGCGGTTACCTGAATGTTGACGGTATGCATAACATAGTGACATCCGGAGTCGGTGTGTTTGGCCCCGATATGAGAGTTGGAACCAAGGCGGAGATATGTCCGATAACGGTGAATTTTAAATGACCACCACACCGCATTATATTTTGCCAACCGCCCACATAACTTAATTAATAAAGGAAAATAACCATAACACCACAATACTCTGGACTTTACGGCAAAAATAAAGTAAATTTACGGGTATATAAACTGATTCGGGACAAAAAATGAGGGGAGTGCCGGGTCGGATGATATGGATAACCTGGAAAGAGGAGGCGGTTGTATGGAAAAGTTAAATGAGATCGTGTCGGCGGTGGATGGATTTGTCTGGGGACCGGTCATGCTGGTGCTTCTGGTTGGAACGGGAATATTTCTGACGATCAGAACAGGGTTTCTTCCCTGGAGGAATCTCGGCTATGCGCTGAAGAGTACACTTAGCAAGGAGGCAAGGACAAAGAGCAGAGGAACCGGAGACGTGTCACCATTTTCGGCACTGACCACCGCGCTTGCTGCAACCATAGGAACGGGAAATATCGTTGGTGTTGCAACGGCCATGGTATCGGGAGGTCCGGGAGCACTGGTGTGGATGTGGATATCCGCAGCATTTGGTCTGACATCCAAGTTCTCAGAGTGTATGCTTGCTATCAAGTATCGTGAGGTGAATGCCAAGGGCGAGATGAGCGGCGGTCCTATGTACACTATGAAGAAGGCATTCAAGCATAAGAAGTTTGGTGCAGTGCTGGGCTGGCTGTTCGCACTCTTTGCAGTCATCGCCTCATTTGGAATAGGAAATATGACACAGGCCAATTCCATATCTGAATCTCTTAGCAGCACATTCAGCGTGCCTACATATGTGACAGGAATTATACTTACGGTTTTTGCCCTTCTTATAATAGTTGGAGGAATCAAGACTATATCTAAGGTGTCATCAGTTGTTGTTCCTTTGATGGCGATATTCTATGTTGTAGCCGGACTTATTGTAATAATCGTCAATATCCAGAATCTTCCGGCAGGAGTTGCCATGATATTCAAGATGGCATTCTCAGTCAAGGCAGTCGGTGGCGGTCTGTGTGGTACGATCACAGCAGCTATGATGAATGCCATGAGATTCGGTGTTGCCAGAGGAGTATTCTCAAATGAGGCTGGAATGGGCTCTGCGGCCATCACGGCGGCAGCTGCCACAACAGACAATCCTGTCCGTCAGGGTTACATCAATATGACAGGTACATTCTGGGATACCATAGTAGTCTGTACCATCACAGGTCTCTGTATTGCATCATCGGGTGTGCTTGGTATTACTGAGAACAGTACAAAGGGCAGCTATCAGGTGAGCGGAACGGCGGTTACTGTGGAGGCTGTTGATTCTGATAACAAGACTACCACGACGGATTATACATATGAATTCACAGATGACCAGCTCATTCTGACAGATACATCCAATTCGTCAAATACCCTGACGCTTTCAGTTCTTCCATCCGACGAACTCAACAAGGATGAGAATACAAAGCTTGCAAGTGAGCTTGCGGTGGAGGAGAGTCAGGCAGCCATAGGAAGTCTTACCGGTACATGGACTGATGCAGCCGGAAACCATTATACATTTGCTGAGGATGGAACATTTGCCTGCTCAACTGTTATAAAAGGTGCAGCTCTCACGATACTGTCATTTGGCTCTGCACTTGGCAAGGTGGGAGGCTGGCTCGTAACTATAGGAATTGTGCTCTTCGCATTCTCCACGATCCTTGGATGGGAGTATCACGGAGAGAAGGCGTTCGAGTACCTGTTCAAGTCGCACAAGTACAATATGATATACAGGATAGTGTTCTCGCTCGTTGTATACGTAGGCGCGACGATATCACTGGATCTTGTATGGAACTTCTCAGATATAGCGAATGCGCTCATGGCGATTCCGAACCTTATCTGCCTGCTGGCATTAAGCGGAGAGATCGCAAAGGATATAAAGGAATTCCAGGCGGTTATCAAGGCAGAGAAAGCATCAAAGTAGAATATTAAGTCCGGGGACGGAGGGGTCAGAAACCTCCGTCCTCTTTTTTTATACTCTCTTAACCTAACTTTATACTTACTTTATTTTTTGTCCAAATTATGTTCATAAGTGATGGTTATTATATACGATAGATGGGGACGGAGGTGCCTGACCCCTCCGTCCCCATGAGTAGATTAGAATACCATTACAGAGAGGTTGACATATATGAGCAGAGTAGTAGGAATAGACCTAGGAACAACAAACAGCTGTGTGGCAGTGCTTGAGGGCGATCAGCCAACTGTCATACCGAATTCGGAGGGCGGCAGGACCACACCTTCCATAGTAGCCATCACAAAGAATGGAGAGAGACTGGTGGGTGAGGCTGCCAGGAGACAGATGACTGTGAATGTGGACAGAACTATCACATCCATCAAGAGAGCGATGGGAACAACATACAGAAAGAGGATAGACGGCAAGGACTATTCGCCGCAGGAGATATCCGCCATCATACTTGCAAAGCTGAAGAGCGATGCTGAGAGTTATCTGGGCGGACCGGTATCTGATGCAGTCATAACAGTTCCGGCTTACTTTGACGACAGCCAGAGACAGGCCACAAAGGACGCCGGAAGAATAGCGGGACTGAATGTGCTTCGAATCATAAATGAGCCTACATCGGCGGCTCTCGCCTATGGTCTTGACAATGGACAGGCGCAGAAGATACTTGTATACGATCTGGGCGGAGGAACATTTGACGTGTCTGTTATAGAGATAGGGGACAGCGTAATAGAGGTTCTTGCCACCGCGGGAGACAATCATCTGGGCGGAGATGATTTTGATGAGAGATTGCTGGATCACGTCATCAAGACCTTTAAAAAGGAGACAAAGGTCAATCTGGCGAAGGATATCACGGCATCCCAGAGAGTGAGGGAAGCCTGTGAGAATGCCAAGAAGGAGCTCTCATTTGCGCAGACTGCACACATCAATCTGCCATTTATATCGACAGTGAAGAATCAGCCGGTGCATCTAGACATGACGATAACAAGGGAACAGTTCAACGAGCTAACCTATGATCTGGTGGAGAGAACGGCGGGACCTGTAAACCAGGCATTATCCGATGCGGGCATAACGAGAAATCAGATAGACAAAGTGCTGCTGGTGGGTGGCTCCACCCGTATACCGGCGGTTGTGGATAAGGTACGTGCCATAACCGGCAGGGAGCCATCCAAGAATATGAACCCGGACGAGTGCGTTGCCATGGGTGCGGCGGTCCAGGGAAGCAAGCTCAGCGGCGAGCTCACTGTGTCGAACAAGGTGAATGACATTCTCCTCATGGATGTGACACCTCTCTCGCTGTCCATTGAGACCCTTGGAGGCGTGGCAAATGTCATCATTCCGAGAAATTCAGCCATTCCGACCAGAGCATCAAAGATATTTACCACGGCGGGCAATTTCCAAAGGGATGTCGAGATCAAGGTATACCAGGGCGAGAGGCATTTCACAAGGGACAACAAGCTGCTAGGCAACTTCAGACTCAGCGGTATCAAGAGAGCCATGGCGGGCGTTCCTCAGATTGAGGTCACATTTGACATGGATGCAAATGGTATTCTCAAGGTCTCAGCTAAGGATCTTGGCAGGGGTGTGGAACAGCAGATAGTGATCACATCCAGCACCAACCTCTCGGAGGAGGAGATCCGCAGAGCAAGGGAGGATGCGAAGAAGTACGAGGATGATGTGGCTGGAGCTAGAGAGTTCAAAGACATTATGAACGAGGCCGAGGCGTATGTATATAAGGTAGAGAATCTTCTTGAGACCAAGGGCGCACAGCTCGACAAGAAGGAGATGAAACGGATCAAGAGCGACTGCGAGTATCTGAAGAAGCTTGTGACACGAACTGACATGAATCATGTAGATGATGTGGAGATGGGCAGGATGAAGGAAGCCTACAGGCAGCTTCAGGAATCCGCAGAGAAGCTGGAGACAATGTAAGAATTTGCGAGGAGAATGGTGAATTATGAAAGACAAATTTATAAGATTTATGAGATCCAGGTACGGCAACGATCAGTTGTCATCATTCCTTACCTGGGGCGGATTGATTTTTATGGTGCTGGATGCATTTATCAAGACAGGGATATTTTATCTCCTTGGACTTTTCATGTTCGCTTATGGATATGTGAGGATCATGTCCAAGAACTATGACAAGCGCGCGGCTCAGAACAGATGGTTCATGGAGCATACCGCGGGCGTGAGAAATATATTCAAGCGTGCGAAGAAACAGAAGGAAGCCGGCAAGGAATACAAGATATTTGTCTGCAGCAAATGCCAGCAGATGATCAGAGTTCCAAGGGGAAAGGGCAAGATAGAGATCAGATGCCCTAAGTGCGGCAACAGATTTGTGAAGAAGTCTTAGTGATGATGCGGACTTTAGATATTTTGAGTTGAAATACAGTGTGGAGATTGAGAGATGTTTGGATATATAGTGGTGAACCAGCCTGAGCTTAAGATGAAAGAATATGATGAATACCGTAGGTATTATTGTGGCCTGTGCAAATCGCTGAAGGACAGATACGGTGCGAGAGGACAGATAAGTCTCAGCTATGATATGACATTTCTGGTCCTTCTTCTGACGGGACTGTACGAACCGGAGAAGCACTCGGGCAGCAGAAGATGTATCGCACACCCGACATCGAAGCATACTTATGTACAGAACGAGTACACAGATTATGTTGCTGATATGAACGTGATCCTTACCTATTATAAATGTATAGATGACTGGGATGATGAGCATATGCTTACCCGAAAGCTGTATGCGGATGTACTGCTCGCAGGACAAAATGGCAGGAGGCTCAAGGAAGATTATCAACAGAAGATCCAGGTTATTGCGGAGAACCTCAAGGCGATAAGTGAGCTTGAGGAGGTGGGATCCGATGACATGGATGCATTGTCAGGGCATTTCGGCAATATAATGGCAGAGATATGTGCCCCGAAACATGATGAGTGGGAATCATATCTCCGCACCATAGGCTATTATCTGGGCAAATTTGTCTACATAATGGACGCGTATGACGATATAGAGAAGGATATAGGTGCTGGAAATTACAATCCATTCGTGTGCAGGCTTGCGCATGAGCTGGGTGTTGAGGTACAATCAGTGGGGGCAGATAAAACCATAGAACAGGACAAATGGCAGGAGCTTGCAGAGTGGACGAAGGATGTTCTGATGATGATGGTGGCACCACTTGCAAAAGAGTATGAGATGCTTCCTATTATTGAAAATGTAGGTATACTCAGGAACATAATATACTCAGGAATATGGGAAGCATATTATTCGACTACAAATAGAAGATGCGGCGATGAGGAATAAATTATGAAAGATCCTTACGAGGTGCTGGGACTCAAAAGAGGTGCCAGCGAAGAAGAAGTAAAAAAAGCATATAGAAGGCTGAGCCGGAAGTATCATCCGGATGCGAATATCAACAATCCTCACAAGGATGAGGCTGAGGAAAAGTTCAAGGAGATACAGCAGGCTTACAAGTCCATAGTGAGCGGCGAGGCTGACCGTGCAAGTTACGGTGGTGCTGGTGGGTATGGAACTGGAAGCTCGCAGGGCTACGGCGGCGGTTATGGATCTGGCGGTTCATATGGTCCGTATGGTGGAAGTTCTTACGGCGGTTCGTCAGGAGGCTACGGACAGTATGGTGATCCATTTGGCGGTTTCGGAGAATTTGGCCCATTTGGTTTCGGTGGCTATCAGAGACAGAATGACTACGATCCGAATGATAAAGATTCCAGATATTTTCAGGCCGCGAAGAACTATATGAACAGCGGAAGCTATGAGGAGGCGAAGAACGTCCTCAATCAGATAGAGAATCACGATGCCAAGTGGCACTATTACAGTGGCGTGTGCAACGCCGGACTTGGCAATCAGATAAGAGCCATGGAGATGCTGAAGCGTGCAATGGAGCTTGAGCCGGGCAATCAGGAATACCGCCAGGCGTATGAGTCCATCAAGAGCGGCCGTCAGTGGTACATGGACAGAGGTGCCGGGTATGGAATGGATATGCCGACCGGCGGAAAGTTTTGCAACAATATTTGTACTATATGTGCTCTCATGTCGTGCTGCATGGGCGGTATGCCTTGCGTGTGCTGCATGCCGAGTGGATACGGACGAAGTTAGATATAAAACCCCTGGGAGTTGCCTCTCCCAGGGGTTTTATATCGTATACGTGGTGCATTTACAATATTCTGGTAATCATTGAAAACGCAAGAACCCCCAATTAATCTCGATATTATCAGACATTTATCGCCTTTTATGTAAAAAAACTGCAAATTCTATTTGACTATAGTCTAATTTTATAGTGTTATTTAACAAATTTTTTCTCATGTATTGTTAAAAAAAAAGGTTGATGATAGAATGAAACAGTGAAAATGGAAAAAATTATATCTATTTATCCAAGGAGGGAATGAATCAGATGAAGATGTTAGCAGATTTCGATAAGGAAGGCTTCAAGAAGGAAGTCATTACTAACGTAAAGACCCTTTTCCGCAAGCCTATCGAGGAGGCTACTCCACAGCAGGTATTCCAGGCAGTCAGCTACGCAGTAAAGGACGACATCATTGACAGATGGATTGCTACACACAAGGAGTATGAGAAGAAGAACGTCAAGACAGTTTATTATCTGTCTATGGAGTTCCTTATGGGTAGAGCACTCGGTAACAATCTTATCAACTTGACTTACTACGATGCAGTTAAGGAAGCACTTGACGAGTTAGGATTTGACCTGAACTTTATAGAGGATCAGGAGCCTGATGCCGCTCTGGGTAATGGCGGTCTCGGACGTCTTGCAGCTTGTTTCCTTGATTCATTGGCAACACTTGGTTATCCTGCATACGGTTGTGGTATCAGATACAAGTATGGTATGTTCAAGCAGGGTATCAAGGATGGATATCAGGTTGAGATGCCGGATGACTGGCTCAAGGATGGCAACCCATTCGAGGTTAAGCGTTCAGAGTACGCTGTTGAAGTTAAGTTCGGTGGATATGTCAGAGTTGAGAACAAGAATGGCAGAAACTACTTTATACAGGATGGATATCAGTCAGTTCGTGCCGTACCTTATGACCTTCCAGTCATCGGTTATGGCAACAACGTTGTAAATACACTTAGAATCTGGGATGCTGAGGCAATCCAGGAGTTCTGCCTTGACTCATTTGATAAGGGTGAGTATGAGAAGGCAGTAGAGCAGCAGAACCTTGCAAAGACTATCGTTGAGGTTCTCTATCCAAATGACAATCACTACGCAGGTAAGGAGCTCAGACTGAGACAGCAGTATTTCTTCATCTCAGCTTCAGTTCAGAGAGCAATCCTCAAGTTCAAGGAGCTCAACAAGGACATCCACAAGTTGCCAGAGAAGGTGACATTCCAGATGAATGATACACATCCAACAGTAGCAGTTGCCGAGCTCATGAGAATCCTCATGGATGAGGAAGGCCTTGAGTGGGATGACGCATGGGATATTACAACAAGAACATGTGCATACACCAACCATACGATCATGGCAGAGGCACTTGAGAAGTGGCCTATCGAGCTGTTCTCAAGACTGCTTCCACGTATCTACCAGATCGTTGAGGAGATCAACAGAAGATTCGTTCTCAAGATCCAGGAGATGTATCCAGGCAACCAGGATAAGGTTAAGAATATGGCAGTTCTGTACGATGGCCAGGTTAAGATGGCTCATCTTGCAATTGCAGGTTCTTACTCGGTAAACGGTGTTGCAGCTCTTCATACCAAGATCCTTGAGGAGAGAGAGCTTAAGGACTTCTATGAGATGAGACCAGAGCAGTTCAACAACAAGACAAATGGTATCACTCAGAGACGTTTTCTGCTTCATGCTAACCCACTTCTTGCAAACTGGATCACAGACAAGATCGGTGACGAGTGGATAACCAATCTTTCACACCTTAAGAAGCTTAAGGTATATGTGAACGATGAGAAGTGCCAGCATGAGTTTATGAACATCAAGTACCAGAACAAGATCCGTCTTGCAAAGTACATCAAGGAGCACAACAATGTGGATGTAGATCCTCGTTCAATCTTCGATGTACAGGTTAAGAGGCTTCATGAGTACAAGAGACAGCTTCTGAACATCCTTCATGTTATGCATCTGTATAACAGACTGAAGACAGAGCCAGAATTCGATATGTACCCAAGAACATTCATCTTTGGAGCAAAGGCATCAGCAGGATATAAGAGAGCTAAGCTTATCATCAAGCTCATCAACTCAGTTGCAGATGTTGTCAACAACGATGCTTCAATCGAAGGCAAGATCAAGGTTGTATTTATAGAGAACTACAGAGTATCCAATGCCGAGATCATCTTCGCAGCAGCAGATGTATCAGAGCAGATCTCAACAGCTTCAAGAGAGGCTTCAGGTACAGGTAACATGAAGTTCATGCTGAACGGTGCACCTACACTTGGAACCATGGACGGAGCAAATGTAGAGATCGTTGAGGAAGTTGGCATCGAGAACGCATTTATCTTCGGACTTTCAGCAGAAGAGGTTATGAAGTATGAGCGCGAGGGCGGCTACAACCCAATGGATATCTACAATAACAACCAGGCTGTAAGAAGAGTTCTCACACAGCTTATCGATGGTACTTATGCACCGGATGATCCGGACAGATTCAGAGATCTCTATGATTCTCTTACAAAGGAAGATGTATACTTCATCCTTAAGGACTTCGATTCATATGCAGAGGCTCAGCAGAAGGTTGATAAGGCATACCAGGATGAGAAGGGCTGGGCAAAGATGGCTATGCTCAACACAGCATGTGCTGGAAAGTTCTCATCAGACAGAACTATCGAGGAGTATGCAAAGGAGATCTGGAAGCTTAAGAAGGTTAAGGTTTCCCTTGATAAGTAATTATCAGATAGAATGAAATAACAAAATAAAGGACGGACATCATATGGTAAGGATCGTATGGTGTCCGTTTTTATTTTGCATCTGTTAATACATCCGCGCCTATGTTATGATATATATATGTTACGTTGTGATGAAAAGGGGGTTATAAACATATGAAAGGTAGAAAATTGAGACACAGACTCACGGCTCTGCTGCTCGCATTTGCAATGATATTTACAGCGGTTGCCGTACAGCCGAACTGTGATGCATTTGCAGCTACGAAGGTAAAGACGCCGGTGGCGACACATGGAAGACTGTCTGTGAAGGGGGCAGATCTGGTGGATGCCAAAGGCAAGAAATTCCAGCTCAGGGGAATCAGCACACACGGTATCAACTGGGATGTGGGATATCCTTATGTGAACAAGGCGGCGTTCAAGACTCTGAGAGACGACTGGGGAGTTAATGCGGTAAGACTTGCCATGTATACATCTGAATACAACGGCTATTGTGCGGGCGGCAGCAAAGCGGCACTTCGAAATCAGATATACAAGGGCGTGAAATATGCGACCGACCTCGGCATGTATGTGATCATCGACTGGCACATACTCAACGACGGGAATCCTATGACACAGGTTGCAGAGGCAAGAAGATTCTTTGCAACTATGGCGAAGAAGTATAAGAAACAGAAAAATATCATTTATGAGATATGCAATGAGCCAAATGGCTGCGACTGGAAGACCGTCAAGCGATATGCGTCCCAGGTCATAAAGGTCATAAGAAAGTATGACAAGAAGGCGATCATCGTAGTGGGAACGCCGACATGGTCCCAGCTCGGTTCGGATGGCACACACAATGAGGTTGCGGATAACCCTATCAAGGGCTACAAGAATATAATGTACTCACTCCATTTCTATGCAAATGAGTGGAGCCACAACCGGTATCTTCCTGCGAAGCTTGCATACGCAAGGAAGAAGGGGATAGCGGTCATAGTCACAGAGTTCGGAATGTCCGCGGCAAGCGGCGATGGAGGCATAAGCAAAGCCTACACCGGCAAATGGCTGACCAGACTCAACAAGGCGAATGTCAGCTATTTCTGCTGGAGTCTCAGCAACAAGAATGAATCGGCATCCCTCCTGGCGTCGTGGACGAGCAAGACGAGCCGGTGGAAGACGAGTGAACTGTCTGAGGCAGGCCGTTATATCAGAGCGAAATACAGAGCCCGCAAGAAGGCTCTCGGAAGCAGGGCGTAACGGGAAGCCGTGAGGAAACCGTGATATTAACAAGCAATAAAAAACAGGCGCTATATAGATCAAAGATCTGTATAGCGCCTGTTCTTGTGTTAATGGTTATATGTGAATTAAGCTACAACTGTTACGTTAGTTGCTCTCTCCTTAGAAGCGTCCTTAGGATCAGCCTCTACGTCAAATGTAACCTTCTGTCCCTCGTTAAGAGTCTTATATCCATCAGAGTTGATTGCTGAAAAATGAACAAATACGTCCTTTCCTGTCTCATCATCTGAGATGAATCCATAACCCTTTTCTCCGTTGAACCACTTAACTGTACCGTTCTTCATCACGAGTACCTCCTAAAAATGAAAATTTGTACTCAATGAAAACACTACAATATACCTTATAGAGAATACTCCAAAGAAAAGCTTACCTTATATAGCAATCGAACCGTTAATCTTGAATACGCTATTATCATATTATGTCATGTTGCATTTGTCAATAAACGATACGACTAAAATTTGCGTTAAGATTTCTCAGTAAAAAGGGTATATGAGCAGTGTAAAAACGATATATATATAAGAGGTATAAAAATGCGGGAGGGTGAAATGAGGAATGCAAAGACGATCATTATAGGGATTGCGTGTGCTATGGCACTTGCTTACATAATATCAGGAATATACGACAAGGCGGTTGGGGGAGATGACACTGACGGATCGGTAAAAAGCGGACGCAATGTGTGTATTTATGATAATGGGGAGTATTCCCTCGTGGATGTGGAAGAGTATACAACATCGACGCTGGCGGGAATGATGAGTGACAAATGGAGCGATGAAATGCTCAAGGCGGTCGCAGTTGTGGTTAGGACCGGAATCTATTACCAGATGGATGAAAATGACAGAAATTCCGCCACACAGGGGCAGACAAAGAATCTTATAAATGAGTCCCAGCTCCGGGAGATAAGATATACGGAATCGCAGCTCAAGAAGAAATGGGGAGGCGAGTGTTCCGGGATAATGAGAAGGGCGGAGAAGGCGGTGTATGCGACCGGTGGACAGGTTATGAAATACGGTGGAGAGGTAATACTTCCGGCGTATCATATGATAAGTACAGGGCATACTGTGAGTGCACAGGAAATATATGGGCATGACATACCGTATCTCAGGCAGGTGGCAAGTGATGTGGATCAGATGGCGGAGGACTTTTCGACCACTGAGATATACAGCGGGGACAGGCTTCAGAAGATATTCAGAAAATGGATAGACGCTGACAATATGACGGATGAGGTCAAGGTTATGACAGCCACAGAATCTGGATTTGCACAGACCATAAATGTATTTGGGAGCGAGCTGGAGGCTGATGTTTTCAAAGAACAACTGGGACTTGCCTCGACGAATATACACATAGATAAGGTTAAGGATGGATACAGGATCATAACGGTGGGCGTTGGAGATTCTCTGGGAATGTCACTGTATGGGGCGTCTGTATTGGCGGAAAATGGAGAGAAGTATGATCAGATCCTCAGGTATTATTATACTGGAATAGAGATTGCAAAATAAAGGTTGATAAAAAATATTTACACATTCAAATCATCTGTATATAAGTGCCAATAAGTGGACATGATACAGATGAGGTGATGAATATGAAGAAATTTTTGGGCGGCATAAAGAAGAATATATTTTATATCTCGCTCATCACAGGCATGGCAGTGCTTGTGACAGTGCTCGGACTTTATAACGCACAGACCAATTCAAAGGAGAAGACCATAACAATAGGACAGAATACGCCGAATGACAGTACGACAGAAGCCGATGCGAAGGAAGCTTTGAACGATAAGAAAAATGATAAGAACAGCGGAGTGTCGGATGAAGGTACATCAGAGCAGAAAGATATTGAGACGGATAATACCATAGAGGATTCCACTGCATCCACAGTGGAGAGTGAGAGTGCTGAGACTGGAGCTTCAGGAGTTTCAAATGACAGCCTGCATTACGATCCAAAGGATAGCATATCATGGCCTATAAATGGCAATGTGATAATTCCTTACAGCATGGATACGACAGTGTATTTTGAGACACTCAAGGAATACAAGTGCAGCCCTGCAATGGTAATTGAGGCGCAGACGGGCGATGAGGTCAAGGCTGTATATGAGAGTAAGGTAGCGGAGGTCTCAAGCAACCCAGAGCTGGGCAATTACGTCAAGCTTGAGCTTGGAGACGGCTACACCGTGACACTTGGACAGCTTCAGGATGTGAAGGTTGCACTTGGCGAGCATCTGGATGCCGGCCAGGTAGTGGGAACCGTTGGCGAGCCAAGCAGATTCTACAGCGAGGAAGGAAGCAATCTCTATTTTGCAGTCGAGAAGGACGGCAATCCTGTGGATCCGATGCTGCTTATACAGTAGAGGTAGGGTTGGACAGGTTGCTAATTTGTATCTTTTACGAGGACAACACAGCGTTTGGCGACAATCCCGTGGCGGGATGAAGAAGATAGGCCATATAAACAAAAAAGCCCCACAATATCTAAAATAGATATTGTGGGGTTTTTGCACTATATACTTACGTATATTTTCTTAAATGTGCTTTATAATCCACGGTCTATATTAGCCCATTACAACCTCTACTGAGTGAGTCTTGCCATCGCCAAATGCTGGGATAACGTTGCCCTCGATAGCGTTGCCATCAACGAGTACGCTCTTAACGCCCTTGTTGATGTGATCTGGGTTAGAAACCTTGATGTCGTATGTAGCACCACGGAACTGACGTGTAGCTGTCATTCCATCCCATGCAGCAGGAATTGATGGATCGATCTTCAGACCATCGAAGTCTGCTGAGATACCAAGGATGTACTGTGATATAGCTACCATGTTCCAAGCAGCAGTACCAGTCAGCCATGAGTTCTTACCCTGACCGAAGTGGTTGCCCGGCTTGCCGATATCAGATCCGGCATCCTTACCACCGATCATCTGGCCGTATACATATGGCTCAGTCTTGTGTATATCTGATGTCTCCTCAGTGAAAGCTGGAGCTATCTCTGAGTAGTACTTAAATGCCTGATCACCGGCACCTGCGTAAGCAGCAGCACAGATGATCCATGCATTGTTATGTGTGAAGATTCCGGCATTCTCCTTGTATCCACCTGGGTATGTAGAAATCTCACCATACTGGATGTAATACTTTGTAAATGCTGGGTTGTTGAGTACAAGTCCGTGCTGTGTATTAAGTCTCTCATCGATTGCAGCAAGAGTCTTCTTGTCGCAGCCCTGATCCTTACCGATGTCTGACATGATAGCGAATCCCTGTGGCTCGATGAAGATCTGACCTTCCTCGCACTCCTTGGATCCCATCTTCTCACCGTTTGCATCGTAAGCTCTGAGGAACCAGTCGCCGTCCCATGCTGACTCCATGATGTTGGCCTTCATCTTGTCAATCTCAGCCTGAGCAGCATCAGCCTCAGCGTCCATTCCAAGGTGCTTAAGGATAGCAACGTAGTTAGGACCTGCATATGTGAAGAGTGTAGCAACCATAACTGACTCAGCAACCTTTGAGTATCCACCCTCAGCAGCGAACTTAGGGTTGGTGTATGTCTGGAAGCTCTCACCTGGTGTATCTGAGAAGCATGAAAGGTTGATACAATCGTTCCAGTCAGCTCTCATTGCAAGTGGAAGTCCGTGTGGTCCAAGGTTGTTCACGATCTTGTAGAATGAAACCTTGAGGTGGTCAAGCATAGGCTTTGCAATTGACATATCGTTGTCATATGGAACCATCTCGTCAAGGATGCCCCAGTCGCCAGTCTCCTTGATATAAGCTGAAACTGAAAGGATCAGCCATAATGGATCATCTGAGAAGTCTCCACCGATATCTGCGTTACCCTTCTTGGTAAGTGGCTGGTACTGATGGTAGCATCCACCGTCTGGGAACTGTGTTGAAGCTATATCGATGATTCTCTCTCTTGCACGATCAGGGATCTGATGAACAAATCCAAGCACATCCTGGTTGGAATCACGGAATCCCATACCACGGCCGATACCTGACTCGAAGTATGAAGCTGAACGTGAAAGGTTGAATGTAACCATACACTGATACTGATTCCAGATGTTGACCATACGGTTAACCTTGTCATCAGGTGTGTTAACGTTGAGAATGCTCAACAGTCTGTTCCAGTGCTCCTTGAGCTCCTCAAGACCTGCAGCAACCTTCTCAGGAGTGTTGTACTTCTCGATCATCTCGAGAGCCTTTACCTTATTGATAGTCTTGCCGTCTGCCTCGAACTTCTGGTCAACAGGCATCTCAACATATCCAAGTATAAATACAAGAGTCTTTGTCTCGCCTGGAGCAAGAGTGATCTTCTTGTAGTGTGAAGCGATAGGCGACCATCCATCAGCAAATGAATCATTTGACTTGCCAGCCTCAACAGCCTGTGGGTTGTGGAAGCCGTTGTAAAGTCCGATGAATGAATCTCTGTCTGTATCGTAACCATCGATCTCGTCATTCACTGTGTAGAATGCGAAGTGGTCACGTCTGTCTCTGTACTCTGTCTTGTGGTAGATAGTTGATCCGACAACCTCTACACGACCTGTACTGAAGTTCCTCTGGAAGTTGGTGCAGTCATCCTGTGCATCCCAGAGACACCACTCCTCAAATGAGAAGAATGAGAATGTCTTCTCCTCTGAGCCTTCATTTGTAAGAACGACCTGCTGAACCTCTCCAGCGTAGTTCTGAGGAACAAAGAAAGTAACCTCAGCCTTAAGGTCATTCTTCTTACCTGTGATGATTGTATATCCCATACCATGACGGCACTGATACTCGTCAAGCTCTGTCTTTACCGGTGACCATCCCGGATTCCATATTGTACCATTGTCGTTGATATAGAAATAACGTCCGCCCATATCTATAGGCACGTTGTTATAACGATATCTTGTGATTCTACGAAGACGAGCGTCCTTGTAGAAGCTGTAACCTCCTGCAGTGTTGGAGATCAGTGAAAAGAAATCCTGTGTTCCAAGGTAGTTGATCCAAGGATAAGGAGTTCTAGGAGATGTGATGACATACTCCTTGTTGGCATCATCAAAATAACCAAATTTCATGTAGCATATACCTTCCTTCCAATGTTTTGTGAAGGCTTCCAGATGGCTATGCCAGCCCCCCTGAAGCCGCTTTTGTATCGACTTGTGCTAAATTCTCCCTTAAAGTCAGCCATACACTCTGATTATATAATAAAAGACTTTAAAACACAACAAAGTTATAGTGAAAATTGCACAATTACTAAATGTATTAATTCCTGTATTTGAGTAATTAATTGATGCTTATGCTGTGTTATACTGTGTAATATCAAAACAGTATAGGAGTTATTTACTATGGGAAAAAATGAAACTAAGAATTATGTAGGCGGAAGCGGAATGGATGATATGGAGCTGGACGAGCGTGATATACAGCTTATGGAGGAGAGCAGAAAAGAAGGCAAAAAGAAGCTGTTTATAGCACTTGGTGCGATCGTGTTAGCAGTGATAGTAGTGGTGATATACATAGTTGTCAGAAAAAATATGACCGGAAAATCAGAGAGCGAGGATCTGATAAAGACCTACATGGAGGGCCTTGAGGAAGCGGATCTTGACAAGGTGGAGAGTGTTATGGATCCTGATACCATAGACAGCGATTCGTCAAAGGATCTGGTCACTGTGTTCCAGACTTATAAGGAAAATAATATAGAATATACAGTCAGCTATACCATGGGTGATGGGCATGTGGCAGAGTCCGGCGATCTGGCGGCAGTCAGCAGCACTGTATATGGAAAGACCCAGAAGGAAGCAGGTATATCAAAGGGTTATGTCATTCCGGTTACCGGAACGATAATGATGACATTCCAGGGTCAGACTTCACCGTATGATCTGGACATGGATATCATTTGTTATGAGAAGGATGGAGAGTGGTATCTCGGCGGAACAGTTATGACTACGGGAGATACGACTACAGATGATACGACAGAGTAGTCACGAGAAGGACAACTGCTGGATACAGATATTGAATACAGAAACTGAATATATGGACATGGATACATGAACAGACGACAAATGGTGCGGATATTAAATGTAATATTCGCACCATTTGCTGTCTTCTGCCAGTGTGCAGCTATCTCTCTTGATGAGCTTGCACTGGAACTCAATTCTTGCGACTCCCTTGTGACCGCCCTTGAGGCTGTCCATTAGAAGCTGCAGGGCGAAATGCCCCATGTCCGTCTTGGATATCTCCACGGTGGTCAGCATCGGAGTTGTGTACTGGGCTTCCTCGCACATCCTGCGGATTACAGAATCCACGTTCTCATACCTGCATCTCCTGTCGTCGGAGAAGATGGACCGATACCATGCCTTGGACAGGATGCATCCGTTCTTGTGGATCTCACTCTCTATGACATGCAGCAGTTCTGTAAAGAATGGGTCCGACGCTCTGGGCGATGTCTTTTATGGATGCCACGGTCGTTTCTTATGTTCATGCTGTTACCTACCTTCAGTCTATGCCGCTGACTATTCTGACGTGCTGCCTTATTGAACTTTTCGGTATTATTTCTTCTTCATACCTGAAATTATGATTATCACAAACGAGATTAGAATGGTCGCAAGCACTGTTATAAGGATTATGAGCTGAAGGTTATGTACCTTACTCTTACTCTTATCAGTGGAAGAGTAGCTGCCCACGGTGAGTGTGCTCTTTTCTGTTGTGACCTCAGTGGTCGTCTCGGTTGTGGTACGCTCTATCGTGGATATCTCAGTTGTGGTCGCCTCGGTCGTCACAGGGGTAAATGTATTTCTATACTCTGTGGTGACCTCGGTCGTACTTGCCGTTGTCGCCTCGGTTGTGGCTCTGGTAGTTGTCTGTGTGGTTGTGGAAGTCTTCTTCTTGGACACTGTAAATGTTGTCACAGCATCTCCGGTCTTGGATCTGATGGTTATGGTGTGGCTTCCGACCGAGAGGGATTCAAGATAGCTCGTCTTGAGCTCGATTATGATGCTTCCCTCTTTCTTGTTGTAATATGAAGGGTCAAGTTCCTTGTCATCTATGAGGACACAGACAAAGTCAGCGTACTCAGCGTTCGATCTGAACTTGATAGTGTTCTTGCTGGCCTTGCTCCATTTGCTTCCCTTGCCGCCGATGATCTCGGGTGCTGCCTTGTCGATGACTGTGTCAGCCTTGCTTATCTCCTTTGTACAGCCCTTGTTGCTGAAATATTTCTTGCAGGCTGAGCAATACCAGTATTCTATATTGCCCTTGCTGGAGGTGGTTGCTGCTACATAATCAGTTTTCTTAAGGTCTGTGTGGTTCGTTGTGCTGAGTTTGCCGTAGCTCTTGCCGCACACAGAGCACACTGCCTTCTTCTGGCAGGTTGCGGTTCCGCCGGAGCAGTCCTGGATGACCTTATATCCACAGCCCTTGTTCTTGCACTTGCGGGAGTGGGTTTTGCCGTTGCCATCACTTGTCCAGTTGCCGAGGTCGTGGCTGCTCTTGCCCTCCACGACGATCTCACCGCAGTAGCGGCATTTCTGAGGTGTCGTGCAGTCACCGTCGTCGGTTTCTGCGGTGTGTTTCTTGTTTACTGTTACAGTCAATTTGGTTTCATTTCCCGCCTTGTCGGATACGATGATGGTCTGCTCACCATCTGTGGCTTCCAGAGCAAGTGAGTGATCGTCGTCAAGGGGTTTCTCCTCGCCGTTCACTGTGACCTTTGCCAGATGGGATTCCTTCACGGTCATCACGGCTGACAGGCAGTAAGTCTCTCCGTCGGCGATTCCTGTGACCTTTGGCGCGTGTGTGTCGATGATGAAACCATCTGTGGATAAGTATGTTGTTTTGCCGTCCTCTGATGAAAGCTTTGCGTATACAACATATTTGCCCTCGTCCTTTATGGAAAATGCTTTCTTATACTCGGTAAATGTTGCTGCACCCAGATCGTCCGATGACAGAGCTGAGTCGCTTATCAGGTAGCCGACTGTGATGGAAGGGTCGGAGTTGTTGTCACAGGTGATGGTAACCTTCTGGGCCTTGTTGTAATACTGCTCAAATGATGATACATCCTGGAGACCGTTCCAGCTCTTATCGCCCATGCTGATGGTGCCTGTAGGAGCAGAGTCTGATTTCCACATCGCATAAAATACCAGGTTTCTTTTAGCCGATGAGTCATCAGTATCGGAATACTCATATCCGTTATCTGCCGCCTTCTCAAAGGAAGAGGTGTATATGATGTTCACGGTCTTGCCTGATCCGTCGGACTTCGTGTTCCAGCCCTTGAACTCATAGCCCTCACGGGTCGGTGGGTAGTCGTTCAGTGCCACGCCATATCCTGATCCTGCTACATCAAAGTCATATGTTCCGCTGTCCGCATCTCCGAGCTTGCCTCCATTTGCATTCAGTGTGAAGGTGAGCCCTGAACCGGAGAAGCTGTCCTTGGTGTACATCGCTGTCAGCTTTATACGGTTTGTAGACTGGAAGTATGATGTGTCAATGCTGGTGACCTTTGTCTTGTCGTTGTACCATCCTGTGAATGTAAAGCCGTCTTTCTCCGGCTTGTACTTTGACAGGTCAACAGTCGTAAATTCTGCTGATGGGCTGCTTATCACAGTGGAAGTCTCCCCCGATAACTGTCCTCCTGCTGCATCAAACTCCAGATAGTATGTGTCTGGATCGTCGGTATCTTCTGCAAATGCTGTGAAGCATGTCATACAGAACATTGCCGCGAAAACTAGTAAAAATCTAAGCATCTTTTTCATAGAATCCCTCCTTGCATATGGTATTATAATAATTTTATTATACTGGGGGGAGAAAAACAACGAGACAGGGGAAAAATTAATAATATGAAAGAACGGCCTCCGCCGGGAGACCGTTCCATAGAAAATGTCATGTTTTATGCCATTGTGAATATTCTTTCTTTTACTGTCTTGGACTCGCCTGGAGCAAGCTCTGTGTAGCCTGTGATCTCCGGTGCTCCTGAGAGATTTGGAGCGTCAATATTCCAGCTCATTGGCTCAGGACAGAAGTAACCCTTGTCGCCGTGATCGTTCCACATGATCCAGAATTTCATTGTGTCGTCAACCTCATAGCAGACCTTCTTGCCTGTGGCAACATCAGTTGCGTATACTCCGTAGAAAGGCTTGCCGTCCAGCTCGTTCATCTCCGCTGTGTAGAGATCGTTGTCGATGTCCTTCAGAACAGGTACCATGGTTCCGTTCTTGTACTGGAGATCGTAATCTGTTATAGGAAGGTTCTTCTCTGTAGGGATAGCGTGCTCATCAAGCTCCCATTTGTCTCCAACAGGTACACAGAGACGTACATCCTCGCCCTTTCCTGTGCTTGTGAAAGGCCCCTTGAATGCAACGTGGTTACATACGCCGTATGGCATCTGCTTGTCGGAGAGGTTGGTGAGTGTGAACTCATAGTGCATACCGTCCGGAGCAAGAGTGAATGTGAAGTCTGCTCTGAAGCTCACAGGGTATGTAGCGAAAAACTCATCCTTCTCATCATATACATATGAAGTCTTGCCGATGGCCTTGTCTCCATCCACTGACACGCTCTCTATGCTGTGGTTTCTGAGATGAAGGAAACCGTGGAGATGGTTGCCGAGAGGATCATTGCATGGGAAATGATACATGGCATCGGAGGTTCTTAAGTTGCCGTGTGACAGTCTGTTAGGGAGATACAGGGTAGGCATTCCGTAGATCTCTGCTGCTGCTTTGAGCTGTGCAGGAGTCAAGGAAGGATCGTTCCTGAATATATCAATATCCAGAGCGGTGTTCTCCATCTTCATAATGTTGCTTCCGTTAAATGGTGCGATCAGTGCACGGTAATCGCCTGATATAAGTTCAATACAAGTCTCGCCCTTGTAGTCTATTGTACGTGCTGTAGTGTTCATCGTGTTCTCCTCTTCTATAAATATGTTGTGTTTAAGTTGTATGCTGAAATCCACAAAAACAGTGAACTTTCCTATGTAAAATAGTAACACGGAAAAAATTGTATGGCAACAATGAGGTTCACAAAACGCGGCGTTCTTGATTATTTTATCATTAATTGCTATACTATCATAGGATATTTTGCGAAAGACATGAAAGTTAGTTAATTCGGAGGTCGAAGGTGACTAAGAATAATAACACTGATTATAGAAAAAAGATATACAGACAGCGGCATCACCGCAGAATGAAACTCGTCGAGAGCGGAATAGGAGTGATCGTCGCAGTCATAATGATATTTGCGCTTGGACAGGGCAACCTGAAAAAGAATGTGAACGGTCAGGAGGAGTTCCAGCCTGAGAGCGGAACATCGGCAGATATAAGTGAGAGCAGCAGTCAGAATATGTCATACAGTGACACGGAGGAGGCTGCACAGCAGTATCTGGCAACTGCGGAGGATGCGGCCATTCCGGATCAGCGGAATGGTCAGTATGTACAATTTGTCAATTACACCAACCCTGATGTGAGCGGCAAGGGAGCGGACAAATATGACAGCAATATATACATGCCGGCGAATGCTACGGATGACCAGTATTTCTCGACATCTCTGCTCATAGGTGATTCCAGAGCCGAGGCGCTGGGACTGTACAGCGGTGTAGACAACTGGGATATGTGTGTGGCGAAGAATTTGGACATAGAGAAGGTCGCTAATACCAAGATGTTCACCTGCGATTCAGGAGAACAGTGTACGGTTGTCGAGATGCTTGGCATGAAGAGCTATGAGAATATATACATTTCATTTGGGCTTGAGGAGCTTTCGTGGTATAACAAGCGGTACATGTCGGCCTACAAGACTTTACTGGATCAGATCTCCCAGTTACAGCCTGCGGCAAATGTATATGTGATGTCAGTACTTCCTGTATCGGCGGAGCTTTCATCAAAAGACCAGGTGTATAACAACCCGGGTGTGGACAAGCTCAATTCTCTCATGCAGGAGATGTGTGGCAGCTACGATCAGGTGATCTATCTCGATGTGGCTCACAGCGTGTCTGTGGATGGTGTTCTGCCGGAGGATGCGGGAATAGATGGAAAACATTGTAATAAGAAATATTGTCTCAAGATGATGGAATACATCAGAAAGAACGTGTATGTCAGAAGATAGTGGAGACGGAGGCATATGATAAAAAGAATAATATATTTGTTTGCATGCTGTCTGATGATCTGTTCGCTTGCGGGATGCGCAGGAAATGGAGACGACGAGGCAGATACGCCGGATGTGCACTCTCTGGCTGATATGCTCATGCAGAACGTGAAGTTTGAGGATTCCGTGGAGGAGGTCTCCTCTGAGACGGCGCTCAGATATTATGGTATAGACAGCGCTCAGGTGCAGGACAGTGCAGTGTACATGTCAACGGGAGCCACCGCCGAGGAGCTCGCAGTATTTCAGGCGTCGTCAACGGTCGATGCCCAGGGCATACTGGCGGACATGAAGAAAAGACGCGACTCACAGTTGCAGATGTACCTTGATTACAAATCGTCGGAGACCGCCAGACTTGATGATGCGGTTCTGTATGTGCATGATACATTTGTGGTATACATGGTGTCCGATGACAGCGAAACGGCACAGGGAATAATAAGTGATTATCTGGAATGATCTTCTGGGTGATCATTTTTTTTGTCTGCATTTCCTTGTGTAACACCGGGACAGATCATTCATATTATAGTAATAAATCCGCTGTCAATAAAATAAGATAAATAAAGAGCGCTGTATGCGGTTGTAATTTTATGCACTGGCATGTATTATTATGTATAATGTATACAATATACAAAATACGAACAATTGACAGCTTGAGATATCAGCACTGTGGTGCGTTGCGCCACAGTGACTGAAAGTGGCTGAAAATGAGTTGAAGGTCAATAGAGAAAGAGGTATAGACATGGCAAAACAGAATTGGAAACCAGGAAATATGTTGTATCCGGTTCCGGCAGTTATGGTGAGCTGCCAGAGACCAGGAGAGAAGCCAAACATAGTGACGATAGCGTGGGCCGGTACCATATGCAGCGATCCTGCAATGGTGTCCATATCGGTGCGTCCGGAGAGATATTCCTACGACATAATCAAGGAGACAGGAGAATTTACCATAAATCTCGTCACCGAGAAATTGGCATTTGCAACTGATTATTGTGGTGTGAAGTCAGGAAGAGACGTGGATAAATTCAAGGAGATGAACCTCCATGCATGTGACGGCGTGAATGTGTCATGCCCGGCTATAGAGGAGAGTCCGGTGAACGTAGAGTGCAAGGTAAAGCAGGTAGTTGAGCTTGGATCCCACCACATGTTTATCGCTGAGGTGGTCGGAGTCCAGATAAGTGATGAATACATGGATAAGACCGGCAAATTCAACCTCAACAGCACGGGACTTGTCGCATATTCACATGGAGAGTATTTTGCACTTGGCGACAAACTCGGCAAATTTGGATATTCTGTTAGAAAAAAGTGATTGCAGGCTGAAAAGCTGCAGGGGAAATGTCACGGACAGGAGAGAAAATGGAAATATCATTAAAGGCATATGGAAAGATAAACCTCGGTCTCGACGTGGTCAGGAGACGCGAGGATGGATATCATGAGGTGAAAATGATCATGCAGACGGTCGATCTGTGGGATGAACTGACATTTTGCGATGTCACCACAGACGAGATCGTTATAACATCGGATTCGTCGGAGCTGCCGGATGTGAAGGATAACATCATATACAAGGCGTGCCGGATGATGAAGGATATATATGGAATAGACAAGGGTGTTCATGTAACCGTGGATAAACACATACCGGTTGCAGCCGGAATGGCAGGGGGAAGCGCTGATGCAGCGGCAGCCCTCAAGGCGATGAATATGCTGTTTGGACTGAACCTTTCCGATGAACAGCTCATGGAACATGGAGTGAAGCTCGGCGCAGATGTGCCTTACTGTATCATGCAGGGTACGGCACTCTCGGAGGGAATAGGAGAGATCCTTACACCACTTCCACCTATGCCGGACTGCCTGATCGTCATAGCGAAGCCGGCGATCGGAGTGTCCACAAAATGGGTATACCAGAACCTGAAGGTGGATCTGCTGGAGGAGCATCCAGATATCGATGGCATGGCGGATGCACTCAAGACCGGAGATCTGAAGGGAATAACAGACAGAATGGCAAATGTGCTCGAGACGGTTACGATACCTGCAAATCCTGTGATAGATTCAGTCAAGAAGCTCATAGCGGAGAACGATTCCATGGGAGTGCTCATGAGTGGCAGTGGGCCGACAGTGTTCGGAATATATGACAACAGGGATAAAGAACTGGCACAAAGGGTAGTAGATATGCTGCGTGAAAAGGACGAGATACAGGCTGCGTATGCCGTCAGCCCGTATAACATAAGAAGAGGTATGTGATGGATCTTAGATTGAATATGGATGAGTACCTGCCTCTTCGAGAGGTAGTGTTTAAGACTTTGAGGAATGCTATAGTTCACGGTGAGTTTGAGCCGGGGGAGAGACTTATGGAGGTCACTCTTGCGAAGAGGCTTGGCGTAAGCCGTACCCCTGTCAGGGAGGCCATGAGAATGCTTGAGCTTGAAGGGCTTGTGGTCATGATCCCGAGAAGGGGAGCAGAGGTTGCCAGGATAACGGCAAAGGATCTGAGCGATGCGCTTGAGATCAGGATGGCGCTTGAGGATCTTGCGGCAGGGCTTGCCTGCAAGAGGATAGACGACGAAGGAAAAGAGCGGTTGAAGCAGTCCTATGCCGACTTCAAGAAAGCGGTAAGCTCCAAGATAATCCCGGAGATAGTAGATGCGGATGTTGCATTTCACAATACTATAATGGACATGACGAACAATCCGAGACTGATCAGCATGTCCCAGAGTCTTCGTGAGCAGGTGTACAGATACCGCGTGGAGTATGTAAAGGATTTCAGCTATCACGACAAGCTTATAGCGGAGCATGAGGCTCTCATGAATGCGATAATAGCCAGGGATGAAGAGAAAGCCAAGGAGATAACCCGTATACATATATACGATCAGGAACAGATCGTGATCACAAATGTTGTCAAAGCACAGAAATAACAATATGCATAATAATAAATACCTGTATAAGAGGCGGAATGCGTGAAAACGTGTTCCGCCTTTTTACGTGTATGTCTGAATAAAAACTCATCCGTTGGACAAGATAGATTACAGAAGATAAACGGTATGTTGGAGGTGTTTACGGCGGACGATGGCTTCAATCAGTAAAAAAATAGACGAAAACATCACACAAATTGAGACAATGTTCGGTAACTGGAGCGATATCGTGGAGCGAAGGTTTGATCTGGATCGCTGTGCCTGGGGAGATGATCCGGCAATATACGTGGTGTATATAGATGGACTGTGCGATCATGAGTTGATTGAGAACACATTAATAAAACCAATAACCTGGGAATGGCGGAATAAAGACACGGCAGATCTGTGGGAGCATATAATCTCCTGCGAGGGTCAGACGGCGGATTATACCCAGGAAAGTGACATGGACAACGTTGTCAGGGCGGTTCTCAGGGGGGATACGGCTATATTTGTATCCGGGAGCAATCAGGCAATAGTAGTGTCATCGAAACATTTCCCTGTGAGAGGTATAGAGGAAAGCTCCACCGAGGGAGGAATGAGAGGGCCGAGGGACAGCTTCAATGAGAACTTTAGGACATCCACAGCTCTGATAAGGAGAAGGATCAAGGACGTACATCTGAAGCTGGAACAGGGGACAATGGGCGTCAGATCCAGAACAGAGTACGGGATATTCTATATGGAAGATATAGCGGAGCCTGAGCTGGTACAGCAGATAAGGGACACCATCGATAAGTATGAGATAGATGCGGTGTTTGACAGCGGTATGGCTGAACATCTGATGGAGAAGAAATGGCAGGAGATATTTCCGATATACCAGGCGACCACAAGACCTGACAAGGCGGCCGCGGCTCTGGTGGAGGGCAGGGTTGTCGTTGTGTTTGACAATTCCCCTGAGGTCATAATTGCTCCAGCCACCATCAACACTCTGTTTCAGACGGCGGACGATTATTATAACAGATGGCCGGTGGCGACATTTGCCAGAATGATAAGGTATGTGGCAGCGTTCATTGCGGTGGGACTGCCGGGACTTTATATTGCGATCACCTGTTATCACAGGGAGCTGATACCCGACAAGCTTCTGTATGCGATAGCCGATGCGAGAAGCCAGCTATCGTTCCCCGTTGTAGTTGAAGTGCTGATAATGGAGCTTTTGTTTGAATTGCTCCGGGAGGCCGGGATACGACTGCCGAGCCAGCTTGGAAATACGATAGGAGTGGTTGGCGGTCTGATAGTTGGTCAGTCAGCCGTGGAGGCGGGGATAGTCAGCACCATGGTTGTGATAGTTGTGGCACTCACGGCTATAGCTTCATTTGCCATTCCGAATGAGGCGTTTGCGTCTGTTTTCAGATTGCTTAAGTTCGTAATTATAATCACCAGCGCACTTTATGGGATACTTGGATTTATCCTTGCGATGCTGGTTCTCGTGTTTCATCTTGCATCCCTGGACAGCTTTGGCGTGCCGTATATGTCACCTGTCGTGACCTGTGGATACACTGGCGAGGGATATAAGGACTTTGTTGTCCGCGCGCCTATAAAGAAAATGATCAACAGACCTAAATGGAGCAATCCTGATGAGCGGCGCAGGTTGGTCAGAAAGAGAAAATAGATATGAATGATAAATATAATGTGACGTTTCCTGCCTTTTTTAAGATGACTTTGCTTGTTTTGCCAGGGATGATAACTTTTGTAGCTACATTAATACCCTCATATTTTGGAAGAAATTGCCTGATTTTGTCACTTTTTTTGACGCTATGCATGGCTTTTGCTTACGTGATAGCACTATATATTGTATACATGAAGATTGATGAGAGAGGGAACAGAGAAAGCGGTAAAGTCAAAAATAGGACTATTGAATTGATTTATGGGGCGAGAACTGCCGTTAGGATGGGCTTGCTGCTGTTTGTCCTTGCCGAGTGTTCCAGGCAGTTGATGTTGAAAAGATACACGGTAATTGCTATCTCAATCCCCTTGCTGCTTGCATGTCTGTATATGGGTAGCCGTGGCACAAGGGGGATGGTCAGGTTTGCGGAGTCCGTGTTCTGGTTCGCTGTCGCGGCGGGGGCTGTGGTCATTCTGTCTTCTGTGAGTAACCTTGATCTGTCAGTGCTTAAGACTGTGACTGAGATAGGAGACGAGGGCGGGGCGAATTTCACCATAAGCCGTGTCATGGCTAGGGGAGGACTGCTTTTTCTTGGATTCTCGGCTATGGAGACGGTGGTGCTGGTGTATATACACGTCATTCGGAGGCGAAGAGGAATGTTGTGTGCAGCCGTAGGCACAAGTACCATAATAGGCATTATCTGTTCGATAATTGTGATATGTACACTGGGTACGGGTGCGCTCATGGCTAAGGAGAAAAATATACTATATATAGTGGGAGCCATGGAACTGCCTGGCGGAGTGAAGCTCAGGCCGCTCATGCTGGTGTGTTACCTTGTCATCGTGTTCGGTGTGATGGCACTGGTTCCAAACGTCATAGGTGGATGGGGCGCTGTGGACAGACTGGGTGTTCGGCACAGATGGCTGTGGAAGACATTGTGGGCAGTCCTTGCATTTGCCGTATGCCTGTGGGCCGGGATGCTGCCCGGACAGCAGGACCGTATAAAGATCATCTCCGGATATCTTATTCTGATGGATGTACCCCTGTCGATAATATTGCCGGCGGCATCACTTGCCGGGAAATGGCCTGTAAAAAAATCTGCCGGACTGGCGGCGGTGTTATTGACGGCGTGTATATTGAGTGGGTGTGAATACAAGCCGGTGGAGGATGTGGACTATGTGAATGCGGTCATCATAGAGCGCAGCACGGAGGAGCCTGCCGGCGGCGGGCTGAGATACAGTCTGGTCGTAACAGGACTGGACGACGATGAGGATTCCCTGACCGAGGAGGGGGTGTACCAGGTGGACGCCGGTTCATTTGCCGATGCTTGCAGAAGTTATAATGAGAGTCATGCGAAGTCCCTCGATACGAGTCATGTGGAGTATATAGTAGCGGAGGATACCCAGGTAATGAACGAGGCTGCAGCCGAACTTGAGAAGGAATTTGCTACAAGCTATGTGACTGTGGTGATAGAACAGAATATACTGGAGAAATCCGGGGATAACAATACAAATGAATATCTTAAGACACACTATGAAGGCCAGTGTCTGGCGACATACGCGAGAGATGGGATAGGTGAATAGAGACTTAGATGATCAGGAGGTATTGTTTATGTGGAGAATGTTCAGGGCGGCCATACTGGGTGTCCTCATAGGAATTGTCGGCGGTGTGATATTTGGACAGGTTTCTTATGTGAAGAAATATAAGGATAAGGTGTCGAGGGAGATAATGGCGGATGCGGTCATGTACAACAATTCACTGGATGACAGTGGAAGGGTCATAAGGCTTAAGGTCGATTATGATGGCGATATGAAGTCTGAGGATGAGAGAGATGAGCTTGAGAGCTATGTGGGCAACACAGTCATGAAGCAGATCGGCATGTGGCTTGGGGACGACTACAATGAGAATCTGAGTTATATACAGATGCGCCACAATCTTGTCATGGCGATGGAGGATATAAATGACATTGCCCAGAGCGCGGCAAATGCGTGGGGCGTGGATGCCGATGCAAACTCCGGATTTTCTTATGAGTATTTTGGCGATTCCGGGGAGGACTGTCCGCCCGGAATGTATGAGACATTATGTATAGATCTGGGGGATAAGTGACGTTGAAAAGTTGATTCCCAGGTGTTATACTTTGACCTGTGGTGTGCCCCGGGTGCACCGCGGATTAAAGTATAAGGAGCACATGTCATGGCTAAGGAAAATTTGGTTGTAATATTTGGAGGAAGATCATCAGAGCATGAGGTTTCATGTATATCGGTACAGACAGTTGCCAAGGGGGTTGATCTTGAAAAGTATAATATGACATTGGTTGGCATTACCAAGGATGGAAGATGGTTAAAGGCAGATAATATAGAGAGTATAGCGGATGGAAGCTGGTATGACAGCAAGGTCACAGCAGTGATCTCACCGGACACCAGAAGAGAGCTTATAGTTTTCTCCGATGCAGGTGTGGAGCGCCAGAAGGTGGACGTCATATTCCCTGTACTTCACGGTATGTATGGCGAGGATGGAACTATACAGGGATTGTTCGAGATGGCAGATATTCCATATGTTGGATGTGGCGTTCTGGCATCGGCAGCATCCATGGATAAATTCTATACGAAGATAATCGTTGATCACATCGGTGTTTCACAGGCGAGATTTGTACCTGTGCTTGCAGAGGATTTCAGCGACATAGACAGTGCTATGGACAGAGTTGAGGCTGAGCTTGATTACCCTGTATTTGTAAAGCCTTCAAAGGCCGGATCATCAAAGGGTGTAAATAAGGCGACTGACAGAGCAAGCCTTCTGTATGCGCTGAATGAGGCCGTAAAGCACGACAACAAGATCCTCGTTGAGGAGACGATAGTTGGACGTGAGCTTGAGTGCGGAGTCCTCGGTTACAAGGACAATACCAAGGCTTCGGGAGTTGGCGAGATACTTGCCGCTGCTGAGTTCTACGATTTCGATGCAAAGTACAACAATGCTGAGTCGAGAACGGTTATCGGCGCCGACATCCCTAAGGAAGCAGAGAACGAGATAAGGGAAGACGCTGTGAAGATATTCAAAGCACTTGACGGCTTCGGACTCTCCAGAGTGGATTTCTTCCTTGAGAATGGAACAAACAGAGTTGTATTCAATGAGATCAACACACTTCCTGGATTTACAGGAATAAGCATGTATCCAATGCTGTGGAATGCTCAGGGATACGATATAAAGACTCTCGTCACAACGCTTATTGAGATGGCAAAAGAGAGATAAATTTATAAAATTACATAGATTGGAAGTTTATATGGTAAAGAATGTTACTGTGACAGTAGTTGGAGAGCAGAGGACGAGCAGGGAAGAGAACAATGTTGAACCCATAGAGCTTGTTACCAGGGGAAGCCTTCATGAGAAGGATGGGGTATTTTACCTGAAATACGATGAGTATTATGAGGATCTTGAGAAACCGGCGAGAAATCTGCTGAAGTTTGACAAATTAGGACTTGACCTGACAAAGAAGGGCGAAGTCAGTGCTGCCATGTCATTCAGACCGGGAGAGACCAGAGAGGCATTTTATTCTACTCCGGTTGGTATGATGAATATAAGCATACTCACTGAAGGCTATCAGCTCGTGGAGACGGAAAAGGGGTTTGGTTTGGTCGTGGTGTATGTGATGGATTATGGCAATGAATGTGTATCGTTTAACGTACTCAGGATAACCGTGGAGTGAGGATAGCTATATGGATGACGAGAAGGCGTTTGATGATTTTTTGTCTATAGATACGACGCTGTGTATAGGTGCGGAGCAGCCCACCGAGGAGAATAATATATATCAGGCGACTTACTACAGGGATCTTGTGACCCTGTTCAATGCCGTGTCCATGGAGCCGGAGGATACACTTGTTGATTTTGGCTGCGGACTGGGGCGTGTGTTGTTCTATGGCAACTCAAGGCATTACTGCCGCGCCACGGGTATAGAGGCAGATGCTGACATATACGAGAAGCTTCTGGAAAATGCCGCGGGTTATCAGAGCAGATTTTATGATCAGGAAGACAGGATGAACTTCTATAACATTCCGGCGCAAGAGTATGAGGTTGCAGATGAAGATAATTATTTCTATTTCTTCAATCCATTTTCCCCGGAGGTGTTCAAGAAGGTCATAGACAATATAATAGATTCCGTGCGCAGGGCACCGAGAAATATATATCTAATGCTGTACTACCCGACATTTGAATATCAGAGAGTCATGAGGGACAGCAGGTATTTTGTGTTGAAGAATATCATCAAGTTGTCAGGATACGAAGAGGATCCCGATGAAAAAGTGTATGTGTATCACATGTCAAGATACTTTGTGTGATTTGCCACTTCGGCGCAACAGCAGATATAGGGCGATGAAGCCTGCGGCTGACGTGATACCAGTTGCAAGTATACAGCCTGTATGTGGCAGTGCAAATGGCAGCATCCCGGTGAAATAAGAAGATACGTTGATCGTTATGTGAAGAAGGATCGATGGCAGCAGGGAAGACGTCCATGTGGCGAGCAGCGCGAGAAGGATTCCCATGGGAAGGGCGTAGCAGAACTGGACTAAATTGCCGTGATAAAGGGCGAACAGCAGCGCTGACAGTAGGATGGCGATGGCATCTGAATGTCTGCATGTAAATGCACGTCTGGAAGAACTCAGAGAGATCCCTCTGAACACAAGCTCCTCACAGACCGGTGCAAGCAGCATGACTGTTGTAACTCTGAAGATACCGTTGTTTAGAGAGAATGATGAACGAACCATGTCTCTGTAACTGCCGAGAAGCTCTGGACGATGGAGCTCAATGGCGTTCAGTATTCCGGTCGAAAAGAACTGCAGACTGAGGCCTGTTATGACAATAAGTATAAAAATACAAAAACAGAACAGGAATGAGAGTGATCTCGTTCCTGTTCTGTTTTTATTGTTACGGTTATCTCCTGTGGTGAATATCCAAGGATATATATGGTGTATACATCCGCAGAGAATAATTATTATAACACATGATACCAGAGATGATGGAATAAGCCCATGGACAAAAGTTATGCATATCGGTGCGAGTAAAGCTATTCCAAGTTCGCGGAGGTTAATATGACATTTCTTCATATTGGGAATCTCCTTTCAAGCTGTTACATCTTCAGGATCTTTTTAGCTCTCTCTTTTTCTTCCTTGGCCTTAGCCTTGGCTGCGGCCTTCTGCTCCTTGCTGAGCTTTGACTCGGCTACATCCTTATCGTACATATCCTGATACTTTCTCTGCTTTGCACGAAGCTTCTCACCAAAGGTCTTCTTGCCCTTCTTCTCCTCGATCTTACCACGAACATTCTTGACGCTCATGATATAGATACCGCTGACCATAGCCTTTACCTCTCCGCGGACAGGCATCTGATCATATATACCGTCATCACAGATAAGATTCATGATCTGAGGTCCGATCTTGGCCTTTACTATAGGCATCTTGGCCTTCTGGTAACGCTTTGGTGTCTGTTCCATTACCATCTTAGGCAATCCGGCATCCTTCATAGGGAGCATCTTCTTGTCGATGACAAGCATCGTCACAGGCTGTGCCTGTTCCTTCATCATTTCCTTCTGTGCAGACTGCTTTTTCTGAAGCTTATTGCCCACTATGTATAATGCAATAAGACCTCCGATAAGTATAACTGCAACTATTATCAACCATACCCACCATGCCATGTTTAGTTCCTCCTGATTATATTTAGTTATTGGTGTTTTGTCTTGCCGTGATCAGATTATTATAGTCTGATCACTTTTTTGTTGCAAGGGGAAGATTCTTAACCCTTGCTTCCTGAATGAGCCCTGGAATGGTTTCAAGAACCTCCTTGCGCTCCTTTGGTTTCATTCCGTTTATGTCTATAGGGTCAAGAAATTCGATGACCACCTTGTGACTTCTGATAAAGTTGTGCTTGTTGGCCTCCATGATATTGTCTGTTCCGCATATGGATACAGGTACGATAGGACATCCGGCCTTCTGTGCGATCTTGTATGCTCCGTCCTTGAAAGGAAGAAGTTCTTCGCCGTTATTTCTGTGTCCTTCAGGAAATACCATCATGGAATGTCCGGATTTTACGATATCAGCCGACTGCATGATAGTCTCCAGTCCCTTCTTCAGGTCGGATCTGTCAAGGAATGTACATCCTATGTCCTTCATATACCATGGAAGGATAGGAACCTTCAGGATTCCGTCCTTGGACATAAATCCCAGAGGTCTGTCCAGTGCGTTGTGACAGCACAGTATATCAAAGAAGCTTCTGTGGTTGCCGACAAACAGAATAGGCTGATCTTTGGGCACCCGTTCCAGACCTATGACAGTGCACTTGGCACCGCATATGAACATGACTATTCCAAAGAAGCCTTTGACCAGTTTCTGGGCATGGCGGTACGCCTTTTCCTGATCCTTCTTAGCCAGAAGGTACAGATACAGGTGATACGGAGTACACAGGATGATGCCCAGAAAGGCAAATAAATATGCAAATATTGTTCTCAATATTATAATTCTCCTTATGCTATTTTAAATGTTCCAGCATTGATTTGACTCGTCGTATGATTACTTCTCCTCAGAATCCTTCTTCTCCGGTATTGGAGTATATCTTCCATAGAGCTTTGATGTCTCAAGAAGCCTGTCTGACAACTGCTTGCCCAGGTCTGAGGCTTTGAATCTCCATGCCCAGTTGCCCTCTCCAACGCCTGGCGTGTTCATACGTGCCCATGAGTCGAGCTTTAGCACGTCCTGCATAGGAACGATGGCCATGTTGGCAACAGAAGAGAAGCATGCTCTTATCATAACCCAGCAGATATCACTTGCATCAGTGCTGTAGTATCTTCTGAGCTTATCCTTTGAAGCTTCATAAGCCTGCGTATACCATCCAAGGGTGGTGTCGTTGTCGTGTGTTCCTGTATAGCATACACAATTAGGTGTATAGTTATGTGGAAGGAAGTCGTTCTCGTTTGGATTTTCAAATGCAAACTGAAGGATCTTCATTCCAGGAAGTCCGAATTTGTCTCTGAGTTCTATGACTGAATCATCTATCTCGCCGAGATCCTCGGCGATGATAGGAAGATGGTAGCCGAGATTAGCTTCGAGCTGTGTGAAGAAGTTCAGCCCTGGAGCTGGCTTCCACTCGCCGTTGATGGCGGTCTCCTCACCGTAAGGAACTGCCCAGTAACGGTCAAATCCCCTGAAGTGATCTATCCTGAGGAAATCTGTTACTGTGAGCTGATATTTGATTCTCTCTATCCACCATGCATAGCCTGTCTCGGTATGCTTTTTCCAGTTGTACAGAGGGGTGCCCCAGAGCTGACCGGTAGCTGAGAAATAATCTGGTGGAACACCTGCAACCTCGATAGGGTATCCCTTTGAATCCAGCAGAAACAGTTCCTGATTGGACCATACGTCTGCGCTGTCCCATGCGAGGAATATAGGTGTGTCACCTACTATACTGATTCCGAGATCATTTGCATATGTCTTGAGGGCCTGCCACTGCTCTGTAAAAAGGAACTGTAGGAAGTTGTAGTAGCCGATGCCGTCTGCAAGCTTCTTCTTCCATGCGGTCTTCTGCCTTGCGGTCGGCTTCTTCAGTGAATCATCCCACATGTACCAAGGCATTCCCTCGTGCGCATCCTTGCCTGCCATGAACAGAGAGTAGTCAGCAAGCCATGATGTATTCTTGACAAATGCATCGAACTTTGCCATGAGATCCTCGTCTCCTGACATATCATCTGCATAGTCAGCGTCGATAAATCTCTCGTACGCTTTCTTCAGAAGGCCAGTCTTGAATTCTATAAGTGTTCCATAGTCGATCTTCTCAGGATCCCAGTCAGGCATAGCTGAGAAGTCCTCGTCCAGAAGTAACTTCTTCTTTCTGAGGTAGTCGATATCGATGATAAGTGGTTGTCCTGCAAATGCTGAAAATGGCTGATAAGGTGAATCGCCAAAGCCCGTGTGACCGAGTGGAAGCACCTGCCACAGATTTAATCCTGAAGCTGCAAGAAAGTCGATAAACTGATAAGCGCCCGGACCCAGATCTCCGATTCCATAAGGACTTGGGAATGATGTCGGGTGAGCCAGAATACCAGCGTACTTCTTAGGCTTTTTTCCGTTGTTCTGCTCTAACATAATCTATCCTCTTTTCATAATGTATACACAGAGCCATGCCACCTCACAGTCTCTTCGAGCCTGTTCGAAGTGTACGACTCCGCTGTGTTCAGAGCCATGCCACCTCACAGTCTCTTCGAGCCTGTTCGGCTGGTGTGCCCTGCGGCATTCAGAGCCATGCCACCTCACAGTCTCTTCGAGCCTGTTCGGTGCGGCGTATCCGCCGTATAGCACAATATAAGAAATGTCTTGTTCATGCAAGCATGACAAGCCACTTCTTATATTGTGCTGCATGGCTCTGAACGGTAACATTATACAATACTATATGTAATAGTTGCAAGGTAATAGTGCTTGACAGCGGGCTGTGTGCTAACTTATTATAAGTGGAAGTATTTGAACTTGCGTATACTTCCGTATTTCCGTGATATATGGCGGTTAAGTCGTATGTGTGGAGTGGATAAAAAGAGAAAGAAGAGTATAAAAATGGAAAGAATAATCACAAGCCTGCTTGAAACGGATATGTACAAGTTTAGTATGGGACAGGCGATTTACCATCAGTTCAGTGACTATAAGACAACATGGTCATTCAAGTGCAGGAATACTGACGTGTTCTTCACAAAGGAGATGGTTGATGAAATCAAGAGACAGATACAGCTCTACTGTGATCTGAGATTTACAGAGGAGGAGCTTGAGTATCTGCACAATATCAAGTGGATAAAGGGTTCTTATGTTGATTTTCTGAGACTCTGGAAGGCAAGATATGAGGACTTTGAGATATCAGATGACGCTGAGTGTGGACTGAAGATAGAGGCGAGAGGCACTTGGCTCAATACTTCCATGTATGAGATACCTACTCTGGCTATAGTGAATGAGGTCTACTTCAGAATGAACGATGACTATGATAAGCTGCTTGCATCATTCAGGGAGAAGCTTGATGAGAAGGTCCGAAAAGTCGAGACCGGAGAGTATAACCTTGGAGCTTTCAGTGAGTTTGGACTCAGAAGAAGACTTTCGGCTGAAGCTCAGGAGCTTGCAGTCAAGGAACTCAGCAAGCGCAAGTATCCGGGTTCAACATTTGTCGGAACAAGTAATGTATATCTGGCAAGGAAGTATAATCTGGTTCCGGTTGGAACTATGGCGCATGAGTGGATCATGTGTGTTGGACAGGGTAATCATAAGCACAATCCTGCATATTCCAACTGGTATGCATTGGATGCATGGGTTAAGGAGTATGGAGTGCTGAACGGAACAGCTCTCACTGATGCCATCACAACAGATTGCTTCCTGAAGGATTTCCAGCTCACATATGCGACACTTTTCAGTGGGGTGAGACACGACAGTGGCGATCCTTATGAGTGGGGCGACAAGATGGTTCATCATTATGAGAAGCTTGGACTTGATCCAAAGACCAAGACACTTCTGTTCAGCGACAGCCTTGATTTCGAGAAAGCGGACAAACTCAACAGCTATTTTAAGGACAAGATCAAGGTTGCATTTGGAATAGGAACATATATATCCAACGATACGTGCGATGAACCGCTCAACATAGTTATGAAGACTACAGCATGTAACGGCATGGATGTTGCCAAGATATCTGATGATAAGGGCAAGGGTATGTGCAAGAACCCTGATTATGTTCATTATCTCAACAGATGTATCAAGTGGCGTATGGAGAATGATAAGTAAATTTTCGTAAGGAGGTGGCGCACTGGGTGCGCCGTCACTAAGCTGGGCTTAGTGACATCTTATGAAGCACGCAGACGCCGCGCGCAGCGCATTTCATGCGTCTGCTCATTAGCAAAAAATGGAGTTTTGTGAATTATGGGAAAAATTATTATAATGACAGATTCTGCCAGTGACATTTCAGAGAATGAGGAGAAGGAGCTTGGAATCAAGATTCTTCCTTTCCCGGTCGTAATAGGTGGCAAGTCTTATCTGAGCAGAGTCGATTTTGACAATGAGGGCTTCTACAAGCTCATGGCAGAGAATGATGATCTTCCAAAGACATCACAGATCACAGCGTACCAGTTCGGCGAGGTGTATAAGGAGCTGGTGGAGCAGGGTTACACGGATATTATATATGTAAGCATCAACAAGGATGGTTCTGCCTCATATGCAAATGCGCAGATGGCCGCAGATCAGTTCGAGGAGGAATATCCTGAGTGTGCCGGAAAGTGCAATATATATGTATTTGACGGAATAGGCTACAGTGGACAGTATGGCTATCCGGTGGTTGTGGCAGCTAGAATGGTTCAGGAGGGCAGGGATGCCAGGGATATAGTGTGGTATCTGAAGGAAGAGCTTCCAAAGAGAAGGATATACTTCGGAATATATGGCCTCAAGTATGCAGCCAAGTCAGGAAGAATCCCAAGTGCGGCAGCTCTGGTTGGTGACGCACTCGGCGTGAAGCCTATCATGAAGATCTGGGCAAATGAGATCGTGACAGCTATCAAGTGCCGCGGCGAGAAGAAGCTCATGGCAAAGATGGTGGATGTCACAGTGGAAGAGATGGAGCCGGGTTCAGAGTACCAGATAGTATATGGAAACGATGAGACCGTAAGAGACGAGCTGACAGCCCGTATGACGGAGAAGGTTGGATATGGCCCATCAGACTATTTCCAGATCGGGGCAGCAGTTGCATCCAATGCAGGACCAAAGGTTGTTGGAACTATCTTCAATGTGAAGAAAGAACTGAGATAGAAGATAAATATGAGATGTAATTAAAAGTGGCAGATGTCTGTATATATGACGCCTGCCACTTTTTCTTTGAACAGATTATTAATTATACGTAAGATAAACTGCCCTCTGAATGAAGAACTTTCAAGGCAGTTGAGTGTACAAATGCGCACTACTATGACGGTAGCAAGGTTTGTATCCCAGGCGTCAAATAAGAATAATGGATGGGCGAAGGTCCCATGGATGACCTCTAAGTACCCAAGCCTTTGCCCGGCTCTAATCCAGTGATCCCATACCTGTCATAGATTTTTTCCAGGGCATCCCGAATCTTTGAGATCAGCCCTGAAAAATCGAATTTCTGCGCCGCCGGATCATACCACTCATCCGCCACTACCTTATGTGACATGCAAAATTATTTGGTAATAAAATACCATTACACTTTATACAGACGTATAATTGCCCCTCTTTTGTTCCCTGGCTTTTGCATTTTTTAGTCGCTCTCCTGAAGCCCGGTCCCAGACTGATACTCCCCTGTTTGATATATCTGAATGTTTATATATATTGATTCAGAGAATGGCTAATTAGGGAAGGATCACCCTCATCCCCATCAAAAAAAATAAGACCAATGCTGTTACACACTGGTCCTATCTCTTCACCACGCTTTTCTCCCCTTTTTTTATCAATTCTACAATTTATCTTACCATACATTTTCGCATAAACAAATAAATTATAGTGTAAAAACTTGCTGTAAAAATCCCAGAAGGTCAAACGAGATTTTCCTCTCGTTTGATATGTCTGAACGTTTGTATATATTGATTCAAGAAGAGGATTAATTAGGGCAAATCACCCTCAAGTTCTAGTCCGGACTTAGGCGACACATTTGCATAAAAAAAAGAATCCCGATGTTTTCACATCAGGATTCCTGTATCAGCTACTGCCATGCGCCGCAGGTGCTACATTTTCTGCCTACGAGTACCTTTTCCTTCTGGATCTCGTACTCGGCAGGGTGGTGGATGGTGTCTACCTTGGTAGGTCTGATTATTGCGCTTGAACCTTCGTAGATCTCTTCGCCGATATCCTCATCGTAGTATTTTCTACCACATCTAAAGATATGGTTTTCATCGTATGTGATGTCTTTTCCACAGTATGAGCAAAAATCTCGATCCTCGTATACATCCTCATCCCAAGCCTCAGATACGCAAACTTTCTTCTCCTGAGTCTCATACACATCTTTCCAGGTATGGACATGCTCAGTGGTCGTTGGCTCCGACTTTGGTTTCTCAGTTGTAGGTCTCTCGGTTGTAGCAGCTGTGGTAGGTCTCTCAGTTGGCGTCTCAGTCGTTGACCTCTCGGTGGTAACTGGCTGGCTGGTCGTTACCTTGCCATCCTCTCTGCCCGGTGTCTTTGCCTCGGTTGTTGTCTGGCTGCTTGGTTTCTTCGTTGTAGATTCTGTAGTTGTAGCAGAACCCTTCTTGTCCTTCTTCGCAGTTTTAGCAGAACCCTTCTTGCTCTTTTCCGAGGTAGCAGCCTTGGTTGCCTTCTCGGTGGTTGTAGCCTTGGAAGTCGTCTTGACATCCGCCTTTCTCTCTGTTGTACCCTCTGTCATCTTTTCAGTGAATGTACCTCCCTCATGGACACCCTCCTTGGTGTCATCCCTGAAAAGAATGATGGCACTTATAATAATCGCTGCAAGCATTACCCCTATAATAATGCCTATTAACAGGATCTTTTTCTTTTTCTTGTCGTTCATAATTGTTTCGCCCCTTTCTGTTTAAGTAAAGTATAAATCAGAATATGGTAAATTACACTAAATATTTACAGTAAAAAATAAACCAGCCGTCGTTACAAAATGTAGCAGCAGCTGGTTTATTTATTTTGGTGGTTAGTATACCTACTCTTCCGATACTAATTCCTCAAGCTCGTGATAGACTCTGGCAAGCGGCAGCCCGACAACATTGTTGTAGTCGCCATCAATTCCCTTGACGAACAGACCGCCCTTGCCCTGAATTCCATAGCTTCCGGCTTTGTCAAACGGCTCATTTGTGGCGAGGTACTGGATTATCTCGTCGTGGGATACTGGATAGAAGGTGACATCCGTCTTCTCATAGAATGAGCTGGATGACTTGGCTCTTCCGTTCACATATATCAGACACACGCCGGTGTACACCTGATGCGTCTGGTCGGACAGACTGTTCAAGGTGTTGTATGCATCGTCGTAGTCGTAAGGCTTACCAAGAATCCTTCCGTTCAGCGATACAACAGTGTCTGCGCCGAGGACAACGAAGCGTTCAGGAAGCTTTTTAACCCGTCTTACAACATCCTGGGCGATGATCCTGTTGCACACTTCATCTGCCTTCTTCTTAGCCAGAAGCATTACATATTCAGATGGAGCCATCGGTTCAAGATCTTCATCAGAAAGACTTGGACACACATCGAAGTCGTATCCCGCCTGGGCCAGAAGTTCCTTTCTTCTAGGCGATCCCGAGGCGAGAATTATCTTTATGTTAGTCATATGCTATATCTCTATACTTTCCTAAAATAATTTTGTACAAACAAGATCTATTATTGTCGTACACACAGATCATTATTTACACATCTTAATAGCCTTCTCAAACAGTGGCAGAGAGCGCTCAACCATATCTGTTGTAGTACAGTAAGCCAGTCTCATATGTCCCGGACACATAAAGCTGTCGCCAGGAACAAGGATCAGATCAAGCTCATGGGCAGTCATGTTACAGAACTCATTTGCATCTGCGATAGGAGTCTTAGGGAACATATAGAAGGTTCCGCCTGGCTCAACACACTCATATCCCATAGCTGTGAGCTCCTTGTACAGGATGTTCTTGTTCTTCTCGTAGATAGACAGATCAGATGTCTCATCAAGCACCTTTGCAACTCCGAGCTGTATCAGAGATGAAGGACAGTTGTGTCCTGTGAAACGTGATACCTGTCCGCACATGTTGATGATGAGCTCGGCATCCTTGCACTTAGGGTTTACAGCCACGTATCCGATACGCTCTCCAGGCAGTGACAGAGACTTGCTGAATGAGTAGCAGCAGATGGTGTTGTCGTAGAACTTTGAGATGAATGGCGAATCAGTTCCCTCAAATACGATCTCTCTGTAAGGCTCGTCTGATATAAGGTAAATGTCATGTCCGTACTCCTCCTGTTTCTCTGTGAGGATCTGGGCAAGACGTGTTATGGTCTCTGTTGAGTAGACGATTCCGGATGGGTTGTTAGGCGAGTTGATGAGGATTGCCTGAACATTTGGGTTCATCATCTCGAGGAATGCGTCAAAGTTGATCTGGAATGAAGTTATGTCCGCGGGAACGACCTTGAGAACAGCACCGGTTCCGTCAACGTATGGTACATACTCAGGGAAGTAAGGCGCAAATGTGATAACCTCGTCGCCCGGCTCTGTGACACATCTGATGGCGTGGGCCAGGGCTCCGGCAGCACCTGATGTCATGAAAATGTCCTCAGGAACATACTCCATGCCGAAACGGCGGTTCAGTGATTCTGCGACAGCCTTTCTTACAGAGTAGATGGTAAGTGTAGGGCTGTAGCCGTGGAGTGCCAGTGAATCCTCATTCTGGATAAGGTCGATAAGTCCCTTGTTGAAGTCGTCTGTGGTAGGCACAGATGGATTGCCTATAGTATAGTTGAACACATTCTCAGCACCGATCTCAGCGGCACGCTTTGAAGCATACTGTGCAAATTCCCTGATGATGGAAGTGTTGTTTAACATTGATGAATATTTCTTTGAAATCATGAAAGTCCTCCTGTTATGTAAAATGTTATGATAAATATACAGTTTTGGACACAAAAAAACAAGAGGTAACAGAACGGGGAAGATCTGCTGCCTCTTGCAAAAAAATGAGGGGAGAGAGGATTCAAATAAATGAAAAACTCTTTACAATTGTTAGTATATCCAGGATTTGTGAAAAAAATGTGTTTAAAGATTAATCTATTTATAAAGATTAATAACTAATCATAAACAAATAATTAAACGTTCACAAAGTGCGGGTATTTCTGTATAATACAGCGTGACGGATACGATATTGCGGTACTATAAACAATGCATTAGTACCATAAGAGAGGTTTGAGATATGATATTTGAGACACATGGTCATTATGACGATACTCAGTTTGATGAGGACAGAGAACAGTTAATTGCAGAATTCCTTGAGAAAGATATAGACAAGGTCATGAACGTCGGAGCGGATATGCAGTCATCGAGGAATTCGGTGGGGCTTGCCGCAAAATATCCGCATTTTTATGCGGCAGTCGGCGTACATCCGAGTGAGGTAGGAGAGCTGACGGAGACGGATATACAGGAGCTTAAGAGCATGGTGCTGGATAATCCAAAGGTGAGAGCCATAGGAGAGATAGGTCTTGATTATCATTTTGATGATGATCCTCCGAGGGATGTTCAGAAGAAATGGTTTCTCAGGCAGCTTGAGCTTGCGCAGGAGCTTGCCATGCCGATCATTATACACAGTCGTGATGCGGCATCAGACACTATGGAGATGCTTAAAAGAATGGATGGCGGCAGAAATGGCGGTGTGATACACTGCTATTCATACAGCGTTGAGCAGGCCAGGGAATATATTAAGATGGGATTCCATATCGGTGTTGGCGGAGTTGTCACCTTCAAAAACAGCCGGAAGCTTCAGGAGGTCGTGGAGGACATCCCTCTGGAAAAGATAGTTCTCGAAACAGACTCCCCATACATGGCTCCGGTTCCATTCCGGGGAACAAGGAACTCTGCCCTCAACATACCTTATATAGCTGAGAAGATAGCCGAGATCAAGGGCGTTCCGGTTCAGAAAGTGTATGACCAGACATACGCGAATGCCCTGAAAATGTACAAGATGTAATAAAAACGTAGATTACAGGCAATGGAGGTTTCGTAATGTGAATTGAGACCAGGACTTTGTGGTATTCCCCAGACAGGCATACCACAAAGCCCTGGTCGTGACAAAAATCTTGATGAAACCGCCATTGTCTGGACGCAGGAAAGGACAAAGCATGGAGAAGTTAAGCAATCCACAGGTTACGATAGAGACGATAAAGAAATACGAATTTGCATTTCAGAAGAAGTTCGGTCAGAATTTCCTCATAGATGCCCATGTCATAAATAAGATAATCAGCGCAGCGGACATCACGAAGGACGACTGCGTGCTGGAGATAGGTCCGGGAATAGGAACCATGACCCAGTATCTTGCGGAGAGTGCCGGACAGGTTGTGGCGGTGGAGATAGACAAGAATCTTCTCCCTATTCTGGACGAGACCCTTGCGGAGTACGACAATGTGACCATCATCAACGATGACATACTGAAGGTGGATATCAACAAGATCGTGGAGGAGAGAAATGGCGGCAGGCCTATCAAGGTGGTTGCGAATCTTCCATACTATATAACCACACCGATCATCATGGGACTTTTCGAGAAGCATGTGCCGCTTCTCTCGGTGACGGTCATGGTGCAGAAGGAGGTTGCGGACCGCATGCAGGTGGGCCCGGGAACCAAGGATTACGGAGCACTGTCCCTGGCAGTTCAGTATTATGCCGAGCCGTATATAGTGGCAAATGTTCCGCCAAACTGCTTTATACCGAGACCGGGTGTGGGCTCAGCGGTCATCAGACTGAACAGATACCAGGAGCCGCCGGTCAAGGTGAAGGACGAGCAGCTCATGTTCAGGCTGATAAGAGCATCATTTAACCAGAGAAGAAAGACTCTTCAGAACGGCATAGCCAACAGCGGAGAACTGTCATTTACCAAGGAGCAGATCGCAAAGGCACTGGAATCCCTTGGAATATCAGCAAATATCCGTGGAGAAAGTTTGAGTCTGGCGGAATTTGCAGCTTTGAGCGACATTCTCACGGACAAATAATGTCATAGGTGGTGAGACAGAATCATAGATAATTGATAAAGCCCCCGGAAAAGGACGCAGAATTCCGGAAGGGAGAGGAGGATTATCTATGGTGTACTGGAACCGATTTATATCGTATATTTACAGGTATCACGACGGATACAAATGTGAAAATTCAGGATTTGCCAAGGTGGCAAAGGTGGGGAGAACGGGAAGACTCACGGTTGGACTGAGAAACGGAATGAACAGCAGAGAGGAAATCTATGGCGTGTTCATTTACAGGGAGACGCTGGCCGACGAAGGCGCAGTGGGCGGTGAACAGACAAATGAGCCCGTGATGATCCCTCTGCCGGTGCTCGTCGGTAAGATGAGACTCAGAAATGGACACGGTGAGGAGTGCTTCTCATTCTGCTGGGATGATGTCATGGAGAGCGGACGGCCTGTGACTGCATTTGCCGGTATCGTCATAAGGCGTATACAGCCGGATGGAAATATGGGGCAGGAGTATTACGACAGCGATATATTCTGTTCGTCCTGGACGGACAGTGTGATAGATTATTCTAGAATGTGGGATGCGAAACGTGCGGTCCGCGATGCTGAGGAACTGAGCGAGGCGGTGAGAGAGGCCTCCATAACAGATACGGTCACGGCAGAGTTGGAGCTTGAGAGCTGTGCTGCACCGGCGGAGCCTGTATGTTCTGATGAGGTCGAGACCTCCGAGACCGGAACGGCGATAGACAAAATGTTTGAGAACTATGAACGTCTGCCACTTCTTCCGGGAAGCTCCCTGGATGACGGGTTGGACAGCGTCATAGAGAGCGTGAAGATATCCCCGAATGACATAGGTCTGCTGGACATGTGCAACTGGAAGCTCGGGGTGAACAGCTTCCTGACACACGGGTATTACAGCTACAAATACCTGATGTTCGGCAAAGTCATATTTTCCCCAGATAATGACCGCGTCAGTTATATACTTGGAGTTCCGGGGGTGTATTCCTCGAGGGAGAAATACCTTGCCGGGATATTTGGATTTGACAGATTCGTGCCGGAGAAGGAGACACATATCAAGACCGGAAGCTTCGGCTACTGGATAGTGGATATAAGATAGGAAGAAGAGGATAAAGAGAATGGAAGATACCAATATAGATGAGCTGACGCCGGAGGAGCGGCGTATCCATGAGAAGTATATGGATAAAGCCATAGCCCAGGCAAAGAGGGCTTATGCAAATGGCGATGTTCCGATAGGCTGTGTCATAGTCCACGATGACAGGATAATCGCAAGGGGCTTCAACAAGAGAAATCTGAAAAAGACCACACTTGCACATGCGGAGATACTGGCCATAGAACAGGCGTCAAAGAAGCTCGGCGACTGGCGGCTGGAGGAGTGCACAATGTATGTGACCCTTGAACCGTGCCAGATGTGTGCCGGGGCCATAGTGCAGGCCCGTATCCCAAATGTGGTGATAGGATGTATGAATCCCAAGGCCGGATGTGCGGGCTCCATAATAAACCTGCTGGACATGAAACAGTTCAATCATCAGGTTGAGGTTATACGTGGTGTGCGGCAGGATGAATGCAGTGAGATGATGAAGAGCTTTTTTCGCGACCTGAGACAGGGAAAAGCGAAGAATGCTTGACGGCGGGCGGCATGTCAGATATAATGTAGCCTGCGGTGCATCTTGTGCACAGCCAATTAAATATGTTTTAAAGTTTCCATGCAACCGGGGAGGTAGCGGCGCCCTGTACCTGCAATCCGCTATAGCAGGGGTGATGGTCTTCCTGAGGGGTGGCCGCTGTAGGGCTGCCCTCAGTAAGTGATGTTGATGTCTGGGTCTCGCGCAACAGGAATCTTCGAACCGTGTCAGGTCGGAGACGAAGCAGCACTAAGGGGAATCTCCTGTGTGCCGTGAGGGTGCCTGGGCTGAGTTAACTGCTGAGGTAACGTCTATGGTGACGCTTCGAAGGAAGATCGCATGGATTTTTTTATTTTTAACATTATTTATTAAAAATTTAAAAAAATATAGCAAAATCCCACAAAAGATGTTATCATCAAGTATGATACTTTTGCAGTGTTATTATGCGCTGCAGAATAGTGATTTCCAAGGGGCGAAACGGATATGAATTACGCTGAAGTAATTGATTTTGTAAAGGAACAGACAGCCGTTAATGGTAGGCCGCCTAATTATCCATTCAGGAGCAGATTTGAACATACTATGCGGGTGTATAGATGGGCGATAAAGCTTCAGTCGAAGTTAGGTGGAGATCTGGATATAATAGTTCTCGCGGCACTTCTTCATGATGTGGGCTGGGATGACGAGAGACCACATGGGGAGGTCGGAGCAGAGATAGCTGTCAATTATCTTGACAGTCTGGGAGTCGATCCACAGAAGATAGCCAAGATAGGCGAGATAATCATGATCCATGAGGAGAAGGATACTGATGCAGATCTGTCACTTGAGTGCAGGATAGTTATGGATGCAGACCTGCTGGATGAAGTGGGAGCGATCAGTGTTCTGTGGGATTCCATGGCTACGGCTATAGAGGACGAGGCAAGCTATAAGCGCGCATATTACAGAATCAAGAATTTTTATAAGATCAATAAACCAAAGATCAAGAGATGTAAGACGGAGGCTGGACGACTTGAGTACAGCAAACGCATGCAGCTCCTTGAGGATTTCATATTCCAGCTTGAGAAAGAACTGTTCTAGTATCGATTGATGAATTTGATTGTGGATAGGAGAGATAATTATGAAGACATTTGTTAAGATCCTTGTAGCCATTATTGTGGTAGCAGCTATCTGTGGCGGTGTGTATCTGGTTCTTCCTGAGACAGCTCAGATATTTGTAAAGGGTAATATTCAGTATCGTACTAACGATGAGGCAAAGGACAAGATAGACAGCCTTAAGAAGAATGAGATCGTCTATACAGATGTACAGAGCAACGGAACAGAGAAGAAGGTTCCTACAGGTGTTACATATGGAGACGCTCTTGATAAGAAGGCCAAGACAACAGTATGGTATTATGAGGACACAACAAACGGTGGATTCAGAATCACATATTATGGAACAAAGGTCAGCATGGATCTTGCAAAGTATGGTTCAGATGGAACATATATAGACAAGACACTGAAGGCAGTATTTGATTTCCCTGCAGGCGGAAAGAGTACAGTTACATTGTACATAGGAGATGAGCAGTGTGACGATGCGATGAAGGCTGCTGTACTTCAGGCTCTGGCTAACTAATAATAGTTAATATACAATAAAACTCCACACCGACTATGATTTAGACGGTGTGGAGTTTTATTTTGCCTTTTTATAATTGCTTATGCAGATCTTATGCAGATCAGTCGTGGTCGTTTACGAGATCCTCTATCATGTTGATGATGATTCCCGTTGAGTCGGTCAGGTTGCTGGACTCCATAGCCTGGATATATTTCTCTTTGTTGTTGTACACTTCATTTATTCCGGCGAACAGGGAATCTGTGTTCAGCTCTTCCTCCTGGATCACATAGCTGTATCCGCTCTTCTCAAATGACTGGGCGTTGAGAATCTGATCACCTCTTGATGCAGCCTTTGACAGAGGAATGAGGATGTTCGGTTTTCTGAGTGCGAGAAGCTCACAGATGGCATTGGCTCCTGCACGTGAGATGATGATATCGCACAGTGCAAGCATGCTTGCAAGTTCCTTCTTTACATATTCGTACTGGACATAGCCCTTCTTATCCTTGAGGGATTCATCCAGATTGTCCTTGCCGCACAGGTGGATGACGTTGAAGGTCTCCAGAAGACGGTCGATATTGTCTCTTATTGCGTTGTTGATTATGACGCTTCCTGAACTTCCGCCCACGATAAGGAGAACAGGCTTGTTGTCAGTGAAACCGCAGTAGTTATATGCAAATGCGGAATCGCCGCGGAAAAGTTCCTCTCTGATAGGGGTTCCGGTTACTACTGCCTTGCCCTCAGGGAAGAGATCCTTTGTCTCAGGAAAGTTACAGCATACCTTTGTCGCCTTTGGAAGGGCGAGCTTATTTGCAAGGCCGGGAGTCATATCTGATTCGTGTATCACCACAGGGATACCTGCTGAGTGTGCGGCAAATACCACAGGGACTGTGACAAATCCTCCCTTTGAGAATACTACATCAGGCTTGAGCTCTTTCATGAGCTTCTTTGCTTCAGATATTCCTTTAAGTACCTTGAACGGATCTGAGAAGTTCTTCATTGAGAAGTATCTTCTGAGCTTTCCTGAAGCTATGCCGTGATAAGGGATGCCCATATCTTCTATAAGCTTTTTTTCCATGCCGTCATATGAACCGATGTACTGGATGTCATATCCGTGCTTCTTCAGCTCCGGCATAAGTGCCATGTTTGGTGTGACATGACCTGCTGTACCGCCGCCTGTCAATATAATTCTCTTCATAATGATTGTTAATCCTCCTGTTACTGTGCTGAAGCCAGATACTGCTTGAGTGCCTGAGCCAGTTGATCCGGGCATGAAGTCGGCTTGAAACCGCAGGTTGTGCCCTCAAGTCTGGCGATGACGTCCTCTGGCTTCATGCCTTCTACGAGAGCTCCGATACCCTTGAGGTTACCATTGCATCCTCCGGTGAACTTTACATCATGCAGCCTGCCATCGATGACGTCAAAGTTGATCTCGACAGAGCAGGTTCCTTTAGTCTTATAAACCATAACAATACCTCTTTTCTATTGTACTTAACCAATCATTTTAATATTCGCTGATACATTCTAAGATGTATGTATCCTGCTTTTTTCATCTTGAAGTATATCAAAAGAGCATGCAAAAGACAAACATTTGTCGAGCGAAAATAATTGTATACCCCGGAATGTCACTCATATAATACTACCATCCGGACCGGCCAAACGGATGTGGGGTTAAGCCCTGACAGGATATGATCGAATAATTGAAAAGAGAGGGAAAACTATGTTTGAAATTTTGTTGAATCAGAATGTGTGTATGTATGTGATGATAGTGTGTGGGTGTATAGGGCTGACAGGACGGGCTGTGATGAGCAGTTATCTTGCAAGACTGGCAAAGGCGGCTGAGCGCATGGGAACGACGCGGAAAAAACAATTGATGGAGATGCGCAGGCGGTATGAGGATATAACATCGCTGGATGTGAACATACATGACACTGCCGCATTTGTGGACAAGTACATAGACAGGCTGAAGATAGGTTTTATACCGATAAATGTGTGGAATGGATTTGTGAAAAATATGGGAGTGGCCGCAGCTGGGACAGGCATATTTGCAGCGGCGTATCAATATTATGTAGTAGGCGATGGCGTGGAGACATTGAAGATGCTGGGGTGTGGACTGGCAGCCTGCATAGTGCTGGTGGCTGCTCATAACCAGTGGAATTGTGAATGGCATATGAGGACTCTGCGTGACAGCGCCAGAAATTATCTGGGCAACAGCCTGGCAAACAGATTGAAAAAGGAAGAAGGGAAACAGACAACGAAGCAGGATACTGTTGAGGCCATGGCAGCATGCAGTGAGACAGATGAAAATGAAAGGATAAAAAGAAATGAGAAGCCTGCGCGGAAAGCACAGCGGAGTGATAAGTCAGATTATGATGCTCTGCTTGACGGGATCATGAAGAAGATGCTTGCGGATGGATAACCGGCGAGTGGACATGTGCAGGTGGGCTGCAGATGAAATGCGGGTGAGAACAGCCTGTATGAGCCAATAAATTCAGGATGGTAGATAGTGAGAAAGCTGTACTTGATAGCAGGACTGTATGCTGCCTGCGTGATCGGGGCCGTGCTCAGCGGATGCTCCATATATGACAAGGAGGATCTGTCCAAGATGGTGGCGACTCCGGGGGACGCAGAGTGTCAGGCAGACGGTGCGAAGAATGGGGAAGGTGATGCGGAAGGAAAAGAAAAATCGGGAGACAAGACGGAAGATGCGGAGAGTAACACGGACACAGACGGGGAGAGTCAGGGTGAGGATATGACCAGACTAAGGGATTACAGCCAGATATCGACAAAGAAATATTCATGGTACATAGTGCGGGACAAAAATCATGGAATGAGTGGCTGTGACAACAGCTTTCCGCTGGAGCAGTACGATGCGTTCTACGTGGACAGAGTGTGTGCTGAGAAGAATGAAAAGGTGATGTATCTGACATTTGACTGTGGGTATGAGAACGGATATACAGAGCAGATGCTGGATGTGCTCAAAAAGCACAATGCAAAGGGCTGCTTCTTCGTGACGATGACTTACATAAGGGACAATCCGGATATAGTAAAGAGGATGAAGGAGGAGGGACATCAGGTGGGAAACCACACGGTGCATCATCCGTGCATGCCGGAGAAGAGTATGGAGGAGCAGAAAAGTGAGTTAAAGGAGTGCTCAGACTTTATGAGGAATGAAACTGGGTATGAAATGGATATGTATTTCAGACCGCCGAGTGGTGAGTACAGTGAACAGGTTCTGCAGCTGGCTAAGGATATGGGGTATAAGACCATATTCTGGAGTATGGCTTACCTTGATTATGATGTGAACAATCAGCCGGGGACGGACTATGTCATTGATCATTTTGCGAAATATCATCATCCGGGAGCCATTCCTCTAATACACAATGTGTCGTCGTCAAATGCGCAGGCACTTGATACGGTTCTCACAAACCTGGAGAAGGAGGGATATGAGTTCAGGTCTTTGAATGAGATGAAAATTGAATAGTAGTATCAGAAACAGAAGCTCTCTGTGCGGATCATGCCGATCCGAACGGAGAGCTTTTGTGTATTGGCAGTGCGATCTGTGTGATATAAGCATCTTTATTTGCTCCGTGGGTTGGAGGACCCTCCATAAACGAATTGCGAAAATAACCACAGGTAGCAAGATTGTTTTCTTTTGCATAGTCCAATAGTTTCTTCTGGACGGTGTCGAAATTTTCATATGGACCACGATAGTATATACAGATAGCTGCAGTCTGTGGAAGTTTTTTTATGTGTTCGTCATTGGTGTCAGGACCTGCTGCGACAGGTATGACATATCTTCCGGCTGATGCTGACTCGATAAAAACCTCTGTACACATTTTGCCTGTGGTGTCCAGTTGATATTTTTTTGTTGCCTCGATAAAGGTCTTGCGCAGATCTTCAGTTTTTCTGGCCAGATCAGAGTCTTTGAACTCCTGACAAAATGCAGTGAATGAGGGAAGAGTGGTAAAATGGATCTCCGGTTCTGGTGTCTGGGACTGACGCAGCTGAAGCTGGGCTATGCACAGATCCAGCTGGGAACGGAGCGCAGTCATACGTTCAATGACATCCTCAAGCTTTTCGGTATTATTGAAGTACTTGTTAATCTCGGATAACGATAATCCTAGTCCCTGAAGAACTTTTATAATTCGTATATGTACGATGTTATCGGCAGAGTAGTAGCGGAAACCGCTGCTCTCATTTTTGTATGCGGGTGTCAGAAGCCCCAGGTCTTCGTAGTTTAACAGCATTCTTCTTGTCACTCCAAGCATTTTAGTGACTTCCCCAATTTGATATAGATTTTTATTTGCGTGATTCATATGATTTCCCTCCCCTTAAAAATAGACAAAAAAAATTGTGAATATTGCATAAATACCGCAAAAATATTGTTGACTTGAACATTGATGTACGAATTATAATTATCATAAATTGTTAAAGGGAAAGAGTCAAGAATTAACAGGAGGTAGTGGTTGCAGAGAGAAAACATTAACGGACACACGAAAAAGAGGTTTTATTGAAAAAGAGAGGGAAGTGTATGAAAGAAAGAATTCTATGCAGAAAAGTTATGGCATGGCTCATGACAGCTTTCATGGTCATAACGTGTTTGATTTCGATAGGTTGTAAGAATACTGCCTACGCAGCGGCTATGGAGAATATCAAGGTAACAGACGTGGATATAAGCACAGATGGACATATGAGAGGTCTCAAGTGGGGGTGGACAACCAGCGGTTATGCCAGCGCGAGCTGCAAGCTTGGCATTCAGTCTGAGAAGTTCACGACTGGAGATCTCACAAACTTTGGTGATTATCTGAGCAGCCATAGGTACAGTGGATGGGCGAGTGCCGAGTCACCTGAAGGCTGCGGATTTAAAGGCTGGATAACAGAGAACTCGTTCTCAAGGAGTTCAGGTACATATGACAGAACGGATACCATTTCCGGAGAGGGAATAGATATGGGTACCACGGGTGTGTATTATCTGTATACGTGGACATATTATAATGGTTATGTATTCCCTGATATTTACATAGGAAGTATTGATCTGAATGCTGGCAAGATCGTGGACGCCAGCGGCAATGAAATAACATTTCAGATCGGTGGCTTTTCAGGCGGAGGCAATACAGATCCTTCGGAGGAAGAAGTTGTATTCATGAACAATGGATATCCATATGGCAAGAATATGACGAATAGTTCAATCACTCTCGTTATGGACGTGACAGGGGAAGCTGCAACATATCAGTGGCAGAGCGCAACCAGTAAGCGTGGACCATTTACAGATATTGAAGGTGCAAATGGAAGTACATATACGTTCACCCCGACTCATGGATACTGGTACAGGTGCGTGGTGGATGGTACAGCCAGCAGAGCGGTAAAGGCAGTTATCCCTACCAGTGACAATGGAAATACGTGGACAAAGCCAAATACTTGCTGGTATATAAGCAATGGAGTTATGGCCTATATGGCCAATGGCAATGGGTTTGATATTGTTGGCTTGTATACCAAGGACGGAAAGAACTATATGCTTGGAACAAGCTACGACAAAGTATGGAGATTGTACAGCAGAAGCGATTCAGAGCCTTCAGCTGAAACGGCTACATCACAAGTATCTGTGGCTTCGCTTGCAGCTCTAAGATTGTCGTTTGATCCTATGAATACTCACGATCTGATTTTTGATGCTGAACTTGGTGAGGGACAGCATTCATTTGCAATAGGAGCGGATGCGAACATTGGAAATAGTATTACAAGCTCTGACAGTGCAGATGAAGCGGTGCTTGCTGCCACTGTCAAGAATGGTGAATTACAGCAGATAGCGATGATGGGAGTTGCTAAAGCGGCGGATGCGGCAGATGATACTCCATCATTTGTTCTTTCACCTATAACACAGGCAAGTAATTACTGGATCGGGGACTATGATTCCAGAAGAATATTTGAGTACAATACAGGTTCATCAAGTTACATAAAGGAAACTGCTGAAATAAATGGTCAGAATGCTGCATCCCTGGTTGAAGGAATAGATTCGGGATTGACAATGTCATGGACAAATGTTGAAGATGGCGGACATATAGGTTTCAAATTCAGCGTTGGAGCAGTGGCTGATGTAGGAGCAGTTACAGGACAGGTTGATTATATAACAGAAAAGCTGACAGAGCTTGATGGCGATACATCATATATCATCACTGTTGATGGCGAGTCATATGACATTGTGAGTGATATGTATGGTGATATAGCTCTTGAGGGAACAGATGATAACGACGTATCATATAGTTTGTTTGGTAAAAATATAAGTATCCGCAAGAAAGACAGTCAGGATACACCTGCTGATATAACTGTTGCAGCAAGACCGGAGGCACCATCTGCACCGAAGACTCTTGCAGACATACAGAATCCAACACCAGCCGATATGGAAAGTGCTGCAGACGGCGAAGGCGTTGAGATAGTAAGCGTGACTGGCGATTCTGTGACTGTAAGCCCGCTTGGCGGACAGCAGTATCAGTATTCGACGGATGGAGCGACCTGGACAGTTCTCGATGATCTGAATGTGTCAGATAATTATGTTATCTCAGGACTTGAAGAGAATCAGAGGGTATATGTTCGCACAAGATACGTGGCTAATACGACAAAACCAGCTTCATTGTGGTCAGATGCCAAGGCAGTCTCACGTGACCTGATCGCCGGAGTAACTGCAGAAGATACAACCTGCACTTATGATGGATTGATACATAGCCCATCTGTTACAATTGCAGATGGCCTGGATGGAGCTTCTATCAGTTATTCATTGGCAGCAGATGAGCCGTACACACAGACGGTTCCAGAACTTAAAAATGCCGGAACATATAAGGTGTATTACCTTGTTACAGCAGATGAGTGTTCACCGGTATTTGGCGATGTGACTGTGACTATCGAAAAGAAAACGATCACAGCGGATAAGGTAATCGTTGATGAAAATGCATATATACAGGGAATCCAGTTCTCAGGATTGCTGGATGGAGAAGAACTGGTATATGACGAGGATTATACTGTAGTACTGTGGGACGTTACACCAGGAATAGAGAAGGTTGTAACTACATACAGATTTGGGCTTGCAACTACGGGAAATGCAGCCAATTACATGCTTCAGAACAAGTCATGGGATATGGTTCATTATCATGACTGGACGTATGAGATAAAAGAAGGCCACAGTAACAAGATAATTGCATATTGCAATGAAACTGAGAATCCGGCACACTGCGCATATCAGGGCAGAAACGAGGCGGTCAGCTGTACTGTGACAGCAGAAAGCAGAGCGTATGACGGCACAGAATATGCAGGTGCAGTTGTTAATAACTGGATAACAGAGAAGACCGGAGATGCAGCTGTTACATATTATGAGGGAACAGGTGACACCGATTATCCGGAAAATGAGAATGCGCCGGTAAATGCAGGTACTTATAAGTTTGTTGTGAAGATAGCTGATGTTACGGCATATGCAGAATTTGAAATACAGAGACTTGACCAGAATGTTGAATTTGATGTATGCAATTACACATTTGGCGACAGTGTAGAGGCTCCAGAGGTTACAGGAGCACAAGAGGATCCTGTTATAGAGTATTACTACACAACAGAGAACAGCAACACGGATGGAACATTGTGGGAGAACTCCAGATCGGCAGATCCGGGCACATATTATATGTATGCCAAGGTTTGTGCTACAACCAATTACAATGAGTATGTAACACAACCGGTTCAGTTCACAGTTGCAAAGAGAGAAGCTCCGACAGACATAACAGCGGCAGATATTGTAAAGACATATGACGGCAAGGCTTATGGAATAACTGTTACAGGTGATATTCCTGAGGATGCGGTTGTGACGTATGGAACTTCTGAGGATGCATGCGATAAGACTGTAAGTCCGAAGTACAGTCAGGCTTCAGATGAACCGTACACTGTATATTATAAGGTTGCAGCAAGGGGATATGACACGATATCCGGACATGCAAATATCACCATCAACAGAAGACCACTTGCTGTATCGGGAATTAAAGCTACATCAAAGGCTTACGATGGACAGACAGAGGCAAAGCTTGACTATTCAGGCGTTGTTCTGAATGGTAAGGTCAGCGCAGATGTGATTGCAGTTACAGCTACAGGAACATTTGACAGTGCAGATGTGGGAACAGGCAAAACTGTAAGCATCACAGATATAAAGATCAGCGGAAAGACCGCTTCAAACTATATACTTACAGAAGATGCCCAGCAGCAGACAGTAAAGGCAGATATCACTCCTGCGGGAACAACTCTTACTGTAGGAAAGGTTGGAGCTAAGACATATGGAGGTGCAAAGTTTGCCCTCAATGTGAAGTGCAGTAGAAATGACAAGAAAACATTTACAAGCAGCAATACAAAGGTTGTCAAGGTGGATGGCACAGGCAAGGTAACTATAGTTGGTGCAGGCAAGGCGGTTGTGACAGTATCCGTTGCGGCAAATCAGAACTATAAGGCAGCTGCTGCAAAGGTAGCGATCACGGTAAACAAAAAAGCCATCAGAGTAACTGCAAATGACGCATCTAAGTATGAAGGCAAGGCGGATCCGAAGTTTACATTTACAGCGGAGGGACTTGTTGGCAAGGATAAGCTTACAGGAATTGTTCTCAAGAGAGCTGCTGGTGAGAAGTCCGGAACATACACGATCACAGCAAGCCAGAAGAAGGGTGCAAATCCAAACTACAATATAACATTTGCCATTGGCCGTCTTGTTATAAAGAAATCTCCAAATGTTGAACCTAGTGGAACAGAACTCTATAAGAAGACACTTCCGTTCTTCCTTATGAAAGGAAAGGGAACAGGAACAAGAATAGATCTGACATGGGATAAGGTCAAAGGTGCAACAGGATATGATGTATACTGGTCATACTGTAATGGAAAGAACAACTTCAATAAGCTTGCTAATGTACCGAAGTCCCAGAAATATGCCGATAAGAACCTCAATAATAAGAGAGAATACAAGTATTTTACAGTCGCATACAAGATGTCGGGTGGCAAGAAGGTATATCTCGGCAGGACAAATACAGTCCATGTTGCAATGCCTTATGCAGCAAAGACAAATGTCCTGAAAGTTACTGTGAACAAGACCAAGGCTAACCTTGCAAAAGGTAAAACATTTAAGATCACCAAGAAGGTTAAGCTTGAGAATCCAAAGAAGAAGGCGTTAAACCATCTTACGAAGAAGGAAAGGTTCATAACATCCAATGCAAAGGTGGCAACTGTTTCATCTGCAGGAGTTATAAAGGCAGTGCGTAAGGGCACATGTACGGTTTATGTAATGTCTGAAAATGGTGTTTGTGCAAAGATCAAAGTGACGGTTAAGTAGTGCTTTAGACATGGTTATAATTGAAAACTCCTCCAAACCGGTTGTGGCTTTGGGGGAGTTTTTTGAGATTAATAGTTGATTATGGTATACCTATTTGCTAAAATTGATTCAATGTGAAAAATTTAATACAAGTAAGGAGAGAAAACAAATGGCACAGACAGTAAGTTTCGATTTTAAGAATGCAAAAGCCATGGCTACAGACGCTGATATCGCAGCAATCAAGGATCAGGTAGTAGCTGCAAAGGCAACACTTGTAAACAAGACCGGTGAGGGAAATGATTTCCTTGGATGGATCGACCTTCCAGTAGACTATGACAAGGAAGAGTTTGCGAGAATCAAGAAGGCAGCAGCTAAGATCCAGGCAGATTCAGACGTGCTTGTAGTAATCGGTATCGGTGGTTCTTACCTGGGTGCAAGAGCAGCCATCGAAGCTTTAAGACACAGCTTTTATAATTCAGTTGACAAGTCAATCCGTAAGACTCCTGAGATCTACTATGCAGGATCAAACATCAGCAGCACATACATGGCTCATCTGCTTCAGGTGATCGGTGACAGAGATTTCTCTATCAACATCATCTCCAAGTCGGGTACAACAACAGAGCCTGGTATCGCTTCAAGAATCTTCAAGAAGAAGCTTGTTGAGAAGTATGGCAAGGAGGGCGCAGCAAAGAGAATCTACGCCACAACGGACAAGGCAAAGGGAGCTCTCAAGACACTTGCAACAGAGGAAGGCTATGAGACATTTGTAGTTCCTGATGATGTAGGAGGACGTTTCTCAGTTCTCACAGCAGTTGGTCTTCTGCCAATAGCAGTAAGCGGTGCTGATATAGATAAGCTTATGGAAGGCGCAGCTTCAGCAAGAAAGGATTGTCTTGCACAGGACTTCGACGATTCAGATGCTATGAAGTACGCAGCAGTAAGAAATGTACTGTACAACAAGGGTAAGTCAATCGAGATCCTTGCTAACTTTGAGCCAGCACTTCACTATGTATCAGAGTGGTGGAAGCAGCTCTACGGCGAGAGCGAGGGTAAGGATGGCAAGGGACTTTTCCCAACAGCTACGGACTTTACAACAGACCTTCATTCACTTGGACAGTTCATCCAGCAGGGTTCACAGAACCATTTCGAGACAGTTATCAATGTTGTTAACCCAACATGTGAGATTGTTATGGAGGAAGAGGACTCAGATCTTGATGGACTTAACTATCTTGCAGGCAAGACAGTTGATTTTGCAAATAAGAGTGCTATGAACGGAACTATCCTTGCACACGCAGATGGTGGAATTCCTATCATCCAGATCAACATCGACAAGATTGATGAGTTCACTCTCGGTGAGCTGTTCTACACATTTGAGTTTGCATGTGGTGTGAGTGGATACACACTTGGTGTAAATCCATTCAATCAGCCAGGTGTTGAGAGCTACAAGAAGAACATGTTTGCTCTTCTCGGCAAGCCGGGCAACGAGGAGCTTGGCAAGAAGCTTCTTGCAAGAATCAACGGTTAATAGATCTTTACAGATTAATATATAAGAGATGCAGGTGTGTTTTGCCACACCTGCATTTTTTTGCAATTCTATATTTCTTGTAATCAGAATCGCACAATGTTATACTTATGAAGTGTATAGGCTCAGAATTGAGCCTGATCATTTGCATTGTGAATGGAAGGATAAGAAGGGCAGTGACATATGAATGAAAAGAGAGATGTAGAGGGGCTGTACAACCGATATAGACAGGTTCCATTGTATCTGATAGGAATGTTCTGTCTGATGACAGTGTTCATGTATTTTGTCGGAATAGGAGCCGGCGTTATAGCCACCATTTTTACGGCAGTATACGGAGCGGTGAGCATTGTTGTTTTCCTGAGGATGAATGCTTTGTCCCGCGACAGATATGTGGAATTTGCCATGGAGCACGGCAAGATGCAGAAGGAGCTCATAAAGGAGTTTCCGGTTCCGTACGCATTGCTTGACGAGGATGGAAAAGTTGTGTGGGTGAACGACGAGTTCTCAGGTATAACGGAGACCAGTAAGAGAAAGCTCATGAAGCTGAATATAGTTCAGGTATTTGAGGAGGTTACCGAGGAGAGTCTTCCTTATCAGGAGGATGTCACCGAGGGAGAGATAGCATTTAACGGAAGAGAATACCGTTATGAGATCAGACGTGTACAGGTGAATAAGGTTGAGCCTGCTATGGAAGAGACGGATGCCCAGCCGGGTGAGGCCGGCACAGACGGAGATGGGGCTGATGAGCAGAAGAAAGATACGAAGGCTTCGCACGGTGGTTCAAGACACCACGGCAAGACGGACACCTTCCTTGCGTTCTACATGTTTGATGTGACAGTGGTGAATCAGCTCGCTCAGGAGAACCATGACCAGAAGCTGGTTGCGGGTCTCATATATATTGATAACTACGATGAGATATTTGAGTCGCTTGAGGAAGTACGACACTCTCTTCTTGTTGCCCTGGTCGACAGAAAGATTAACAAATACATGGCAAATGTCGACGCCATAGTCAAGAGCCTTGAGAAGGACAAGTACATGTTCGTGATGCCACAGAAGTATCTGGATCAGCTCAAGGAGAACAAATTTGCCCTGCTCGATGAGGTCAAGGCTATAAATATCGGAAATGATCTTCCGCTTACACTCAGTATAAGTCTTGGTACTGATTACAAGAGCTTTATAGAAAACTTTGAGGCAGCGCGTTCCGCCATGGAGCTTGCTCTGGGCCGAGGCGGCGATCAGGCGGTTATCAAGTCCGCCGACAGGATCACCTACTTTGGCGGTAAGAGTCAGGGAACGGAGAAGTCCACGAGAGTTAAGGCGAGGGTTAAGACTCTTGCGTTCAAGGAGCTTCTTGAGACCAAAGAGAAGGTTATAATCATGGCCCACAAGAATCCGGACATGGATGCTTTTGGTTCAGGTATAGGAATATACAAGATGGTGACTGCGCTGGGCAAGACGGCGCATATAGTTGTAAATGAGGTGTCATCGGCCATAAGTCCGATATACGGCAATTTCACTTCGAGCAATTCCTACCCGGCAGATATGATAATCAACAACGATCAGGCGCTCAGTCTGGTCGATGACGACACGGTCGTAGTTGTGACGGATGTGAATAATCCTACGCTCACGGAGTGTGAGGAACTACTGGCATATGCGAAGAGCATAGTGGTGTTCGATCACCACAGGCAGACAAAGGATGTCATTGCAAATGCGACACTGTCGTATATAGAGCCATTTGCGTCATCTGCATGTGAGATGATCGCAGAGATGCTCCAGTACATGGATGAGAAGATAAAGCTCAGGCCTACAGAGGCGGACGCCATGTATGCCGGAATACTCATTGACACCGACAACTTCCTGAGCAAGACCGGTGTCAGAACCTTTGAGGCAGCCGCGTTCCTGAAGAGAAGCGGTGCGGATGTCATGCGAGTAAGGAAGATGTTCAGAACTGACATAGAGACCTACAGACAGAAGGCGGAGGGTGTCAGCCACGCAGAGATGGTGCTTGATGCATTTGCCATATCAATCATTACACCTGGGGATGGCCCTGAGTCGCCGGTGGTACTCACCGCCAAGATTGCAAATGAGATGCTGAACATCGCAGGTGTCAGAGCTTCGTTTGTAATAGCGCAGATGGGTGCGGATGTCAAGATAAGTGCAAGAGCCATTGACGATGTCAATGTCCAGATAATCATGGAGAGAATGGGTGGCGGCGGTCATGCAAATATCGCGGCAGCTCAGTTTGAAAATGCGAAAGCAGAGGATATAAAGAAGGAGCTTGTTGGGCTCCTGAATGAGATGTATAAGGAAGGAGATATTTAGGATATGAAGGTCATATTATTACAGGATGTTAAAAGCCTTGGAAAGAAAGGCGCAATGGTAGAGGTAAATGAGGGCTACGCAAGAAATTTCATCATTCCTAAGAAGCTCGGCATGGAGGCAACTCCAAAGAATATGAATGATTTCAAGCTCCGCAAGGCTCATGAGGAGAAGGTGGCAGCAGAGAATCTTGCTGATGCCAAGGCACTTGCGGCAGAGCTTGAGAAGGCTTCAGTAACTGTTAAGATTAAGGTTGGAGAGGGCGGAAGAACATTTGGCTCAGTATCCACAAAGGAGATCTCAGATGCCATCAAGAGCCAGCTCGGTAAGGATATAGACAAGAAGAAGATCGTTATGAAGGACTCCATCAAGGCGTTAGGAAGCTTTTCAGTGAAGGTCAAGCTTCACCCTGAGGTTCAGGCAGAGCTTGCTGTAAAGGTCGAGGAAGCATAAGGAGTATAGATAAAATATGGAAGATGCATTTGCAAGAAAAAAGCTTCCCTACAATCTGGATGCCGAGAAGTCTGTTATAGGTTCCATGCTCATGGACAGAGACGCCATAGTAGAGGCGTCCGATATGCTGACCAAGGAGGATTTCTACTATGGTCAGTACGGAATATTGTTCGAGAATATGGTAGAACTGTTCAAGGAGGGTAAGGCGGTCGATCTGGTAACCCTGAAGAACAAGCTTGAGGAGAACAATGTACCTGATGAGGTCATAAGCACCAAATCCATAGCGGAGATATTGGAGACGGTTCCGACATCGGTGAATGCCAAGCATTACGCAGAGATCGTGGCGGACAAATCCATACTCAGGAAGATGATAAAGCTGTGCGAGGAAGTGGAGAAGGACTGTTATCTGGATTCTGAGGGAGTTGAACAGCTTCTTGAACAGGCCGAGAGCGGTGTGTTCAATCTGATAAAGGAGAGGAACGGCTCCAGCAAATTTGTGGGGATCGACAGGATCGTCATGAACGTTATCGAGCAGATAGAGGAGGCTTCCAGAAAGAACACAAGAGTAACAGGTATCCCTACGGGATTCATAGATCTGGACAATATGCTCACCGGTCTCCATGGATCGGAGTTTATACTGGTGGCTGCTAGACCTGCCATGGGTAAGACGGCATTTGTTCTTAATATTGCCCACCATGTTGCCGTGCGCAAGGGAATTGCCACTGCGATATTCAACCTGGAGATGAGCAAGGAGCAGCTTGTAACGCGTATGATAGCCATGGATTCCCTGGTTGATTCCCAGAAGGTACAGACGGGACAGTTGGCTGAGGACGACTGGGATCAGGTGCTTGCCAGTGCGGAGAGTATAGCTGCCGCACCGCTGTACATAGAGGATAGTTCAGCACTCACCATATCCGAACTGAGATCAAAATGCAGACAGCTCAAGAGCAAGAACAATCTTGGACTCATCATCATCGACTACCTGCAGCTTATGAGCACGACGGGACGAGTTGAGTCGCGACAGCAGTTCGTATCTGATATGTCAAGATCGTTGAAGATGCTTGCCAGGGAGCTGGATGTGCCTATCATAGCGCTGTCACAGCTTAACCGAGAGGTTGATAAGAGACCGGATCACAAGCCTGTGCTTGCGGATCTCCGAGAGTCGGGATCTATCGAGCAGGATGCCGATGTGGTTATGTTCATATACAGAGATGATTATTACAATCCTGATACCGACAAGAAGGGTATCTCGGAGATAATCATAGCTAAACAGAGAAAAGGTGCCACCGGATCTGTGGATCTGGTATGGCTGCAGGAATACACGAAGTTTGCCAACAAAGAGCACTAAATATATTATGTTTTATAAGGAGAATTGAAAATGGTAGTTGAACCAAGAGTTAAAGATTTTATTTGTACAACAGCTCACCCGGTGGGATGCGCACAGAATGTAAAGAATCAGATCGAGTATGTCAAGTCAAAGGGAGCAGTTAAGAGCGATAACGCACCTAAGAAGGTTCTGGTGATCGGAGCGTCAACAGGATACGGACTTGCATCACGTATCGCAGTTGCATTTGGCTATGGCGCAGATACCCTCGGCGTTATGTTTGAGAAGGAGTCAAATGGACGCCGTACAGCAACCGCTGGCTTCTACAACAACAGAGCATTTGAGGAGGAGGCTCACAAGGCCGGACTCTATGCAAAGTCCATCAATGGCGACGCGTTCTCAGTCGAGATTAAGGAGCAGGTTATCGAGACCATCAAGGCAGACATGGGCAAGATTGATATGATCGTATACAGTCTGGCAGCGCCTAGAAGAACAACTCCGGATGGAACAAAGTACACATCTGTACTCAAGACAGTAGGTGAGGAGTACACCAACAAGACACTTGTACTCAAGGACAACACCATCACAGATGCACATATAACAGCGGCAAATGATGACGAGATCAATGCCACCATCAAGGTAATGGGCGGTGAGGACTGGATCGACTGGATGCAGGCACTCTCAGATGCCAGAGTTCTGGCAGATAACGTGATCACAGTTGCATACTCATACATAGGACCAAAGATCACATTCCCTATCTACGCTGAGGGATCGATCGGACAGGCAAAGAAGGATCTGTACAAGTCAGCAGACATTATAAATGAAAAGTTCCCTAACATAAAGGCGAAGATAGCCATCAACAAGGCTCTTGTCACACAGTCAAGTGCAGCTATCCCTATCGTACCTCTGTATATCACACTTCTCTACAAAGTTATGAAAGAGAAGGGACTCCACGAGGGATGCATAGAGCAGATGCAGAGACTGTTCATGGATAAGATCCTGGATGACACCCAGGTGGACGACAACGGATTCATCCGTATGGACGACTGGGAGATGAGAGATGATGTTCAGGAAGTTGTTGCTGAGCACTGGGATACAGTCAACAATGACAATGTCAAGGATATAGCAGACATCGATGGATATTGGGAGGATTTCTACAACATGTTCGGTTTCAAGATCGACGGTGTGGATTACTCAGCAGATGTTGATATCATGTAATATTCATGGGTAGTTTCAATATATAAATACTACAAATGCCCCACAGATTCATAGAATTTGCGGGGCATTTCGGTAAGCGCTTTTTTGGTGTGCCTGACCCATTATTTTCGCAAGGAGGAAGACGGTATATGTACAAATATTTATTATTTGATCTTGATGGAACCATCACCAAGTCTGAGGAAGGAATATTCAACTGTATAAAATACGCTCTGGACTGGGCTGGGATTCCATATCCTGAATACAGAGTATTCAGAAGCTTTATAGGGCCGTCCCTGTATGATTCTTTTGTGAGAGAATTCGACATGGATGATGCAAGAGCAAAGGAGATGGTGGCCAAGTACAGAGAGAGATACAACGTGGTAGGTCTCTTCGAGGCTGAGGTGTACGACGGAGTGGCAGACACCCTGCGTGCCCTTAAGGAGAAGGGCTGCATACTCTCAGTTGCAACCAGCAAGCCGACAGAGCCGACACTCCGTATCCTTGAGAAGTTCGGTGTGGGAAAATATTTTGACGTTGTAGTTGGAAGTAATCCCGACGGAACAGGATCAGACAAGAAGCACATCATATCCCAGGTCCTTGAAAGCCTCAAGAAAGATCACGGACTGACAGAAGATATGATAAAATCAAACCAGGTTGTGATGATAGGCGACAGACGCTACGACATAGAAGGTGGCAAAGCCTGCGGCCTCCAGACCATAGGAGTCCTCTACGGCTACGGCAGCAGAGAAGAATTCGAAGCAGTCGGTGCCGACAACATAGTAGAAAGCCCAGAGGAAATCCTGAATCTGTAGATAGAAAGGTAGCTTATAGTTTATAGATGTCTGTGTTGATATATATTTTTTATTAAATATCTATGATTATTTTTGTGGGATGACACTCTGGGGAACTGAATAAAAGAAAAACAGGTAAGAGTCGATATCTATAATATAGTGTGGTGTATAAAATATATTTTTCAGCGAAATATGTCAGGAGAATGATCTGAAAAGTATATATCCAACAAGATCAGAATGACATACTCTCCAGGGATATAAAAATTGGGTCTCTATATATGTAATCGGTAGCGAAGACGCCTGAACTTTGCTGCTTATTGCTAAGGCGGAGCTCGCAACGCCCTTATAGCGAGCGGGAGCCGCGTGCAGATATAAGCAAAGCAAAGTGAGGTAAGTCGAGCGTGATTACATATATAGAGACCCAATTTCTGTCCCTGGAGAGTATGTCATCCGTCCGTTCGTCATATCATCTCCTGACATTTGAGATATACCCGAAGAACGCTCCGATAATCCCCCCGATAATGTGGGTGAGATTCGACACATTGTCCTTCACAAACACTCCGTCAGCCACCTGTCCGCCGATATAAAGCACTGCAACAAGTATGAAGGTGAGCGGTATGGAGCCGTCCTTTATACATGCAAAAGAAGACAGAAGAATGTATGCGAATACCACTCCGCTGGCGCCGAGCAATGCTGTACCAGGGAAGAATATAAAATGCACGATTCCTGTCACCAGTGCGGTGGTGATGGTTACGATGAGCAGATCCTTTGAGCCGTATTTTTCCTCAAGTAGTGGGCCGATCACAAGCAGCAGCGTCATGTTGTTGATAAGGTGACTCCAGCTTGCGTGACCAAACACATGGGCAAACATGCGGATGTAGGTTAAAGGATCGGTGAGAGGGGCTCTGTATACTTCAAATAGAAGAAAGTTACTTTTGCCGCCTGTGAGGATATTCAGGAGGTAAGCTCCCAGACAAATGAGTGCAAATGTAAGTACCACAGGTGAGTTAAAGGATATTCTTAATATGGTTTTGGATTTTGTCTTTGACATGGATCGGTTCCCCTCTTATTCATATAGTATAGAAAAATATTACCAGCGGTCATCCGCTGGTAATATTTTTTAAGCGTCATAATCTGGCATATCGTTAAAGTACATCTTGTAGAAGTTGGTACTCTGTTCGAGAACCCTCATGGTTGATGGAAGCGGTACGGCGATGAGGTCGTTGAACTCATACTCTCCGGCTGCTGAATCAATCACATGTCCCATCTGAGTCTCATTATGTGTGTAATCGGCGTTGAAACCGCCGTATTTATTGCCACGGGCATCAAGACGTATCCACTTCTTGAGATCCGGATGATATACCGCATTAAGTGCATGCATAGCCATAAGTCCGCCCTTGTGCTTGATACGGATATAGCAGAATCCTGTATATAAGTTGTTGGCACGAAGCAGTGCTGCCAGCAAATTGGCCTTTGAATAGCTGATGCCCGTGCTGGCTTCCAGTACATCGGAAGCGCTGATAGTTATTACTGAAAAGTTGCTGTCATATGTGTGAGAAATCCTATCCCGGACAAAATAGTAACATGCCTGTATGATCTCATCACTGCTCTTGCAATCTGCAGCAAGTTCCTTTGCCTTTGCAGCAACGATAGGATTGTCATAATTTACATACTTGTCGTATTGCAAATATGCTGAATCCTTATTTCTCTGAATTAGTTGCATTGTGTCATCTCTCCTTTATTACTTGGAATATGTAGAACTTCAGATAATAAGATTCATCTGCAGCCCATAATATTGGGTGATCAGGAGCCTGTGTGCGGAACTCTACCTGGCGAAGTCTTACATGTGAATTCATGGCGGCCTGTTTTATGGTCTTGGTAAATAACTCGAAATCCATAAAATGTGAACATGAACAAGTCGCAAGGAATCCACCATCCCTTACGAGTTTCATAGCACGCAGATTAATCTCGCGATAGCCTTTGACTGCGTTCTTTATTGAATTTCTTGATTTTGTGAATGCCGGCGGGTCAAGTATGACAACGTCAAACTGTTCGCCTTTTGATTCCAGTTCAGGAAGAAGATCAAATACATCTCTGCACTCAAAAGAGACAGTGCTCTCCAATCCGTTGAGCGCTGCATTCTCTCTGGCCTGGGCAATAGCAAGTTCTGAAGCGTCTACTCCCAAAACGCTGGAAGCACCGGCTATGCCTGCGTTGAGAGCAAAGGAGCCTGTGTGTGTAAAGCAATCAAGAACCTTTGCATCTTTACATATTCTCTGAATAGCAAGACGATTATACTTCTGATCCAGAAAGAATCCGGTCTTCTGACCGTCTTTCACATCAACAATATATCGAACGCCATTTTCATTTATATGAACCTTTGTGTTAAATTCGTCACCAATAAACCCTTTATAGGTATCCATCCCCTCGTGTTTTCTGACTTTTGCATCGCTTCGTTCATAAACACCCTCGATTATTATACCATCATTTTTAAGTATATTTTTTAAAATATTTATTAACAAATTTTTAACTTTGTCGATGCCGAGTGCCAGTGATTCGACAACAAGCACGTTTTCAAACTTGTCAATGACGATTCCCGGCAGAAAATCAGCCTCGCCAAATACGACACGGCAGCTACTGGTGTCGACGGTTTTCTTGCGGTAATCCCATGCATCCTGAAGTCTCTTTGTGAAGAATGCCTCGTCGATCTCGGTGTCCACATGTCTTGTGAGCATGCGGATGAGGATCTTGGAGTTGGTATTTATGAATCCTTTGCCGAGTGGATAACCGTCGAAGTCCTTTACTATGACGATGTCGCCGTTCTCAAAGCTGCCGACTATGGTGTCGACCTCATTGTCAAATATCCATGCTCCGCCGGACTTCAGAAGTCGTCCCTCTCCCTTTTTTAATGTAACAATAGCTCCCATAATATATGTATCCTTTCTCTGTACTGCCGTTGGCAGACATTTTTCGTTGTCTGTTTTTGAATTTTGCGGATTTATTTTACCATATGTAGACAAATAATCCAAGATGGGGCAGCTTAACACATTTGTAACAAAAAACTTGTAAAAAAGTTATACTTGTAAAAAATATGTAACACGTGTATACTACGAGCGTAGCAGAATGCACACAAACGTCAGATTTCCTGCGGAAACTGATGCTTAATAAAAAGGAGGACAGTAAAGATGTCTATAATGAAGACTAATATTGCAAAGAGAGAAAAGAGCCTGATGGCGGCAAAAGCTATAGGCAGTCTTATGGCGATTGCTGTATTGGCTATTGTGATTTTTTCTACAAATGTGGTGACACAGGCAGATGAGATGGGAGCTGACGGCACGGCAGTTCTGGCCATAGCATCAGATGCAGTTCAGAGTGGAGTGATACAGGATGAGGATGGTTACTTCAGATATTATGTTAATGGTGAAGTGCAGAAAACTGCAGGCTGGATAGATGCCGATGATGGCACCAGATATCTTATAGATGAAAATGGCGTGGCAGCTATGAAGTTTACACGTTCTGGCGATACCATCAAGATATACAGATTCAGCGCTGATTCAAAGGACTGGACGATCTGCAAGAACGAGTGGCAGACAGTGGATAACGTTCTCTATTATCTGAACAATTCCGGACTGTGTGAAAAGATATACGATAATAGCAGCAAGAAGGCAAAGTCACTGAGCAGCGGCAAGCTTGTCCAGGTGAAGAACCAGATGCTTATTCTCAACGATAGCAGAACATATTATTTCAATTCAAATGGTGACAAGGTCACAAAGGGCGGTTGGTATCATATAAATTATGACAATATGGTATTTGTAACAGGCGGTGGATCCCACTATGTAAAGGAGAGGATCTACAAGGCATCAGGCATTTTCAGAAAGTATTCATTTAACGATTCAAAGAAGAGCTGGGATATGAACAAGAACCTGTGGAAGAATACAGGCAGAAAGCTGATGTATTTTGATGGATCAGGCACATGTACCATTCTGTATGATCAGGCATCGAATATATTGTACAGATACATATCAAGCAGCAAGTCATACAAGAGAGTCTCAAATGTGATCGACAAGCTCAACGGAAGCAGATACTACTTCTATGATGCAAATGGAAACAGACGTACATCATCAGGATGGAAGAAGGTAAATGGAAGTACCGCTTACTACGTATGTGACGGCGGATATGTTACCTCAAGATATACAGATCAGAAGGGTACAAAGAAGGTATACGACTTTGATTACTCGAAGAACACATGGGTGCAGAAGAAAAATATGTGGAAGACTGTCTACCGCAGCAGATATTATTTCGGCTCTAAAGGCGTAGCCACAATGAGCTATAACAACAGCACCAAGAAGGCATACAAGTTTACAGGCAGAAAGTGGAAGCCTGCAAAGAAGCTCATAATGAAGATCGGAAATGCCAATTACTATTTCAACAGCGCTGCAAAGCGAGTTGTAAAGGCTGGAAAGTATAAGACAGCCGATGGCTACATAGCATATGTCAACAGAAGAGGCGTGGTATATAAGAGAGAGTACGATCTCTCGGTCAAGAGATATTACACTATCGATCTTGGTAAGGGCAGAAAGACAAGAGTATATGGATATTATGATATAGGCGCGGCAAACAGACTGAGTAAGATGGTCAACCAGCATCGTGCAGAAAATGGACTTTCAAGCCTTAAGGTGTCAACATCTCTGACAGAGACCGCTACCACAAGAGCAAAGGAGATAAGCAACAAGTACAGCCATTACAGACCAAATGGAACACTGTGTCTCAACTCCATGTACGAGTTGTACGGAGAGAATCTTGCATGTGGTTTCAGTGGTGGAGATCTCGTGTTCAGAGCATGGTCCAAGTCGACCGCACATGACAGCAATATGCTGAATACTACATACAAGACCATGGGCGTTGCAGTATTTGTGGCTCTCAAAAATGATAAACAGGGATATAAGAGATATTATGTCCTTACATTTGGCAAGTAATTTTAATTAGGAAATTAGTGGAAAATAAGACTGTTAAATCCCTCAAATTAAATTGAATTATATGGAGAAATAGAGTACCATACATAGTATAAGGCAAATAGTCGGATATAGATTTTGGCTAGTTTGGGAATGGAGATTGTGTGTGGGTTTCATATATTCGTCTTTAAATAGAGGTGCCGGCGAGAGTGTGGCACTATTTGACAATAGAATAGCCAGGATGCTTCCTTTTGTCACGGGAAAGGCATATTTTGACCTCAGAAATTATGATGCCCAGACTGGAGAATTCGGAGTATATATTGAATGGGATGGTGAGCTTGATGCAGTGCTTGGATATTCACTGCCGGCGGGAGGATATTTCGTCAAAGCAACCACACCGCAGGCGTACAGATTCCACAGGCTCGACAAGGGACTCCCGGTATATATGAAGTTGATAGCGCAGAATGGCAGACTGTATCCTTACAGGACATATGTCATGATGGACGGCAGACCTTTCAGTGTGGAATTCGGCGGTGGAGTTCTGATCCCTTTTGAGGACAGATACGAAGAGCTTGGATGCGAAGCTGCGAAACAGACTGTGGATACTGGAAGCCAGAAGCTTTTGATGGGAAGTCAGAGTGGAATGACAGGAAGTCAGAGGTTCCGGTGGAATGGCAGTCAGATGAGACTGCTGTTTGGAAGTCAGGGAGGCTTCAGATACCTGGCGGGAAGTCAGTACAGAGTGTTTGGCAGCCAGCGTATGTTGTTGGGTAGCCAGAGAATATTGTCAGGCAGCCAATATAGAATATTTGGAAGTCAGCGGATAAAAAATATGCCGATGGTGCTTGAAAGTGACACACAGCAGCCACAGGACAGTATGGATTCAATCAGAACAAGCCAGGAGCTGATGGTTGAGTTCCCTCAGGAGTGGCAGCTTATCAACAGAAGCAGAAGACCGACCAGCCGGATTGGTGGCAATGCTAAGTTTGGATATGGACTGGATCTGATCTAGTACATGACCGGATCTTGGAGGATATATGAAGGATATAGAGGGATTCCACATATTGTGGACTGCTCCTTATTTGGAGAAAAGTAAAGATGACACTTACAGCATGCAGGATTATGAGCTTTTGACCATGATCCTGTCTGCTCTTATGTGGAGAAAAATGAATGGCCCTATCACACTTTACGGTGATGCAAGGGCCATTGATTATGTTGAGGGACAGGGATTGTCGCATATATGGAATGGCGGCATAAAAGAGATACAGGTTCCTGACAGCATATCCCCGGGAGTGTTCTGGGCTGCGGGCAAGCTGTATGCGCTTAAGGCGGCGCATATGCCGGCGGTCATGGTGGATCTGGACCTTATAGTGTGGAAGAATATAGGGGAATACATAGCGGGGACGGATATTTGTGCAATACACAGAGAAGGAATATATCCGGATGTATATCCCGGCAGGGACTTCTTCAATATGGACAGTTCGTACAGCTTTGATCCCCTGTGGAGCTGGGATGTTCCGCCGGTAAATACCTGTATGCTATATATGGCTAAGGAGCAATTTAAGAACTATTATGTGGACAGCTCCATACAGTTTATGGAGAATTGTAGAGAGACTGAGGAAAATCTGTGCCACATGGTATTTGCGGAGCAGAGACTGCTTGCGATGTGTGCTGCGAGAAAGGGAAAGATCATTGCTTCATTTTTTCCTGAGGCGGCGGATATAGAGAGACAGGATGTGTTCACACATTTGTGGGGATATAAGAATATTCTGAAGTTTAACTATGGGAAAAGGGTTGAGTTTAACGGGCGTCTCTGCGAGCGGATAGAGCGGGAGTTTCCGGAAGAGGCGGATGTTATAAGGGAGTTACATGTTTGTAGATAAAGTGCTGAAGAAGATACCCAGGGAGATATACATATATATACTGTGGGGAATTGTCGTGGGAGCGGTAAATCTTGGCTCCGCCTGGATATTTATGTACAAATGCGGGATAGAACCTGTCAGGGCCAACTTCCTGGCATGGATACTGTACAATTTTGTGTCATTCATAACAAATAGAAAATCGGTGTTCCACACTGTCGCAGAGACTGCGTGGGAGTTCATAAAAGAACTGGTGTCATTCTACGTGAGCAGGGTGTTCACACTGGTGGTGGAGGAGGGCCTGATCTATATACTGGTTGACAGGCTTCACCTGTGGGCGATGGGCATAAAGACGTTCACATCAGTGCTGGTGATATTCCTCAATTATTATATAAGCAAGAAGTTTATATTCAGAAAGGTAAAGGAAAAACTGTAAGAGATATGTATAAATGCGAATGTTTATCGAAATTTTATAGAAAAACATGGACACAATTACTTCCAAACATTTGACAGTTGGAGTATAATTGAATGGTTAAATATGTATAAAAAGCAGAATAAGTAATGCAAGGAGATAAGTATGAAGAAGAGAGTAGTAATAACAGGCATAGGAGCCATAACTCCAGTCGGCAATACAGTTGACGAGTATTGGGATTCACTTAAGGAAGGAAAGCATGGCTTCGGACCTATTACACAGTTTGACGCTTCAGCATACAAGTGCAAGCTTGTCGGCGAGGTTAAGAACTTTGTAGCAAAGGACTACATTGATCCAAAGTCTGCAAGACGTATGGCTAGATTCACACAGTTTGCTGTGAAGGCAACCCAGGAGGCTATGGCAGATTCAGGACTTGATATGACAAAAGAAGATGCTTACAGAGTTGGTACATGTATTGGTTCAGGTGTTGGTTCACTTCAGGAGCTTGAGAACGCATATGGAACCATACTTACAAAGGGACCACTTCGTGTAAGTCCATTCGTAGTTCCTATGATGATCAGCAACATCGCAGCAGGTAACGTTGCGATCCAGTTTGGTCTCAAGGGCAAGAGTATAGATGTTGTAACAGCATGTGCTTCAGGAACAAACAGTATCGGTGAGGCATTCAGAACTATCCAGTACGGAGACGCTGATGTCATGGTAGCCGGCGGATGTGAGGCAGCAGTTTCACCTATTGGTATATCAACATTTGATTCACTTACAGCACTTACATCATCAACAGATCCAGACAGATGTTCTATTCCATTTGATAAGGACAGAAGCGGATTCGTTCTCGGCGAGGGTGCAGGTATTGTTATTCTTGAGGAGCTTGAGCACGCAAAGGCAAGAGGAGCAAAGATCTACGCAGAGCTTTCAGGTTACGGATGTTCAAGTGATGCACACCACATCACAGCACCTGAGGAGTCAGGTGAGGGACCAGCAGTTGCCATGACCAATGCGGTTAAGGATGCAGGACTTCCACTTGATGCGGTTCAGTACATCAATGCTCATGGTACAAGCACACATCTGAACGATCTTGTTGAGACACGTGCTATCAAGAAGGCATTTGGCGATCACGCAAAGGACATCAAGATCAATTCAACAAAGTCTATGACAGGACATCTTCTCGGTGCAGCAGGAGCCATCGAGTGTATTGCCTGTGTCAAGAGTATAGAGGAAGGTTATATCCACAGAACAAGAGGTCTTGTGGAGAGCGAGGAGGAGCTTGATCTGGATTATTGTAAGGAGCCATGCGAGATGGACGTTGATGTTGCGATCAGCAACTCACTTGGATTTGGCGGACACAATGCATGTATCGTCTTACAGAAGTATAAGGAGCAGTAAATATCATGTTATTTATCAAAAAAAAGGCAAAGGATGCCGAGATAATTGCAGCAAAGGCTGCAGAGGAGGCAAAGGCTGCTGAGGGAATTCAGGAAGCACCAAAGGTGGAGCTTGTAAAGTGCCCTAAGTGCGGAAGAGAAGTTGAGAAGGAAAGAGTGAAGAACGCAAAGTACATTTGTTATGAGTGCGGTTCTTACTTCAGAGTTAAGACCAAGAACAGAATAAGAATGGTCACAGATCCAAAGTCATTTGAGCCATGGTTTGAGGATATGCCAAGCTCAAATCCTCTTGGAACAGAGGGCTATGAGGATAAGGTTGCGGCTGCACAGGCCAAGACAAACCTCAAGGAGGCTGTTACTATAGGAAAGGCAACCATCAATGGTGAGCCTGCTGTAGTTGGTGTATGTGATGCAAGATTCCTCATGAGCAGCATGGGATATGTTGTGGGTGAGAAGATTGCCAGAGCTGTCGAGAAGGCTACAGAGGAGAAGCTTCCGGTATTCATGTTCTGCTGTTCAGGCGGTGCACGTATGCAGGAGGGAATCATTTCTCTGATGCAGATGGCCAAGACATCCGCTGCATTCAAGAAACATTCTGATGCAGGACTTCTGTATGTATCTATTCTTACAGATCCTACAACAGGTGGTGTTACAGCCAGCTTTGCAATGCTTGGAGATATTATCCTTGGAGAGCCAGGTGCGCTCGTAGGATTTGCAGGACCACGAGTTATCAAGCAGACTATTGGTCAGGAGCTTCCAGAGGGCTTCCAGAGATCAGAGTTCCTTGTTGAGCATGGTATCATAGATGGCATAATCACAAGAGACAAGATGAAGGACACAATGTATGATCTCATCGTCACACATAAGCAGAGACAGGGCTATGCTAACTTTGACAGTGCTGTTGAAGATGAGAAATTTGACATAAGCGAGATCCTCAAGGAGAGACTCAAGGATGACGAGCCTAAGACTCCGTGGGAGAAGCTCAGAGGTGCTCGTCAGATGAGCAGACCTTCAGGTTTCGACTATGTGAAGTATATATGCGATGATTTCCGTGAGATCCACGGAGACAGAACCATGAATGATGACAGAGCCATTGTGGGTGGTATCGGTCATATAGATGGACAGCCTGTAACAGTTATATCACAGGTCAAGGGAGCTTCCATGGCAGAGTGCATGGAGAGAAACTTTGGTATGCCTCTTCCTGATGGCTACAGAAAGGCTCTTCGTCTGATGAAGCAGGCTGAGAAGTTCGGCAGACCTATCATTACATTTGTAAATACACCGGGTGCGTTCTGTGGACTTGAGGCTGAGGAGCGAGGAATGGGTGAAGCCATAGCGAGAAATCTCTATGAGATGTCATCACTCAAGGTTCCTGTACTCTGTATCCTTATCGGAGAAGGCGGAAGCGGTGGAGCACTTGCCCTTGCAGTAGGCAATGAGGTATGGATGCTTGAGAATGCGACATACTCAATCCTTTCGCCTGAGGGATATGCGTCTATCCTCTGGAAGGACAGCAACAGAGCTGAGGAGGCTGCAGAAGTTATGCAGATTACAGCGCAGGATCTCAAGAGACTGAACGTTATCGAGCAGGTCGTACCTGAGTACGGCGGAGCAGATGAGCAGTCAGTTCCATATATAGGCAAGTACCTTAAGATGAACATTAAGGAATTCCTCAAGAAGTATTCAGACAAGACTCCTGAGGAGATTGCACAGGACAGATACGACAGATTCAGAAATCTGTAGATCACAGATATACTATAGATGAAAGGCATTTCTCAAGTGAGAAATTTATCTCACGGGGGATGCCTTTTATTCATGCATATGTTGAAGTGATGGTGTTTTTTTGGTAAACTTTATGTATATGGCTGAAGATACAGCTTGAATTGGAGGAGCGTTTATGAAGAAACAGATAAAGGTTACTTTGATAGTTATCGTGGCCGCCATCATTGCGGCAGCAATCATATGGTACGTGATGTACCTGCGGGGCAAGGAGCAGGATCTGCTGACACCTGTGGGAACACGTGCAGAATTTATCGGTGATACAGACAAATATCCTACCATGCTTACAGCGAAGGGGACTCGGATCCTGAATGCAGACGGAGAACAGGTTGTTCTCAAGGGTGTGATGGTTCCAGAGTCGCGCAGTCTGTATGAGGAGAAGAAGTTTAATGAGGATTTCTACAAGGATGTATTTGCCAAGGGTGGTAATGCCATAAGGGTGCCAATAAGCCCTGTGGAGTACAAGAATGACGATTACTATATGTGGAGATATCTTGACCGCATAGTTACCTGGGCCGGAGAGAACGATAACTATGTTATTCTCGATTGGGATTATACAGGTAACCCGATAGATGGTTCCGGGGATGAGATGCCGGATCTCGACGAGAATCCGCTGGATTATTCTGCTGAATTCTGGAAGAACATTGCGGATTATTTCAAGAACACTCCAAATGTTATATTTGAGATATACAATGAGCCGGTTGGCATGAGTGATTCAGAGTGGAAGAGATGCGCGGAGAGCCTTATAGGAGTTATAAGGGATGCCGGCGCAAAGCAGCTTATAATCGTTGGAAGTCCGGATTACTGTTATGATCTCGGATGGCTTGACGAGCTCGGCGTGAAGAATGACAATACTGCGTTCTCTGTTCATGTTTATCCGGACAAGGTGTTCTGGCAGAAGTTCCTGTCGGGCTATGTGACAAGTTATCCTCTTATAGTGACAGAGTGGGGATATGCAGACGATGATGTCGAGGTCAAGAATGAGAAGCTGAAGGGCACCAGAAATGTATTTGGAATAAAATTTACCAGATATCTGGAAAAGCATGATATAGGATGGATTGCAGTTGGATATGACGATACGGTGGAGCCATCCATGTTTACTAAGGGATATAAGGAACTCACAAAATGGGGCGAGTATGTGACTGAGCTGCTTGGAGACAAGGAAGAATAAAGAGAATAACGGATAAAAGGGAGAAAATATATAATGGCAATCAGAATATTAGGAACAGGAAGCTACCTTGCGGAGAAAGAGGTATCAAATGATGAGCTTGCAAAGTATGTTGATACATCTGATGAGTGGATATCTTCAAGAACAGGTATAAAGAACAGAAGAATAGCTGTTAAGGAGACGACGACGAGCATGGCTGTTGAGGCTGCTGAGAGGGCACTTGAGATGGCAGGGAAGTCCGCAGAGAATGTGGAGCTTATAGTGCTTGCCACAGTCACCCCGGATTATTACACACCAAGCGGGGCGTGTCAGGTTCAGGCGGCTATAGGTGCGGATAAGGCGATTGCGTTTGATGTGAATGCGGCATGCTCGGGCTTTGTATTTGCCCTCAATGTTGCAAAGATGTATATAGAGACAGGGTTTGTGAAGAATGCTCTTGTAATAGGTTCGGAGACGCTGTCAAAGATACTTGACTGGAATGACAGAGGTACATGCGTATTGTTTGGAGATGGCGCAGGTGCCGCTTATATAGAGGAGTCTGACAAGGGAATCATAAGCATTGTCCAGGGTTCAATCGGCAAGAAGGGTATGGTGCTCAACTGCGAGAGCAGAAAGACCAACAATATATTTGTAAAAGATGAGATCAATCATGACTATCTGTATATGGATGGACAGGAGGTGTACAAATTTGCGGTGAGACAGTGTCCTAAGTGCCTCCAGGAGGCTCTTGACAAGGCTGGAATGACCGTTGACGATGTGGATTACTTCGTACTCCACCAGGCAAATGTAAGAATTATTGAATCTGTTGCCAAGAGACTTAAGGCACCGCTTGAGAAGTTCCCTACGACTCTCGACTACACAGGAAATATGTCTGCGGCGAGTGTACCTGTACTTCTCGACCAGCTCGTGAGGGAGCACGGCCTGAAGCGCGGCGACAAGATCGCCATGTCGGCATTCGGCGCAGGACTCACATACGGCGCTGTGGTTATGGAGTGGTAGAGGCTTTAACACCTGTAATTTTTGAGGGCGGAACGGAGCTCCTTGTATTTTGGGAGTACTTTTTCTACCTCGGCCCAGAAAAGTGCGGAGTGGTTCATCTGCTTTCTGTGACACAGCTCGTGGACTACCACGTAGTCTATGATTTCGGGAGTGGTGTTCATCAGTGCACAGTTGAAATTCAGGTTACCGGAGGAGTTGCAGCTTCCCCAGCGAGTCTTCTGATGCCTGATGGTGATCCTTCCGTAGGTCACGCCTATTATCTGAGCAAAATGTTCTACACGTGAAGGAATATATATCCGAGCCTGTTCTGACAGTGCCTTTATATCGGCATCTGTCAGGGCAGTGCTTGGATTTTTTTCGTCTGACATATTGGAAATTCTTTTCTGCATGATTTCCAGATGGCTGCGGATCCAGTTTTGTCTGGAATCCACAAAGCTTTGGATCTGACTGTCGGTCATTCTGAGGGGCGCACGAACCTTTATGTTGAGGTCTCTGTCTATCTCGATACAGATAGATTTGCGCCTGCTCCTGACGACAGAATATTCGAATTTATCAGAATTGTTCATGGCATATTACCTATCTTTGATAGGTACGTAGTCCTTAGGCTCTACAAGACTTGGATAAGCCGGACGCATTATCTTGTAGCTGTTGATCAGCTCCTCCATACGATGCGCACTCCATCCAACCACTCGGCCAATGGCAAATAGTGGTGTGTAGAGGGCGTAAGGGATCTTGAGCATCTTGTATAACAATCCGCAATAGTAATCTATGTTGATACACACACCCTTGTAGATCTTGCGCTCCTCGGCAATGACCTCAGGTGCGATGCGCTCTATGAGCTCGTATAATTTGAATTCGTCCTTCTCGTGCTTCTCCTCGGCGAGCTTTTCTACATACTCCTTGATAATGACAGCTCTTGGATCTGACAGAGAGTATACAGGCTGGCCCATTCCGTATACCACGCCCGATTTGTCAAATGCTTCGCCGCGAACGATCTTCCTGATGTACTCACGGATCTGCTCCTCGTCCGTAACATCCTCGACATTGCAGTGTATGTTCTTCATCATCTCCATGACCTTGAGGTCTCCACCGCCGTTGAGCGGTCCCTTGAGTGAGCAGAGTGCTGCTGCGACTGTGGCGTATGTATCTGAGCCAGATGATGTGACAACACGTGTTGTAAACGTAGAGTTGCTTCCGCCTCCGTGTTCCATGTGGAGAACAAGGGCAAGATCGAGAACCTTTGCCTCAAGCTGTGTGTACTTTCTGTCTGAACGGAGCATGCTCAGGATATTCTCCGCAAATGAAAGCTCAGGATCCGGCTTGTGTATATAACAGCTCTTGCCAAGCTCATAATGTCTGTATCCCTGGAAAGAATATACAGCGAGTCTTGGGAATACACTTATTATCATAAGACACTGCTGAAGAACGTTGTCCAGAGATATATCCGTCTCAGACTTATCGTATGATCCGAGGGCAAGGATACTCTTGGTCATATTTGAAATGATATCCTTGGTAGGGTTCTTCATTATGACATCTTGTATAAAGTTGTGTGGAAGGTCGTATGCAAGGTTGAGGACCTGTTTGAACTTGGCAAGCTCATTCTCGTCCGGAAGCTTTCCAAACAGTAACAGATATGTACACTCCTCGAAACCGAATCGTCCTTCCTTTGTAAATCCGTCTATCAACTGGCGGATCTCGTAACCTCTGTAATATAATTCACCGTCAGCAGGAGTATGCTTTCCGTCCTCCATTGTATACGCCCGGCTTAGTGAAATGTTGGTGATGCCGGCATTTATTCCTATTCCATTCAGATCACGAAGTCCACGCTTTACGCCGTATTCCTCGTAGAGGTTGTTATCTATGGTATCGTTTTCAATACAGAGACCAAGACGCTCCTTCGTAAATGAACTAAGATTATTGATTGACATATATAATACTCCTTTCAGGTAAGTCTTCATTGAATTATCTCACTTATTTACAACTATTGCAATCCGAAATGATTGTATGGGTGTAAAATATTATGTATAATGTACTGAGAATAAAGTTAAGACAAATGTTTTAGGAGGTAATATAAATTGGCAGACAGACAGGATATGGGGCAGAATAAAGGGAGCGCAGGAGCTCATAAGGGAACTGTGAGCCGTGCAACAACGAGCAGTGTGAAAAAGACACAGCCGGGCAAGGGAGTAGCGTCAGGCAGTCGGTCAGCATCAGGCAGCCGTCCTGTGTCGGGAAATCGTCCGGCATCGGGCAGCCACTTATCATCGGCGAGTCGTCCGAAAAGTGCAACTGCGCAGGACAAAAGGCGCACAAGTACGGGACGTCCACTTGAAAAGTCGGTGAAGTCCGTGTCTTCAGGAAGCAAGACCAGGAGACCGGCGAATAGCAGATCGTCAACAGGTTCCGGTAAAAAATCCGCGCAGAGCAGAAATAAAAAGAAGCGATATGAGCTGAATACGAAAATGATGGCCGTGGCGGCTCTGGTGGTTGGAATAGTGCTTGCACTTGTGATCACGATGATCATGAGATCCAGCATGCTCAGGGTCAAGCAGATCCAGACGGATTATAATATGGGTGATATATTTGATATAACAAACTATATTGAGCCGGACAGCAATGATGCCAGGCTGGAATATGACAACTCAGAATTTGCACCGGATAAGCTTGGTAAGTACACCATCAAATATAAGATCAGACGTGGAAAGTTAAGCAAGACAAAAAAGGCTGTGATAAATGTTGTTGACGAGGTAAATCCATACATAGACGGCCCGGACGAGATAGACGTTTCTATGGGAACGGATATAAACTGGAGTGATTATTACAATGTCACAGATGAGGATCCGGATGTGCAGGATTCGCTTAAAGCTTCTCAGGATGTGGACACAAGCAAGGAGAGAACCGTAACAGTGACTCTCACATCGGAGGACTGGGCAGGCAACAAGGCGTCCAGACAGATCACCGTAAATGTACTCAAGAGTAACTTTGATGAGTAGGGTGTAAACGAAATAAAATATCTTGAAAAATGACAGAAAAAAGCTCAATGCTGACGGGGATGAAATCCGAAAGCATTGAGCTTTTTGATTTTAGTATTTTATGAGATAGGCGGCTTTCTCAGCTCTGCATCCAGCTCTGAGTTGTCAACCACTGTTGTCTTGGTCTTTTTAACCTTTTCCTTTTTCTTCTTCGATCTGCTCTTGTGTATGTTCTTGATGAACATTACCACCAGAAGCAGGATAAGACCTATGCTTATGAGGACTACGGATAAACCGTATTTGTCCAGTATCTTGTCGATTATGTTGTAGCTTGACTTCTCCCACAGTCCATCCGCTTCAAGATCTGCCTGAACCTTTGAGAGGCAGTACTTTGTTCCGGTACACTTTGGTATACCCGGAAGTCTTGATGTGATGGCTGTAAGGTTGCTTGCCTGTTCGTCGGTTACATTGAAGTATGTATATGACAATGCCTCCTTACCTGTTGTGGTTATAGGATCGTCCAGACCGAGATTGATGAGATACCACTCTCCGCCGAGATAAACGGCATTCCATGCACAGTTGTTGATGTAACTCTCTTCTTTGAGCTGCTTCTGTGTGTCCATCGAGTCGTCCAGAAGATCTGAATTCTGTCCCTCAATGTACAGACATGGCACACCGACGTAATCCATAATGGCCTTGAAAGCCTTTGCATATCCGTAGGTGACTGCCGACTGATACTTGGAGTTGAACACGCCGTCTGCGGTGTATGCGTATATGTTGTCCTTGCTCTTAGATGTTGCATCTGAGGCATAATAAACTTTGTTGATGATCGAATTATGTATGAGATATACCTTCTCGTAATCCTTTGCGCTCTCATCCAGAGAAGCTGCATAATTCTTGACGGTCAGGTCAAAGTTGTTCTTGTATATGGAACGTGTATCTCCGTTGGCATACAGTGAATAGCACTCGATGGTGAGAGCTGTATATCTGAGTTCTCCCGAGGATTCCTGCTTGCACTGATAGCTGTCGGACATCCAGAAATACTCAGGATGATCGGCGAGCACAGCGTTGACGATCTGATCCATTCCATCGTTGCCGATAACTTCCCAGTCTTTGTTGCTGACCGACAATGTAAATGCTGTGTAATATCCGCCGTCCTGATAAGAAGCATTGGATGTCGACTCGTTGAATTCCTGAGCTGCATCGTTGATCTGTTTGTAGACGGTTCTGTACGCACTGTTGTCAAACTGGTCATAGAAATAAGTTCTGCCATCTATGGTATCGGTTTTGTTACTGCTGTCCGTATCATCTGTATCCGCCGCCTTTGCGACATATGGAGAAGATGATAATATCATGGTAAGCGTAAGCAGCAGTACAAGAAATTTTTTCTTCATAACTGGAACACACTCCTTCTTTTGCTTATGCAAAGCCCCTTTATATACTTCTTTCAATAATAACACATTATGGTTATTATTGCCAGAGAAAATGGGTTAAAGCGGTTGGATTTTGCTTCGCATATGTGTATAATAGTAAAAACCTGATGGTTAACGGATGGAAGGAGGAAACACATGGCTTCCAGTTGCGATATGTGTGCACACTATGTGTACGATGAAGAAGATGATTTTTATGAGTGCCTGGTGAATATGGATGAGGATGACTTTGCCAGATTTGTGGCAAGAGGCTACGACAATTGTCCGTATTTTCAGTTGGATGATGAATACAGGATAGTGAGACATCAGATGTGACGATTGAAGAAAAACGGGAGATGTGCAGCAGCGCGTCTCCCGTTTTTCTGGCAAATGATCAATGTGATCAGTTCTTTTCAAATGACTCCGCCAGCTCCGTGAGATACACATACCTCTCCAGAAGCTGATCCAGCTCTGATTCAAGCTGTTCCTTTTTCTGCGTGAGTTCGTTAAGCTTCACGAAATCTGACACAGAGTTGTTGATATCGGTCTCCGTCTGCTCTATCTCAGCTTCTTTCTGGGCGATGGTGTCCTCTATGGTGTCATATTCCCTCTGCTCATTGAAGGAGAACTTTTTCTTCACGGATGGATTCTGCGTTTTCTTTTTCTGGGCAGGTTCCTTGTCCGATGTGCTGACACGCTCCGGCTTTGTCTGGGTATTTGCCCCTGCCGATGCGCTGTTGGCAAATGAACCGTGGGTCAGATAATAATCGGTATAACCGCCCTCGAACTGTGAGATTCCGCCGCAGCCGTCAAACACCAGAAGCTTTCTTATGACTCTGTCCAGAAAATATCTGTCGTGTGATACGACTATCAATATGCCCTGGAAGGAATCAAGATAGTCCTCAAGTATACACAGTGTGGAAATGTCCAGATCGTTGGTCGGCTCGTCAAGGATCAGTACATTTGGCGATGATACGAGAACCTTCAATAAATACAGTCTTCGCTTCTCGCCTCCTGAGAGCTTCTCTATGCGCTGGTGCTGCAGAGTGCCGTCAAATAAAAATCTCTCACACATGGTGGATGCTGACATGAGACCTTCGGTGGTCTGGATATACTCTGCGGTTTCTTTGACGTAGTCGAGTACCTTCATGTTGGGATCCAAGGCTTCATTTTCCTGAGAGAAATATCCTATCCTTACGGTGTCTCCGATCTCTATGGTTCCGCTGTCCGGCTTGGTGACACCGGTTATGAGCTTCATGAGCGTTGTCTTGCCACAGCCGTTTGGGCCAACAACACCTATCCTGTCAGTCCTCAGGAAGTTGTATGAGAAGTCCGTTATGACCGGACTTGGTCTGCCCGGCCAGGTCTTGGCTATATGGGAGAGCTCTATTGTTTTGTTTCCCAGCCGGCTCGCGATTGAGCTCATGGTAACCGACTGAGTTTCCTTTATAAGCTCCTCACTTGCAAGCTTTTCATATCTCTGGATATGGGCTTTCTGCTTTGTGCTTCTGGCTCTAGCACCTCTCTGCATCCATGCGATCTCCTTGCGCAGGATATTCTGATGTTTGTTCTGAGTGGCAAGTGCGATGTTCTCACGCTCTGCCTTCAGCATGAGATAGCCTTCGTAGTTGGTATTGTAGCTGTAGGTTTTGCTTTTGTCGATCTCTACTATGCGGTTGCACACCTTGTCAAGAAAGTATCTGTCGTGGGTGACCATGACCAGAGCGCCCTTGTAGTTGTTAAGGTAATCCTCCAGATATTCTGTCATATCGTTGTCGAGGTGGTTGGTGGGCTCGTCCAGAACAAGAATGTCACATCTTGACAGCAGTGCCGCAGCCAGAGCGACCTTTTTTCGCTGACCTCCTGAAAGTGTGCTCACCATGAGGCTGGTGTCGTCAAATCCGAGACGGTGAAGAAATGCCTTGGCATCACCCTCTATGCTCCATTTGTTCTCCTCGTCGACATTTGCAGTGATGACATAGTCGTATATGCTGACCTTCTCTGCGAAGTCGGGGGTCTGTGGAAGATATTTTATGACCACGTTGTTTCCCTTTGACAACTGTCCTGAATCACATTCGTCTATGCCGGCTATGATCTTGAGGAGAGTTGATTTACCCGTGCCGTTTACGCCTATGACACCGATCTTTTCTCCTGAATTTACTGAAAAGTCTGCGTCATCGAACAGAATCTTGTCAGTGTATGCTTTTGAAAATCCTTTTATTGTAAGTAGATTCATATATGTTCTTATGGGGCTTTGTGCCCGCCCTTTCGTCAAAATGAGCCGTGAAAACGGCTTTGCATGTAAGTATTATTGTAATTGGGGAGAATTGACGAGTCAAGAAGCATATCATAATAGAAATACCATTTGAGAATAATTAAAAATAGACGAAAATATATAAGACCATGATCTCCACCCGACAGTATATTTGTAAAAAAACATTCCTGAATTTATACAACATGACTAAAAAGTAACCTTAAAAGGCGTTTTAGGTTAATAAAAACAAGCCATTTGCACAAATTGGTTTACAAAATTACAATTTTGTAATTTGCAAATTATTCCAAAAAGTAGTATAAATTGAACATTGATTACGGACAGGAATGGAGGTAATTATCATGGAATCAACAGATATCAAGGTTAAGCTCAATTCGGTAGAGCAGGTAAGACAGTTTGTAGAGACAATGAGAAAATATGATGGAGACGTTGATGTATATTCATCCAACAGGAATTATCTTGTAGATGGCAAATCAATACTGGGAGTTTTCAGTCTTGGACTTGATCAGGAACTCACAGTAAAGTTCTATAACGGAGCGACAGAGTCGTTTATAAATACATTACAGCCATTTATGCTGGCTGCATAAGGAGTATTTATTACAATAATTTCCATAGCTAATTCGTGGTCTGTATGCATTGACACATTCGTTGATGGAGTGTTAGAATGTCCTTATAAATATTAAGAGATATTAGGGGGCGCAGCCAATGCAGATTACAGAGATGAAAGCTAAAGTTAACACTATGGATGACATCAAGAAGTTTGTTGCATACCTGAATCAGTTTCCAAATGATGTTGACGTTTCATCAGCTCAGTACGTCGTAGATGGAAAGTCAATCTTAGGTGTGTTCAGTTTAAATCTTGAGAAGCCACTTACAGTGAAATTTCATGGAGAAGTTGCACCAGAGCTTCAGGCAAAGCTTGATGAGTTTAAGTGCTAATTCTATAGGATACATAAGAAAGCTTAGAAAAGCAGGCTGCAGATTTTCTGCAAGCCTGCTTTTCCTATGCTGTGAGACAAGTGTCAGGAGGGATGATTATGATATACGAAGCGGATCAGGGGTTGGAATACCATATAAAGGTAAATGAGGATATGATAGGCCGGTATGTTATCATGCCGGGGGATCCGAAGAGATGTAAGGCGATAGCAGCATATCTCGAAGATGCGGAGCTGGTGGCGGACAGCAGGGAATTTGTCACGTATACAGGCTATCTGGATGGAGAGAAGGTCAGTGTCACGTCCACAGGTATAGGCGGCCCGTCGGCGGCCATAGCCATGCAGGAGCTGGTGCACGCCGGTGCCCACACTTTTATCAGGGTTGGAACCTGTGGCGGTATGCAGACTGAGATCGTAGGCGGAGACGTGGTGATCGCCACGGGAGCTGTCAGGATGGAGGGCACGTCAAGAGAGTATGCGCCTATAGAGTACCCTGCGGTTGCGGATATAGATGTGGTGAATGCGCTCAGAGAGTCAGCAGGAGCACTTGGAGTGACGGCACACACAGGTGTGGTTCAGAGCAAGGACTCATTTTATGGACAGCACTCGCCGGGAATCATGCCGGTTGGATATGAGCTTATGAACAAATGGGAAGCGTGGAAGAAGATGGGCTGCAAGGCCTCTGAGATGGAATCTGCTGCATTGTTCATAGTTGGAGCGTTCCTGCGGGTCAGGGTCGGTGCGTGCTTCCTTGTGGTGGCAAATCAGGAGAGGGCTGCAGCCGGTCTCCCGAATCCTGAGGTACACGACACCGATAAAGCCATACGTGTGGCTATTGAAGCTGTGAAGAAGCTTATCAGAACTTGAATACACGACCTATGTCTGTCTTGTAGCTTTCAAGATAGTCAAGGATCTCATCTGAATTATCCATGACGGTATATATCTCGTTGGTCGCAGGCGTCATAAAGCCTTTGTCCGACGTCTCTTTGAGCATGGACAGAAGATGATCGTAGAATCCGTTCTGATTGAAAATTACGATTGCTTTGCCGTGACGTCCGAGCTGCTTGAGCGTGAGGATCTCAAAGAATTCCTCGAGAGTGCCAATTCCGCCGGGCGTTATGATGAAAGCGTCTGCCTTATCTTCCATGATCTGTTTGCGCTCTCTCATGGTCTCAGTGGTTATCAGCTCGGAGACATTCTCAAACAGTATTCCATCAACATTAAAGAATGAAGGAGTGACGCCTATTATGGTGCCATTTTTCTCGTATACACCCCTTGCCACTGCGCCCATGAGCCCATTTGCTCCAGCGCCGTACACAAGAGTGTGGCCTCTTTTGGCGATTTCCCTTCCTAAATATTCTGTTTCTTCTATATAAGATCTGTCAATGTCGTTGCTTGACGCGCCGTATACACATACATTCATAAAAACCTCCAATGTGACAATGCCAGGTATTCCTGAACTGCCGTAAAAATCATTTATTAAACAGTATATAGAAGTAAATGATAATTTGGAAGAAATTATTTATAAAATAATGTAAAATCGCAAAAAAATGCGGAGCAGCCATAGGACTGCCCCGCAAAGGGAAAACATGAAAAGAATGATATGAGATTACAGAAGCTCAACAACTTTGCCCAGAACTGCGATCTCTTTTTCTTTTGCACCCATAAGGTACTTCTCAAATCTGTCCATACAGTCAACCTTGCCTGTGATGGAGGTCTTGATGAGAAGGTTTCTGGCGGTGAGCATGGTGTTCTCAACCTCCATATAATCATTCAGGATATCACCGTTGAATTCAATATATCTGTGATCCATCATGTACTTGAGTCTCTCCATCATGAGAACCTTGTGGTCATACAGGATGTGAAGAGCACGTATATCAAAGTCTGGGTCCTCTGCTGAAAGCTGCTTGCCGATCTGCTTCAGAACCGCATCGTAGACATCAACCCCAAATACTGTGTCCTTAAAACGATTCCTCATCATACGGAAGTGATTCTTGGTATCCTTTGACTCAAGGTACTCGATGAGGGTATCCTTGATATACTGTGTGTCGAGTTCGTAGTATGTATCAGCCAGATTCTTCTGGATCACGTATATTCCACGGCGTCCCTTGTAGTCGTCCTTGAAAATATGATCCTCCTGGGCTGTGATGGTGTCATAGCCGTTTCTCACATCTGAGTATGATACTTTTGAGTAGGAATAATGCTCGCCAAATGTGAAATCTCCAACATAGAACTGCTGCTCCTCGTCGTCATATCCGTAGATGAAGAGCTCGTGTGGGAATTTGTAGTCGGCACCGGAATCGCAGAGGATCTTAGCCTCGTCAAATACTCCGTATACATATCCGCCCAGATTGATGGTCTTCTTGATGAAAGTGAGAATATCTCCGCAGTAGCTCTCTACCTGCTCCTTTGTCATGAGAGAGAAGAGAAGATAAGGGCATTCCTTAAGTGAACTGCTTCCCGGCATCATATCTGCAAGAAGCATCTCATCTCCTGTGAAGATCTCTTCGATGTTGTAACATCTTAACTGTATATAATTGCTGAATATCCAATTCTTGGCTTTCTCGTCGTCCCCTATGATCGAGAAAAGTGTGGCATGCCACTGCCAGGATGTTATCATTGGATAGCTTATTGGCAAAATCTTTTTGCTCATGTGCTTATTACCTCCATTTCATATTAAGATTACGTGATGTTAGCTGACCTTGGCTGCTACAGCCTTGACTACATCGTTCATGTCATAGTAGAGGCCAAGTGCAAGCTCAGAATCATCAAATTCAATGTTAAAAGCCTGCTCAAGTCCGACGATGAACTGAATGATGGAAACGGAATTCACGCCATATTCGGTGGTGAGTTCTGCAGTCATGTCCAGCTTGCCCGCATCTATGTCTGGAAGAATATCAGAAAAAACCTCCAATACTTTTTTTGTTAATGTGTCTTTGTCCATTTCAAACCTCCCATTCGTTTTGATATGTTACCAATGCACGTTACTTATATTTTAATGTGTTTGACAGTATTTTTCAATAAAATTATTCAATCCGTACAGAAATATTTGTGCATTTTTGTGTTAAATGTTAAAATTACCGTGAAGTATATGGTGTAAAATATGGTATAGTTGAATAAAATATTATAATTTTTTTAAAAAAATCAGACAGTTGATGTAAAATATAGAACAACAATATACGATAAGGCAGGGTGATGGACATGAAGATAGTTGTTCTGGATGGATGTGCGGCGAATTCCGGCGATATTAGCTGGGACAGTATTGGCAAGTATGGCGAGCTGACGGTGTATGACAGAACCGACAGGTCAGAGGTGGTCTCAAGGATAGGCGATGCGGAGATCATAACAACGAACAAGACGGTGATAGACAGGGCTGTGATCGAGGCCTGTCCGAACCTCAGATATATAGGTGTGCTTGCCACCGGCTACAATGTTGTCGATGTGGAGGCGGCACATGAGCACGGCATAGTGGTTACAAATGTTCCGGCATACAGTACGGATGCTGTGGCGCAGTTTACATTTGCACTGCTTCTGGAACTGGCAAACAGGGTCGGGGCGCATGATGCGTCAGTGAAGGACGGTGGCTGGGTGAGAAGTAAGGATTTCTCCTACAGTGTGATGCCGACCATGGAGCTTGCGGGCAAGACTATGGGTATCATAGGCTATGGCAGTATAGGTATGAAGGTGGCTGAGATCGCACATGCATTTGGCATGAGGGTGCTGGTGAACAGCCGGACGAGGAAAGTCCTGCCGGATGGCGATTGGATAAGCTGGGCTGAGAGGGATGAACTGTTCGCACGGTCGGATGTGATAAGCATACACTGTCCTCTGTTCCCTGAGACGGAGGGAATGATAGACAGGAGTGCGATAGGCCGGATGAAGAAGACTACATTCATCATAAACACTGCCAGAGGCGGCTGCATAGTGGAGAAGGATCTGGCAGATGCCCTGAACGAGGAACGTATAGCTGGAGCCGCGGTGGATGTTATAGCACAGGAGCCTATGGCGGCGGACAATCCGCTTCTCACGGCAAAGAATGTGATCATAACACCACATATCGCCTGGGCACCGAAGGAGGTCAGGGAGAGACTTCTCAATATAGCGGGTGGCAATATAGAGGCGTTTCTCAATGGAAAGCCTGTAAATACAGTATAAAAAGAATAAGATTAGCCATTGAGCAGAAATTTAGCTGTAAGAAGAAAGGATAGATCAGGAAGATGGAGAGCAGTTCTTTTGAGGATGTGAACAGACTGGTTAGGTCTGAACTGTATGAGCACATGGATCCGGAATTTGGCAAATATCTGGCCATGAACCTTCCGGGCTGTGGCAATATAATAGGTGTGAGGCTGGATGACCTGAAGGAGATAGCCAGACAGATAGCCGACATAAACTGGAAGGAGTATCTGAAGCATGCGCCGGATGATACGCTGGAGGATGTGGTCATTCAGGGGCTTGTCCTTGGATTCGCACAGGGCAAGCTGGAGGAGATACTTGCATATGCCGATGAATTTGTTCCCAAGATAGACAACTGGTGGGTGTGTGACTCGTTCTGCAGTACATTTGTGGCGGCATCCATGTACCCGGAGATAGTGTGGGAATTCATCATGAAGTATATGGGAGATTCCGAGCTGAATCCTGCGTGGAGAAAGAAGGAGGAGGCAGAGATTCCAGAGGGACAGGGAGGCATCGCAGTAGGAACCTGGCAGGATATGTCCGATGACTTCAGACTCAGGTTCGTGGCTATCATGCTGAAGTGCTACTTTGTGAATGACAAGTATATCGACAAATGCCTTTATGCATTTGAACATATGCAGGATGGCGGCTACTATGCAAAGGACGGTGTAGCCTTTGGCCTGGCGGAGAGCTATTTCGTGTTCCCGGACAAGACGATTGAGTACATAAAAGGTGCACAGTTTGACAGGCAGATTCTGGAGATGACTAAGAACAAGATAGAGAAGATATACAGGCTGCCGGAGGCGGATGTGAACAGGTTTGCGGAAGTTATAAATGAATATTAAAATTAAGAGAAGGACATTATATTTGCAGGAGGAATTCTTATGAGAAATTTGAATGCGGATATGGATGTCCTTTTTGCTTTGGCTGGGATCAATAATATTGAAAATAAGTTTATGGTGGCAATGGTGCTGGTGATTGTCTGTTTGGCGGCTGCGGTATGTCTGACCGTATGGATAAGAAAATATGTCAGGGGAAATGCCTCAGGCAGTCTGGAAGATAGTCAGGATGAGCGGGAGGACAGGGAGTATTCATCGGAGGATAACTACATCGATGGTGATGCTGTAGCCATTGCCATTGCTGGAGCTTTGGGAGGAACAGCAAATATTTACAGTCTGAGGAGCAGTGATACAAGACTTAGAGTTACGGTGAACAACGGGGCGCTGGTGGACAGGAGAAGACTGAAAGCCACAGGAGCTCTGGGAATACTGGCAAAGGGCAGGCAGGTGCAGGTATTCTATGAGGATCAGGTGGAAAGGATATGCCGAGAGCTTGGAAGATATATAGATGGACACAGGAAAGATAATATTGAACAGGAGGCTGAGATCGATTATGAAAGAGTGCTTAAGAAGGTGTATGTGCCTGTTGAAGGTGATGTTGTGCGCGTATCTGATATACATTGCCTACAGAACCTGGGAGACGGGAGTGTCGGCTTGTGTGCGATTCGAGCCACACGGGGAGAGATCAGAGCGCCGTTTGACTGCAAGGCTGGATATAGTAAAGCCGGAGAAGGTCAGATAGAGTGTACATCTGAGGAAGGATACGTGGTGAGGATATATCTGATATCAGAGATCGACACCGGATGGCAGAGGACACAGAGCTATGTAGATATAAGACTTACATGTGGTGATGGTGAGAAGGTGCGAAAAGGAAGGCTGCTTGCAGAGTATCCATATGAGACGCTTGCTGGCAGAGGCGAAACTGTATATGCTGTGCTGGAGGTGCATTCCGATGAAAATGCTGATACAGGTCATTCTGGTGGTATAGATAAAGGATATCAGCTTAAGATAAACAGGAGAGAGAAAGTGAATTATGAATATGTGGCATGCGAGCTTGTCGTCTGAAAAGCTCACATGCCATTTATTTACGCTCTGGTTGCCCTGTCTATGATTCCAGCAAGGGTATCTATGACCATAGCGGCATCCTGATCTTTGTATTTCAGGAAAGTATAAGCACAGCCTTGTACGAACATTGACACCTCAACATTCTTGGCAAGGTCATCTCTGAACTCGGGACGGACGTCATATATCTTTTCCTTGATGAGGGCGTCGAGCTTGTTGGTCAGGACTCCGTAGCTTCTATTGTCATCAGGAAAGAGTATGGAGAACAGATGTCCCTGATTGATAAATGCATTGCACAACTGTCTGCTTGCTTCTGCAGGATTGGTAAGCATATATTCGGGATTTGGAATGTCACCGATGAGGGACAGAAGAGCATCATTTTCAAGGTATTCCGACAGATCATATATATCCTGAAAATGCAGATAGAAAGTCTGCTTGCTGATATTGGCCTTTTCTGTGAGTTCCTTCACTGTGATCTTCTCCACAGGTTTGGTGGCACGCAGTTCGATAAATGCGCTGAATAAGCTGTTGCGTGTACGCTGAATCCTTCTGTCCATAAAAGCTCCTTTCTGATCATACAAAAGCTGTACGCGGGTAATGATTATAAATGGCTGTAAGCGCCCTGATGATGCTCTATGCATTATAATATAGAATACAACAAAAGAAAGATATAGTCAAAAAAACGTATATACATATTAAATCTAATTGTCAATAATTGTCTGGAGTAAATTATTTTACTTTTATCAAAAAACGAATATTCATATAGCGGATGTGCAACGGTATACTGAAGGTAATTTACTACAGTCAAGAAATGACTGCGAGGGCTTGGGTGATGAGACTTGAATATTAACCTTGTATGGAGGAAAAGTTATGGATTTGTATGAGTTTTATTCAGGAAGGTGCTTTGATGCTTATAATGAGCTCGGCGCACACGTTGTGAAGGAGAATGTGGGCAAGAGCAGGAGGAAGACCGTGATAGGCGTGGATTTTGTGACGTATGCGCCGAATGCGGAGTCGGTGACGGTCACAGGTGAGTTCAATTCCTGGGGAGAGACCACCATGAAGAGGTGCTACGACGGCAGCTTTTTCAAGTGTTTTGTGCCGGGGGCAAAGGCTGGACAGATGTATAAATATAAGATATACCAGAGAGATGGATATTGTGTGGATCACTGTGATCCGTATGGATTCGGCATGGAGCTGAGACCGGCATTTGCATCTATAATAAGAGATATGGATGAGTATACATTTGGCGATGCAAGATGGATGAGGACACGGAATGAGTGCAAGGGTGGTCCGCTCAATGTGTATGAGATGCACATGGGCTCATGGCACTGCAAGCCGGTGTATGATGAGAATGGAAAACAGCTGACACCGGAAGAAGTCATTGAGACTGACCGAGTTGCTGAGGGCTGGTATACATACAGAGAGATAGCACCGATGCTTGTGGAATATCTGAAAGAGCAGGGCTACAATTATGTGGAGTTTATGCCGCTTTCGGAGCATCCATGTGATGAGTCATGGGGCTACCAGAATACCGGATTCTTCAGTCCGACGGCTAGATACGGAACGGCGGATGACTTGAAGTTCCTCATCGACACGCTTCACAAGAACGGCATAGGTGCCATCATGGACTATGTGCCTGTGCATTTTGCACTGGATGGATATGGACTTGCAAAGTATGACGGAACCAATCTGTATGAGCATCCGACCGATGATGTGGGCTACAGCGAGTGGGGTAGTAAGAATTTCATCCATTCCAAGGGAGAAGTTCAGACATTCTTAAAGAGTGCGGCGAATTACTGGCTCACAGAGTATCATTTTGATGGCCTAAGAATGGATGCCATCAGCAGGATAATCTACTGGATGGGCGACGAGTCTAGAGGTGTAAATGACAGGGCGGTCGAGTTTATAAAGGGGCTTAACCAGGGACTTAAGGACAGACACCCGTCATGTATTCTCTGCGCCGAGGATTCCACGGACTACAAGGGAACCACCAAGGAAGTCGGATACGGCGGACTGGGATTTGACTACAAATGGGATATGGGTTGGATGAATGACACATTGAATTTCTTCAGGACTCTGCCGTTTTGCAGAGGCGACCAGTATCACAAGCTGACATTCTCCATGATGTATTTTTATAATGAGAGATACATGCTGCCACTCTCGCATGACGAGGTTGTGCATGGCAAGGCAACCATAGCCCAGAAGATGGCGGGATCATATGAAGAGAAATTCCCAAATGCAAAGGCACTCTACGCCTACATGTATGCGCATCCGGGCAAGAAGCTTAACTTCATGGGTAACGAGATAGCCCAGCTAAGAGAGTGGGACGAGAAGCGTGAGCAGGACTGGGATATACTGAAATACCCGAACCACGATTCATTTAACAGATTTATAAAAGATTTGAATAAGCTCTATCTGAAAGAGCCTGCGTTGTCAGGGTGGGATGATGATCCTCACGGGTTTGACTGGATACTCTGTGGCAAAGAGCAGGATGTTGTATATATATTCCAGAGAGTTATTGAGGAAAATAAGATAGTAGTAGTCATGAACCTATCAGGAAATACATACAGGGATTATCATTTCAGATACGGTGAGGGCAATTCCATGAAAGTCCTCATGAATACGGATTGGAACAAATATGGCGGCAGCACCAAAGACACCATGAAGAGTATCAAGGGCGTATGCGGTGACTTCGGCTTTGATCTTCCGGCTCTGTCTGTAATGTATTTAAAGCCGGTGGATTAGTAAAAAGGAGAGATTATGATATTAGATGTAAGCAACCTCAGCCATGGATTTGGTGACAGGGCAATATTTGAAAATGTGTCATTCAGACTTCTGGCAGGCGAGCATATAGGGCTTGTCGGCGCAAATGGTGAAGGTAAATCAACCTTCATGAATATAGTGACGGGCAGTCTCATGCCGGATGAGGGTACAGTGACCTGGGCGAAGAATGTGAAGGTCGGATATCTGGATCAGCACACGGTCCTTGAGCCGGGCATGACCATAGGCGGAGTGCTGAGGGATGCGTTCTCCAGACTTTTCGATATGGAGAAGAGGATAAATGAGATATGTGACAAGCTGGCGGAGGTCACTGACGAGGATGAGATGAACACCCTTCTTGAGGAGATGGGACTTCTTCAGGATCTTCTGGACAGCCATGACTTCTATATAATAGATTCGAAGGTTGAGGAGGTTGCCAGAGCATTTGACCTGTTGCAGCTTGGACTGGACAAGGATGTAACTGAGCTGTCGGGCGGACAGAGAACCAAGGTTCTGCTGGCGAAGCTTCTGCTTGAAAAGCCGGAGATACTTCTGCTCGACGAGCCTACGAATTATCTTGATGCACACCATATAGAGTGGCTCAAGAGATACCTTCAGGAATACGAGAATGCGTTTATTCTTATATCCCATGACATTCCGTTCCTGAATTCAGTTGTAAATATCATATACCATATGGAGAATTGTCAGCTGGGCAGATATGTCGGCGATTATGACAAGTTCCAGGAGGTGTATGCGGTGAAGAAATCCCAGCTTGAGGCTGCGTACAGAAAGCAGCAGCAGGAGATATCTGAGCTGAAGGATTTTGTGGCGAGAAATAAAGCCCGGGTTGCCACAAGAAATATGGCTATGTCCAGACAGAAGAAACTTGACAAGATGGATGTCATTCAGCTTGAGCGTGAGAAACCGAAGCCTGAGTTCAACTTCAAGGAAGCGAGAACCTCTGGTAAGGTCATATTCGAGACCGATGATCTGGTGATAGGTTACAGCAAGGACAAGCCGCTTTCCAAACCGATGAATCTCCGCATGGAGCGCGGTGACAAGATAGCCATCACAGGAACGAATGGTATAGGAAAGACGACATTCCTGAAGAGTGTGCTTGGACTTATCCCGGCTATATCCGGCAAGGCGCAGCTTGGCGACTATCTGCACATTGGATACTTTGAGCAGGAGGTCAAGCCGAGTGAGAATACATGCCTGCAGGAAATCTGGGAGGAATTCCCGGGATATACCCAGTATGAGGTACGTGCGGCTCTTGCCAAATGCGGACTTACCACCAAGCATATCGAGAGCAAGGTGAAGGTTCTCTCGGGCGGCGAGCAGGCGAAGGTGAGACTTTGCAAGTTAATCAACACTGATACAAATGTGCTTCTGCTTGACGAGCCGACAAACCATCTTGACGTTGATGCCAAGGATGAACTTAAGCGTGCTCTCTCGGAGTACAAGGGTTCTATACTTCTGGTATGTCATGAACCGGAGTTCTATGACGGCCTTGTGACAGATGTATGGAATCTGGAGCAGTACACGCTGCTCCAGTGATCAGATATTATAAAATTGTCAGGTTCAAATAGATCTTTTGAACCTGGCAATTTTTTAGCGTAAATTTGACTAATCGCAATTCCTATATTATTCTATATAGGACAGTTTAATATGGTAAAGTGCTAAAGATAAATGCGCACTCAGCGCAGAAATAGATACATCTGCTCAAAAAGTACTGTATAATCGTACGGATATAGACGCAGGTGAAAAATAATATTAGGATGGAGATGTTAGATGAATATACTTGAGAGTTTAAAGGATAAATTACTTGTTGCAGACGGGGCATTTGGAACCTGTTATGTGGGAATGTACGGAGAGCAGGGAACTGTCGCTCCTGAGCTTGCAAACATGCGTCACCCGGAGCGGGTGCTGGAGATCCATAAAGAGTATGTGAAGGCGGGAGCCGGGCTTATAAGGACAAATACATTTGCGGCAAATACAGCGAGCCTTGATGCTGACACGGATTATGTCATTTCAAATGTGCGTGCGGCGGTAAAGCTTGCGAAGCAGGCTGCGGAAGAAGATGTGGAAGCAGCAGATTGTGTCAGGACGAGTGATGCAGTTGTGACAGAAGCCGATGAATCTGGAACATATCGAAAAAAGGTGTCCGTTGCTGGAGATATAGGTCCGATACCTGCGGATGCCGGTCTCACGTTGAATGAAAGGGTGTCACAGTACAAGCTGCTGGGTGAGGCGATGCAGGACATGGGAGTGGATATCATCTGGTTTGAGACATTTCCTGAGTTCAATGTGCTCGAGCCTGTGGTGAAGCACCTGAAGGCAAGAAAGAACACGCCGGTCATGGTGTCGTTCTGCGTGAACCAGTTTGGGTACAGCAACTGTGGATTTTCGGCAAGGGCATTGCTCTCCCAGGTGGCAGGAAATCAGGACGTGGACTGTGTTGGATTCAACTGCGGAGTTGGTCCGTACCATATGCTTCAGCTTCTGAAAAAGCTGGATATAGACTGCGGAAAGCCTGTATCAGTCATGCCGAATGCGGGATACCCGAAGTTTACACAGAGCAGACTGGTGTTCAATGACAACAAAGAGGGATTCATAGATAAGATCCAGGACATAGCGGCGCTTGGTGCAGATATCATAGGAGGATGCTGCGGAACAAATCCTGAATACATACATCAGATCATGGAGCGGGTGAAAACCGGAGATATTGCAAAGGCTGCCAAGGTTCATGTTGAAAAGGTACAGGCTGACAGTGCTGTAAAGGACAATTTCCTCAAAGGACGTCTGGAGCGTGGCGGGGCAGCCACAAAAAATGCCGACGGACACAAGCACAAGCTGATTGCTGTGGAGCTGGCACCTCCGGTGGATGTCAACGATCAGAAGCTGCTTGATGCAGCCCATATACTTAAGCAGTCACATGTGGATGTGGTGACATTCCCTGATTCGCCATCGGGAAGAACCAGAGCGGATTCCATACTCATGGCGGAGAAAGTGCATAAGGAGACAGGACTCAGGGTCATGCCGCATCTGTGCTGCCGTGATAAGAATGCCATAGCCATAAGGGGAAGCGTGCTCGGTTCACAGCTTAATGGCATAAAGGATTTTCTTGTCATAACAGGTGATCCGGTTCCGGTCATGTTCAGACAGACGACCAGGAGCGTGTTCAACTTTGATTCAGTCGGAATGATGAAGCTGCTGCAGTCTATGAACGAAGAGGTGTTCAGCGGGGATAAGATCACCTACGGCGGAGCGATCAACCAGAACAGACTTAACACAAAGTTTGAGATAGACAGAATAAAGAGAAAGATGGAAGCCGGGGCTGAATTCTTTCTGACACAGCCGGTGTTCTCCAGAGAGCAGGCGCAGATCCTCAGAGACATGAAGGCTGAGACCGGCGCGACAATACTTGTGGGAATCATGCCGCTTGTCAGCAGGAGAAATGCCTTGTTCATGAAAAATGAGATGTCAGGCATAGAGATCCCGGACGAGATCATAGAGAGATACAGTGAAAATGCCACAAGGCAGGAAGGCGAGGAGTGCGGCATACAGATTGCCAGAGATATACTTGAGTACACTTCGGATTTTGCAGATGGATATTACTTCTCGTTCCCATTCAACAGAGTACATATGCTGGCACATATCGTTGACTAAAATGTGAGTCAAGGTTATTATGGAATAAGCGGTGTTGCCGGGGAAAACAGGGATTCCGGAGCAGCGCTATATAGGAGAGGCGCTGTTATATATACAGTAGATAAAATACAGGATGCGCGGGTGCGCAGAAAGGAACAGACATGGATTACAATAGTTTAAGTCTTAAGATGCATGAGGAGCACAAGGGTAAGGTAGAGGTAGTGTCCAAGGTGGCAGTGAAGAACAGAGACGATCTGAGCACGGCTTACACACCGGGCGTTGCAGAGCCTTGCAGAAAGATCCGTGACAATAAGGCTGACGTATACAAATATACATGCAAGGGCAACATGGTTGCCGTGGTATCAGACGGAACAGCGGTTCTCGGCCTGGGAGATATAGGACCTGAGGCAGCTATACCTGTAATGGAAGGAAAGTCCATACTCTTCAAGGAGTTCGGCGGAGTTGACGCATTCCCTATCTGCCTTGACACAAAGGATGTGGATGAGATCGTTGAGACAGTAAAGCGCATTGCACCTGTATTTGGCGGAATCAATCTGGAGGATATATCAGCTCCAAGATGCTTCGAGATAGAGAAAAGACTTAAGGAAGAACTTGACATTCCTGTATTCCATGACGATCAGCATGGTACAGCTATCGTTGTGTCAGCAGGACTCATCAATGCGTTAAAGCTTGTCGGCAAGCCGTTTGACGAGGCAAATGTGGTTATCAACGGAGCAGGTTCTGCAGGTATATCAATATGTAAGCTTCTGCTTCAGCTCGGTATAGGCAATGTGGTTCTCGTGGACAGGCAGGGTGCTCTGTGTCCTGGACAGGACTGGATGAATCCGGCACAGGCAGAGATGGCAGAGATTACAAACAAGGACAGACAGACAGGTTCTCTTGCCGAGATAATGAAGGGTAAGGATGTATTTGTCGGAGTTTCAGCTCCAAATATCGTGACAGCAGAGATGGTTGCATCTATGGCAGCAGATCCTATAGTATTTGCCATGGCAAACCCTACACCTGAGATCATGCCTGAGGAAGCGGCAAAGGGCGGAGTAAGAGTAATGGCGACGGGCCGTTCGGATTATCCAAACCAGATTAATAACGTTCTAGTATTCCCGGGAATATTCAGAGGTGCCCTGGACGCCAAGGCAACAGGCATAACTGAAGAGATGAAGATGGCAGCAGCCAAGGCTATCGCATCCATTGTAACAGATGATGAGCTCAAGGAGGATTACATCATTCCTGGAGCATTTGACGAGAGAGTTGCTAAGGTGGTTGCCAAGGCTGTAGCTGACGAGGCAATAAAGCTTGGAATTACAAAATAAGAATAAAAATAAAGTTTTTCGAAATATTTAGTAAATAAGTGTACTAAAAATCGCATCTTATGTGGAAAGTCCGCATGGGATGCGGTTTTTTATTTTGTAATTTTATTGTAAAGTAATATTGTTGTCCACGGGGACGGATAGGGAGGAGAAAAAATTGAACAGTGTTATTATTGGGCAGAGAATAAAGGATGCCCGCAAGTCTATGAACCTCACACAGAAGGAGCTGGGGTATCTTATCTATGCAGATGGCAAATATATAAGCCGTCTTGAAAATGGCGGAAGTCTGCCGAGCCTGAAGCGGCTGGTGCTGCTGTCGAGGGTGCTTAACCGCACATGTGATTATTTCATATGGGATATCGATGTGATGGAGGAGGATGTGACTCCGAGGGAGGAAATCGTTATCCGGGATGAACAGGAGCGGAAGCTTCTGCAGCTTTGGAGGGAGATATGCTGAAGATTGCTGTGTACAGTGAGGAGAAAGTAATGAGCCCGTTGTTGCAGGAGTACATGGGTATATGGCAGAGAGATGCGGGATGTGTGTGCGCTGTGAGATATTATGACAATGTGCATGCGATCATGGTCGACATGGATCTTGAAGGAATTTACGATGTAGTGGTGGTGTATCGTTCCTGGGATGTGGCCGATGTCTTGAAAAAAGACCGCAGGGTAGGTAGTCTCGTGATGATAGCAGCAGGAATAAACCGGAGATTGTATGATATCCAACCGTGTTATATTCTGTATGAACCTGTTAATGCGGCAAATTTCAAAAAGGTGATGACGATGGCGGTTGAGGGGAGCCGGGATGAGAGAAGATTCACATTTGTATCCGGAAGGGTGAGATACAGTGTAGATACCCGGAGCATAATGTATTTTGAAAGCGAACTGCGTCGCATAAATCTGGTCACAACGGAACAAAAATATGTTTTTTATGGAAGTATTGGCGAGATGGAAAAGCGCATGAAGGTGGGCTACGGGGGATTTATCAGACCACATGAATCCTATCTTGTAAATCCGGATCATGTGAGCAGATGCACGGCTCATGAAATGATACTGACAAATGGTAAAAGTATACACATCAGCGCAACAAGACGCGCTGATGTGAAAAGATACTACAGTGAACTGATCAATTGCTAGTTGTTAGAAGATCAAATATATCTGAGTAATTCTATGTTCAGTCTGCCCTTCCGGGTTGCGCTGCCTGTCTCGACAAATTCATATTTGCCATATCCACGTATTGAAAATACGTCGCCCGGTTTTAACTGGTAGCTGCTGTTTTCGTACAACCTGTTGTTTAGTGAAAATTTCTTTTCCCTGAACAACAGGGATGTGCTGCTTCTTGAAAGGCCTGTTATTGTGGCGGTCACTGCGTCCGCTCTTGCAGATGCTGCGATTATGTGCAGAGGTTCCTTTTTTATCTGTATCTCATCAGTATCCTGGGTGCTGCAAAAAGTACATTTTACATTTGTGTGCCTTATCTTTGTCAGATTTTCAGCGATATAATCGGCAACAGTGTCCACACAGAATATATAGGCATTGTTGTGCTTGCCAGAATGAGTGGATTCGGTGATCAGTATATCGCCCACCATCTCCCTCTCAATGCCAAGATTCATAAGTGCCCCAAGGAAATCCCTGTGGTTCAGATCGTCTGAGAATTTGTCCGAAACAGCGGAAACCTTCATGGTGCAGATGGGAAAAGCCGGTGCGTAGCCGCAGTCGGCTTCATTTCCAAAGGCGATCATAACGCGGTCGCAGGATTCCCTGCCTCCAAAGATGGTATATCCTGCAAATGACAACTGTTCAAGATTGCTGTAAAATACTTCCATGTCTGCAGCACTCAGAAAATTAGTATATGTATATCTGTTCTGGCGGAAGGCGGCATTTGCCAGATCCTTTAACCGCCCCTTTAGAATATCGTTTTCATTCATAGCATGTCCTCCGAGATCATTGACTTCTTACTATTATATTACAACACTCCGATCTTCGCCAACAGTCAAACGAATTTGACAGCTTTGCACGATAATCTGAAATTTATTGTTGCGAAAAGTGATCATAATGAACAATAAACCGTTCAAACGTGAATAAAACAATCATTTTGCATTCAAAAATCTTCTAAAAACTATTGAAATGCGCAACTGTTGATAAATTACCACAAAAAAAAGCCTTCGTTTTATAAATTTTTGCGTATTTACAATTTCAAAGTGTTTTGATAGTATATGGGCATAACAAGGAGATGAGTTGTGATCAACAAGCCTTCTGGTTATAAAAAAGACAATCACTTATATTTTGATAGACGGAGGGTTCCCTTAGCACGAAATTCGTAGAAATCCCTTTATACGATGTAATGTAACCCCATAACCCCAAACCCCAAAACATAGGAATCCTCCACTCCCCCCTTCTTAACAGCCTGTCGCATAAACGACGGGCTGTTTTTATGTTCTGAAAAACAGGGGGGGATTTAGAGTTTCATATTGGATGCACTTATGGCGTTACCGAGTTCTGTGAGACTTTCCACGAAGGCTGCGTATTTGCATATGTCAGTCATCTTAGATTTTCTTTTGCTATTTCCGAGAATGCTATAGATATAATCTCTTGACTGGTCGATTATATATGTTGGCGTTGTGTCGTGCTCGTTGTTGAATAACATGGATTTGAAGTTTTGAAAAAAAGAATAAATTTCATAATCTATAGAATTGTCATTCCGCTGCATGTATTCGAGAAGCATATCGATATAGCGCAAAGCTGAGTGTACGTACAGGATAGAGTTTTCGTTTATGTACAGTACGGTTTCCGGCACAAAGAAAGATGGATGTGCGAAACCTTTTATGCTGTGCAGGGCTTCCATTTTCTGGGTGGCTGACTGGTTGAACGAGTAACGGTTTTTGTATTGTTCAATGATAGAGAGCGTGTCCGCTGAATTATTTTTTGCTATTACGCGCCGTCTCTCGTTGATGTACAGTTTTAACTCCAATAGAAGAAAATATATATCCGGGGATGAAAAACGCTGCGAGTTTTTGATATACGGAAATGAACCTGTCATTCTTCTGAAAAATGAGTCTGCTGTGGCATAATTGTTTATTATGCTGATGGCTGCATCTACATTGAAATTCTGGACAAATTCCCTGGTTGCGGGCTGATACACTGTCTCGTTGTCAATGCGGGATACATAGGAACTAAGAAAGATTATCTTCTCTTCTGCGGTGAGTTCGTATCCGTTGAGGTTACAATAATTGATGGCGGAACAGGGGGCATCGGTTTGTGTTTCGGCATTGTTTAAGTCTGTCATAATGATCTCCTTTGTTTTTGTATGGATAAAAATGTAGCACTTTAACGCGATAAGTGGTAGGATATTTATGGATACAAAATTGTACAATCTGTATAAATGTATACAATGGAGGAGAGAGATGAATAGAAGGAGAACAAAAAAGGGGGTGTCGGATTCTACAGAAATGGTAGATACGATAGGCTTCAATATGCGGGATATCCGCAAAAACAGCAGATCTTCGAAGTATACGGTAAAGTATATGGTTGCGGAGATAAATAAGCTCCTGCCGGAGAATCATAAGATAACAGAAGGGCTATATTACAAGTGGGAGAATGAGGAGAGGCTTCCGACAGTGCGGCACATTCCGGCTATAGCTAGTGCTCTCGGTGTGTCTGAGACTGCACTTTTTCACTGGCAGGGTATGAAGAATGGAACTGTCAACAGCAAATATAGTCAACTGGTTGAGAGCGTTAAAGCACTTGGAGATGACAAGACGGCTGATATAGCCTGGCTTGCATCGGGTTGGTCAGGTGACCTTAAAGCTCTGGTTGAATTTGACATGCTGTATGCAAGTCTGTTTGCGGAGGACAGACGGGATGTGGCATCTCTTGGAATAAGATTATATGATGTGTGCAGGAAAGAGGGCAGACTGAATCCGGATGTGCCATCTGTGGATTTCTCTTATTTGCAGCAGGCTCTCAGGGATCTGTGGGCATCAAAGTAAGATATAATTGCACAAATAAAAAAAATATCTTTGTTCTTTTTGACAAAATAGCCAACTTGACATGGTAAAAATCAAAAAATTCTTGACTTGTGCACAAAAAAAGCTATGATAATATCAAGGGCAACCGATTGCGCATGGAGCGTTGCGCAAATGCGGTGATACGTGCTGAACAAAAGGAGACTTGAATATGGAGACAAAAGAGTCAGGCCAGAAGATGACCATTTCTGATGTGGCTGAGGCGTTAAATATATCTAAGACTACAGTATCGAGAGCGATTTCCGGAAAGGGAAGGATCGGTGCCGAGACAAGGCGGAGAGTTCTCGAGTATATAGAGGAGCATAATTATAAGCCAAGCGTTATAGCGAAGGGGCTGGCACAGTCAAAATCCTATAATATAGGGTGGGTCATGCCGAGCGACTACAGCGTGGTGGATCTGCCATTCTTTCAGAAGTGCCTGATGGGATTGCTGGAGATGGCTGCGCCAGTGGATTATGATGTGCTTGTGTGTACAGTGTCACCGGATGATATGAGCCAACTGGAGAGAATTGTTGAGAATCATAAGGTGGATGGGGTTGTACTTGGAAGAACTCTTGTGAATGATGCCCCGGCAGAATATCTCAAGGAAAAAAAGATACCATTTGTTGTGGTTGGAAGTATGGATGATGACAATGTTGTCCAGGTTGATCATGATCACAGAAGTGCATGCCGTGAGCTTACATCTATACTGCTTGCCAAAGGAATGACTAAGGTAGCCCTCATGGGTGGCAATAAGAATCATGTGGTAACCCTCAACAGGTATAGAGGATATCTTGATGCGATGGAGGATATGGAGGTACCGGTAGATAACAGCCTGGTATACTTTGATATAGATAATTCAGTATTATGTGAACATGCCATTGAAGAGATAATGAAGCAGAAAGCAGAATGCATACTGTGTATGGATGATGGAATATGCCAGAATGTACTTAATATATTGGATAAGAAGGGCATAAAGGTGCCAACTGATGTGAGAGTTGCGTCATTCTACAACAGCTCACTTCTGAACAATTACCAGCCTGCGATCACATCGCTCCAGTTTGATCCGCGTGAGCTTGGAATGGTAGCATGTAAACTGCTGGTGGATTTTATAGAGGGCAACGAAGTTAAGAAGAAGACACATCTGGGTTATGAACTCAGATTAAAAGAGTCAACGAAGTAATTCATAGTTATATATCCTTCCCAGAGGGGCGTCAGTGTTTGGCTGACGCCCTGTTTTTATGTGAAAAGAGCCAGAATATGCGCAACATGCGCAAAAAAAATGATGCGCGACGGGCATGAAAATACACCATAGAATATTGCTGTTATAGCAATATTCTATGGTGTAACAAAGAGAAAAGTAATGAAAAAACGGCCTAAATGAGTGTAATAATGGCTGGAAAAGGAAATGAAACATGAAAATCTCACATATGGGATTGCAGATGATTAACAAATATTACCATATATAGTGTGCAACGCAAACGGGTGCGCAAAATACAACGAACATGGAAACGTTTCCAAACAAAGTGACTTGTGCAAAATGTACATTTTTTTATTTTGAAAGTTATATGAATTAGTAGTTGACAACAATAAACAGAACTGATAATATATAACCATAAAGAACAACCGATTGCGCACGGGAAACAAAAAGAGCAACTAATTTTCTTATTATTTATTTAAAGAGGAGGACATAAGAATGAGAAAGAAAGTTTTATCATTAACACTTGTTGCTGCGATGATGGCAGGATGCCTTGCGGGATGTGGCAACGCAGATTCAAAGGACGAAGGAACAACAGCAGCTGCTGGCGACAGCACAACACAGGCTGCAGCATCAGATGATGCAATTCAGAACTTAATTGATGCAACAACAGGAACTGTAGATCTTTCGGTATGGGCTTCTGAGGAAGATCAGGATCTCACAACACAGGTTATTGAAGAATTCAAGAAAAAGTATTCAGATGTTGACTTCAACATCACACTCGGAGCCGAGTCTGAGTCAAAGGCAAAGGATGATATCCTGGTAGACGTTGAGGCTGCTCCTGATGTATTCGCATTTGCTGATGATCAGATCAATGAGCTGGTTAAGGCTGGTGCACTTCAGCCGGTACAGGCTACATACACTTTTGATGTTGCAAACGAGAATGTGGCAGCTTCTATAGAGGCAGCTTCTGTTGATGGAACATTATATGCATATCCAATGACAGCAGACAACGGATACTTCATGTTCTATGATTCATCAGTATTCACAGAGGATGATGTTCAGTCGATGGATGCCATGATCGAGGCAGCAAAGAAGGCAAACAAGAAGATCGCTATGAACGTATCAGATGCTTGGTATGTATACTCATTCTTCCAGGGAGCAGGTCTTGACCTTACACTTAACGATGACGGACTTACAAATACATGTACTTGGAATCAGGCAGGCGGTACAGATGTAGCTCAGGCAATCCTTGATCTCTTCAAGACTGGCGTATTTGTAGATATGGATGATCCTACACAGGCAACAGCGATCGCTGAGGGTACAATCTGTGCAGCAGTTAACGGAACATGGAGAGCAGCAGACGCTGCGGCAGCATGGGGCGAGAACTATGCAGCAGCTAAGCTTCCTACATACACAGTTGCAGGCAAGCAGGTTCAGATGGCATCATTCTCAGGCTGCAAGCTTATCGGTGTAAACCCACATTCAAAGAATGTAGGCTGGTCAATGCTTCTTGCTGAGTATCTTACATCAGAGGATACACAGGTTACAAGATTTAAGCAGAGAGGTCTTGGCCCTTCAAACATCAACGCTTCAGAGTCAGATGAAGTTAAGGCTGATCCAGCTATATCAGCTCTTGCAGCTCAGGCAGCATATGCAACACCACAGCGTGTAGGTGGTAACTACTGGACACCAGCAGAGACACTTGGTTCAATCCTTGCACAGGGCAATCCAGACGGAACAGACCTTCAGAAACTTCTCGATAACGCTGTAGAAGGAATTGATGCACCTGTATCACAGGAGTAATTTTAAATAAGAAGTACTTTGAATAATATTTATAGGTTATAATGAGAATGCCTCATATGTCATTCGTGGCATATGGGGCATTTTAAAAAGAGAGGAGCTTTTTCATGAAGAAAATATCAGGATTCTTTAAAGCCATAGGAAGATACTTCAAGAATTTTGGTGTTGCTTTTGCAAAAGGTGATATATGGGTTAAGCTCTCAGCGGTTATCATGGGTGCAGGTTACTTCGCAAGAAAGCAGATCGTCAATGGTTTGATCATGCTCATCGTTGAGGCTGCGTTTGTGTTGATGTGCGTAGGCTATGCGGCACCAAACCTTGCCAAATTTGGAACTCTTGGAACTGTAAAGTTTGAGCAGGTATTTGATCCACTCACCATGCAGACAACTACTAATAATTACGACAATTCTTTCCAGATCCTTCTCAATTCGGTGGTTGCGTTGTTCATCATTCTTATATTCGTGCTTTTCTACATTCACAATATCAAGACAGTGTACAAGCTTCAGCAGATGAAGGAAAATGGAGAACATATAAATACATTCAAGGAAGATATGAAGGCACTCTTCAACGAGAAGTTCCACATAACACTTCTCACACTTCCGACAATTGGTGTAGTCATAATGAATATTCTGCCGATACTTATTCTTATAGCGGTGGCATTTACCAATTATGATCAGCAGCACCTTCCACCAAACTCACTGTTTACATGGGTGGGCTTCAAGAACTTTGCAAGCCTGTTCTCAAACAGCATGACAGTAACATTTGGATATTCATTCAGAAAGGTTCTTGGCTGGACACTTGTATGGGCGGTCATGGCGACATTTACCACATTCATAGGCGGTATCCTTCTTGCCAAGGCGATCAATTCCAAGACAACCAAGCTGCCAAAGATGTGGAGAACACTTTTCATCATATCAATAGCAGTTCCACAGTTCGTAACACTGCTTTTGGTTAGAAACTTCTTCGCTGATTCCGGTATTGTGAACACTATCTGCTCAAATATCGGTATCACAGACCTGCTTAAGCATGCAGGACTTGTCGGTGAGCATCTTACATATATACCGTTCCTGACTGATCCTCACTGGGCAAAGGTAATGATCATTCTCATCAATATCTGGGTCGGTGTTCCATACCAGATGCTGATCGCAACAGGCGTTCTGATGAACATACCTACAGATCAGATCGAGAGTGCAAAGATCGATGGAGCAACAAATTTCCAGGTGTTCTGGAAGATCACAATGCCATATATCCTGTTCATCCAGGGCCCGGCACTTATAACAGACTTTGTAAAGAACATCAACAACTTCAACGTAATCTACCTGCTCACACAGGATGTATTCGTCACACAGAATCAGGCTCTCGCCAATTCGCATGCGAAGGAAGTTGACCTTCTTGTTACATGGCTGTTCAGACTTACAAATGAATACTACGACTACAAGATGGCATCTGTTATCGGTATCATAGTATTTATCATATGTGCAGCATTTACACTTATATCATTCTCAAGAATGATTGCAGGAGATAAAGAGGAGGAGTACCAGTAATGAAGAAAACAATAGGTTCAATCGTTAAACATATCGTATTACTTGTCCTCGCAGTTATCTGGCTGGTTCCGATCATCTGGCTGATTGTCACTTCATTCAGCGGATATAAGGGAATCAATACAGCGCATTTCTTCCCAACGAGCTGGTCTATGGACAATTTTGTTCAGCTGATTACAAGACCTGACTCGGTTGTGCAGTATGTGTCATGGTTCAAGAATACACTTATTATTGCAGTATTTACATGTATCATCTCTACTATATTTGTAATTATGGTCAGCTATGCGATGAGCTGCCTGAGATTCAACGGCAGAAAACAGATCATGAGTGCGTCACTGATACTGAACATGTTCCCTGGCCCACTTCTCATGATAGCAATTTACTTTATCCTGAAGATGCTGGGACTTACAAACAGCCATTTCGGTATGATCATAGTTTACTCAGCGGGATCGGGACTTGGATTCCTCATCATGAAGGGATTCATGGACACAATACCAATGTCACTTAAGGAGGCTGCCAGACTTGAGGGCGCTTCGGAGGCAAAGATATTTACGAAGGTAATTCTTCCTCTGTGTAAGCCAATAGTAGTGTATCAGGTAATCAGTTCTTTCCTTATACCTTGGGGCGATTTTGTATTCGCAAAGCTTATGCTCAACTCAGGAGTTTCGAAGGACTGGACAGTAGCTATAGGTCTTTACAATATGCTTGAAAAATCACTGGTCAACAAATACTTCTCAGTATTCTGCGCCGGCGGTATCGTGGTAGCTATCCCTATCTCAATACTGTTCGTCATCATGCAGAAGTACTATGTAGAGGGTGTAACTGGAGGTTCTGTAAAGGGTTAAGGCGGACGGACGCCGCTGTGGCTGAGACCGGCAGAATTTACAGGCGGCGGTCCGAGAGAAATGAGAAAATTTATTTTGGGCAGGTGTCTGCGTACCGGATGGACCACATATGGATGGTGGTGTGGATGCCTGCTATAATTAGCCCTAAAATAGGGCTGACAGGATGAAAAATGAGGATATTGTCACTTGTTTGGGGACGATCATCTTTAGATCAAAAGGTTACAACATATATGAAATAGGAGATTTAAGATATGGAGAATACATTTATTGTAAACATTATCCATCGTCCTGAGATGGTTCCTGAGTATGCCGAGAAGGTTACAGGCCATGGTCAGGCAGAGGATATCGGAAGAAAAGCTCTCCTCACAGAGTCACTGGACATATTCAAGTTCCAGCAGGAGACAGCTCACAAGAACGGACTCAAGACTACTATTCAGATGACATATGCCAGTCTTTTCAATGAGGAGGCTGTATCACTCGCCAAGGAGCATCATGAGAAGTATGGAGATGAGATAGCGCTCTCACTTCTCGGACTTCCCTGCACAGAGTTCAGAGAGAAGTACAAGACCAAGGACTTCTGTATCTGGATGTTCTCAATGGAGGACAAGAAGAATATCGTCGATGACGTATTTGGAAAGTTCCATGATATATTTGGCTTTTATCCAGTGTCTACAGGTTCATACTATATGGATGCTGAGCTTACAAACTACATCAAGGAGAAGTATCCATCAGTCAAGTGTGCAGTTGCAACATGCTGGGAGGAGGGCCCTAAGGCTTACCACACATGTAACAACTCATGGTACACACTGTTTGATGGCGGCCCATGGAATCCGTGGATACCTTCAAAGCAGAACACACATGCACCTGCAGCAAATGAGGCTGAGGACAGCGGAATCGTTGCCATCCCGCATCTTTCAAGAGATCTGCTGGCATGCTATGATGGAAATGGTTCTAACTTTGGTACACATCCACAGAACGTTCTCCGTGGAATGATCTATGACAGCAAGACATGGGAGTACCCATATCTGTACAACCTGATCGACCAGTATCGTCATCTGGCTAAGTTCAACAATGGATATTCATACAACATGATGTTCGTTGGACCAGGCTGGCTGAACAAGATGGGACGCTGGGAGGCTCCATACGAGCTGCTCAAGAAGAGCTACGAGGATGGAATGAAGTATTATGGCGACCTGAAGAAGGAAGGCAAATGTATCGACATGACAATGGCTGAATTTGCTGACTTCTACAGAGAGAACAAGACATACGAGGAGCCTGAGTGTGCTCTTTGGAAGGATATACTGTACGGATCAGACAAGCAGATATTCTGGTACTGCGATCCATACATGAGAGCCCAGATCAACATGGATCAGGGCGGTGCGATCGTTGACCTCAGACCATACGCTGCAAAGCTCAACTGGCCTGTAGGTATCGGAACTCCACATGTTCAGGATGCTTCATATCCATTCCTGATCCAGGAGAAGTACAGAGCAGGATATTTCACACACTATGCCGGAGAGGGTACTGTGAGAAGTGCCAAGATCAGCTACAAGGGTGAGGAGGTCGACCTCTGTCTGTGCAGAACAAAGGCAACATTCTCGCAGGAGGGAAGCACAAGAATCCTTACACTTGACCCGGTTGACATCGAGTTCTACGATCTGACAGTTAAACTTCAGACAAAGATATATTTTGAGGAGGGTTCATCCAAGATAAGACATGAAAGAACTATCCTCGAGATGAGCAACCCTGATGCAGAGGTTGAGATCAATGAGTACATGGTGGCATGCTACGGTACAACAGAGTACCCAGAGGACATGACAGGAATCACTCTCACAGCAAAGAATGCTTCAGAGAGCAAGTCACTCACATATGAGTACAAGTGCAGAGAAGAGGATCTCGCAGGCGCCGATGAGGTGTCAGCAGTTATACCTGCGATCGAGACAAAGGCTGCCATGGGAGCATCTGGCAGCGATGCAACAGGATATTTCAAAGAGGGATATGCGTTCTCGCCAATGTTCACTCTTGGTTATACAAAGACACTTAAGGATAAGGAGGTATTTTCAACATGGCTCAGTCTGGAAAAGGCAAATTAAATTACAGATGTCCAATGTGTTTCATGAGAGATCTGGATATAGATATGTTCTATGATAAGGACAAGAAGGAATACTACTGTATCCGTTGTCAGTATGTTGGACCAGAGGAGGACGTTCTGGCAAAGAACGAGCTCATCAGAATAAAATATGGAAGAATGTATGACAGGATTACATTTGACGACTAGGTGACAGATGTCATCTTGATAGAAGGCCGCCGACAGATGAAGATGAACTGGTACATCAGGAGTATGCAGAACATTTTTCTTCGGCGGCTGTTCTTGGTTATAACAGGCAGTAAAATAAATGCAGGTGAAGGAGACAAAAATATGGCAGATTATATAAAGGGCGTGGATCTCTCCGCTGTTGCCGAGGCTGAAGAGCTGGGTGCGAAATATTATGACAATGGTGTGCAGGGAGATATATTTGACATACTTAAGAACTATGGTGTGAATTCTGTGAGACTTCGTCTGTGGAATGATCCGTACACGGAGGACGGCGTACCTTATGGTGCGGGCACAAATGACCTTGAGGTATACAAGAAACTCGCGAAGCGCGCTATGGATCATGGAATGAGCATTCTGCTTGATTATCACTACAGTGATTTCTGGGCTGACCCGGGCAAGCAGAGGGTGCCCAAGGCGTGGAGAGGCATGGATGCGGATCAGCTTGAGCAGGCTGTGTACGACTACACAAGGGAGACTCTTTTAGAGATGAAAGATGCGGGCGTTCTCCCTCAGCTTGTTCAGGTTGGAAACGAGCTTACAAACGGACTGATGTGGCCGCTTGGGCAGAAACCAGAATATGACAATATCGCGAAGTTTGTGAGCGCAGGAATAAGGGCGGTCAGATCGGTTGGCTCTGATATTCCGGTCATGATACATCTCGACAATGGTGGCAACAATCCTATGTATGTGGACTGGTTTGACCACTACATGGAAAGAGGAGAAAATTTTGATATAATTGGAATGTCGTATTATCCGTTCTGGCATGGAACCATGAAGGAGCTGGAGGCAAATATGCGGGATATGGCGGATAGATATGGCAAAAAGATAGTTATTGCTGAGGTTTCCATGGGATTTACCATGGAGGACTATGCTGACTATGAGAAACTGGGGCCTGACGATAGAAAGGGCTATGCCACAAAACCTTCACTGGTGGAGAATCTTGACTACCCTATGACACCTGAGGGACAGGCGGAATTTATGAACGACATAATGAAACTGATAGATGATGTTCCTGGTGGTGATGGCTTTTATTATTGGGAGGCAGGCTGGATACCAGTACCGGGAAGCGGCTGGGCTACGGAAGGTGCTCTGTCATATATAGAGGAGTCTGGACCATGCGGAAATGAATGGGCAAATCAGGCACTTTTTGATTATGACGGACATGCTCTGCCGGCACTTAAGACTATACGTGATTACAAGCCGCTGCACAGCGACTATCCACTTAAGTGAATTATGGGGACGGAGGTGTCTGTCCCCTCCGTCCCCGTGGTTTCTGATAGTAAAGTACATATTTTTGATACATTTGGATATGTTTTGGTTGGGCGGGTCTGTGTATAATATATACAGATGCGCCCTTTTAATATATTTGGCAAATTTACAGATGGGGGACAGGACGGGTTGTTCTGATTGATCAGGAGGTAAGGTATGAAAAAAGTAGCATTGTTCATGGATGGCTGGAAGAGGTATTTCACCTACGCCTGGCCGCTGGGATTTATGCAGAAGATAAAGGAAGCCAGGGCTGATGTGAATTTGTACATATTCAACAGCAATGGCAATTGGAACAGGGACGACGGTTACAGCTATGGAGAATACAATATATACAATCTTCCGGAGCTGACAGACTTTGATGGGATCATAATATCTGTCAACAATATTAAATATCCGGAAGTCACGGCGGAACTGCTGGACAGGATAAGGAAGAGCGGAGTTCCGGCTATAAGCCTCGAGACTGCTTTTGATGGTCTGCATTTTGTGGGTATAGACAATTATGATGCTATGTATGACATGACCCGGCATATGATAGAGAAACATGGTGCGAAGAAGGTATGGTATCTTGCCGGACCAAAGGACAACTATGAGGCTCAGGAGAGATGCCGTGCATTCAGGGACTGTATGGATGAATATGGTCTGCCTGTGGATGATGAGGATGTCCTGTTTGGAGATTTTAGTTTCAATGACGGCGTGACGGGATTCGAGGAGCTGCTCAGAGCGCATGGACATACGTGTATAAAACATGAGAAGGACGGACCGGATTACGGCGGTCCTGCGGAGGTGTACGGTGAGATAACCAGCGGCAGTTTTGCTGATTCTGCTCCGGATGCCGAGGCTTCGAATAATGCGGAGATGGATGAGAGAAGGCTGGAAGAACGGGAGATAGTGAGGAAGATTCTTCCGGATGCAATAATCTGTGCAAATGATAATCTGGCGGTGGGTGTGTGCAACAGAGCAGAAGCACTTGGACTTTCAGTACCCAAGGATTTTAAGGTCACAGGATTCGACAACTTTGATAAAGCAGCGTATTATACGCCGCGCATAACAACGGTGAGCAGGATCCGTGAGAAGATCGGAGCTGAGGCTGCAGAGATCATGTTGAATATATGGGCGGGAAACAATCCGGATACCAGCTCCTATATAGATTATAATTGTATATTCACGGAGAGCTGTGGCTGCGGCGCGGATGCCATGCTGAACGGCAGACAGTACCTGAAGAATTATATAATGGGAGTTGTGGAACGCGAGGAGATAGATGAGAGTACACTTGACTTCACGCATTTGCTCAGCAAATGTGGTGATTACAGTGGCCTTTATCCATGTGTCCAGACGGCATATTCACAGGCAGAGTGTAAGAAATGCGTTATGGTTGTCGACAGATCTCTTGTGGAGATGGGGGGAGCTGGCCCGACTCTCTCAGCAGCATACGATGAGGATGTATTTGCTGTGAAGGGCTATCCTCAGAGAATGCAGATCGTGTACAGGCAGGGCATAGCGGATGACGGTGACGATACATACCATAGTATGTTTCCTCTTCTGGATGATGAGGTAGGCGGCAATATATTTTTATTTGCACCATTTCATTTTGGAGAAAAGGCAGCTGGGTTTTGCTGTGTCGAAAATGGATATTACCTTATGGATAAGCAGCTTTGGTCAACTGTAATGAGCGAAGTGAATGTAGCCATGATAAATCTGTTCAACAAATGGAGACTCGAGCAGATCAATCAGGAGCTTACGGCAATATCCATAAAGGATCCACTTACCCAGATATACAACAGGGAGGGTATGAGACAGATCGCCGCAAAGGCATTTGACAAGGCTGCGGGCCAGGGCAGGGCGCTTCTCATAATGTTTGCCGATATGGACAAGCTCAAATATATAAATGACACTTATGGTCACGAGTACGGAGACAAAGCTATAAGGAGTGCCGCAAGAGCCATAGCAGGCGGAGGCGGAATAAGCAGTATTCCGGTTAGATACGGCGGAGATGAATTTGTATCCATATCTATATACGATGAGGCGGAACCTCCTGAGGAAAGAAAGACGGCAATCCTTGAGAAAGCCAGGGAGATAGTTGCGCAGGAGAAGCTTCCGTTTGAATTGGAGTTTAGTATAGGCTATGTTATAACAGACCCGGATGGTGATAAAACCCTTGAAGAGTATGTGAGGGAAGCGGATCACAGTATGTATCAGGAGAAGATGCAGAGAAGGGTAAGCAGACAATGATAAAAAAATATCAAAAAATGGAGAATCAGATCTTATGTGCTGATTCTCTATTTTCATTTAGTATGTTATAATTAACTGTCATTATGATAGTCTGCACAAGTGCAGCTGTCGCAACGATTATTTTATCATGTGGACACAACGTGGATTATTTATATTAGATACTTAGGATCAAAAGGAGGATATACAATGCTTAAGAATGTAACTGACACAGTATTTTACGTAGGTGTGGATGACAAGGACATAGACCTTTTTGAGAACCAGTATATAGTTCCAAACGGAATAGCGTACAATTCTTATGTCATCATGGACGAGAAGATAGCCATCATGGATATGGTGGATGCAAAGTGCGCAGACCAGTGGTTTGCAAATGTGGCAGAGGTGCTTGGAGACAGGCAGCCTGACTATCTCATAATCTCACATCTGGAGCCTGATCACTCGGTGAATCTTGGTGATGTGCTTGCAAAATACCCGGATATCAAGATTGTATCAAATGCAAAGCTTTTCGCAATGCTTCCAAACTTCTTTGAGGTTCCTGTGGCAGACAGAAGCGTGACCGTTGCAGAGGGACAGACACTCTCACTTGGAAGCCATACGCTCCAGTTCTTCATGGCTCCTATGGTCCACTGGCCTGAGGTTATGGTCACATATGAACAGAGTGAGAAGATACTCTTCTCAGCGGATGCATTTGGCAAGTTCGGCACTCTGGATACCGACGAGGACTGGGCATGCGAGGCGAGAAGATATTACTTCAATATAGTAGGAAAGTATGGAATGCCTGCACAGGCACTTCTGAAGAAGGCAGCAGGACTTGACATACAGAAGATATGCGCACTTCACGGACCTATACTCACAGAGAATCTTGAATATTACATAGGCAAATATCAGCTGTGGTCAACCTACACACCTGAGGATGAGGGAATCTTCATCGCATACTGCAGTCTCCACGGCAACACAGAGAAGGCGGCAAAGAAGCTGGCGGAGATACTTGAGGCAAAGGGGGCGCCAAAGGTTGCGATATCAGACCTCTCAAGGGATGATATGGCGGAGTGTATAGAGGATGCTTTCAGGTATGACAGACTTGTGCTTGCAGCACCTACATATGATGGCGGTGTGATGCCTGTCATGGCGGATTTCATCAACCACTTGAAGATGAAGGCATACCAGAAGAGAAAGGTCGCTTTCATTGAAAATGGTTCATGGGCACCAATGGCGGCGAAACTCATGAAAGAGCAGATGGCAGCGATGAAGGATATAGAGATCGTGGATGAGCATGTGACCATAAGGTCCGCGTTCAAGCAGTCGGATGTGGCAGCGCTCGAAGCTTTGGCTGGAAAACTGTTATAAGAGATAAGGATAATAAACATAAAGTAAGTCTGAAACCGACTTACATACGTAGTTATTATTCATCTAACAGGTGAGTTGTCACAATAAAGTTGTTACACAGAGTTGCTATACATATCGTGAGCAGGGAATTTGAGCCCGCCGGTTCTTAGGTGGCGCTGTGAGGCGGCACCTTAGTACCGCTGCAGGGCGAAATAAGCGGAAGCGACCCAGCGAATGATATGTATAGCAACTCTGTGTTCAAAGAAAAAATTGGCAACTCACCGTCACATCAATAATGTAAGGAAGGTGTAAGACATGGCTAAGTCCATGGTTTCCGGTAAGCCCCTCAGTCTGATGCTGCAGTTTGCCACCCCGCTCTTGCTCGGCAATCTGCTCCAGCAGACGTACAACGTAATAGATGCGGCTATTGTGGGGCAGATACTGGGAGATAAGGCTCTGGCGGGAGTTGGAGCAAGCAGCAGTATACAGTTTCTGGTTCTGGGATTCTGTATGGGCTGTTGCGCAGGATTTGGTGTTCCTGTTGCAAAGTATTTTGGTGCAAATAATCTGCACAAGATGAGAAAGTATATATTTAACGGCGCGGTGCTGACGGGCATCATAGCGTTGATAGTCACGATTGTATGTTCGGTGTGCTGTAATCAGATACTTCATCTGCTTTCGGTTCCTCAGGATATATATGACAAGGCATATGCTTATCTTATAGTTATATTCCTGGGAATTCCGTTCACACTCATGTACAACTATCTGTCAAGTGTGCTCAGGTCTCTGGGAGACAGCAGAACGCCGTTCATGTTTCTGGCGTTCTCGGCAATACTCAACATATTCCTTGACCTGTTCTGCATAGTTGTCCTCAAATGGGACTGCGCCGGTGCGGCTATAGCAACCATCACGGCACAGGCGGTGAGTGGAATATTGTGTCTTGTATATATCTTCAAGAAGGTTCAGATCATGCATCTTGAGGCGGAGGACAGGGAGATAGAGGGATCTGCAGTGAAGGAACTTCTCGTCATGGGAATTCCGACAGGCCTGCAGTTTTCCATAACTGCCATAGGAAGTATGGTCATGCAGTCTGCAAATAACAAGCTGGGAAGTTTGTATGTGTCAGGCTTCACAGCCGGTATGAGGATAAAGCAGTTCACTATGTGTCCATTTGATGCATTTGCAACGGCGGCATCTGTGTTCTGCAGCCAGAACCTTGGCGCCGGACAGGCAAAACGTATAAAACAGGGCTTGTGGCAGGCGATAGCAGTCGCAGTGGGATATGGATTGATAGCAGGACTTATCATGATATTCTTTGGCAGGCCGCTCTCAATGATATTTGTAAAGAAGAGCGCAGTCGACGTACTTGATGCCTCTGCGAAATACCTCAGATGTATGGGATTCTTCTACTGGAGTCTCGGTATACTGAACGTGGCGCGTATGGTGACACAGGGACTTGGATATTCCGGTCGGGCTATATTCTCAGGTGTTACAGAGATGGCGGCCAGGATTATAGTGAGCCTGGGATTTGTCGGAACATTTGGATTCACGGCCATCTGTTTTGCTGACCAGACAGCGTGGGTCACAGCGACCATCTATATATTGCCGACATGTCTTTACTGTGTGAAGAAGTCCACGGCGAAGATTGCTGCGGGAACGGTGTGATATGGAAAAGATAAAAATGCGTATGAATAACCGAGACTGTTGTCTGAGGATTCATACGCATTTTATAGTTGTGACATATTCGGTTTATATTACTTTTCCTTGCTGTCATCAAGCAGCTTGGGAGTGTTGGAGTTTAATGGGGATAGTATGCTGCGCCCTATCTGCTTTTCAAGGGATTCACGTGCATTTCTGGCAATATTGCCACCTTGGATGGTAGCATCTGTGGCCTCGGTTATACCTTGAGGATTAGTTGCCTTTGATATCTCTGTTGTTGATATCTCTGCAAGAGCATTCAGGACAAGCTCTGTGTTAGTCATATTGTCTCTGAGATTTTCTTTTTTCAGTCCCTTAAACTTTTTATATTCTTTCACTGTCTTTCCTGACCATGCGGCAGTAAGTATGTTTGTAAGAGAAGCATACTGTCTGGAATCGGTAATTCCGGCACGCCTCCACTCATTGGTCATATCTTTACGAATCTCTATCCCACGCATACGCTGGGCTATCCAATCTTCAGAATATCCTTTGTTGCGGTATGATTCTATAGCACGATCTATAGCAATCTGAGGATCAACTTCCTCGTCCAGACGTTGTTTGCCCACCATTGCCAGCCATTGCTTGAATGGCTCAGCCTTTTTTGACGGAATGGACTGGATAATTCTCAATAACCCATGTGTGTTTGTTGCTTGGATTTTACGCATTTTACCATCAGCGGCTATCATTTGAATAGGGGTACAAATTGTACCCCAGTTAGCTGATAATTCTGGGTCGCGGGATCGTAACTTTTTTACATATTGTTTTGGATCGGAACTATCGGTCAAAACGTCAATTACATCAATTATGGAAAAATACCATTCCTCCTCCTGTGAGTGCCATACTTTTCTGATTTTATCATCATATATAAATTCAAGTTCCTGTTCGCTTAACTCGGGTATATCTGATACCTCAACAGGAGCAGTCGAGGAAGTATTCTCATCATATACATAAAAAAGCATAATAATCACTCCAATCCATTAAAATTTTGCCCTTAACTCCACTACCTTACCAATGATCTTGACAGGTTTATTTTTTATGGTTTCATCGTCAAAATAGAGCGGTGCATAGCTGGGGTTGGTGGAAATCAGTTCCAGTCCTTCTTTATATTTTCTCAGGCGTTTGCACACGGCGTCTTCACCAGCTATTGTAGCAATAACAGTGTCCCCTGTGTCTGCATCATCCTGTTGACGGACAATTACAACGTCGCCGCTGCTGATCTTGGGTTCCATGCTATCCCCCTTTATTCTAAGAGCGTAGAATTCGCCAGTTTTAGCAAGACTTTCGGGTATTTCTTCTGTATCAATAATCTTTTCGGTTGAACAAAATGTTTTGTCACATGATATATAATCAAATACAGGAATTGCATATGCCTCTGATTTCTTTTGGCTTCTTATGATATCTTTTTCTTCCAGAAGATCAGACCTAGAGCAATTGAAAATAGCGCACATGTGGTCAATTTTGTCCATTCGGGGAGACTTTAGCCCGTTACACCAATTTGACACAGTTGCAGTGCTGACATTCATCTGCTTAGCAAAGGCAGCTTGAGTATATTGATATTTATTAAGAAAAAAGAAAAGATTCTTTGCAAATTGGTCATTCATTCTTCTTTCAAATTCTATATCGGACATAGTAATCAACCTCCTTTTGAACAAATTATACACTTAAAGCTAATTTAATACAATATAAAATAAATATAAGTTAACTTATAGTAAAAAATAGCAGCGAGATAAAAAGGGGAACAAACTTTGACATATCCTTCTATTCATTATAAAATTAACCTGATTTTAATCTTTCTCATATTTTAGATTAATCATCGGTTGGTATAGTAATAACATCAGTTGATGATATCAGCAGCAAACGATAAGAAAGATGACAGATCATCGGAAGACGATGAAACTAAGATAATGAGAAAGGGTGCAAAGATTATGGATAAACTGGAAAAGGTAGAAAAGTTAAGAGAAAAAACAGGCGTAAGTTACGAGGATGCAAAGAATGCGCTTGAGGCATGCGATTACGATCTGCTGGATGCGATCATTTATCTTGAGAAGCTTGATAAGGTGAAAGCCCCTGAGGTGGAGAGCTTTACCACAGGCGAGGAACAGAAGACATCAACAGAGTTCGAGCAGGCACAGCAGACATATACAAATGACTGCAATAAAGTGACGTTTGGACAGATGATGGACAAATTTTTCAAATGGTGCGGCAAGGTGTTAAAGAAGAGTGTGGATAGCACATTCATAGTAGAACGCAGAGGCCAGACCATGATAAACGTTCCGGTTCTGGTGCTTGTGATCGCACTCATACTTGCATTCTGGGTAGTGCTTCCACTTCTTGTTGTAGGTCTCTTCTGTGAGTGCAGGTACCATTTTGAAGGAATAGGCGACATCAACGTAAACCTTAATAGCGCATGTGACAAAGTAGCCGACTCAGTAGACAACCTTAAGTCCGACGTCAATAACAAGCGTCCGTCATAAAAGAAAGGAAAAAGATATGGCACAGAAGATTCTCATTGTGGAGGATGAAGAGAAAATTGCAAGATTTGTGGAGCTGGAGCTGCTGCATGAGGGATACGAGGCGGAGAAGGTATTTGATGGAAGAACAGGGTTGGACAAAGCTCTGTCCGGTGGCTTCGACCTCGTGGTGCTGGATGTGATGCTTCCGGGACTCAACGGTCTGGAGGTGCTTCGAAGAATCCGCAAGGAGAGTGATGTGCCGGTCATCATGCTGACCGCGAGAGATGCGGTCATGGACAAGGTATCTGGTCTTGATGCCGGTGCAGACGATTATCTCACCAAGCCATTTGCCATAGAGGAGCTGCTTGCCAGGATAAGGGTTGCGTTGAAGAGACGCGGAGTTGCAGAGGTTCACACACACAGGATAGAGATCCGTGGAGTGTGCATGGACACCGACAGGCATGAGGTTACAGTGTGCGGCGAGATAGTTGAGCTGACAAACAGGGAATTTGAGCTGCTCAGGACGCTCATGGAAAACAAGGACATCGTTATGGACAGGGAAAAGCTGCTGAATGCGGTGTGCGGATATGATTACCTGGGAGAGACCAATATCATAGATGTGTATGTGAGGTATCTGAGAACAAAGATAGATGACAGATTTGGAGTTAAGCTGATCACCACCGTCAGAGGCGTCGGATATGTTATCAGAGAATGACCATTTTGGATGCCAGGATAGAGCAGATAGATATGTGACAAGCCGGATATCGTAGCAGAGCAAACAGATATGTGACAGACCAGCGCCGCATGACACGGATACGCACAGATAGAGAGAAAATACATGGGAAAGAAAACTAACGAAAACAAAAGAATGTCATCGATAGCCAGAAGGATCAACATGAGCTTCTGGCTCAAAGAACTGGGCAATGTGATACTTATAGATATCGTCATTGCCTTTCTTATTGTAAGTGTATTTGCTGTGTGGGGCAGGAAACAGCTGCCACAGGGCGTGGGTGGAATGAGATATTACGTTGAGAAAAATGAAGATGGCGGAGCGTATGAATATATAATAGAAGGGTCAGATGAGAAGAAGTACAGATATGACGTTAAGATCCTTTGGGATATCATAGAGATTCCGGGCGTTATATTGCTGGGGATGGAGACTATAGTATTGTTTGTTGCGTTGTTCAGGACAGCGGATGTCAGAAGAAGATTGAAACCGCTGAATGATCTGGCGGTGACGGCGGAAAAACTCAGCAAGGAGCCTATGGATCACAACAAGATAGACGATCTGGAGAAAGCCATATCCCATCTGTCCGCGGATGACGACGAGCAGGTTATACATACCGGAGACAAGGATCTTCAGAGTATAGAGATCGCGCTCAACAATCTGCTCAGGAATATGAAGGAGAATGAGAAACGTCAGATGAGATTTGTGTCGGATGCTTCCCACGAGCTCAGGACGCCTATCGCGGTGATCCAGGGATATGTGAACATGCTCGACCGTTGGGGGAAGGAGGATGAACAGGTTCTGGGAGAGTCCATAGAGGCACTCAAAAATGAATCCCAGCACATGAAGGAGCTTGTGGAACAGCTGTTATTCCTTGCAAGGGGCGACAGTGGAAGGCAGCACCTGAACATGGAGAAAACCGATCTCAACCGCATGGTAAGTGAAGTGTGGGAGGAGTCCATGATGATAGACGAGAGCCACAGATATGAGTTCCGGGGCACTGAGAATGAGGCGTGTGTGCTCGGCGATGTGGCGATGATCAAGCAGTCCGTCAGGATATTTGTCCAGAACGCGGCGAAGTATTCTGAACCCGGCACGGCCATAATACTCGGTGTAAAAGAGGAGCCCGGTTATGTCAGTTATATGATAGAGGACGAGGGAACCGGAATGAATCCGGGCGATCTGGCTCATATATTTGACAGATTTTACCGCTCGGATGAGGCCCGGAATAATGAGACCGGAGGCTCAGGTCTTGGCTTGTCCATCGCTAAATGGATAGTTGATGCCCACGGAGGTACCATACAGGTAATATCCAGAGCGGATATAGGATCAAGATTTGTTGTGAGATTCCCTAAAATTGCTTAAAAAGAGAGGTTGCATATATTTATTGGTAATCTGAGTATCTGTGGTTGCTGAACAATCCCAGAATACAGCCTGCACTTCCTAAAATTATGTATTCTTTCATAAAAGAGGCGAGAGTCTTAACTGAGTGAACATCAATATACCATGGTATGATAGCATTAAAGAGATTTCCTCCGCTAAGAGACAGGATGATCAGTGTAAATGATAAAATGATGGCTATGGTGATGTTCTTCGCTGTATATACTGTGCCGTAATATAAACCGCAGAAGCAATATATTATAATAAGATTTTTGGCTATAAATCTTTCTGGGTAGAGAATTGTCCTGAAGAACAACAACGATGTTATGGCACACATTAATAAAGACAGGTATAAAAATGGAATAATTGTTTCTACCCATTTTATTCTGTGGGCTATGTAAAAAAGTTCCCGGCTTGGGCTATATACAAACGGCATAAAGGTTATTGTATATAGCAGCATAACGCACACAGGATATGCTATGCAGTAACACTGCTGCAGTGCGTTTTCTTTATCCTGCAGATCAAGGGGTTTCATCATCATAAAGCCCGTAATAGCAGCTAAAACAGCTATAATTACACAGAGTATCATTCCCTTACGCAATATAAATAGTGAGTTATGTATTCTTTGCACCATAGTTACACTCCGTTCCTGTAAGACTTAAGAATATACATGTATCCATCTTCCAAAGTGGGATCAGCTGATGCAGGCTCTGAGGTATCAATAGAAGGGGAAGCCAAAAGCCTGGTCATGGCTGTTTTGATTCCGTCTGTAGTGTCTTTTGCAATTATATAGCCTTGATCGATAATTTCTATATAATCACACAAAAACTCCGCATCGTCTACGATGTGTGTGGATATAATAATTATCTTGTCATCACAATTGGTTTGTTTTATAAGATCCCTGAATCTGAGTCTTTCCTCAGGATCAAGACCTGCTGTCGGTTCATCGCATATTATTATAGGGGGATTGCCAAGAAAAGCCTGGGCGATTCCAACACGTCTCACCATTCCGCCAGACAGAGTATGAGCCTTTTTGTCAATATAACTTGATAAATTGACACTTTCTATAACTGATTCGATGTCTTCATCAAGACTACATGATGAAATACCCTTGGAAAATGCAATATAACGCATACATTCTCTTACGGTCATTCCGGGAAAAAGACCAAATTTCTGAGGCAGATACCCGATATCAACAGAATGTATATTTGCTCCGTTCAGGAGAATGCTTCCGGTAGCTGATGGATATAACCCAATAAGGGATCTCATGAATGTGGTTTTGCCGGCACCATTAGGACCGAGTAGTCCGTGTACTCCTGATTCAAAATTACAGTTTAAATTGTGAAGAATTGTGTTCCCTCCCAAAGTAGTTGTCATATTTTTTATTTCCAGCATAATAATCCCCCTTTATCTGAACGGATACAAGTTACTTTATTCTGTTGTTTCAGTGATGCCAAGTTCGTCGTATACATCTTCCTGAATCTTTTGAAGTTCCTCATCGGTGAGAATTGAATCAATATTGTACCAATTACCTGTCTGTATATAATTGGTGTAGTAAATATCCAAATTACCTGCAGCATCAAACATCACCATGTCAGAACCGTACATATATGCATTTCTGTGTATTGGTTGTATCAGGATTGTTTTCCCGATAAGGGAATAATCAGTTGCCTTTTCTTCAGGTGTATAGTTTATATATTTTTTTATCTGGCTTGTTATGTAGTGGTTTCGACTCGGATCGGTGTCCGCGCCAATATATGGGAAAATGTATCGCACATTATCAATAATCTGTTCTCTCCAAAATATGCCGGAAACAATGCTTAGCTGATCACTGAAACCACTGAACGTGTCACCGGACAAGCTGAGATTGCTATACGTAGTAAAATCAGAGTATATGGATACTGTGAACCTGCTCAGATCCTTAGGAAGCTGGCAATATCCGTTTTGAAATAAGTCTCCATTTCCAGCAATTGGGTAATACGGGAAGTTCCCAGGAAGATATGCACCATTTTCCCCTGTGTAGCAAATATTGTAGGATTTTCCTGTATACTTTATGTATATGGATGAGAGATTGCCGGCTTCGTTGTATATGCATAGCTTATTCCCATTTCTGCTATAGCGGATAGCATTATCCTTATCATCTGCTATATAGTCGATATTGTAATCTTTACAGAGTATAAAATGGTATTCAGGGAGACTGGTGTCTGATAGCTGCATATACATATCTGCGATCAAATTCTTCCTTATGTCAAAATGTATGTTATACTCTGTAACATAAAAATCTATTTCCTTTGTTGGAGTAAGTAATTCCTGTTCATTTGCAAATAAATCCGAGGAATCGTCTGCGTATCCAGGGTTACTACCATTATATGGGATGTTGCAGATATAAATAAAGGAAAACGAGCATAACACTGAAAATATGGTGGCAAAAATCAAAGATAACTTCTTGTATCTGAAGAAATTTGTGATCAAATATACGGAGATCACGCCAAATACTATATACAAAGGTTTGGACAGAAAATGTATATTTACAGGAATTAAAGCTGCTTCATCTGGAATATAAGTAAGAGAAGCACAGAATATATTGGATATTTCCTGTATACTGCCGATTTTATCTTCCGCAGGAAAGGTGAACTTACCCGATTGCAATATGGCAACTATAGTGAACCCAAATAATGCAAGATAGGCAAGGATAGTATTGTTGATATACGATATGATGAGCCCAGTCATAACCGCACAAGTGTTAACCATAAATACATGTGTGAAAATAGCCTTAATTGTATATATATAAAAGTCTGCAGAGGAAGAACCTGACAGTATACAAAGGCATATACATAGAACTAACATGCACATACATAATAAGACATTTATGATAGAGAGAATAAGCAGTTGCTGTGATTCTCTTTTAATTGATGACATAGTGTATGTGCTTATGCTCTCTACCACATTGGTTTTTTTTACGATAGATGTGTATTCAAAGGACAAGTACAAAAACAGAATATAATAATATATGGAATTTCCAAGCATCATATCTGTATGTTCAACTATATCAATGTAGTTAAATTCCCTAAGCAGACTGTCTTCAATGAATTTGTATACTGAGTATAAAATACAAAATATGATAGCAGCGATGGAAGGCCAAAAGCATTGTGGAGTTTTCCTGAATAGTATGTAATTCTGTTTAAGCATTACCTGGTTCCTTTCAATATTTTAATAATCTATTCTTGCCCAGCCAATACCAGGTTTACTGGTATTGTTCTGATATAATTTTACTGTTAGTTTTTGGCTATAACCAGTTTTGGAGGAGTATATGTAATTAAAATTTGTATTAGGAATACATCCTCCAGTTATGTAGGTTTGTGATTTTGCATTATCAGTTATGCTGTATCTTATGCCAGTACCACCGTTTAGCGCTCCACCGTTTATTTGTGCACTAGCACAGCTTACTGTTGCACTTTTGCTTGTATCTTTCATTACAAGGCTTATTGACTTCGAACTAGCATTGGCTATTGTTGGTAATAACAACATAAAGCATAAAGCTAGTATAGATAATAGCATTGATTTAGAGTGTTTCATGTTTAATTTTCCTCCCATTTTAATAATAAGTATAACTACTTTACCTCCCATCATTAATAAATTATAATTAGTAAAGTTTAGTTGCTCTAAAATTTACGTAAGTTGTATTAATTGGTAAATGAAAGGCGGAAGATGTTAAAAGTTGCTATATGTGATGATGAGCAGAAGGATATAGACATTGCAGAAAAATGCATATTGGAGTATTCGTTTAAACACAATCTGGATATTGAATGCGCCAACTACAGGACGGGGCAGGAATTGCTGGACAAGATGGAATCTGGTGAACATTATGATTTTTTTGTCTTTGATGTGGAAATGGAGAAGGAGGATGGCATATGTATCGCCTCAATTATCCGAAAAAGATACGACAAAAATGCAATTATCATTTTTGTAAGCAATTACCCGGGACATATGGGACGGAGCTTTTCTGTGCATGCATATAATTATATTCAGAAACCTCTTAAATATATAGAGTTGGAACAAGTATTATCTCAGGTTTTGCGTGAGATAAGGGACATGGAGTTTAATAAGTTGATTGTGCCAGCGGCAGATGGAGAAAGAGTTGTTAATATATCTGATATTATGTATATAGAAACCTCGAGAAAATTTCAAAAGAGTGTAGATATTCATTCTGCAAAAGAGATTATACAGGTTACAGGAAATTTAAAAAAATGGTTTAACTTGTTAAAGGACAAAAGGTTTGTATACAGCTTTAAGGGGTATATTGTAAATATAGATCACATAGTTACCTTGAGAGGCGGGGAGCTTGTTTTGGATAATAACGAGATTATTCCGTTGTCAAGGAAATATGAGGAAGAGGTAAGGAAGAGTCTTATTAATACGGTTATATCAGATGTGGGGAGCATCAGAGGTTAAAGGGTGAGTTATTTAGTATTAATTTTTATATCAGCAATTATGGATGCTGTGACTGTAAAAGTTTATGTAGAGAAATGGCTTGGAAAGCCTACGCTTAGAATATCGACAATAGCATATTGGGGTATATTTATTTTAACAGAGCTGGCTTCAAGAGGCGGACAGCTTTTCATGATAGACGTGTCACAGGAGAAAGCAATGGTCAGCCAGGTGTCCGCGCATATAGTTATCATGCTCGTATTTATTTGCCTATATGATTCCCGTATAGCTGAATGTATATCTGCGTTTATTATATGGGTATTGGGTTATCTGGTGAGCATCGGTTTATCTGATGTAGTGGTAATTACAACGGATCAGATGCTGTATGACGGTGGAATAACTCATCTGATCTCGGTGATGGATATGTATGCACAGTTTATTATGCTGCCTGTCCTGATCATAATACTGGTAGTGAGAAATTATGTATCAGGTAGATATTCATTTAAACAGTTGGTCATAGTGCTTATAACTCCAATGATAAGTTGTTATCTATACTTGATAATACCAGAACAGATCGTGCTTTTGTCAGGGTATGGATTTATATTTGTGCTGATAATTGTGCTGGTCTTAAATGTTTTGAATTATTATCTGTTTGATAACATGGTGGATAATTATAAATTGAAAAATCAGGTAACAATGCTTGGTTATCAGTTGGAGCATCAGTCGGATAAATATGACCAATTGGTTCTTTCTTATAAGAAAATTGGCAGTATGGTTCATGATACCCAAAAGCATATAAGCTATATAAGGTCATGCATAGAAGAGAAAGAATATGACAGGATAAGAACAGTATGTGATAGATATGAGGAAGAATTAAAAAATAAATATGTTGTTTCAAAAACAGGAAATCTTGTTATTGATACATTTGTGAACAGTGCGTATACATTTGCCCAAAACAATGGCGTGAAATTTCATACGGATTTTAAGTTCGATAAAAATTCAATAATGGTCTCTGATTATGATATGTGTATAATAATAGGAAATCTGCTGGATAACAGTATCAATGCATGTAAGAAACAGAAGGAAAAAGAGGGGGTATATATAAAGCTGGCAATAGTGCAGACAGATCGGCATTTGGTAATAGATGTGAAAAATAGCAGTACACAGTCTGACGTGGGCGGCAGTAAGGATATGACTCATGGATATGGTATACAAAATGTGAAAAATACCATGGACAAGTACAATGGAATAATGGAGATAAAGAATACATATGGGGAATATGAAACACTTGTGCTGATCCCCATAAATCAGGATTAAATGTACATAAACCGCATGCCCCCGCATAAACTGTAAAAACAGAATATGCGGGGGCTTTTTCTTTGAAGGATTACATAGAAGAGCGGGCAATCGAAGCGGCAAATTATATCATAGACACAAGGGCGACTGTGAGACAGACAGCGGACAAGATGGGTATAAGCAAATCAACGGTGCACAAGGATATAACGGAACGGCTGGTCCGTATAAGACCCATGCTGGCGGCCCAGGCCAGGGTGGTGCTGGACGCCAACAAGGCGGAGAGACATATAAGAGGAGGGCTTGCCACGAGGGAGAAGTATCTGCATGTCACAAAGTTTTAACATAGCTTATGTTGTTTTTTTCTCTGATTTGGGTTAAACTTTTGATGATTATATAATAGTGGACTAAGTGTGGGCTATTAGAAAATGGCAGTTTAACTATAGATTAGAGGTTAGGATATGAGATTTATTCATGTTTCGGATGTGCATTTGGGGATGATTCCTGACAAGGGAAAGCCTTGGAGCGATGTCCGTGCGAAAGAGATAGAAGAGACATTTGACAGGATCCTGGATATTGCGGAGGAGAGAAAGGTAGATCTGCTCCTCATTGCCGGCAATCTGTATCACAGTGCGCCGAAGGCAGCGGATCTTGCAAAGCTTGATGCCAGACTTGCAAAACTTACAAATACAAGAACGGTGATCATTGCGGGCAGTAGTGATTACATTGAAAGTGGATCTCCATCGGAGAATTATGAGTTCACATCGAACACAGTGCTTCTTCCGGCTGGGGAGTTCAGCAATGCGTATTTTGAAGATATAAATACCTGTGTGACCGGTTTCAGCTATGGACAGGCGGAATACACGGAGGATTTCTCAGAGGGGATAGATGCCCAGACGGAAGGCGCTGTCAATATACTTCTCATGCATGGAGGAGATGCCAGCCACAGTCCATTTAATTTCCGAAAGCTGGCTGACACAGGATTTGACTATGTGGCACTCGGACACCTGAGAAAGCCGAAGCACATGGTGAAGAACCGTATGGCATATCCGGGATCGCCGGAGCCTTTGTCACCTTCTGACACAGGAAAGCATGGCTTTATTTATGGACAGATAATAAACGGAGAGACAAGGATAAAGTGGGAGCCTGTTGCCTGCAGGAATTACATCAACCTTGGACTTGAGATAAAGCCGGAATATACTGACAGACAGATCGAGCATGCTGTTCTGAAACAGATCGATAAGATGGGAACGCAGAACATATATCGGGTTATCCTGAAGGGTCAGAAGGGGCGCGGAGTGAGACCTCAGTTTGATGATGTGTCTCAGGATTACAAGATATATGAGGTTGTGGATAATACGATGTTCGAGTACAATGCTGATGGTCTCAAGAGGGACAATGAGCACAATGTACTTGGAAGATTTATCGCTGAGTTGTCCGGTGAGGATGACGAGGTCAGCAAAAAGGCACTTGAATATGGTCTTGAGGCGATCATAGCAACTGGAGAAAAGTAATGTATATAAATAAACTTTTTTTGAAAGAATTTGGAAAATTCAATAACAAAGAAATAAAGCTGGACAAAGGCTTGAATGTGCTCTATGGAGAGCCCGGAGCCGGCAAGAGTACGATCAGGGATTTTGTGTCCGGTATACTGTATGGTATGAATAAAACCAAGGGTCTTGGAGCCCGGGGAGACAATTTTGCATTAAGAAAGCCATCCGGTGGAAATGGATATGCCGGAAAGGCACAGGTGACAAATGCCGGAAAGAGTCATCTTATGGAGAGAAATTTCAACATGTCCACGGACGGTGCAACGCTCACTGATATAGAGAGTGGTAAGGATGAGAGACTTGTGTCTAAGAATTCCTACAGAGGTGTCCTGTTTGATATGGACAAGAGCACATTTGTGGATGCGATGTGTGTTGATCCGCCGGAGGAGATGGGCGGAGATGACAAAGCTTTGTGTGACAGACTTGAGAAGTATCTTCAGAATATGAAGGAGACGGGCTGCAGCGGAATAAACAGAGCAGACGCAGTGGCGTATCTTGAGAACGAAAAGAAGAAATATGACAATCAGAAGTATCTGGTTCAGATAGAAGAGCTGGAAGCCCAGATGGATGAGCTGGGTGAAGTTGATAAGGAGCTTGAAGACATCCGAACTGCCAGACGTGAGGAGCTTGATGCTTATAATATGGAGATCGCACGTTTGAAGAGAGAGGCAAGGCAGCTTGTGAATGAAAAGGATGCTGAGATCCCTGACGATGATGAGGACAGGGAGCGAAGCAGAATATTCCTCGAGGTTGAAGCTATAGATGATGAGGACGAGCTGAAGGAGAAAAAGAAGCAGGAGAAGAAGGACAAGAAGCTGACGGACAATATATTTGTCATAATGGCAACAGGAATACTGGTTGTTGCAGTGGTCATGCTAGTGGTTCACCTTGTTGGTTTTCAGAAGTCCATACAGCAGCTATTCACGATATGTACGATTGCGTTTGTTGCTATAACCATCATAGATGGATTGTTCAGGAAAGGCGCATTTGACGGTGATAAGCTTCCGTCTGAGGAGGAGTTCAGGAGAACCATATATGAGATGGGAAGAGCAACTGAGTCGAGGACGGTTCGCGTTGAGATAGACAGAGCTTTTCAGGAGGAGCATGACAGGAAGCTTGATATGTTCAAGTTCCAGGAGCATGATGCCATAGAGAAGAGGGATGCCTACTATGAACTCAAGGAGAAGAGAGACGCCATATTTGTCGATTATGATGTGCTTGAGACTGAGAAGAAGGCCATAGATAAGGCTATTAATACCATAATGGACATATCGGAGGAGTTCTCAGGTCTGTTTGCCGGTATAGACGGCAGAGTATCGGATATTCTTAGCGCACTCTCCGGTGGACAGTATCAGGAGGCAAAGCTCGATGATGAGATGCATGTTGCAGTGAAAAAGGATGACCATTTCTTCAGGGCGGAATTCCTGGGACATGAGGTCGTTCGGCAGGTGTATCTGGCTGTGCGGCTGGCTGTTGCAGAGATACTTAACAACGAGAAAATGCCACTTGTGCTGGACGATGTGATAGATGTGACCGATGAGAGTCAGCTCACGGGAGTGCTCAAGGCGATGAGTATGGTGAACACGGAGCAGACGATATTGCTTACATCCGATAAGGATCTGGTTAACAGACTTGAGGATATGCATATAGCATGCAATGTGGTGACATTGTAGAAAGTTTCTAATAATAAATAATTAAAAGACCTGCGGAAACTTGCGATACATGGTATGTATCAGGTGAGCTTACGTAGGTCTTTTTTGTAAGTCTATAATTGTATATTAGTAATTCTCGTAGTTATCTGAGATAGTGTGCTTCTCCTTGTACTCAGCAATTCTCGCACTGATTCTCTCTGATGGATCAAGAAGATCGCTGAGAGATGCATCGTGGTTGAGGTGATCGATAATGAGTGCAATGTACTTGCTCATGTCGGCTGATACATACCAGTCGCGGTCTGCAAGCTCAGGAAGCTGATAAGTGAGGTTGGTTGTGATGACCTTCTCAATGAGACCTTCCTCGTGACACTTGTCAAATACCTCAAGACCCTTGGTGAAGAGACCAAATGTAGCAAGTGCAAATACTCTCTTAGCCTTTCTTGCCTTGAGCTGCTTGGCAACATCTATCATACTCTCGCCTGATGCGATCATGTCGTCGATGATGATAACATCCTTGCCTTCAACTGAATCACCGAGGAACTCATGGGCAACGATAGGATTACGTCCGTCCACAACTCTTGAGTAATCTCTTCTCTTGTAGAACATACCTACATCTACACCGAGAAGGTTAGCGAAGTAGATAGCTCTGTGCATAGCACCCTCGTCAGGTGATATAACCATCATGTGGTCGTTATCTATCTCAAGATCAGGAGTTGATCTAAGAAGTGCCTTTACAAACTGGTAAGTAGGCTTTACGTTCTCGAAACCGCTCTTTGGAATAGCATTTACAACACGTGGGTCGTGAGCGTCAAATGTAACGATGTTGTCTACACCATACTGCTGAAGCTCCTGGAGCATAACTGCACAGTCGAGGGACTCGCGTCCTGATCTCTTGTGCTGACGGCTCTCATACAGGAAAGGCATGATGACAGTGATCTTTCTAGGCTTGTCTGTCATGGCAGAGATGATTCTCTTCAGATCAGCATAGTGATCGTCAGGAGACATTCTCTGAGTCTGGCCACCCATGGTGTATGTGCAGCTATAGTTTCCTACATCAAGCATGATATATATGTCTTTACCGCGGACTGACTCGTTGACAATACCCTTTGCCTCACCTGAACCAAATCTAGGGCAGTCTGCCTTGATAAGGTAAGAGTCCTTCTCGTAACCGTGGAATACGATGCTTGACTTGTTCTCGTTCTGACGGTTCTTTCTCCATTTTACGATATAAGAATCGACCTTCTCTCCGAGAGGTACAATGCTCTTATGAGCAATGATTCCTAAGCTTCCTACAGGTATTGTTTCCAACTTGCTATCGTCTGGCATAATAAAAATCCTCCTAATCTGCTTTCGTTGTCTACCTTTTGTTCCTGGCTATGCTTTTCATTCTTTTTACATAGCGGATGTTATCTCCGTAGAGATTGAAGATGAGATAGCTATCAACTATTCGTGACATGATACGCTCTGTATACCTGTTCTTGAATTCCTGCAGATCAAGATTGGTAGAAATGAGAGTAGACTGTCTCTTGATAGTTCTCGTATTTATAATCTCAAATAACTGAGACAGGACAAATGAGTTGGTGTACTCTGTGCCCAGATCGTCAATTATAAGAAAATCGCAGTTATATATGTAGTCATACAGCATCTTCTGATGCGGTTCATGACCACCCTTTATTATAATGTCCTGTAAGATATTATCAAATAAATTTATCGCCGACAAGTATAAAACTGTATAACCTTTGTCTAAAAGTTCCTTAGCGATACAATTTGTCAGGAAGGTTTTGCCTGTTCCGGTCTCTCCATATATAAGAATGCCCGGTCTGCTGTCCTGAAAATTCTCTGTGAACTGTCTTGATGCAGACAATATGCTCTGTGCATTCTGGTAAGGAGTGTAATTGTAGCCAGCAATGTGTTCATCTCTGTAGAAATCAGGATTGAAGCTGGCAAAATTCTCCGTCTCCAGCACCTTCTCTATGGTGGACTGCTGGTACAACTGGCTGATGACCATGTGTTTCAGACATGAACATGGCTTACCATCTACATATCCGCTGTCTCTGCATGCGGGGCAGTTGTATATCGGTGCCAGATAATCGTCAGGGTATCCGGTCTGTGCCATGAGCTGATGCTTCTCATCGCGGAGAGCGTGGTTCTTCATGGAGAGTGCTTCTTCATCCACTTCCTGATGCAGTATCCTTGCCCTTGATGCCTGGACGGCACTGTGGGCGATGGCATCGTCGATCTCCTTTATACGAGGGATCCTGGCATATACCTCAGCTTTTCTGTTGTCCTGTCTGCGAAGATTGTCCTGTCTGATTCTGCTCAGCCGGGACAAAATATCATCATAATTTATATTGCCCATAATATGTATATATTACCTCTTGTCAAGATTGAGTTCATCTGCAAGCATCTGTTCCAGCTTGTCCAACTGGTTGGACATGTCTGTCTGCTTGAAGTTCGCAAATCCATTCGGATTCCTGGTGGCTGCAGGCTGCGCTGTGGCCGCTGATTTCTTCTTGAGGAACTCCTGATCGAGCAGTTCGACATCCCTAATGGATTGTACACCATTCTTATGCCAGTTTTCAAGAATTCCATTGACATATGCGAAGTTGGCGGATTGTGGCTTGGAGATTATGGCCTTCTCACATGCCAGAAGGATAAGATCCTCTGAGAAATTCATCTCACCTGTCCACGCGTCAATGTATGCGGTCTCTATGCTGGTAGGATTGCTTCTGCGTATTCCAAGTGCAGAGAAGACCTTTCTGTAAAATGGGTTGTAGGCGGAGCTGTCTGCCTTGGCCTTGTCAACCGTGTCGATTCCTTTTTCATACCATGCTATGGCTACGGTCTCTGCATATCTGAAGCTTGCCTTGCCCATGGTCAGACAGTATTCGATCAGATATTCGATGAGCTCCTGGGAGAAGCCAAGCTGGTCGTATATGTATATGAGACTTTCTGATTCAGGCATGGAAAGCGGTCTGCCAAAATATGCCTCTGTCTCAAACATAATATCAGAGAGAACCTCGTCCTCCTGTTTCTTCCTAAGAAATTCTGGTGTAACTGTTATCTTGTCAGGCAGAGTGCGCTCCGGCACCTCGGCCTTGTCTTCGTCTGTGATCGTCGCCGTGATCTCGCTGTTGTTATCGTCATCTCCGGTGGAATAATCCATGCCGAGAATAGAGAGGTCGTCAACTCCGCTGTCGGAGGAGCTGCCCTTGTCGTGAAGAGGGAGAAGAGTTATTCCTGTAAGCTCCTTCTTCTTGTTGTAGTTGAGCTTCATAACATCCTGGCTTATCCAGTATTTTATGGCTCTGCAAATATCCTTCTCTGTGAGATTAAAATGATCTGCTATGTTGGCGACAGACACGGGTTTACTGGAAGACATAAGTCTGACCAGATACAGATATACCTTAACAAACTCTCCGCTGGCGGAGGTCATGTAATAGTCTATAAAAAAGTTTGATATAGAGGAATATGTTTCGTTTTTTTCTGTTGTAATAGTAATGTAGCTCATGTCAAAAAACTCCTTGATCATACTCCTGAAATAGCGCATTTCCCTTAGCGCAAATGCATTATAACATGAACTTTTTGGAATGCAAACAGAACATATAGTCGGTTGGGAAAAATGGTGGGGATGTGGATAATGTGGATAATGTGGACGAAAAAGTGACATAAAAATACAAAAGTCATAGTTTAACAGGGCTTTGTAATATTTCTGTAAAAATTATGTCAACAAAAAATATAAGCTCTGTGGGGAAAACTTTCCCACAGAGCTGTGTGGATAATGTGGATAACTAATTTTTTATCAGGTCATTTCCGATAGAATAGACGTTTCCGGCGCCCATAGTTATCAACAAATCATTTTTTTTGCAATTTTTTAAGAGATAATTTTCTATATCGTCGAAAGATGGAAGATAGAACGCATCAGTACCCGTCTCGGCGATCTTCTCGGCGAGTTGCTTTGCTGAGACAAGTCCGGTATCCTTCTCTCGGGCTGCATAAATATCTGCCACGATGACGTGGTCACATACCTTGAGTGCGTCTACAAACTCATCGAACAGAGCGTAGGTTCTTGAGTAAGTGTGTGGCTGGAATACGCACCACAGTTCGTTGTAGCTTGTGTTCTTTGCTGCCTTCAGTGTGGCTGCTATCTCAGTTGGATGGTGAGCGTAGTCATCCATGACTCTCACGTTGTCGAGGATGGTTCCCTTGTACTCAAAACGTCTCTCGGCACCGACACACTCTGACAGTCCCTGTTTGATGACATCTATGGAGATCCCAAGTTCAAGGGATGCCGCTATGGCTGACAGTGAGTTGTATACGTTGTGCTCACCGAATACCTTGAGTGTTATGTCAGTGATCTCTTTGCCGTCCACAACCAGTGTATAGGTTGGATGGCCGAAGTCATCGAATCGTATATTGTGTGCTGAATATTTGTTCTGTGCGCCCTTTCCAAATGTTACCACGCGGCACTCGAGGTCTCTGACAACGGTATCATAATACTTCATATCGCCGTTCACGATGACCAGGCCCTCCTTTGGAGTCTTGGTGGCAAATACATGGAATGACTCAGCGATCTCATCTATATCCTTGAAGAAGTCAAGGTGGTCGGCATCCACGTTCAGTATGATACTGATAAAAGGCTTAAATGCGTGATAGCTGTTGGTGTACTCACATGCCTCTGTTACAAAGTATTCAGATTTGCCTACACGGATATTGCCGCCGATGCTGTCGAGGATTCCTCCGACTGATATGGTAGGATCAGTGTCCGCATCTATGAGGATGTAGGACAGCATGGAAGTCGTTGTTGTCTTGCCGTGGGTTCCACTGACGGCTATGGAATATTTGTAATTCTCCATGATCTGGCCGAGAAGCTGGGCTCTGGTGAGCATAGGAATGTTCTTCTCCACTGCGGCCTTGAACTCTTCATTGTCAGGATGTATGGCTGCTGTGTATACGACCAGATCTATGTTGTCTGTTATGTTAGATGCACACTGACCGATGTTGATAAGCGCTCCCATGTCGGCAAGCTGATCGGTGATTTCGGATGCTTTCATATCTGATCCGGTAACCTTGAATCCGGCCTTCAGAAGTATCTCTGCGAGACCGCTCATGCTTATTCCGCCTATTCCCATGAAATGGACGTTGATTGGCTTTGAAAAATTGATCTTGTACATTTGTATTTCGCCTTCCTTATATAAAAGATTGATTACTATATTTAAAAGTGTTTTTTATTATAGCATAACTGCCCTCAAATGAAAATAAATGGTTTTGGTCAATTGCATAGATTGTTATTGAACGAAAATTATGTTATAAATGGAGGTAGTGTGATGGAAGCTGAGGAGAAAACTGCAAAGCTCATGCGGATCGTAGAGGGCGCAGAAGAGGTAGAGAAGATGGATGCATTGCTCAGCCTGGCTATAACGGGCGGAGATTATAACTGGATCTAAGAGGTATACATATTAGGTATACAGGGGCAAAGATCAATATAATATGAGTAGAGGTTAACATATGATTACAAATGACGCTACATTATTAAAGGTAAAGCACGAGGTGCTTTATGAGGTGGCAAAGCTTGCGTATGAAGGCAGGCTGGATGATGAGAGGGACAATCTTCCATATAAGATGGTTCCCGGTCCACAGCCATTTTTCAGATGTTGTATATACAGAGAGAGGGAGGTCATCAGACAGAGGATCAGACTTGCCGAGGGCAAAGCCCCTGGAACAGAGGATGATGGGAATGTAGTCCAGATCATCAACTCTGCCTGTGAAGGATGTCCTATTTCACGTTACGTAGTAACTGATAACTGCCAGAAGTGCATGGGAAGAGCGTGCCAGCAGGCGTGCCGTTTTGGTGCCATCAGCATGGGACGTGACAAGTCCTACATCGACCCATCAAAGTGTAAGGAGTGTGGACAGTGTGCCAAAGCATGTCCGTACAATGCCATTGCAGATCTGATGCGTCCATGTATCAAGAGCTGCCCGGTTGGTGCCATATCTGTAGCTGAGAATGGAACAGGTATTGCGGTCATAGACAAGGACAAATGTATAGACTGTGGTTCATGTATCCACAAGTGCCCATTTGGTGCGATCGGATCAAAGTCTTATATAGTAGATATAATAAATGACATGAGAGCCGGCAAGAAGGTATTTGCCATGTTCGCACCTGCCACATACGGACAGTTCGGTGCGGATATCACCATGGCGAGCTGGAGAACAGCCATGAAGAAGATAGGCTTCTACGATGCGGTGGATGTGGGACTTGGTGCCGACATGACAGCCATGGCAGAGGCAAAGGAATGGATGGAGGCCAAGGCAGAGGGCAGGAAGAAGACAACCTCATGCTGTCCTGCATTCAAGCTTCTGGTGGAGAAGCATTTCCCTGAGCTGGCAGACATGGTATCTGAGACCGTATCACCTATGTGTGCAGTATCGAGATACATCAAGGAGAATTATGAGGATGCCGTGACAGTATTCATAGGCCCTTGTATCGGCAAGAAGGCGGAGAGCGCAGTCGGAGAGAAGGAATCTGCGGACTATGCGCTGACATACGGAGAGATCAGAGCCATGCTGAGAGCAAAGGATGTCAAGCTTGAGCCTGAGGCTGAAGATAACGACCAGTCCACACTGTTCGGCAAGAAATTTGCAAATGCAGGCGGAGTCACAGCGGCAGTCATAGAGAGCATGAAGGAGCTCGGCTGCGAGGACGAGGTTAAGGTGTGCAAATGTGATGGAATAGATGCATGTAAGAAGGCACTGACTCTCATGAAGTTCAACAGATTCCAGGATGACTTCATGGAAGGTATGGCGTGTGAAGGTGGCTGCGTGGGCGGCCCTTCAAGACACAGGGATCCGAACATGGCGATGCGTGACAGAAAGGCAGCCCTTGATAATTCTACAGATATCAACATCACAGAGAATCTTGAGAAGCAGGGAGCAGACAAGATTGATATGGTGAGAGATTAGTGCATGGAGGACAAAGACATGACAACAGTTTTGATATTTGTGATATGTGTGCTTATATTTGTGTGTGTATCGGTGGTTACGGCGATACTTGTATACAAGTCACAGATGCGTAAGAAGAAGCTTCAGTGGGACAGCCGGCAGCAGACACAGGATTCCAAGCAGGTACAGGATCAGTAGAGACTGTGATATATAATGAAATAATAAGAAAATTAAGACGTGCAGCGATGGAGATGAAACTGGACTTATCCGGGGGGATTCATTGCTGCACGCCTTATTTTTATGGATTGAGGGAAAAAACTGTGCAGTCAAAATGTAATACCAATATGTGAAAATAAATTAAAACTTTTATTTTTCTGTTGACATGACAAAGAGATATGATAATATATGGATGTAGTAATCGAAACTACATGTAAAGTTAATTGAAAACGCAAATTAAAGTAATGTTTATTTTGATTGCTAGATAGAAATACGAACTTAGAAGACTTTTTATACTAAGTTAATACATAATGTGATAAAAAACGGCATGTATCGCCGGCGTTAAAAGGCGGAAAAGCCGTTTTACCATATATATTATCAGAACTTATAGTTTATGGAGGAAATTAACATGTCAACAGAAATGAGACCAGAGCAGGGAATAGCAGGAAAGTTTGTGAGGTCAGCTCTTGATGAGAATGGAGTTCTCAGCAAGATTGAGTTCACCAACAGCGAGAATTTCAACTTCGCATACGACGTAATGGATGCTCTGGCAGAGAGGAAGCCTGATCAGACAGCGCTCATCTATGTATCAAAGGATAGAACGATCGAGAAGAAATTCACATTCCAGGATATCAAGGATTATTCCAACAGGGCAGCCAATTACTTCAAGAGCCTGGGCATCAGGAAGGGTGACAAGGTAATGCTCGTGTTAAAGAGACATTATCAGTATTGGTTCACCATGATGGCTCTCCACAAGATCGGTGCCATAGCTATACCGGCGACAAATATATTAAAGGCAACAGATTATCAGTATAGAATTGAGGCAGCAGGCGTATCAGCGGTTGTGTGTACATCAGATGACGGAATCACGGCGTCCATAGATACATTTGCTGATGACAAGCTGACAAAGATCGTTGTAAATCATCCAGTAGAAGGCTGGAACTTCTTCGATGAGGGAATCATGGAGTGCAGCACCGAGTTTCCAAGACCTACAGGCGAGGATGCTGTAGGAGGAAAGGATGATATACTGTTCGTCATGTTCACATCGGGAACAACAGAGCATCCAAAGATGGTTGCACACAATCATCTGTATCCACTTGGACATTACATCACAGCAAAATACTGGCACTGCAACAAACCTGGTGAGGTTCATCTCACAGTTTCAGATACAGGCTGGGGTAAGGCTCTCTGGGGCAAGCTCTACGGACAGTGGCTGTGCGAGGCATGCGTATTCGTATTTGACTTTGATACATTCAGTGCGGACACTATATTCAAGCTTATAGAGAAGTACAATATCTCAACATTCTGTGCACCTCCAACACTGTACAGAATCCTTATCCGTATGGATATGAGTAAGTACAACCTCTCATCCCTCAGATACTGTACAACAGCGGGTGAGGCACTTAACCCTGAGGTATTTGACGTATTCAAGGAGAAGACAGGATTCACTATATATGAAGGATTTGGTCAGACAGAGACGACTCTTACCATTGGTAACCTTGAGAATACTACTCCAAGACCGGGATCAATGGGTAAGGCAAGCCCAATGTATGACGTGAGGATCATGAAGGCAGACGGAACATTTGCTGCACCTGGTGAGACAGGTGAGATCGTCATCAACATCGCAGACGGTGCGCCGGACGGACTGTTCATGGAGTACTACAGGGATCCACAGAGAACAGCCGAGGTTATGCATGACGGCTTCTATCACACAGGTGATACGGCTTACCAGGATGAGGATGGATATTTCTGGTTCGTTGGACGTGTGGATGATATCATCAAGGTTGCAGGCTACAGAGTAGGACCTTTCGAGATAGAGAATGAGATCATGAGAATCCCTTATGTCCTTGAGTGTGCAGTTACATCAGTACCTGACAGCACAAGAGGTCAGGCAATAAAGGCCACTATAGTTCTCACAGAGGGTACAGTTGGCGATGAGAACCTCAAGAAGGAGCTCAAGAGATACTTTAAAGAGAACATCGCAAGCTACAAGAGACCTAGAGTTATCGAGTTCGTTGATGAGATGCCAAAGACCATCAGCGGCAAGGTAAGACGTGTTGAGATCAAGGAAAAGGACTGGAAGTAAGTCAGAAATCAGGTGAAGAAAAATGATAGATATGAGTAAGATCAAGCCATATGATAGATCGGTTTATTATTATGAGACGGACAGGATGCAGATAGTACACCACTCCAATTACATCAGATGGATCGAGGAGGCAAGGCTGGACTGGATGAAGCAGATAGGCTGGGATTACAAGTCTATAGAGGATGACGGATATATAATTCCTGTGCTTGGTGTGACGGCTGAGTATAAGAGTATGTGCCACTTCGGCGATGATGTGCTGATACATGTCAGTCTTTCGGAGTATACAGGTGTCCGTGTAGGGTTTTCATATGAGATCGTGGACAAGAAGACAGGCGAGCTTAGAACACTTTGCACAAGCTCACATTGTCTGCTGGATGGCAACAACAAGCTTGTGTTCATCAGAAAGGCATATCCTGAGCATGATAAGCTGTTTAAGGAGCTGCTTGAGGATTACAAGAAACGTCAGAGCAAATAAACAGAGCTGTTGTCTGGTGTATAAATAATTTAATATTGTATTAATTGATGGTTATTAATAGCTGGTAAAATTGTTTGTGTAACTTTTTTATCAGCTATTTTTATCTATTTAGACATGTAATTAGTTAAAACATCCTTTTTATATTATGGCGTAAATGCTATAATGGAAACGGTTGCGTGGGAATATATGGCAGGCTGGATGCTGCTGCAAGGAGGGATCTTTTGAAAGAAGTATCACTTGATAAACAATACTACAAAGAACATATACAGAACATATTATATGATAATTATGTGAAACTGGCGCTGGTCAACATTGATACTGGGGAGTATGTGAGTGTTATCAGTGTGGACAAGAATGCAGATAATTATAAAAGTACCTCTGACGTATCTTCCTATTTTAAGGATAACAAGGGACTGGACTGCTGTCATCCTGATGAAGTCAGAGAATTTGCATATATGTGTGATATGAAGCATGTCAAAGCACTCATAGAAGCCGGAGCCAGATCCATCGTGCGTAATTTCAGGTTTAGATTGAGACTTGGCGAGGACTATGAGTGGGTTTCCATGGATATAGAAGCTGAGAAAGAGCCGAGAGAGGACGGACAATGGGTTGTGTTCGGCATGAGGGCAGTCAGCCTTGACACCCTGGTGCTGGAGGATAGTCTCAGGACACTGACAAGGGTATACAGGCGTATATTCAGGATTGATGTGACGCACAATATTTGCGAGACATTGAGAGGCGGATATATAAGAAGCAGAGATGAGGTTAAGCATGACTGCCTTGGAGAGTATATGAAAGACATGACTATAGGCGGTGAGATATTCCCTGACGATGTGGACAGGGTAAGAAAGTGCCTGTCTCCTGAGTTTCTCATAAAATATTTTGCGAGTGGACATGACAGATTTACCATTAGATATAAGCGTAAAATGGATATGGTGTACAGATGGGTGATGACAGAGGTCATACCTACTGCTGACTATAGAGATGACAATAAGGTATTCTATCTTTATACGAGGGATATACATGAGGAGTATTCTGAGAGCATAGAGAAACAGGAGCTGTTGGAATTTTACAGTTACAAGGATACACTCACTCGTCTCGGCAATAGAAATGCATTTAACATTCTGTGCGACGCGTATGCAGACCGAAATGATAAGCGGTCGGTCGGATTCGTATTCAACGATGTGAACAAATTGAAGTACGTGAATGATCATTATGGACATAAAGAAGGAGATCTATATCTTCAGAGGGTATCGCAGATGTTGGCACAGCATTTTGGCGAAAATGCATGTTACAGGATAAGTGGCGATGAATTTGTTGTCATCATTATGGATATTGCTGAGCAGTCGTTTAACTCAATGATCGCCAGATATAAAGAGGTAATTGATGAGCAGGAGGAGGCTCCGGTTGCGTTCGGCGCAGTCTGGAAGGCTGAGGCTGATTCCATAGACAAGATAATGAACGAAGCCGAAAGACTGATGTATGAGGATAAGAAGAGATTCTATTCGAAGCATCCTGAGGTCAAGAGGCGCGAGAGCGTGGAGAATGAGGCAAATATAGCTGTAGGAACTACAAAGGATGGAGTCCCGCATTACAGGAATCTTGGAAAGACAGACAGGATATTTGATGCCCTTGCAGCTACAACACTCAGAAATTATATATTTATGGATGATCTCGATACGAATGTTACAAAATGGTCTGCAAGTGCGGTGGATTACTTTGGGCTTCCGGGGCAATACATATATGATACACAGAAAGTGTGGGAGAAGCTTATACATCCAGATGACAGAGCAATATTTGAACAGGATATTACAGAGGTATTTGCGGGGCGCAAAAAGTATCATGATGTAGAATATAGAATGAGAAACAAAAATGGTGAATATGTGGTCTGCACCTGCAGAGGTTTCATAACCAAGAAAGAAAATGGTGATCCGGAGTTCTTTGTGGGCACTGTCATAAACCACGGTGTCATAGATGGGGTTGATCCGGTGACTAACCTGCACAATCAGCATGAGTATACCAAGTATATATCAATACATTTGAGAAACAAGCAGATGATGAGCATTCTGGCAATAGGAATATCCATGTTCAACAGTATCAATATGATGTATGGATATGCATATGGCAATGCTGTTCTTAAGGATTTTGCCACAAAGCTCAAAAATGTCGTCGGTGGAAAGGGACTCGTGTTCAGACTTGACGGTGCAAAATTTGCGATTTGTTCAAACGTGTATACCAAACAGGAACTCAAAGAGGTATACAGACATGTACAGAATCTTGCACTTGACAATGTGGGTCTGAGCGGCACATCGATCCCGCTTAAATTGTACGGAGGTGGTCTGATATATGACCATGTAGGAGCCGATGAGGACGTGATAAAGAGCAGTGTGGAATATGCCCTGGAGAGATCCAAGGAGGATCATCATGGTGAACTTGTATTCTTCAATGAGGAGATCAAGGACAATGATAGAATGAGACTGCAGCTGTACAGCACAATACACAAATGTGTGGCAAACAACATGGAAGGCTTTTTCATGTGCTATCAGCCTATAGCAAATTCCGAGACGGGACACATAATAGGTATGGAGGCTCTTCTCAGATGGAAACACAAGGAATTTGGAGTGGTTCCACCGGGAATATTTATACCGTGGCTTGAGATGGAGCCGTGTTTCTTTGAACTTGGCAACTGGATAATAGAGCAGGCACTCACGGATGGTATGGAGATCCGCAAGATCAGACCTGATTTTGTGGTGAATGTCAATATATCAGCGACTCAGCTTGAGAATCATGGATTTAGGCAGGCTGTTGTGGATATATTAAAAAAGACGAAGTTCCCTCCTGAGTATTTGTGCATAGAGCTCACAGAGAGATGTAAGAATATGGATATAGCATTTCTGAAAAATGAGCTGGAATATTTCAGGAAACTTGGAATAAAGATCGCTATCGATGATTTTGGAACGGGAAATGCTACCCTAAATCTGCTCACGGAATTACCGATAGATGAGCTTAAGGTCGATATGTCATTTGTCAGGGGAATACAGGAGAGCAAGCCTAATCAGGTCCTTGTACAGGCGGTTGTGTCCTGTGCACATCAACTCGGATACAAGAGCTGCATTGAAGGTGTCGAGGACAAGGCACTGTTCGATTACCTTCATAGGTATGGTTCCACTTACTATCAGGGATATCATTTCTCCAGACCGGTTTGCCTGGAGGATTTTAAGAAATTGTTGTGAGGACGGACGAAGGCTGGCCCATTAGTGAGGGGGTACTGTGGTATCTTCAATCACGCTTGACTACTGTCGCTTCGATTTACTTCCATATACACTCGGTTCCAGCAGCGATAAGGGCGTTGCTGCTTACACCTCGGCAGGAAGCAGCGAAGCTTTGTAGTCCGCGCTACCGATTGCAGATATCACAGTACCCCCTCACCTACATTGGCCGGCCTTCTGACTTCATTGGTGCTATTGAGGTTTCGGGGCTGGGCGTCGGCGGATCTGCGCACCAGCAAGCACCATCGAAGCACAGACGTCTGCGCTACCGATTGTCGGATATATATATTACCAAGCGGGTCTTACGTTGTGTGAGGAAGGACATTTGCGTTATATGCGCTTCCAGCAGCGATAAGGGCGTTGCTGCTTACACCTCGGCAGGAAGCATCGAAGCTCGGTAGTCCGCGCTACCGATTGCAGATATCACAGTATCCCCTCTTCTGGGAATTGGTGTTATTTTAGGTGCTTTTTTGCGAAAAAGATAAAATTTTGTGCTCTTTGACTTGATTGCTTCAGGTTGACATAGAACATGAGCGTTGATAAGATTGGGGTAATTGTGACAATATAATATGTTGGGTGTATAGTCCCGGAGAATTCCGGCGAATGAGACATACCACACACATTGCGGACTGGGCGTATAAGGAAGCTTATGGTGCCTGGGAGGATGTTGTAAACGAGGTGTGCTCAGTAAGAAGAGAAGTGCGGTGAGAATCCGTCGCAACAGCCATTACTGTATGCAGAGCATAGACTCTGGCAAGTCAGATCGCTTGCTATATATCCATTCGGAATAATGTGAAAGGAGACACGATTATGAAGAGAAGAATTTTTGCTGTGTGTATGGCGATGTGCACGATGGCAATGGTTATGTTCACGGGAACAACAGGAAATGCTGTGAACGTGTATGCGGCGGCTGATGTAACGGATTCTACGATATATGCAGAGTCGGATGGTGTAACAGATTCTACGATATACACAGTGCCAGACGATATGACGAATCCAGCAGTATCTACAGCGACGAATGACGAGACGGATCCGGTGACAGGAACTGCGACAGAGGAAACTGCAGATGTGGCTGCAGTTGATTACACACAGGCCCTTGGCAATACTCTTGTATATCTGCGGAAGACTGCGGATGATCCACAGTATGAGGCTGAGTGGAATGTGATGACTCTTGCCAGATGCGGTTATGAGGATGAGGCATGGTATGGAAAATACTATGACAATATTGCGAAATATGTTCAGTCATGTGTTGAGGAGACAGGTTCTCTGAAGCTCGATAAAAAGCAGTATAAGGGTACGGATAATTCCAGGGTAATACTGGCCTTAACTGCGATTGGCGCTGATGCCACAGATGTTGGTGGATACAATCTGCTTGAGCCATTGGCCGATATGAATTATGTAACAACACAGGGAATCAATGGCCCGGTGTTTGCGTTGATTGCATTTGACACGGTAGGTTATGATATTCCGAAGCTTCCGGATGGAAGTGACGGTGTTCAGACGACAAGAGAAGGACTTGTTGAATATATCCTTGGACGGGAGCTTTCTAGCGGTGGTTGGGCATTTTCTGGTAGTAATGCTGACCCGGATATGACAGGTATGACAATTCAGGCACTTGCGCCGTATTACAAGTCTAACACAGAGGTTAAGACGGCGGTTGACAGGGCGCTTGATGTAATGTCGGGGCTGCAGAAGGCTGATGGTGGATTTGCTTCATGGGGAACTGTGAATTCTGAGAGCTGTGCGCAGGTGATATGTGGATTGCTTGATATAGGCAGGGATGCCGGAACAGATGAGGCATTTGTCAAAAATGGACATTCTGTGCTGGATGCTTTGATGGGATTCTATGTTGCGAGTGCCGGCGGGTTTGCCCATTATGTAAAACAGAATGGTGAACTGGCTGTAAATGGAATGGCTTCGCAGCAGGCTGGATATGCTCTGGCTGCCTATGACAGATTCAAAAAAGGAAAGAACACACTGTATGATATGTCTGATGCAAAGTCATTATATATCCGATCCGTGGCGACAGCGGATGTGAAACTCAGCACCAGCACGTATGTGTACGACGGCAAGGCCAAGAAGCCGGGCGTGACGGTGAAGATTGGTGACAGAGTGCTTAAGGATGGCGTGGATTACACCATTTCATATCAGAACAATGTCAATATTGGCAATTCGGCAAAGGTAGTGGTGACCGGCAAGGGAATATTCAAGGGCTCAGCCAGCAAGACATTTGTCATAAAGATGGCTGCGCCGGCTAAGACGAGTGTGTCGGCGGGTAATGGAGCAGCAGGCATAACAGTAAAGTGGAAGAAAGCGGCACGGGCTGACAGATATGTGGTGCTCAGAAAGGTTGGAAATGCAAAGAATTGGACGACTGTGGCCACCACAAAATCTCTGAGCTACACTGACCGGAAGGTCGCAAATGGCAAGAAATATATCTATGCAGTTAAGCCTGTTGGAAGTGGCGGGGAGGCTGCGTATACGACCCAGACAATATACAGGGTCAATCAGGAAAAGATAACAAAGATAAAGTCAACGGTGAAGAAAAAGTGCACTGTGACTTATAAAAAAAATGCGAGTGCTTCGGGTTACAGGGTGATGTATTCCACGGATAAGACATTTAAAAAGAATGTCAAGGTGTACAGGGCATCGGTAAACAAGAAGACAAATGTGACGTTGAGCGGACTCAAGGCGGGAAAGCGGTATTATGTCAGAGTTCAGGGATTCAAGAAGGTTGGAAAGACTTATTATTACGGAGCATGGAGCAAGACTGTAAACGTTGTGATCCGAAAGAAGTAGGCATATGGATAAGATCAAAGAATTTGTAAAAAAATATAAGAAACACATAAGCGGAGCTGTGATTGTTCTGCTGATCCTGGTGTGGGCTTTCTGGTATGGGGGGAATGCGCCGGGAGCCAGAGGCTTCAAGCTGGAAAAGACCGAAGAGGGACTCACAACTGAAGCTGTAGGCGGTGCGGAACTGACGGAGACAACGAAGAGTGCGACAGAGGAAAATACTGATGCAGGGAATGACAGGAAAAAGAAATCAGACAGTTCTGTAACCGATATCTCCTCAGAGACTCATTCGGATTCTGATACATCGGAAACAGAATATCAGACTTCCGCTGAGAGCACATCGGAGAATGTGACGGAGCGAAATTCTGAGACTACCACGGAGAAGAAGACGGAGGCTACTACAAAGAAGAATACCACCACGGAGTCTCAAAAAACAACGGAGAATAAGCCGGGGACCACGGCGACTACGGAAAAGCGGAAACCGGATAAGACAACTGCTGATTCTTCTGCCACGACAAAGGCAACCACAGAGAATACAACTGAGGCGCCGAAGAAAACCTACAGCTGCACTATATCAATAGGATGTTCCACAATATTTGACAATCTGGAACTGCTAAGACCGGAGAAAAAGGACTATGTGCCTGATGATGGCGTCATTCTGGGAACTGTGACAGCCACATTTGAAGAGGGGGACACAGTATTCGAAGTGCTTAAGTCGGTGTGCAGGGATTATGGTATACAGCTTGAATATTCATGGACACCTATGTACGGAAGCTATTATATAGAAGGAATTCACAATCTGTATGAATTTGACTGTGGTGATGGCTCAGGCTGGATGTACTCGGTAAATGGCTGGTTCCCGAATTATGGCTGTTCAAGCTATGAACTCAAGCAGGGAGATGTGATAAAATGGCTCTATACATGTGACCTGGGAGCAGATGTTGGATCCGAGATGCATTGACAGATTCGCTGAGACATGGGTACTGGACATAGTGATTGATAGGAGATAAAAATATAATTGTGAAAAGACAGGATTCATTTTCCACATATCACCCTATAGTCAATCTGGTATACTTTATATTCACTATAGGATATGCCCTGGCATTTACCCATCCGGTTTGCCTGGGCATGTCTTTTATAGGGGCATTTGTGTATTCGGTATTGCTTAGGGGATATGATGGCTTCAGGACTAATATAAAATATATGATCCCACTTATATTGCTGACGGCGCTCATCAACCCGGCGTTCAGCCATCAGGGAGTGACGATACTCACATATTTTCCGTCTGGAAATCCGTTGACATTGGAGTCTATAATGTATGGAATCATGGCTGCGTTTATGCTGGTGACAGTGATATGCTGGTTTTCGTGCTTTAACTGCGTTATATCATCGGACAAGATGGTGTATCTGTTCGGCAAGGCGGCGCCAGTGTTGTCACTGATACTTTCCATGACACTGAGGTTTATTCCGGACATATCAGGACAGTTTGGAAAGGTGTACAGAGCTCAGAGGGCATCTGGATACAAACCAAAAGGTTCGCATTTTGTGAGAATTAGAACGGGCTGCCATGTGTTTTCTGCCGTTGTAACCTGGGCTCTTGAACGGGCGCTTGTCACTGCAGACAGTATGAGATCAAGGGGATATGGACTTTCCGGAAGATCTGCATATTCACTGTATATATTTAGAAAAAGTGATACTAAAGCGCTTGCATTTATACTTGTGTGTGGATTGTATGTGCTGGCCGGCAGTGTGTGCGGAGGATTTGCGTTCTGGTATTATCCGTCTATAAGAGGAAGTATAAGTGGTACACTTACTGTAAGTATGTATGTAGTGTATGTATGTCTTATATGTGTTCCAGTATATATGCAGGCAAAAGAAAATTTTAAGATTCGCAAAATGTGACAAAGGAGAAGCGGTGAATATATTAGATATAAAAGAATTGACATTTGCATATCCCGATAGCAATGATGATTCGGGCGAGAGATACTTGCCTGATGCATTGAAAAATGTGACACTATCAGTGGGACAGGGGGAATTCGTGGTCATATTGGGAAGTTCCGGATGTGGAAAGACCACACTTCTTAGGCAGTTGAAGACAAGTATCGCTCCTCACGGAAGATCGTCCGGGAAGATAGAGTTCAAAGGAAGAAGCCTGGAGGAGATGGATGACCGGACATCAGCAAGGCAGATCGGATTTGTACAGCAGGATGTCGATGCACAGCTTGTCACTGATAAAGTGTGGCATGAGCTGGCATTTGGATTGGAGAGTCTGGGATACGATAATGGATATATCAGACGACGCGTTGCGGAGATGTGTTCATTCTTCGGATTATCCGGGATATTCCACAGGCGTGTCGCAGAGCTGTCTGGCGGACAGAAGCAGATGGTGAATCTTGCGTCGGTCATGGCTCTGTCTCCGGAGGTGCTGATACTGGATGAACCAACCAGCCAGCTCGATCCGATAGCTGCGAATGAATTCATAGCATGTCTTGTGAGAATCAACAGGGAGCTTGGCACGACCATCATCATGACTGAGCATAGGCTGGAGGAGGTGCTTCCGGTGTGCAGCAGAGCGGTGGTCATGGATGAAGGCACAGTGCTGTGTCAGGGAACTGTCAAGGAGGTAGCTGCCACCCTGAAAAATGAAGGACAGAGGTTAAAGGAAAAAGGTATAAACAGAAATGGATTGTATCTCTCCATGCCGGCGGCTGTCCAGGTGTATCTGGGGCTTGATGGCTCGGATGAATCTCCGGTGACCGTAGCGGAGGGGCGAAACTGGTTGTCACAGTTTGACAGTAAGTACAGGGAATCGGGGCATGAGGTTGCGCCTGGGTATGTGCTGGTGGATGAAGGGGATGCCAGGGAGGCAGATGGTCAGAAAACTGACCATGGTGCTGTAGAAACTACAAGAAAAATTGCGAATCGTCAGGACAAGTCCTGGGCAGTCAGGATAGATGAGGTTCACTTCAGATACGACAAGGGTTCGCAGGAAGTACTTCGCGGTCTGGATCTTGACATATACGATAATGAGATACTTATGATAAATGGAAGCAACGGATGCGGCAAGTCGACGTTGCTCTCCCTGATAGCGGGGGTAAATAAGCCGTACCGTGGAAGAATAAAGATAAAACAGGGTAAAAGTGTGGGCATGCTCCCACAGAACCCGGAGCTTCTTTTCACAAGACGTTCTGTACGGGAAGAACTGGTGGACGCAAGTGACAGAAAAAAGCTGGTGGACATAGTGAGGTTCTGTAAGTTGGAGCATTTGATGGACAGACATCCTTACGATTTGTCAGGAGGAGAGAAGCAGAGGCTGGCACTTGCAAAGGTGCTTCTGTATGATCCTGATATTCTGCTCATGGATGAGCCGACAAAGGGGCTTGATAATGGGTTTAAGGCAGAACTCAAGTGTATGCTCAGAGATCTGCAGCGACATGGCAAGACCATAGTGGTGGTGAGCCATGACGTGGAATTCTGCGCTGTGGCGGGAGACCGCATAGCTCTGTTGTTTGATGGGGAACTGGCTACAGTCAGCGGTGTTCAGGAATATCTGACAGGTAACAATTTCTTCACCACTGCGGCGGCAAGGATCTCCCAGGGGATACTTTGCGGTGCGGTTACTGTGACCGACATATTGAGGGCATATGGCGTTTCTGACAGCGAAGCCGGAGGGGAAGGCAGCTCTGGTGGTGACTCACGTGAGCCCAGATGTGAAGATGCAGATGTGGATGATGATAACAGGATTCCTGACGCTGAAATAACCAGAGATATTGTGCTGACGAAGGAGCGGGAGACGGACCCCCTGAAATGGTGGCAGATACTCACGATATCTGTCACGTCGGTGATCATCATATTCTGCTTCTGGCAGACTATGGTCCAGTCCAATCTGGCAGATCTTGTGCAGAGAGGGATGACCATCACGTCAAAGGGATGGAAATATCTGGCTATGTATGGAGTGATGATATGTGCCATAGCGGGGCTGCTCCTTGCTATAAGACCTGTCACCAGAAAGAAGAACGAGGATATCGTCATGGAAGCTGCCGGTCACAGATCCGTCAGGAGAACGATATTAAGTATAGTGGCTATGCTCGTTGTGATTCCACTTACGATATGGTTTGGATGCGAGAGACTTGGAGACAAAAAATATTATTTTATATCTCTGTTGATTATAATAGAGGCTATGATCCCGTTCTTCGTATCATTTGAGGGAAGAAAGCCCAAGGTAAGGGATATAGTCATATTGGCGGTTATGTGTGCTCTGGCCGTCACGGGCAGGGCGGCATTCTTCATGCTCCCAAACTTCAGCCCGACCATGGCCATAGTGATCATATCCGGAGTGGCATTTGGCTGCGAAGGAGGATTTGTGGTCGGCGCAATGTCCATGTTCGTGTCTAATTTTCTGATGGGGCAGGGCCCGTGGACTCCGTGGCAGATGTTTGCCATGGGACTGGTGGGGTTCATGGCGGGACTCTTCTTCTCCAAAAGCGGAGTGCGGACAAAGAACACGACAAAGCTTGGACTGTGCATATTCGGTGCACTTATCTGTATCCTGATATACGGCGGAATAATGAATCCGGCGTCGGTGATAATCTGGCAGCCGGCTGTGAACAGGAGCATGATCATAGCGTCATATGTGACGGGATTCCCATTTGACGTGGTGCATGGAACTGCAACGGTGATATTCCTGTGGCTACTGGCAAGACCATTTCTTGAGAAGCTTGACAGGGTGCGGATCAAGTATGGTGTTCTGTAGACAAATAATAAAATGATTGAGGATTACTGCTATGATAAGAAATGAGAAACTGGAAGATATCTCAGATGGAAGATTATACGATGCAAATGATATGGTGAAGGCGTACTGCGATGAGTGCAAGGGGTGCCATGCCTGCTGCACAGGGATGGGGAGTTCCATCATCCTTGATCCACTGGACGTGATGAGACTTTGTAAGGAGACCGGAAAGAACTTTACACAGCTGCTTGAAAAGGAGCTTGAGGTCAATGTGGTGGATGGTCTGGTGCTTCCAAATATAAGGATGACGGCGGATAAGTGCCCATTCTTAAACGATGATGGCAGATGCAGCATCCATAGCGCGAGACCTGGCTTTTGCAGACTCTTTCCACTTGGCAGATATTACACCGATGACGGATTCAGATACATCCTGCAGATACATGAGTGTGAGCGCGCGGGCAGGACTAAGGTCAAGGTGTCGAAATGGATAGATACAGAGGACTTGCCGCGGTACACGAAATATATAAATGACTGGCACAAGTTCCAGAAGGACATGCAGAGAAACCTGATCGAGTATATGCGCGCTGGCGAGGATGAGACAGCGAGAAATCAGACCATGCTGGTGCTGCAGGTTATGTATGTGGGAATGTATGATGCGGAGAAGGATTTCTATGATCAGTTTGATGCCAGACTTGCGCACATTAGGAGTCTGCTGTGTATGACGGAGTAGAAAGGGATGGAATGGAGTATCTGGATGTAACTTTGTTTACCTTGTATCGGAAATCACTTGATCATACAGAGTTATAAATGTAAAAACAGGGTATAGAGTTTATATGGGAAAAGTTAGAGATATCATAGATAAGACATTTGAATATGGACAGGGCAGAGGTGAACTGCCGGGAGTCAATGAGCTGGGTGAAGCTATAAGAATTTTGTCGGATTCAGAGAACCCTCAGAGCTCTCAGGATGATCTCTCTGACTTTGAGTATCTCAGAAGGAAGGCTTACGATCTGGCTCATCAGAGTTTTGGCAACAGGATATATATAAGAGGACTTATCGAGTTTACGAACATTTGCAAGAATGATTGCTACTACTGCGGTATCAGGAAGAGCAACAGCCATGTGGACAGATATCGTCTGACAATGGATCAGATTCTGGCTTGTGCCGATGAGGGATATGTGTTGGGATTTCGCACATTTGTGCTTCAGGGAGGCGAGGACGGAGGCTTTTCGGATGAGGCTATAGCTGACATAGTGAGGTGCATCAAGGAGAGATATCCGGACTGTGCTGTCACGCTGTCATTTGGCGAGCATCCATATGAGACTTACAGGCTGTGGCGGATGGCCGGGGCGGACAGATATCTTCTGAGACATGAGACCGCGGACAGGGTGCATTATGAAAGATTACACCCGGATTCGATGAGCTATGACAACAGAGTCAGATGTCTGTATAATCTTAAAAGTCTTGGGTATCAGGTGGGAAGCGGATTCATGGTGGGATCGCCGTATCAGACGCCGGTGAATCTGGCCGAGGATCTGCATTTCCTTGCGAAGCTGCAACCACAGATGATAGGAATCGGGCCGTATGTTCCTCACAAGGAGACGCCATTTGCGAAGATGAAGCAGGGAACGGTCAGGCAGACGTTGGTGATGATAAGCCTGCTGAGACTGATGTTCCCGAAGGCACTCATACCATCCACCACATCTCTCGGAACGATAGCGGCGGATGGCAGGGAGCGTGGGTTTATGCACGGTGCGAATGTGGTCATGCCGAATCTGTCTCCTGTGTCTGTCCGAAAGAAATACGAGCTCTACGACAACAAGATATGCACGGGGGAGGAATCAGCTCAGTGCCGCGGCTGCCTTGACAGGCGCGCAGAGGCGTTCGGATTCCAGATTGTTGTCGATAGAGGAGACTACTGATCTGCGTCTGCTCCTTGAGGACTCGCGTAAGCTCATTTTTACTCTCTCTCTTCCTTGATGAACATGAACAGGAAGCTTACGAACAACAGACAGCAGGAGAACCAGATAGTTCTCATGTCAAATATACGGATGAAGTGACCGCCCACAGCGGCACCGATTCCGAATAGCAGGATGATCGCCCAGTAGCACAGAGATTTGAACAGTGTGTTCCTGTCCTTTGTTCTGAAGTATGCACACAGGGCATCTGTGCCGCTTCGGATATTTCCAATGCACATGGTGCTGGCAAATGCGTAGCCATTGACCTTCCTGAATGCCTGAACCTGCATGGCACATGAAAATGAAACCATGGCATTTGCGAGAAGATTGAGTTTTATGGGAAGAAATCCCACGATAAGAAGCAGAAAAATCTCACACAATACAACGATCTGTCTCCAGTGAAACTGCTGCATATTCTGAAATTTCTGTTTTATACACTCGGCAGCAGCAATTCCAAGCGCAAAAAATAATAGAGGAACGGCATAGTGTACACACATTCTCCAGTTTCGGTCTACAAGATTCTGACCGAGAAGAACTATGTTGCCTGTCTGTGCATTTGCAAATACCTTTCCTCTGAATATATAGGTATATGCATCCTGCAGACCTCCTGATACTGACAGGAAGGCCGCGGTGATGAAAGATTCTGACATTTGTCTATGTGGATAAAACTTCATGGTTCATATACTCCTTGGTTGTAGATTTGACATTCAGGCGCTGATCCCATCTGGGGGACGGAGGTGCCTGTCCCCATTTGGGGATCAGGTGCAGTACCTGAAGGTTTTGTCCGTCAGGATCCTTGCAAATATCAGTCCAAGTGGCAGGGCTATGATGATCATGATGGCAGCCGCAAACCAGGACACGGCATCGGAAAGTGACATGATTCCAAAGTTGTATATTGCACGATAAAGATAAAGCCCTGGAACCATGATGACTATGGATGGGACTGTCAGTGAGATTCGCGGATAACCGTTGGTGCTTTTGATGAATGAAGCGAGCAGTCCGGCCGTGAGGGCTCCGGCAAATGCGGCGGCAGCTGCAGGGATGCCGGCAAGATCTACCAGTTCAAGACGGAGAGTGTTGGCTATGGCACCGATGGCAGCGGCTGTGGCGGCCATGTGTATGGAGCTGTTGAACATGATGGAGAATCCGAACACACCACAGAAGCTGGCAATCAATCTGAATACCAGATGAAGTCCTGGTGTTATGTCGAGTGCTACAAAATCCTGTGGGTGAAGCTTCAGCAGAAGCGCCATGATCCATGCGAACATCGTTGCCACAAGCACAATGATGATCGAGTATGTAAGTCTCTCAAGTCCGGATCTCAGATCCAGCTTTGCAAGGTCTATACCGCTGGTGATGAATGGAAATCCCGGTATGATGAACAGCATTGAGCAGATATATCCGGCTTCGTGGAAGGCGGGTATATGAAATGCCAGCTCGGCGGCCTTTAGCAGCAGTGCGTACACAAGACAAGCGGCTGACACGGATACAGCTATGTTCATATATAAAGTAAAATGGTGTTTGATAAGCTTTGTCCTTATGAGGTTTCCGATTCCGGCTGCGACAAATGCCAGCATCATTTCTACAGGCCCGCCGCCTAGAAGAAATGTGAAGGCACAGCAGGCGAGGGCAGAGGCAAGTCCGAGACGGAGAGGAGAGTACAAGGTATGTATTTTTTCTATTTCATCAAGTCTCTGATGGATTTCCTCACCGGTCAGATGCGCCTCTTCATTTGGAAAATTGTCAACAAACTGCTCCATTCTGTAGAGTTTTGAGGTGTTCACGCCTGTATTGGCGATGCACAGGGACTGTGATACACAGTCGTGACCGTCAAAACAGTTGAATTCTATGGACATGAGTCCGACATCGACGGTACATGTGACGCCCAGTTCCTTGGAAAGCCTGTTCATGGAAGTACGGACACGCCATGCACCTGTTCCGCATGAGAGCATGATAAGACCGACTCTGCCTATGACAGAAGCCTTTTCAATCAGACCTGCCTTGCATATGAGTACATTGCTGTCGGCACTGGCGTAGTCATGCCATGGGATCTCCATGTGATTTTTCTCCATAATGTCTATGTACGATTCTGCATTTGCGTTTTTTGCATTCTTACTTTTCCGCATATATGATCGCCTCGGCTTTCGCAACGTGTCTTTCCAGATTCTTCATGAGCAGTGAATCCGGCAGGAATATTCCAAGCTCGTCATATCGCATGCCTTGTTTGCCCAAAGTATCCTGACCGTAGAATACAAATGCCATGGGAAGATTCTTCTCCAGTTCAACCATGATATCCCACACAGCACAGTATGCCTCAGCTTCGGTCTCCTTGAGCTTTACCGTGTCCGGCAGCTCTCTGATGAGCAGGACTCCAGTGCACTCCTCAAGGATCTTCTGTTCGACTTCCATGTTGTCAGAAATGTATTCATGGCTGTATCTGTATGCCTTTGCAAGATACATATTCTCGTTGTGTGTCATATGTGTGTATATATCGTGAAAGTGCTGATAATCCTTTTCTCTTACAGAGTTTCTGTATTCAGGCAGAAGTTCGCCGTGCTCACCGGTCATGATGACAGGATTGGTCTTGCCATCGGCGTTGAAGCGATATGGGATGAGGTAGGAATTCCTTAGCAGATCGAACATGGTATTGTTGCAGATGGACATGAGGAATGCCGACATATCTCTGTCCAGATAAGCTGAGAGCAGTGATTTTGTAAATTCTTCCGGTGAAAGATTGCAGTCGAAGTCATCATTGCAGAACAGATAATTACAGAATGTGTCCATGAGCTTTTCACATGCCCAGGGATCCCTGAGGATTTTTTCAAATAATATTTCTGATTTTTCTTCCCTTGGGAAAATGGTCTTTTCTTCCATAGATATGCGCATCCTTTCATATGATAAATGCTGTCTTGTCATTTAAATCTGGTTAGATTATACTATTGGAGTAGCAATAAGTGAAAATCATAATTGATATGACAGTAATAACAAAATGATATGCTGGGGATGCTGCATGGAAAATAATTTTAAGAAAGGGAGTATAGCAGACATGTAATATAGTCTGTGGCTAACAATAGATTATGAACGTTAATTTCGAGTATTATAAGATATTTTATTATGTTGCGAGATATCATAACTTTACCAAAGCCGCAAAGGTTCTTGGAAACAGTCAGCCAAATGTGACCAGGGCGATGAACTGCCTGGAGCAGCAGCTTGGAAGGATACTATTTGTCAGGACAAACAGGGGTGTACAGCTCACAAGAGACGGGGAACAGCTCTATTCATATGTGGAGGCTGCAATGTCACAGCTTCTGACGGCGGAGGATGAGCTGGCAGATGGTGAGAATCTCACTCACGGAAGTATAACGATAGGTGTCAGTGAGACGGCGTTAAATATATATCTGCTGGACAGACTGCGGGCATTTCACATGGCGTATCCGGGTATAAATCTCAAGATATACAACCATTCTACACCTCAGGCTGTGGATGAAGTGAAGAATGGAAGTATAGACTTTGCAGTAGTTACAACTCCGGCTGATGTGGAGGCTCCTCTCAAGAAGATCGTGCTGCAGTCATATCGTGAGATACTTATCGGCGGAACGACATTTTCTTCACTTAAAAAGCAAAAACTGTCCATTGCGGAGATGAGGAACTATCCTATGATCTGTCTAGGCAGGGAGACTATGACATTCAGATTCTACGACAGAATATTCAGGGAGCATGGCGTGGAGCTTGCGCCGGACACGGAGGCGGCCACCACGGATCAGATACTGCCACTTGTGAAGTGTGAGCTTGGACTTGCATTTATACCGGAACTGATGGCGAGGGAGGCAGTAAAGAACAAAGAGGTTGTAAAACTTTCACTTGAGGAAAAGCTTCCGGACAGGAATGTATGTCTTGTGTATGACTGCTTGCACCCGCTGAATGAGGCAGCAAAGCAGTTCAAGAAAATAATAGTAGAAAGCAGGTGAGAATATGACACTTCAGCAGCTTAGATATGTGGTGATGGTTGCGGATACGGGCACGATCACCGAGGCAGCGAACCGGTTGTATATATCCCAGCCAAGCCTGACAAATGCCATCCATGAGCTGGAAAAAGAGATGGGGATAAATATATTCAACAGGTCAAATAAGGGAATAAGTCCGTCCATAGAGGGCGAGGTCTTCCTCGGCTATGCGAGACAGGTGCTTGAGCAGGCGAAGGTCCTTGAGGACAAATACAAGGGGGACGATGGCGGCAAGAAGAGCTTCTGCGTGTCCACCCAGCATTATTCATTTGCGGTAAATGCATTTGTTGACCTGATAAAGAGGTATGGACAGGACGAATATGATTTCAGCATAAGGGAGACACAGACCTATGAGATCATAGATGATGTCGCCAGGATGAGAAGCGAGATCGGAATATTGTTCATGAATGACTTCAATGAGAAGGTGCTGAACAAGATCCTCCGGGCAAATGACCTGGAATTTCATGAGCTGTTTGTGGCAAAGCCTCACGTGTTCATAAGCAGAAAGCATCCACTGGCGAAGAACGATATCATAACAAATGAAGAGCTGGAGGCGTATCCATACCTGTCATTTGAGCAGGGAGAGCACAACTCTTTTTACTTCTCGGAGGAAATATTCTCTACGACGGAGCGAAAGAAGAATATAAGAGTCAGGGACAGAGCGACACTGTTCAATCTGCTTATAGGCCTGAATGGATATACTGTGTGCAGCGGTGTCATAGATGAAAAGCTGAACGGCAAGGACATTATATCGGTGCCGCTGGCAGATGAGAGCGATATGAGGATTGGCTATATCGTCCACAGAAAGGCGATCCTCAGCAGACTTGGAAATACCTATCTCGGTGCGTTGGCAAATTATCTCACGGCTGGCAGTGACGAGCCGGAGGATTCAGTAAAAATTCCTCAGAGAAAGCTCCAGCGCAGAGGGCGCTTCAATGAGATGAGGGATGACGGAGAGCCTGCCTGTGGAGATGTGACGGAGAAGGCTGCGGAACATATGAGAAGGGTTAAAGCCACATAGCTGACATAGAATACAAGATATAAATATAGCGCGGATATAGCGTAAAACTATATTCACGCTATATTTTTATGTATTATACAAGTGAGGGATGTCTTTATATAATGTGGAGCAGACGCATGAAAGGCGCTTCGCACGGCGTCTGCGTACTTCGCAAGGAATCTCCCGCAAGCGGGTCCTCCTTACGAAAATTTGTGGAGCAGACGCATGAAATTACAGGAGGATATGATGAAGACATCGGTTATAGGATTTCCAAGGGTGGGAACATTAAGAGAGTTAAAATTTGCATCTGAAAAATATTTCAGACATGAGATAACGGCGCAGGAGCTTACAGGAATTGCAGCGGATCTCAGACACAGACACTGGATGACACAGGTGGCAGCAGGGATAGGCTTTATTCCATGCAACGACTTTTCATTTTACGATATCGTGCTTGACACAGCAGTTCTTCTCGGAATCGTGCCAAAGAGATATAGAGAGCTAAATGTCTCAAAGCTCGACACGTACTTTGCCATGGCAAGGGGGTATCAGGGAGAATCCGGGGATGTGAAGGCTCTTGCGATGAAGAAGTGGTTTAACACAAACTATCATTACATAGTTCCGGAGATAGAGGATGACACAGTGATAAGCCTTGACTGCGAGAAACTTACAGGTGAATACGAGGAGGCCAAGGAGCTGGGGATCAAGACAAAGCCTGTGGTTATAGGACCGTACACAATGCTTAAGCTCTGCAGATATGTGGGATCAAAGAATGCAGAAGACTTTGCTGATGATGTGGCAGAGGCTTACAGACAGCTCATCGCCGAGTGTGATGAAGAGAATGTGGAGTGGCTGCAATTTGATGAACCATCATTGGTGAGAGATATGGATGACGATGATAAGGCACTTTTCCACAGGGTGTATGACAGGGTATTTGCAGATCGTGCAGACTGTAAGATACTTCTCCAGACATACTTCGGTGATGTGAGGGATGTGTATGAAGATATCATAAATATGCCATTTGCCGGAATAGGCCTTGATTTTATAGAGGGCAAACAGACCGGTCAGCTTATAGACGGATACGGCTTCCCTGGGGATAAGGTACTTTTTGCCGGCCTGGTAAATGGCAAAAATATATGGAGAAATCATTACGACAAGACTCTCAAGGTAGTAGGACAGCTCCGCGATAAGAAGATAGATGTGGTTCTGTCTACATCATGCTCACTGCTTCATGTGCCATACACACTTAAGCAAGAGACGAAGCTGTCACAGGACTATCTGAGGTTCTTTGCATTTGCGGAGGAGAAACTTACTGAACTCTCGGAGCTTGCGACACTTGCTGAGAGTTATAACTATACAGAGCTTGAGGCATACCACAAGAATCAGGAGTTATTTGCGGGAACAAGAGACTGCAACAGCGACGAGGTGAGACAGAGGCTTGCGGCAGTGACTGAGGCAGATTATGCAAGACTTCCGAAGAGAAGCGAGAGGCAGGCACTTCAGAAGAAGGAATTTGGGCTTCCTGAGCTTCCGACAACCACTATAGGTTCATTCCCACAGACTAAGGATGTGAAGTCACAGAGAGCACAGCTCAGAAAGGGAGAGATATCTGAGCAGGAATATGTGGACTTTGTAAAGGGAAAGATAAAGGAATGTGTAAAGTGGCAGGAGGACATCGGACTGGATGTGCTAGTGCATGGCGAGTATGAACGAAATGACATGGTTGAATATTTCGGTGAGGCACTTGGCGGATTCCTGTTCACTGAGAAAGCATGGGTACAGTCATATGGAACGAGATGCGTAAAGCCGCCTGTGATATGGGGTGACGTATACCGCAAAAAGCCGATCACGGTTGATTGGTCTGTATATGCGCAGTCGCTCACAGACAAGATCATGAAGGGAATGTTGACCGGTCCGGTGACGATACTCAACTGGTCATTCCCAAGGGAGGATATATCAATCAAGGAATCTATATCACAGATAGCGCTTGCGATCAGAGATGAGGTGCTGGATCTGGAGGCGCATGGAATAAAGATGATACAGATAGATGAGGCTGCACTCAGAGAAAAGCTTCCACTCAGAAAATCTGATTGGTATACGGAGTACCTTGATTTTGCGATACCTGCATTCCGTCTGACACACAGCGGTGTGAAGGCTGAGACACAGATACACACACATATGTGCTACAGTGAATTTACGGATATCATACCTGCCATAGATGATATGGACGCGGATGTGATCACATTTGAGGCGTCAAGATCCGATCTGCAGATCCTGGATTCTCTCAGGGAGAACAACTTTGAGACAGAGGTGGGACCTGGCGTATATGATATTCACTCTCCAAGAGTTCCGTCGGTGGCAGAGATCGTGAAGGCGGTAAATGTCATGCTCACGAAGATAGGCAGGGATAAGCTCTGGATCAATCCGGACTGCGGTCTTAAGACCAGAGGTGTGCCTGAGACTGACGCCAGCCTCAGAAATATGGTTGAGGCTGCCAGACAGGTAAGAAAATAATATATAAAATGCTTGACAAATTCACATAAATATTACGCAAGTCAGTCATAATGATGATCTGGTTATACGGCTGGAGAAAGAGGATGAATACCGGGAAGTCGAGAATCTGGTGCGGGACAGTTTCTGGAATGTGTATCGTCCCGGCTGCCTGGAACACTATGTGCTCAATCAGCTGAGAAATGACAGTGCATTTGTCCCGGAACTGGATTTTGTAATGCTGTTAAATGGAGAACTCATCGGCCAGAATATGTTTATGAGAGCAGAAATAACTGCGGATGACGGAAGCAGTGTTCCAATTATGACGATGGGCCCTATATGCATAAAGAATGAACTTAAGCGTAAGGGCTATGGAAAGATACTGCTGGATTATTCGTTGCAGAAGGCTGCAGGACTTGGCTGCGGAGCACTATGTTTTGAGGGGAATATTGATTTCTATGGCAAGAGCGGATTCAGACCGGCAAGTGGGTTTGGCATTCGCTATCATGGACTTGATGAGGGGGAGGATGCATCGTTTTTCCTCTGCAAGGAGCTGATTCCCGGATATCTTGATGGAGTCACGGGTGAGTACGTTCCGCCAGAAGGATATTTCGTGGACGAAAAGGCTGTGGAAGAATTTGACAGCCAGTTTCCATATAAAGAGAAAAAGACACTGCCCGGACAGATATTTTCATAAGGAGGACCCGCCGTAAAATAAAAGAAAATTGTTACTAAAGCTCGCAAAGTTGCATAATCTGCCGAAAAAAGGTTGGAAAAGTTGCAAAAATCACCGCGAAAAGGTTGGAAAAGTTGCAAAAAATTGATATCATAGGGATAGAAAAGTTGCAAATGCAGTATGTGGGGTGATTTTATGCTGGAAAGATCGGCAAAAAAATATATAGATTCATGGATTCAGAGCGGCAGAGACGCTTTGCTCATAACGGGAGCGAGACAGATTGGTAAGACATATCTTATAAAAGAATGCCTCAGGGAAAGTGGAGTGCCATATGTGGAATTGAATTTTATTGACCAGCCGGAGCTTGCCACATTGTTTGGCGGTGCCAGAGATGCAAAGGATCTGCTTATGAGACTTAGTCTGGTGACAAAACAGCCTCTTGAGAAAGGCCGTACGATCATATTTCTGGATGAGGTGCAGGAGTTTAAAGATATAGTGACAAGAGTGAAGTTTCTGGTGGAAGATGGAAGCTACAGGTATATCATGAGCGGTTCGCTTTTGGGCGTAGAGCTGAATGATCTCAGATCTGCGCCGGTTGGATATCTGCGTGTATGTGATATGTATCCGATGGATCTGCACGAATTTATGGTTTCTGTTGGTGTGAATCAGAATGTGATCGACACACTGAAGGAATGCTTTACGCAGAGGCTGCCTGTTGATTCGTTTGTACATGAAAAAATGCTTGATGTATTTAATCTGTATCTTATCGTGGGCGGAATGCCGGAGGCGGTCAATACCTATGTGGAGACAAATGATCTTGCGAAGGTAGCGGAGGTACATGAAAAGATAGTTAAATTGTACAAGAGTGATTTTACAAAGTATGAGACAAGGTACAAGCTGAAACTGCAGGAGATATATGATGTTATGCCGGGACAGCTTGATCAGAAAAATAAACGATTCCAGATCAATAGTATAGGTAAAGGCCTCAGTTATGATAGGGTTGCAAATGATTTTCTGTGGCTTAAGGATGCTGGGGTTGCGATACCGGTCTACAATATAAGTGAGCCGAAACTTCCGCTTGTGATCAGTGAGAATAGGAATCTCTTTAAACTATTTTTCTCCGATGTAGGGCTGCTGACAAGTAGGTATTCGGATCAGGTGAAAATGGCGATACTGAATAAAGAAAAGTCTATAAACAATGGTGCGCTATTTGAAAATGTGGTTTCCCAGGAACTACTCAGCAAAGGTCATAAAGAATATTATTTTAACAGCAAAAAGCAGGGTGAGCTTGATTTTGTAATAGAACTGAATGGTAAAGTAGTTCCACTGGAGATAAAATCGGGTAAGGATTACAAACGACACTCTGCGCTGTGCAATGTCTTGGCTGATGAAAATTACGGAATAGAATATGCATATGTTTTTTCGGAGGGAAATGTAGAGGTCAGCGGCAAAAAAGTATATTTTCCGATATATATGACAATGTTTCTGGAAAACGAAAAGATGGCTGATACGGTATATAAACTCGACCTATCAGGGTTGACGTTCGATAAGGATATGTAGCATCAGTTTTCGCCTGTTGGCGAGCCGATGTTAAAAAAATAGGAGAGACAGCATGAAGATAAAGATGTGCGGAATCACGACCCCGGCCGATGTGGCCGCGGTGAATGAAGTGAGACCTGATTATATAGGAATGGTGATGTATTTCCCGAAATCAAAGAGAAATGTCAGTGCGGAGACTGCGCGCAGGTTGCTTGAAGAACTGAGGAAAGATGTGAAGAAGGTTGCAGTGGTGGTATCCCCGGATGCGGAGCAGATAGCGGAGATAGGTGAGCTGGGATTTGATGTGATACAGATTCATGGACAGACCAGCGATGAGCTTATAGAGAGTGCGCATTTGCCTGTGTGGAAGGCGTTCAATGTGAAGGATATGGATATGTACCCACATTATCAAAGCCTTTCGAATGTTGCAGGTTATGTGTTCGATGCCGGTGAACCTGGAAGTGGCAAGACATTTGACTGGAACAGTTTGACGGATATCGACAGAGATGGAAGGCTGTTTGTGCTTGCCGGAGGTCTCACGCCGGACAATGTGCGGCGGGCGATAGAGCAGGTGCATCCTGACGTAGTCGATGTGTCATCTGGCATAGAGTACGATGTGGTAGGTGGCGTCCAAAAATCGGGCAAGGATCCGGAGAAGATGCGCCGGATGAAGAGGAATACCGCTGCTTGGCAGATTTCGGGTAAATCTGATAATTGATTCTCGCTAATCACAGTCAAAATGGTGAAAAAGATACAAAATTGTATCTAAATACTCATATAAGCGGAAAAAAGGACAAAGTTTGGAGGCTTTGTCCTTTTTCATGAGATAAACTTAATTTAGCGATAATTTTGTATCTATTTCACATGCATGGTAAATCCAAATTCCCACTCATCCTCGTCAAATCTGTATTTCTCATCAAGCTCGGGGCCGCAGCTGTTGGAGCCGATTCCGTTCTGGCGATAGTCTATGCACAGGACGGATTTGCCGCTCTCCGGCAGCTCGTAGTTGTGGGCTGCATTGGTCAGTTCCTCTGCGGTGTAAGGCGAGGCGTTCATTGAAAATGGCACAGCGGATGTCACGGTTATGCTGTGGGCTGTTGTAGCTGCGATCGTTTCGGCTGTCTGCGCATTGCAAATGCTCTGATATGATGAACCGTTGACAAAGTTATTTTTGTCTGAGCTATTCCTGTCAGACTCGTCGCTTGCTCCAGTGGCACTGACCTGAACAAGGCTACAGTCAAAGTGGCTTCCATTTTCCTGTGGCATGATATAGTCCTCGTGCATCTCGTCAATGGATGCAGAAAATGAGCCATGCCAGCTTGCATGGTGCTTGTCTGCGTAGCTTTCATATGGACCCATACCGATATAATTTACATTTCGCATATCTTCTCTCAAAATCATCCTCACGCCAAATCTTGGGAGCGTAGGGAATTCAGCATTTTTCTTTACATGCATTTTTGATTTTATAGTTCCTTCAGGTGTTATTATCCATTCAGCGTTTATCCTCAGAACCGGCTGTACCGTCGGTGCAGAGAGGCTGGATGTACATGTAATCACAGCACATCCGTCTTTCACAATACAGCTTGTATCATAGGTCCGCTCGGATACCATATCATAGTGCGCTCTTAACCACTCGTTCTTTATATTTCTGTCATTGTCCGTAGGTGCGCGCCAGATTGTCTTATCGCATGGAGCAGCGAGAAGTTCCTGACCGTCAATTGCTAAGCCTGTAAAGTTTCCTGCGTTCCTGTCAAATATATATTCAAAATTACTTCCGCTGACAACAAATTCTGTGTCGCTTTCCGATACATGAAGATGGGCAGAAGCTGTATCCTGAGTAGTCAGATATTGTTCCGCCAAATTCTGCGCCTTGTCCAAAAACGATGCTTTATCCAGGACCTTGTCTGCGTTCTGTTTTTGTGTGGCAAGTTCTATCTCGTCAAATCCCAACACATCACCTTCCTTGACAAATGCACTGTCACAAGCTGCCTTATATATCACACGGAGAAACATTCTGTGTGTAATAATATCTTTTGTGCAATCGGCGACATCTGAACATTCAACAACACTTGAATAATCGGTAACATCTGAGCTGCCAGAAATGTCAGCATGACTTGCTGCATATAAGTCTGACAATGATTTCTGTATATTTGTAGTAGGGCTCAGGCTGACAGTTCCATCGCCGTGAGGTGCCACGGAAGGAACATCAATATTCCCGGATGTAACCACCTGTCCATCACAAGTGACTTCATAGCTCATAGTGAGGTAATCTCTGATATCAGTGAAATCCATGTAGTTGTGCAGCGTCAGAATTCCATTTGCCCCATCATAGCCGGTGATCCTGGCCGGACGGTGGATATTCTTGAATTCAAGCAGTCCGGTGTGTGGCCTGCGGTCAGGATAGACCAGGCCATCCATACAGAAATTGCCATCGTGGATAGTCTCGCCGCTGTCACCTCCGTAGGCATACATAGCCTTGCCGTTTGCCGCTTTGCCCTTGTATATGGCGTGATCGCACCACTCCCACACAAATCCTCCGCAAGTGGTTTCGTGGCTGTCGAAGAACTGGAAGTAGTCCTCCAGATCTCCAGGGCCGTTGCCCATGGCATGACAATATTCGCACAGGATGTAAGGCTTGTCGCCATCACCATCTATATATTCAGCCATCTCGGATATGGATGGATACATTCTGCTGTAGAGATCCAGATTACTGTAATCGTATTTTCTCTTGCCGTCTGTATACTGGGCACTCTCGTAGTGGGTGAGACGGGAGCTGTCATAGGACTTGACCCATGCCAGAGCCTCCTCAAATGTTACGCCGTATGCACTCTCATTTCCCATGGACCAGATGACCACGCTGGCACGGTTCTTGTCCCTGATGACGCAGCGCCTGATGCGGTCAAGAATGGATTCACAGAATTCAGGATTGTTGGCGATCGGCTCATTCCACCTTGCTGCCTTGTTATCCCAATTATTATCAGAATAGAACAATTCACTTGGACCGTGTGCCTCTATGTCAGCCTCGTCTATTACATAGAATCCATATTCGTCGCAGAGCTCATAGAAATAAGGAACATTTGGATAATGGCTTGTCCTTATGGCGTTGACATTGTGCCGCTTCATGAGAGACATATCCCTGATGATCTGTTCTCTGCTGATGGTAAATCCTGTCACAGGGTCAGAGTCGTGTCTGTTCACTCCATGGAACTTGATCGGCATGCCGTTGATGTACACGATCTTATTCTCTATCGTTATCTCCCTGATTCCTATCCTGTCAGTGATGACCTCTCCGGCACATCTGATGATGACAGTGTAGAGATATGGCTTTTCTGCATTCCACAGCACAGGGGAGTCAATCGACAAAGTAATGCTGCTGGAGCTGGCTGCGGTTTTGCCTTCGTCTGCATTGGTATTGGCATCGCTCTGAGCGGAAATTTCACATTTTACACAGCCTGATGAACATATGCTGCCATCGGCGTCCAGAATGGTAACTTCAATATCAAAATTTGAATCAGCGCCTTTATCAACCACTGTTTCTGGTTTTGATGAAAAACGGTCTTCAACGCAGGAATATTCTGTAAATGCTGTGAAGTCTATGGTTACATCTGCCTTAGTTGGATCCTTTATATCGTCACAGCTGGTCTTTATGAAATAGTCGTATACAGCACCCTCAGAGCGTTTCAGGATATATACATCCCTGAAAATACCGCTCATGCGGAACTTATCCTGATCCTCAAGATAGCTTCCGTCGCACCATTTGAGAACCAGCACGCAGAGCCTGTTGGAGCCGTTTCTTATGAATTCGGTTATGTCAAATTCACTGGTTGAGTGGGACACCTGGCTGTAGCCAACATACCTGCCGTTGAGCCATACATAGAAACAGGAATCTATACCCTCAAAGTTCAAGTGCGCGAGTGGTGCGTCCTCGTTCTGATCGTAGTCGAAGTCGGTCACATATGCTCCGCATGGGTTGTCCTTTGGAACATAAGGTGGGTCAAATGCAAATGGATACCTGACATTGGTGTACTGGTGATAGTCGTATCCGTGCATCTGCCATACTGATGGAACCGGAATATCATCGAAACCGGATATATCATATCCCTCACTGTGGAATTCGTCCTGAAGCTTATAAATGCTGTCATAGTAGCGGAACTTCCAGGTTCCATTCAGAAACTGTACTCTGTCCGAGTGATCCCTTGCATCAAGGGATGTGCTGTATGCCTTCCCAGCAGGAATATAGTAATTCCTATCCGGCATGGTGTTCTCATGCAGAATATGCAGATTTTCGTAGTGACGCGGAATGATCATAACAATACCTCCTGTGGTTAATTTAATATATAAAACGTTGTATATTCGTCGTTTGTTAGATATATTATAAGATAACGGCACATGAAAAGTCCATACATATAATGAGACAAAATATGCACATTCTAGTTTTATAAGGCGGATACGCCGCACCCTGCAAGTCCGCTTGCAGGGTGAAGTCTCTGAACAGACAAAAGAAAAAGTATAAAGCATACAGGATGTGCCTGCACACGCTTCAAAATAGTGTAAAAATAGTGAAATAATAGTGTAATTTGCCATATAGAAAGGAGCCACACATGTATACAAACTCAGCATATCTTCACAACTCACTGCTCGACATAGTGGACAAGAGCAGACCGCTCATAGTCACAAGCTGCGGAACTTACAAGCTGTATACGCAGAAGGAGTTTACAACCTACAGACCAAAAGGGCGAAAAGATTATCAGCTAATATACGTGGCGGCGGGTAAAGCACATTTTGAGATAGACGGAAAGGACATGATTGCCTGCCCCGGAAATATGGTTATCTACAGACCAAGACAGATGCAGAGGTATGTGTATTACGGGGACGAACACACGGAAGTATTCTGGGTGCATTTCACCGGGGGAGAGGTGAAGCAGATATTCAGACGATATGGGATAGATGATGATGTGAATATATTTTATGGTGGAGACCATGCGGAGTACAGAATTTTGTTCAGGCAAATGATACAGGAGCTACAGCTCTGCCGGGATGACTATGAGGAGATGTTGGAATACATATTCAGACAGATGCTTATCTCAGCTCACAGACAGCAGGAGCAGGATGATTCAAAAACCTTTTCGGTCATGGCAGAGGAGATGGACCGTGCGGCGGCATATTTGGGAGAGCATTATAACGAAGAGATAGTGGTGGAAAGTTATGCAAATGAGCATAACATGAGCGTGAGCTGGTTCATACGGAACTTTAGACAGCGCATCGGCACCACGCCCACACAGTACATTATGTCAAAGCGTATAGCCAACGCCCAGATGCTTCTCGAGAGCTCGGACTACAACATGACGGAGATAGCAAAGATAGTTGGATACGATAATCCGCTCTACTTCAGCAGAGTATTCAAGAAGGAAAAGGGTATGTCACCTATGGAGTATAGGAAGTCGCTCAGACATTGACAAATAACTGGAAAAAATTTATCAATAAGTGTATATATAATATAGAAGAAACTGCCATGTGTGTGTGGCGGTGGAAATTAACATGGAGGGATAAAACGTGAGCAGCAATTTATACAAATCAATATTATTTGTAATTTTGGCTATAGTATTTGTGGTGGCTAAGCTGATAAAAAAGTCAGTGTATTCCCTGGGCATGATGGTATTCTGTGTCAGCGTTTTGCTTGTACTGGCGATAATATTTTTAGTCAAATATATAAAAGAAAAGAGAACTGCTGATAAGTAATCGACAGTTACATATAAATAGTGGTGTAAATGATTGGAGGAACTGAATATGAAGGTTTTAATGTTGAATGGAAGCGCGAAGCCGCAGGGCAATACATACCGTGCACTTTACGAGGTAGGCGAGCAGCTCAAGAAAGAGGGAATAGACTATGAGATATTCCAGATCGGAGCAGCTCCACTGAGAGACTGCATAGGCTGTGGACAGTGTACGGAAAAAGGCTGTGTGTTTGATGACGATAAGGTAAATGAGTTCGTTGCCAAGGCAAAGGAAGCAGACGGACTGGTATTTGGAACACCTGTATACTATGCTCATCCAAGCGGACGTGTGCAGTCATTCCTTGACAGAGTATTCTACAGCAGCGGCCGTGCATTTGCATTCAAGCCGGGTGCATCTGTGGCAGTTGCAAGACGTGGCGGAACATCAGCATCATTCGATGTGATGAATAAATACTTTGGAATATCACAGATGCCGGTGGCTGGCTCTACATACTGGAATCTTGTACACGGACGCGTGCCTGGAGAGGCTGAGCTGGATGCGGAGGGTATGCAGACCATGAGGAATCTTGCTAAGAACCTTGCATGGATGCTCAAATGCTTTGAAGCCGGCAAGGCAGCAGGTGTTGCACTCCCTGACACGGAGAGAGGCAACCAGACGAACTTTATAAGATAAATTAGTAAAGATTATAATATCGTGAAGCAAATGACAAAGATTGAGTTTAACCTAAATCAGAACATAGTGTTAATGGTAGAAAGAGAGATTACATATGTAATCTCTTGAACTATAGTCAAGGTATGGAAATGGTAAGTATTCTACTGCTAACACTTTTTAAAATATAAATGCGTTTGATTCAAAGGAGATTTGGTTTGTGTTTGTTATTGCTGATAATGTGGCATCCGACAATGATCTGGTGATTCATGTAATTGCGTTTATATTGTGCTTATGATAAATAGAATATGTCAAAATGATAAGCGAGCTGTGGCCTTGTAAAGATCACAGCTCGTCGTCCGTCTCGATATAATCCGGCCGGTTATTGTTCATGGTTTCCTGGCTGGAGATGGTTCTCTGGCGTTTTTCCTGCCGGTAGGCATTAGGCGACATGCCGGTGGTCTTGCGGAAAATCTTGTGGAAAGCCTCGGCGGACTGGTAGCCGCATGAAAATGCAATACTTTCTATAGAAAGCTCAGATATGGTAAGCATATGCTGGGCTTTTGTTATGCGGAAATTCTGCAGGTATTTCACAGGACTCATCCCGGTGTACTGCTTGAACAGGTCAGAGAAATAGCTTCTGTTGATTCCAACGTAGTCAGACAGCTCCTCCACCTTCATTGGCATATAGAGATGTCGTTGTAACTGAACATATTAGCAAAATAATTTGTTGACATCAATATAGATATACTACATTATTGAATTACAAACTAGGTTGATCTGAACTTATATATAATTAAAGAGGGGGATAAAACACAATGAAAAAAATAAGACTAATTCTGGTAATGTTGGCTATTATATGCTCCGTTAATTTTTAAAAAATTACAGTGATTAAAGTTTATGGGGCGGAAGTGCCTGTAGAAAGTTCACAGCAGGCATATGGAAAAGAGGGAAAAAATAAATATAATGGACGAACATCAAACAAAATTAATACAGATAATAATATTTTAATTGGGAAAAGTCAAAAAGAAATCGATAAAATATTAAATGCTAATAAATTTGTTGGAGGTAAGAACAATCCGAAAGTTAATTCGGCGATAGAAAATCCTGTAAGTTATTTGAAAAAGAATGTTGGTAAAAAGACAGATGTTTATAGCCTAAAAAGCTCGAAAATATTGCCGGGCATTGGAAATACAAAATGTAATTCTTTAGGAGGAAATAATAATTGTACGTTGACAGCATTTTATAATATATTAAAATATTATAGAACACAGGGATATAATAAAATACCAAAAGATAATAACAAGATGTATGATATAGTAAAAAAGTGCGCGATAGATGTTGGCTATACAAAGAAAAGGGGATTGCCAGTTAATAAAAATAATAACTTGGTGAAAAGGACGTGGCAAAAGGGATTTGGTTATTCTTCAGGCACTGGAAACAGTAACTATATGTGGACATATTCAACTTTGAAGAAACAAATTGACAGTGGAAATCCGTGTATGTTTTCTATTGCAAATGGATACTATTATAATCATACTGTTGCAGTGGTAGGTTATAAGGAATATAAGAATATGAGAACGGGAAAGGTGTATACGTTTTTGGTGGTCCACGATGGCTGGAGTACCACAACAAGATACATAGCAATGAAAAATACTGGTGCGAGCTATGTCGCGTGTCAAACATCGATAAAGGTTCCGTCAAAAAAGAAGTAGAGGAGAAGAAAATATGAATATGGCAATTGTTGTGGCTGCCATCGGAGTTGTGGCAGTCCTTGTATCAATAGTTGGTATAGCGACTAAAAAGATGCCTTTGGTGATTACGGCGATGGCATTATTAGGTATTTGCATAATAGTTACGGGGGTAGAATTGTATAATGCACAAATGTGGCAGGAAATAGCTGTTGGGGCATTTGCTGTAGGGGGATTGTGCGTATGTGCATCTATTATTATGATGATAATTAGGTGGAAAAGAAAGTAGGAATTTGTAATATGTGTCAGCACTTATATTCTGGAATATCACAGATGACGATCACAGGCTCACCATATTGGAGAATTTTGCACACAGACGCCTGCTGATTTTTAGAAGAATATGCTGATGGCATTGATTTACTTTTGGTTAGCATACAGTAATAATGTCTGGTGCCTTTGCCACTGGAGATAATTTTAAAAATCATCATCTGTATCAATATAATCCGGCCGGTTGTTGTTCATGGTCTCCTGGCTGGAGATGGTTCTCTGGCGTTTCTCCTGCCGGTAGGCATTAGGCGACATTCCGGTGGTCTTGCGGAAGATCTTGTGGAAAGCCTCGGCGGACTGGTAGCCGCATGAAAATGCAATACTTTCTATAGAAAGCTCAGATATGGTAAGCATATGCTGGGCTTTTGTTATGCGAAAATTTTGCAGATACTTCACTGGGCTCATTCCGGTGTACTGCTTGAACAGGTCGGAGAAATAGCTTCTGTTGATTCCAACGTAATCCGACAGCTCCTCCACCTTCATTGGCATACTGTAGTGGTTCTGGATATATGATATGGCATGGTTCACATATGCGTTTCCGGATGGAGTCTCCAGCTTGTCTTTCTGTGCATTTGCGATGACAGACAGAGCGAGGTAGAGCATGCCCATGAGCCTGAAGTGATCTGCGTGATCCGAGGTGTTGTGAGCAAGCATATCAAATACGTACTTTTTCAGTTTGTCGCCATCCTCGCAGGTGAATATAGGCTGGTTCTGTGTCAGACCAATACTGCTCAGCGTGTCCTGGGCACATCTGCCAGAGAATCCGAACCAGACATACCTCCATGGATGGTGTTCGTCTGATATATATGTGGCAGGGGTGTCCGGCTCAATCAGAAATCCCTGACCTTTTTTCAGATGATAGTGTGCGTTCCCTACATAGAAGTCGCCCTCCCCCTCAAGTACAAAATGTATAAGGTAGAATGTTTTGACCGCAGGGCCTGCCTTGTGCAGCGGTTCGGTTATTGAGTGTCCGAACACATTCAGGTAGAGGTCTGTGTCATTTTCCTGAGGGAATTCCATTACGATCTTATTTTCCATTTTACAAACTCCGCATTTTCTTAATAAAGTAACTTCATAAATTGATCTGATAATCTTCAGGAGATTTTGGCAAAGTCCATATACAGATTCTCGTACTGTTCTAAATTTATAAGATCTGAACGTTTCTGTAATGAAGGCATATGAACTCGTTCTCTCATTATAATATATAAGAGTATAACATACATTCAACCGGATTATCCATACAATAATATGTTCCGCCAGAAAAAACAATCTAACAAATGGACATATATTTGCAACGCTATGCCATGTTCAAAATCTGTATATTGTTATAGAATTATATTCACAAAGCAAGAAGCGCAACGGCGTAGCGCAGAAAATGTGCGCAATATGGACAACAAAATAACGGACATTAAGAAAAAATATAAAAAGATGGAGAAAGGTGGAGTTACAGACAATGAAGAAAATCGCAGAATTAAAGGGAATTATCGCAGGTGGAGAGTTTGACGAGAAGCTTGCACAGATCTATCTCGACAAGGATATGATCCCATACAACAGGGAAAGATATGTAAAAGCTCTTGATAAATTTACAGAGTTATTCGGAGATCAGGAGGTTGCTATCTACAGCGCTCCCGGAAGAAGCGAGGTGTGTGGAAACCATACAGACCATCAGAACGGACATGTACTTGCTACATCGATCAACCTTGATGCCATAGCAATTGTGGCACCTAGAGAGGACGGCGTGATCGAGCTTGTGTCAGACGATATGCCAAAGGAAGTTATCAATGTAAATGATATCGAGCAGGATCCTGCACTTGAGGGAACAACAACAGCGCTTATCAAGGGCGTTGTTGCAGGGATCAGAGACTACGGATTCAAGGTAGGCGGTTTCACAGCATTTGTGACAAGCGATGTGCTCATGGGAGCTGGAATGTCATCATCAGCAGCATTTGAGAGTCTTATAGGAACTATCCTTTCAGGCCTCTACAATGACATGAAGGTTTCATCAGTTGATGTTGCAAAGATAGGACAGTACGCAGAGAACGTATACTTCGGCAAGCCATGCGGACTTATGGATCAGATGGCATGTGCAGTCGGAGGACTTATATATATCGATTTCTTTGACAAGGCAAATCCTGTCATCAAGCAGGTTCCGGTTGACTTTGAGGCTCATCAGTACAGCCTGTGTATCGTTGACACAAAGGGTTCACATGCAGATCTCACAGACGACTATGCAGCGATCCCTGTAGAGATGAAGCAGGTAGCAAATTACTTCGGAGAGGAGCTCCTCAGCAGAGTTTCAGAGGAGGACTTCATCAGTAAGGTTGGCGAGATGAGAGCAAGCGGCAAGGTGAATGACAGAGCAGTCCTTCGCGCACTCCACTTCTACACAGAGCAGGACAGAGTTGCAGAGGGTGTTGCAGCACTTGAGAATCAGGAATTTGACCATTTCCTCGATGTTATAAAGAGAAGCGGAGATTCATCATTCAAGCTTCTTCAGAATATATACAGCGCAAAGGATCCACTCACACAGAACGTATCAATAGCACTTGGATTCTCAGAGAAGTTCATCGGCGAGGATGGTGTGTGCAGAGTACACGGCGGCGGATTTGCCGGAACCATCCAGGCATTTGTCAAGAATGCGGCTGTTGCTGAGTACAAGAAGAACATAGAGTCGATCTTCGGAGAGGGCGCATGCCACGTCCTCAAGGTAAGACCTTACGGCGGAATCAAAGTAGTTGAGTAAATGTGATAATTTTTCGTAGAAAAATTATTATGTAGCACCAGCCTTCGCTGGAAGCGAACTTTAATGGCTGGTGTTCCCGTCTCGTTGCGGAGAAGAGAGTGTAGAAATAGATATAAGGAAAGAAGGGTTACAACCATGATAGATACAAATATCAAGCAGCTCGTTGAGTACGGAATTGCAAATGAGCTGATAGAGGAAGAGGATAGAATATATACGACCAACACCATCCTCGAGATGCTGAAGAAGGACAGCTACGAGGAGCCGGGTGAGGTGCCAGCTATAGATACACCGGAAAAACTTGAGGAGTGTCTCAAGGGGATTCTGGATTACGCAGTTGAGAATGGACTTATCGCAGAGAATTCAGTTGTCCTCAGAGATCTGTTCGACACGAAGATCATGAATGCGCTGGTTCCAAAGCCAAGCCAGATCATAAAGACGTTCAGAGAGAAGTATGCAAAGTCCCCAGAGGAGGCGACAGACTTCTATTATAAGCTCAGCAGAGCAACAGATTATATAAGAACATACAGAGTTGCAAGGGATATCAAGTGGGTAAAGCCTACAGAGTATGGTGATATCGACATCACCATCAACCTTTCAAAGCCTGAGAAGGATCCGAAGATGATTGCCCTTGCTAAGACCATGTCACAGTCATCATATCCAAAGTGCCAGCTGTGTATGGAGAACGAGGGATATGCGGGAAGGATCAACCATCCAGCAAGAGAGAATCACAGGATCATTCCTATAGAGGTAAATGGCAGCAAGTGGGGATTCCAGTATTCTCCATATGTATACTACAATGAGCACTGTATCGTGTTCAACGGACAGCACATCCCTATGAAGATAGAAAAGGCTACATTCCAGAAACTCTTTTCATTTGTTGGACAGTTCCCACATTACTTCCTGGGATCAAATGCAGACCTTCCTATAGTAGGTGGATCTATCCTCACACACGATCACTTCCAGGGCGGACGTTATACATTTGCCATGACAAAGGCACCTGTTGAGACAAAGATTACATTTGCAGGATATGAGGATGTTGAGGCAGGAATCGTGAAGTGGCCTATGTCAGTCATCAGACTTGACGGAGAGGATCCAGACAAGATCATAGAGCTTGCCGACAAGATTCTCGGCGCATGGAGAGGCTACACAGATGAGGATGCGTACATATTCGCGGAGACAGACGGAGAGCCTCACAACACGATCACTCCGATCGCAAGAATGAGAGATGGCAAGTACGAGATGGACTTAGTCCTTCGTAACAACATCACCACAGAGGAGCATCCACTTGGTCTCTATCATCCATGGGAGCAGTATCACAACATCAAGAAGGAGAACATCGGACTCATCGAGGTTATGGGACTTGCGGTGCTTCCTGCAAGACTCAAGGGCGAGATGGAAGAGCTTGCAGAGGTTCTTGTGGCAGGTGGAGACATCAAGGCCCACGAGAATATAGCAAAGCATTACGACTGGGTACAGACTTTCATTGGAAAGTACGATATAAATGCGGATAACGTACACAAGATACTTCAGGATGAGATCGGCGATGTATTCGCAAAGATCCTTGAGTGTGCAGGCGTTTACAAGAGAGATGAGGCCGGAAAGGCTGCATTTCTCAAGTTCGTAGATTATGTGAATGCACAGTAATATAGTGTGCACTAAAAATGCAATAATATATGTGTATCTGTGACAGACGTATTCCATAACTAATATTTATTAATGCCACATTTTATTGTGCATAACAGGATGTAGTGGTATAGTGTTGGAGAAAACGTCATTGCAAAATAAAAATGTTTATAAACTGGTGATCGACATTTGCGCAAGACATTAACAGTGCCCCCAAAAGCACAGGTGTCTGGCAGATGGTTATGAGTCACAGTATCATAAAGGAGGAAAACATTATGAAAATTTTGGTAACAGGCGGAGCAGGTTATATAGGAAGTCATACATGTGTTGAGCTGCTTAATGCAGGCTACGAGGTAGTAATTCTCGACAACCTTTACAATGCCAGCGAGAAGGCAGTCGACAGAATCAAGGAGATAACAGGAAAGGATCTCACATTCTACAAGGCAGATATCCTTGACAAGGAAGCTATGGACAAGATATTTGCAGATGAGAAGCCTGACTGTGTAATACATTTTGCAGGACTCAAGGCAGTTGGTGAATCAGTTGTAAAGCCACTTGAGTACTATCAGAACAACATCACAGGAACCCTCAACCTGTGCGAGGTTATGAGAAAGAACGGATGCAAGAACATCATCTTCTCATCATCAGCTACAGTATACGGCAATCCTGCATTTATCCCTATCACGGAGGAGTGCCCAAAGGGAACACCTACGAACCCATATGGCTGGACAAAGTGGATGATCGAGCAGATTCTCACAGACCTCCACACAGCAGATCCAGAGTGGAATGTAATTCTTCTCCGTTACTTCAACCCAATCGGAGCTCATAAGAGCGGACTTATCGGAGAGGATCCAAAGGGTATTCCTAACAACCTTCTTCCATATGTTGCACAGGTTGCAATCGGAAAGCTTCAGAGCGTTGGAGTATTTGGCAATGATTACGACACACCGGATGGAACAGGTGTGAGAGATTACATCCATGTAGTAGACCTTGCAGTTGGACATGTAAAGGCTATCAACAAGATCAAGGAGAATCCTGGAGTTAAGGTATACAACCTTGGAACAGGAAATGGTTACAGTGTCCTTGATGTTATCAAGGCGTTCAGCAAGGCCTGTGGACATGACGTTCCATATGTGATCAAGGAGAGACGTCCTGGAGATATTGCAACATGCTACTCAGACGCTTCACTTGCCAAGAAGGAGCTTGGCTGGGAGGCTCAGTACGGAATCGACGAGATGTGTGCTGATTCATGGAAGTGGCAGTCGATGAATCCAAATGGATATAATGACTAATTCCAAAATATAAATAACATAAAGCGGCAGAGCACCGACAAATACTATATATAATCAGATGTAGATTTGCCGGTGCTCTTTTCTATGTATTGACTTTTTAAAAGAGACGTTGTATAAGTAAGTAAACTACGCTTTCTGCGGTCTTTGTTAATTATGCCCTTTTTTAGGGCTTTATCAGATAGAAATGGGTGTTTGACATATGAGACTAGAAATACTGCTTTCGTGTATGAACCTTCAGGATGAGGATATCATAACGAAATCCCATATAGAGTCCGACACGATCATAGTCAACCAGTGTGGATATGATGGGTACAATGAATATGACAGGAACGGACATAAGACAAGAATTTTTTCGGTGAATGACAAGGGTCTTACCAAGAGCAGGAACTATGCTATAAAGCATTCCGAGGCGGATGTGTGTCTGCTGTGTGATGACGATGAGGTGTTCAGCAGGAATTACGAAGAAGGGATACTGACTGCGTACAGAGATCTGCCAGAGGCGGATGTCATCATATTCAACATAGGCAACAGACCTGCCCATTGGGGCGACATGCCTAAGAAGCTTGGATATCTGGATCTCATGCATGTGGCATCCTGGCAGATATCATTCAAGAGAGAGAGCATAGTCAATAATAATGTATATTTTGATGAGCACATGGGTGCGGGCTCGGGCAACGGAGCTGAAGAGGAATTCAGATTCCTCACGGATTGCAGGAAGAACGGACTTGCAATATATTATGTACCATTTGTCATAGCGGATGTTGCGCAGACAAAGTCAACATGGTTTAAGGGGTATAACGAAGAATTTTTCATAAACAGAGGTAATACGACAAGATACATCATGGGTTATGTACCGGCGGTATTGTACGCAGCGTATTACAGCATAAGGAAGAGACATCAGTTTGACAGTGATATATCATGGTTTAAGGCCTTCAGACTTATTATGAAGGGAATACATGAGAACAGGTTAGGGAAGAAGAAATGAGTGAAAAAATATTAAGTGTGATAATTCCGTCTTACAACAGCAAGCCATATCTTGACAAATGTCTTGGATCACTTGTTGTTCCGGAGCTTATGGACAAAATAGACGTGATAGTGGTAAACGATGGCTCGACAGACGGCAGTGAGAGTATATGTGAGGAGTACATTGAGAAGTATCCTGACAGCTATTCACTTATTAATAAGGAGAACGGAGGACATGGCTCAGCGATAAATGCCGGAGCTGAGAAGGCCAGGGGCAGATACATGAAGGTGCTTGACGCCGACGACTGGTTTCTCACAGAGAGTATTCCTGAGTTTATAGGAAAGCTCGAGAATGCCAGTGCGGATGTTGTTCTGACATGTCACCACACCATCAATATAACAACAGGGGAGATAAAGAACTGGAGATGTTTCCCTGATGAATTCGACAGAGAATATACTATGGAAGAGGTCATGTCAGACTGGAAAAAATTTGACAGAAGCCTCACATTCCATGGAATAACATATAGAACACAGTTTTACCGTGAGAATGGAGTCAGACTTGCAGAAAAAGTATTCTACGAGGATCACGAATATGCGACATATCCATGCTGCTTGGCAAAAACCATACTGCCACTCGATATGTTCGTGTACGAGTACAGGATCGGGGATGTGTCCCAGAGCGTATCCGCGCAGAATCAGTTCAAGAGAATCGACCATACCAAGATGGTCATAGTAAAGATGCTCAAGAACAGAGAGGACATCTCGGAGCAGTGGGCTCTTGAATACTGCGACAAGAAGATACATCTTCTTCTGCTGAGCTTCATGGTAACTTCCATGCTATGCGATTCCGACAGAAAGAGAGGTGTTGCACGGGTAGATCAGCTTATGAGTTATATAGTCAAGAGAGACAGACACGTCGTTGATATGACATTGAAGCATTATAAGATACTTAAGCTTCTGAATGCTGCGCATGTGGGTCTGGAAGGCTACAACAAAATGCTTAATTCAAAGCTTTACAACAAGGTAAGGCACAATAAGAGTTTTGAATAGATTTACTATGGAGGATTAACGAAAAATGAAAGTAAAAAGCGGAAGCTTTTTAGAAGTTTTTAATTATAAAGATCTTTTAAATCAGCTTGTTTCAAGAGATATAAAGTTAAAGTATAGAAGAAGTTTTCTTGGATATGTGTGGAGTATCCTGAACCCATTGCTCATCATGATCGTAATGGTTATCGTATTCTCCAAGATGTTCAACAGATCGATACCACACTTCCCTGTGTACCTTTTTGCAGGACGTATACTGTACGAATTTGTAATAGGTGCATGTGGTAAGGCACTTGGAAGTATAACAGATAATTCGTCACTGCTTAAGAAAACGTATGTGTCAAAGTTTATGTTCCCGCTGGCAAAGATCACAAGCTCACTTGTTGACTGCCTGTTTTCACTGGGAGCGTTTCTTATCGTTATCATATTCACACGTTCACCATTTTACTGGACGATGCTGTTGTTCCCGTTCATATTCCTTCAGGCCTATATATTTGCCTGCGGATTGGGCTTTTTTCTTGCACAGCTCCATGTATTCTTCAGAGATACAAGATATATATGGAATGCGGTCACCACAGCGTGGATGTACTGTTCAGCGATATTCTATCCTATAGATATGCTGCCAGACTGGTTGAAGTTACTTGTGAATTACTTCAACCCACTGTATGTATATATCAAGCAGTTTAGATGCATAGCGCATCAGGGAGTGATGCCTGATCTCACTACTATCGGTCTCGGATTCCTCTATGCATTCTTTTTCTTTGGACTGGGAGTGCTGTGTTTCAAGAAGAATCAGGACAAGTTCATTCTGTATATTTAGGAGGTGTGGCAGTTGGCTAACGTAGAAGAGAAAAAGAACGAACTTGATGATAAGAAGATTTTCACCTCAAATGCACAGCGTACAACAACTGTGGCAAAGGGTGAGACCATTATAGAGCTCAAGGATGTGACCATAAGATTCAACAAGAACAATCTGAAGGTGGACAATCTGAAAGAGTATTTTATAAGACTTGTGACAAAACAGTTGATGTTCCAGGAGTTCATAGCGTTAAAGGACATCAATCTTGATATAAAGAAGGGCGAGGCGTGGGGCTTCCTTGGAACCAATGGTGCCGGAAAATCCACCCTGCTCAAGGTAGTCAGCAGAATATTGAAGCCTGCCAGCGGTACTGTTAAGGTATCGGGAACTGTGGCAGCCCTCATAGAGCTTGGAGCCGGAATCGATCCACAGCTCACGGCCCGTGAGAATATATTTCTCAACGGAACTCTGCTGGGATATTCAAAGGCATTTATAGAGTCGAAGTTTGACGATATAGTTGAGTTTTCAGAGTTGCAGGATTTCCTTGACTCTCCGGTCAAGAACTTTTCTTCAGGTATGAAGACCAGACTTGCATTTTCCATAGCGACGGCGGTTGAGCCGGATATTCTCATTGCGGATGAGATACTTGCTGTAGGTGATATGCGATTCAAGAAGAAGTGTGCGGCCAAGATGACTGCCATGCTGGAGGATGGAACGACCCTGCTGTATGTATCCCACAACATAGCTGCTGTCAAGAAGCAGTGTAACAAGGCTATGTGGCTGGATCATGGAAATGTAGTTATGGTGGGAGATGCCGATACGGTATGCGATGCATTCAAGGCCGAGATGGATGCACCTGCACCGGCAAAGGCCCAGAGCAAGGACAAGAAATAACAAGAAATCAGGCAAGATGTTTGATATACAACACAGGAGGATTGGATAATGTTACAGAATGTGAAGTTGCAGAATGTGATGCTGCAGATGAATCTGGATGTGAACTTGATAGAGTATCCTGAATTCAGCGCCATTGGAAAGGGAGAGGAATCACCATTTATATACGACTCAGAGAAGAAATGTCATGTTGTTGAGAAGCTCACAAAGGTTAATTTCATGAGCTATTACAACTGCATTCAGGTAAAACGCTGGTCAGAGTATACAGGGGTAAAGAACTTCAAGCTCCACCTCACAATGAAGGGAAAAGCTACAATATCCGTATATGCAATATATTCAGCATCCGTTGCGGTTACCTACAATCCACTTGTATCACAGGTAGTTGAGAGTGATGAGGTTTCAGAGGTGGTTGTGAACATACCAGAGACAGATAAGGCTCTTGTAGGTTTCTATATGGATACCCTGGAAGATACAGAGATATACAGCGGATACTATTCTGCTGACATCGAGGAGGACAGAATAAGAGATGTAAATATCTCTCTTGTCACAACAACATTCAAGAAGCAGGAATATATCAAGCGTAATATAGACCTCATCAAGTCAAATGTACTCTATGATGGAAGCGACCTCAAGGGACACATGTTCGTACATGTCATTGACAATGACAGAGAACTCGATCCATCAGAGCTCGACAGTGAGGATCTCAAGGTTTATATGAATAACAACGTAGGTGGAGCCGGCGGTTTCACCCGTGGAATGATAGAGGCACTGGAGCTTCCAAAGAAGCCTACACATGTACTCCTCATGGATGATGACGTTATGGTCATGCCAGAGAGTTTGTTCAGAACATATTATCTGCTCAGACTCCTCAAAGACGAGTACAAGAAGTGCTTCCTGAGTGGAGCCATGTTCGATTACGACATACGCCAGAAGCAGTATGAGGACGTGGGATTTGTCCACAAGGCAGACGGATCATACGGTCCGGTCAAGTCAGCTATGGATATGAGGCTTCTCAAGAACATAGTTGCAAATGAGAACTACAGTTTCAATGTCGATGATGCATATGCAGGCTGGTGGTACTGCTGTATACCTGTGGAGCACATCGAGGACAGAGGCTTACCACTTCCGGTATTTGTCAGAGGTGACGATGTAGAGTTCTCACTGAGAAATAAGCCGGGATTTATAGCACTTAATGGTATCTGTATATGGCATGTGGGATTTGCAGGCAAATTCAACGCCGCCATGGAGCTTTATCAGGTTCACAGAAACAGTTTTGTTATCCAGGCGGCAAGCGGAATATGCCAGGATGTGGATTTCCTTGCGAGAGTAAAGGGAATGTTCTGGAAGGATATAACCAGATTTGCATACAACAATGCTGAGTTGCTCATAGATTCCATTGAGGATTACCTCAAGGGACCAGAGTATATCATGCATCTTGACGGAGAGCAGAGCCTCAAGGAGCACAATGCTAAGAACGAGAAGCTTGTGCCGCTGGCAGAGCTTGGCTATGCAGGGGATCTTCCTACAGATCCATACAAGTATGAGAGTCTTAATCTGTTCCGCAAGGCAATGTATGTGCTCACGATAAACGGACATCTTCTTCCAAACTTCATGCTCAGAAGAACACCGTATATCATCGCGTACGACTGGTTCTTTGTTCCGGGAAAGAATTACATGAAGAAGACTCTCGTTGCCGTGAACAAGAACGGTGGAACAGGAGTCAGAAGAACAATCAACAGAAAGCGTTGTTTTGCGCTTATAAAGAGATATAGAAAAGTATTGGCTAAATACAAGAAGACACATGTGGAAGTTGAGCAGGCTTACAGAAATGCATTTGACGAGATGAAGACAACTAAGTTCTGGAAGGAATATCTGCATATATAAAGTGATATGGAAGGAGTATCTTTAGGGTATGGCTACTATTAAAGGTATAAAAAACCGTTTGGCGGCTGCGGGAAGAGCACTGGGGGGAGATTACACCTCAGAGAAGAACGGTTCGAAGCCAAAGGATAAGCTCAAGGCGTCCCAGCGAGTAAATGCGGCGCAGAGGGCGATGAGCGGTGATTACGCTCTCAGAGACGGCAAAAAGCCTGTTGTAAAGGTCGAGCCTGCTGAGATCAGGATGAATAAGGTATTCACCACGAAGGAAAAAGCAGAGCCTGAGATCAAAGTGTTTGAGAAGCAGGAGAGTGCCAGACAGAGAGAAGAAGAGCGAGTAGAGTGGAGAAAGAAAGCGGTGAGACGCGACAGCGACAAGACAGTCGGATGCATACATCCTGATTACTGCTGTGGCTGCGGCGCGTGCTACAGTGTATGTCCGGTAAATGCTATAAGCATGAAGTATGATTCAGAGGGATTTCTTGCTCCTGTAGTGGATCGCAGCAAATGTACAAACTGCGGTCTGTGCAGAAAGATCTGTCCATCTATAAATCTTGAGTATAAGAACACTGTCGAGCCTGCATGTTATGCGGCATATGCAGACGATGAGATAAGGGCAAAGAGTTCGTCAGGTGGAATATTCACACTGCTGGCTGAGTATGCATTTGAGCAGGGGGGAGCTGTATGCGGAGCAGGATACACAGACGATTTCAAGGTTGAACACTTTATCATAGAGAGCCCGGATGATCTGGACAAGCTCAGAAAATCCAAGTATGTTCAGGCTGATGCATCGAAGGTGTATGCGGACGTTAAGAAGATACTCAAGGAAGGCAGAGTGGTAGTATTCTGCGGATGCGGATGTCAGGTCGCAGGACTTTACGCAACACTCAAGAATGTGGATATATCAAATCTCTACACAATAGATCTGATGTGCCACGGCGGCCCATCGCCAAAGCTGTTCGATGATTATCTGAACAAATACCACGGCAAGGATCAGGGCAAGGTTGCTGATGTTGGATTCAGAGACAAGGACTACTTCGGCTGGTCTACAGAGATGACTGTAAAGTACACTGACGGAACAGTTTATCACAGAACAAGGACACAGGATCCATATTACAGAGCATTCCTTCCTTGTATATCGACGAGAAAGTTCTGTGGACACTGCGCATATGCGAAGCTTCCGAGAACAGGTGATATAACACTTGCAGATTTCTGGGGAATCCAGAAGTACAACAGAGATTACACTGACGGCAAGGGAACATCCATTGTGTCAGTCAACAGTCCACAGGGTGAGAAGATATATGCTGCCATAGCAGACAAGCTGCTCCTGAACAAGGAGATACCTTGTGATGATGTACTCAAGACAGGACAGCCATTTGACCACTGCTTCAAGAATCATCCTGCCAGACAGAGATATTTTGAGCAGATAAAGAATGGCTCATCCATGGAGAAGGCATACGATTATGCCATAAAGGACAAGTACGATGTAGGTATATATGGCGTGTGGTTCGGTGCAAACTACGGAAGTGTTGCTACCTATTACGCACTTCACGAGATCATCAGATCATTTGGTCTGTCAGTGCTCATGATAGACATGCCTGCAGCCAAGACCGGAGCCGGCAAGCCTGACACCCATGCGAGAAGATTTGCAAAGGCACATTACCATGAGAGCAAGAGATACACACTGAAGGATATGAGGGAGCTCAATTCCAAGGTCGATACATTCATCATGGGATCAGATCAGGTGTGGAACAGAGGTATAAGCAGAGGCTTCGGCTTCTCATTCTATTTCGATTTTGTTGAGCCGGATAAGAAGAAGATCGCATTCTCTGCATCATTTGGACATGACAGGGATTTCTGTAATGTACAGGACAGGGAGACGATATCTGAATACATGAGACAGTTTGATGGAATATCCATCAGAGAGACCAGTGGAGTTGAGATCTGTAAGGATGTGTATGGAATAGATGCGGTGAGAGTTCTCGATCCTGTATTTGTTGCAGACAGAAAGGTATTCGATTCACTGGCAGACAAGGCAAAGAAGAAGCACGATGGCAAATATATGCTTGCATATATACTTGATCCAACTCCGGAGAAGAGAGCCGCAGTGGTTGAGGTTTCAGAGAAGCTCGGCCTTGAGGTAGTTGTTCTTCTGGACGGACGTCCAAAGGACCCGGTGAAGAACCGTCAGATCATGGATATGGACGACAAGATCGTCGACGACATAACAGTCGAGGACTGGCTGAACTATTTCAGAAATGCAGATTTCGTTCTCACTGATTCATGCCACGGAATAAGCTTCTCACTTGTATTTGAGACAAACTTTATCGGACTTGCAAACAGTGCAAGAGGAATGACAAGATTTGAATCCCTCGTGGATGTATTCCAGGTGAGAGATCATTACGTTCAGGATGCGGCAGACATTCTTGGAAATGATGAGCTGTTGAAGCCTGTGGATTACGACAATGTTAATAAGATACTTATGTCAGAGAGGGAGAGATCCCTTGCATGGCTTAAGGAAGTATTGTTCAGACCTAAGGAGTTTGAGGGTTATAGAGCATATCCAATTATAGATAAGAGATTGGCGGAAGATAAGGAGGATTAAGTAACATGGCAAAGTATGATTACCTCATAGTAGGAGCCGGATTATTCGGCGCAGTATTTGCATACGAGGCAGGCAAGAGAGGCAAGAGCTGTCTGGTTATAGACAAGCGTCCACATATTGCCGGCAACATTTACACAGAGCAGGTGGAGGGTATAAACGTTCACAAGTATGGCGCACATATATTCCACACATCTGACAAGAAGATCTGGGAGTATGTAAACCAGTTTGCAGAGTTCAACAACTACATTAACTCACCTGTAGCTTCGTACAAGGATGAGCTGTACAACCTTCCATTCAACATGAACACATTCAGCAAGATGTGGGGAATCAAGAAGCCTTCAGAGGCAAAGGCAATCATTGAGAAGCAGATCGCAGATCTGAACATTGGAGAGCCAAAGAACCTTGAGGAGCAGGCACTCAAGCTTGCCGGTACAGATGTGTATGAGAAGCTTGTCAAGGGATACACAGAGAAGCAGTGGGGAAGACCATGTACAGAGCTTCCTGCATTCATTATCAAGAGACTGCCTCTGAGATTCATATACGACAACAACTACTTCAATGACCGTTTCCAGGGAATCCCAATGGGCGGATACACACAGATCATTGAGAAGATGCTTGAGGGCGCTGAGGTCAAGACTGACACAGATTACTTCGATTTTATCAAGGAGAATCCTGACATCGCAGACAAGACTGTATACACAGGTATGATCGATGAGTTCTTCGGATTCCAGTACGGACCACTTGAGTACCGTTCAGTAAGATTCGAGACAGAGGTACTCGATGAGGAGAACTACCAGGGAAATGCTGTTGTGAACTACACACACAGAGATGTTCCATACACAAGAATAATCGAGCACAAGCACTTTGAGTTTGGAAAGCAGCCAAAGACAGTTATCAGCCGTGAGTATTCAGCAGAGTGGAAGCCGGGCGTAGAGCCATACTACCCTGTAAACAACGACAAGAACAATGCGCTTTACGAGAAGTACAGGGAGCTTGCAGAGACACGCAAGGATGTAATATTCGGCGGAAGACTTGGACAGTACAAGTATTATGATATGGACAAGGTAATCGCAGCAGCACTTGAGTGTGTTGAGGCAGAGTTCTAATCGTAAGATAGAGCATATTATAAAGCCATACAAAGGGACGCATACCGGAATACAGATTTTCCGTATATGCGTCCTTTTTGCGTGCCGGAAGCATGGGTGATACGGCAAAATAAAAAAGATATACACTTTCGACAGAACGTGATAGAATTATACTAATTATGGGCATGTTATTTGGTGGATACGGTGCCCAGGGGGTAAAAATTAAAAGGGTAAAGGGTGTATATGTTATGACAAGGAAGAGGATTGCGGTACTGACAGCCCAGGCTGATGAGTACACCCAGGGTAGATTCCTCTCGGGGTTTTTTGAGAAGGCATTTCAGCTTGATTATGATGTGTGCGTGTTCTCAATGTATCTGAAGTATCAGGATACAGCTAGCAGAGAAGTGGGGGACGCCAACATATTCAACCTGATAGAATTTGACAAATATGATGCGGTGGTCATATGTACTGACAGGATCAGGACGCCGGGAACAGAGGAGGGACTCCGGTGGCGTGTGGAGCATGAGTTTGATGGCCCGGTACTGATAGTCGGCGACGAGATAGAAGGATATAAATCCATAAATATTGATCACAGAAAGAATATATGCGGGCTTACGGATCATCTCATAGAAGAGCACGGATACCGTGATATAGTGCTGCTTGATGGCTGGGAGAATAATGCCAATTCCGAGCTGAAGAAGCAGGGATTCTTTGACAGCATGAAGAGTCATGGTATCGATGTGGATGAATCGTCGGTCTACTATGGCAATAACTGGTTTGACTCAGGACGCCAGACCGCAATGGAGATAACAGAGAACAGAGACAGACTTCCACAGGCTGTGGTGTGTGCCAGTGATCACATGGCACTGGGGCTGGCGGCTGAGCTGGAACAGAGAGGCGTGAGGGTCCCTGAGGATATAGCGATAACGGGATATGACGCTGCGGAGACGAACGATGACAGAGTCATACCGCTGACATCGGTTGATATACCTGCAAAGGTTGACGGCGAGTACGCCGCAAAATGGATAGACGCAGAGATAAACGGAAGATCTCTGGAGAACTATAGGAGCAGTGCGTCTATACACTGGGGAAAAAGCTGTGGATGTGAGCAGTGTACGGAGAAGCCGGGAAAGAGAGACGTGACGGCATGGGATATGAATGCTCAGCCGGGAAGCTATGGTTCATACTATAACCATATGATGGAGGATCTGTTATCCCAGAGAGATTACAGGGAATTCTACAATACCATATTCCAGTATGCCCACACGGATGGCAACATGAGCAGTTTCAGTCTCTGCCTGAATGAATATTGGAAGTTTCCTGAGGTCATGATGGGGTTAAATGCACTGAGAGTCGGATACACGAAGAATATATACAGGGTCATCAGAAGCTGCGGTGATGGAGACGGTGCGATAGATTTCGATGACTGTTTTGACGTGTCCAGACTGATACCTGAGCTGGATGCAGACAGGGACAGACCTGAGGCTTACATATTCACTCCACTCAATTTCGACGACAGATGTTTTGGATATGCGGTTGTGAGCTATGGAAGCGAGTGCAGGGCGTACGATATTTCATATAGCACATGGATCAAGCAGATCATGCAGGGCATGGAGGCGTTCTACAGACAGGCGAGTCTTCAGAAGCTTCTGGACAAGGTCAATGCATCGCAGATCCGTGATGATCTGACCGGAGTGTACAATTATAACGGATTTATGGCGAGGTGCAGGGATATGTGTAACGATGCCGTTGCACATGGCAGGAGCATTGAGCTGCTGGCTATAGATATAAAGGGACTGGGACAGATAAATGCAAGTCTCGGCAGAAAGGTCGGGGACGAGGCCATACAGGCACTTGCCAGAATGATCTCGGCATCCCTTGAGAAATCAGACGTATGTATGAGAATGTGTAACGATGAGTTCATCGTGGCATATCAGGTGATGGGAGATGCGGATGATCACGCAGACGCCATAGTTAAGAGTGTGGAGAGCCGTACCAGGGAGTTTAACAGGACAAATGGCGACAATTTTGTCATGGAGATATGCTATGCGGTGGACAGACAGATGGTTGCGAATGCGGAGGCTCTGGACAACTATGTGAACGCACTTATAAGCAACAAGAACAATGCCAAGATGAAGGCGTACATTGAGAGCACGAGAAATGCAGAGCTGTCACAGGAGGATATAGAGAAGGACAAGCTTGCCACGGAGATTCTTGACAGGAATCTGCTCACATATTATTTCCAGCCTATAGTTAATGCCCGCACAGGTCAGATCTATGCCTATGAGGTGCTCATGAGATCGGCAGGAGAGCAGTACATGTCTCCTCTCGACATAATACAGAGTGCTGAGAGACTTGGACGTCTGAGCGATGTGGAGAGAGCCACATTTATCAATGTGTTGAGACTCGTTGAGGACAAGCGAGAGGAACTTGAGGGCAGAAAGATATTCTTTAACAGTATACCGGGCTGCAGGCTGTCGGAGGAGGACACCGCTGTCATAGAGAGCAAACTCAGGGAATTTGGTGGACAGGTGGTCGTGGAATTCACCGAGGAGGCTGAGATGAGCGACCAGCTACTGGATCAGATAAAGGACAAGTACGGCAGGATGAACATAGAGACCGCCATAGATGACTATGGCTCAGGTTATTCAAATGTCAACAATCTTCTCAGATATATGCCGCGTTACGTGAAGATAGACAGGATGCTCATGACAAATATACATGAGGATCCGCAGAAGCAGCATTTTGTTAAGGATATTATAGAATTTGCGCATGACAATGATATCGTCACTCTGGCGGAGGGCGTTGAGCTGGATGTTGAACTCAAGGAGGTCATCAGACTTGGCGCAGATCTCATTCAGGGTTACTACACGGCGAAGCCTTCACCGGAGGCGATTGCCGAGATAGATAAGAGGATCATAAACGAGATAGTCCAGTACAATCAGAACGAGATCACAAAGTATGGCAAGAAGACCTATGTCATAACCGATGAAGACGAGATATCGATGGTTCAGCTTGCATTTAACAAATATACGGCGCTTGATTTCAAGAAGATAGATGACCAGTACAGGTACGTCAACATGACAGGTACACCGGGCTTCAAGTCCAACATGCTGATAACCATAGGAGACGGCTTCAGAGGCGAGCTCAGGGTGGACAGCATAAGCCTTGGAGGAGAGAAGGGCATACCTTGTATAAAGATAGAAGACAACTGCGATGTCAGGATAGTCCTCACCGGGGACAATGAGCTGCGCACAGGCGGTATACAGGTAGCCGAGTCGTCAAAGCTCGAGCTTGCCGGAGATGGAGATCTGAGGATCACACTTGCGGGTGGCAGATACTTTGGAATAGGAAACGATTTTGCGTCGAGACACGGAGATTTGTATTTCAATCAGGATGGAACGCTGTCCATAACGGCCACCGGAATGAGGGGCATTGGAATAGGATCCGGCCTTGGCGGTAATATATATATTGGACACGGACGATACGAGATAGATCAGAGAGGTCAGGAGGGTGTGATGATAGGCTGTATGGACAGCGACTGCACTCTTCACATAGAGAACTGCGACATGGAGATATACAATGGAATCGCCAGAAGTGTATCCATAGGCTCATATAACGGAAGCGCGGATATAGCTATTGACAATATATCCGGCAAGATATCCGGGGCATCCATCTCTACAGCAGTCATAGGAACCATGAATGGAAAGTCCTGCAGGGTTGCCATGAAGAATATCAATATTACCATGAACATCAGGGCAAATGAATGTTATGGTATAGGCTGCCGTGAGGGCGATACGGACGTCAGCATACAGTACGCTTACGTCAAGGTGGTGGCACAGGGCAAGGATGCCTACGCCATGGGTAACAGCACCCACACCGCCAGACTGGAATTCTCCAACTCGGATATCAACACACAGGTGATCAACAGTGTGGGAACTGATATAGGTGCAGAGGAGAAAAATATCGTGATCGGTAACGGCAGAGTGAGCTTCATGGTGAACGGAATATCAAAGAACAGGGAAGTGCAGATGGCCGATCTGTAGGCGCCTATTCCGAAGCGTACAGTTAATCATTATTAATATTGTGTTGTTGACTGTTGTGAAGTATAATACAGCCGATTGACATGATGGGAGAATATTTATGGTTTTTTCGAGTTTAATATTTTTGTTTGTTTTTCTCACTGCAAACCTGATAGCATATTTTGCGGTGAGCCCTGAGAAACGCAATAATGTATTGCTGATATTTTCACTGGTGTTCTATGCCTGGGGAGGCCCGAGATATCTTCTGCTCCTGGCGGGAGAGACTCTGGTGAGCTGGCTGTTTGCCATTCGCATAGATGAGGCACGTGCCGGATATACTAAGAGATCTGAGAAGTTTTATCTTGTGTGTGACCTTGTGATAATGCTTGGCTGTCTTGCGATATTCAAGTATCTGGGATTTTTCCTCGGTAACATAAAGGCAGTGTTCGGCGTGCCGAAGACCGTGCCTGGAATAGCTCTCCCAATAGGAATCTCTTTCTATACATTCCAGCTCATATCATATGTGGTGGATGTGTACAGGAATGAAGTCAGACCACAGAGAGAATACTGGAAGCTCCTTCTGTATTCAAGTCTGTTCCATCAGTGCATAGCGGGACCTATCGTCAGATATGAGACCGTTGCTGATCAGATAGACAACAGGGAGATAACAGCGAACGACATATACATGGGACTGAGAAGATTTTCAGTCGGACTGGCAAAGAAGGCGATACTGGCCAATTCCTGTGCCAGCATAGCCGACACCCTGCTCCCGGCGGGAGTAGCGAGCCTCAAGGCTCAGACGACACTTGGAATGTGGATTGGAATGATAGCGTATATGCTTCAGATATACCTTGATTTCTCAGCATACTCAGACATGGCCATCGGAATGGGAAGGATGGTAGGTTTCCACTATGATGAGAACTTTAACTACCCATATATGGCTACATCGGTAAATAATTTCTGGAGGAGATGGCATATATCACTCAGCTCATTCTTCAGGGATTACGTATATATACCGCTTGGCGGCAACAGATGCAGCACAGCGAAGTACATCCGCAACATGGCTATCGTGTGGTTCCTCACGGGAATGTGGCACGGAGCAAGCTGGAATTATATATTCTGGGGAATTTATTATCTGGGCTTTCTCCTTCTGGAGAAGTTTTATCTGGGCGGAAGACTCGGCCCTGTGGCATCCCGAATATATACGCTGCTCGTTATCCTGTTCGGATGGACCATATTCAGATTTGAGAGCCTTCGTGAGCTTGGAACAGTGCTTGCGGGAATGTTTGGAATAGGAACATCGGGATTTGCAAATATGGCACTTGGAACAATATTTGTGAAGAACATATTCTTCCTGATATTTGCATGTATTGCGTGTACGGATCTGGGCAAGAGACTCAGAAAATGGGCTATAGAAGTTGGAAAGGTCAACCCACTTGTATTCAACGTGTTCAATGTAACTGAGATGATAACACCGGTACTTATGCTCGTGATCTCAGTGCTGGCGCTTGTGGGTGCAAGCTATAATCCTTTCCTGTATTTCCAGTTTTAATGGGTGATTTTTATGAAGAGAAGATATACCAGAAGTCAGAGACAACAATTAAAGAAATTCAGAACTCTGGGTGTTCTTATATTTGCCGCAGTCATGGCGATAGGAGCATTTATTGGTCTGCTGTTTTTTGTCAGACCTAAGAAATCCACGGTGGAGAAGAGGATGCTTGCAAAGTTTCCGTCATTCACTATAACGTCATTCCTCGACGGATCATACTTCGAGGACGTGTCACTGTGGTATTCTGACACATACCCTATGAGGGATAAGCTTGTGTCGGCTGACCAGAGCCTTAAGAAGCTGTACGGAATACAGCTCGGAACGCAGGTGGTTGGAGGAAATGCCAAGGGCGATGAGATACCTGATGTGGACAAGAGTGCGGTGACCGCCACTCCTGATGATGCAGGCAAGGCGACAACTGAGAGTACCACGGAGGTTACGACAGAGGATCCTGAGATAGGACTTCCTGCGAGTCTGACATCGAAGAACAAGCAGGATGCGACAACTGAGAGCGGTTCGGTCCAGACGGTCGATCCACCAGATTCAAAGGCTATGGACAAGGCGTTCCAGAAGCAGCTTCAGGACAACCTGTATGTGAAGGATGGTTCTGCGTACAGCCTGTACTATTTCGTTCAGGACTCCGCAACAGAATATATAGATGCTATCAACAATGCAGCGGCACAGCTCTCGGGCCAGACAAATGTGTACGATATTCTTGTGCCGAACAATTCAGGTGTCCTGCTATCGGATGACGAGCTGGATAAGCTTGGCGGTTCCGATCAGAAACAGGCGATAGAGTATTACTATGGCATGATGAATGGCGTGAAGACGGTCGATATATTTGACACGTTAAAGGCGCATAAGGATGAATATATATTCTTCAGGACAGATCACCACTGGACCGCGGATGGCGCGTACTATGCGTATGAGGATTTCTGCAAGACGAAGGGCATAACGGCCATTCCACGTGACAAGAGGAAGACGGATACCTTCAAGGGATTCCTCGGAAGCTTCTACAGCACCCTGCAGAACTCTGACATGAAGAATAATCCTGATACTATATACGCCTACGAACCGATAGGAACAAATGACATGACCTACTGGAACGAGGATGGCTCGGAGCAGAAGTGGAATGTCATAATGGATGTGAATGGATGGGATAAGGGAACCATGTATTCTACATTTGTGGGCGGTGACACGCCGATGGCAGTGATAGAGAACCCGAATGTGACAGACGGTTCATCGTGTGTAGTAATGAAGGAGTCCTACGGAAATGCATTTATTCCATTTCTTGTGGATCACTACTCCAAAATATATATCATAGATTACAGATATTCACAGGTAAACATCCTTGACTTTGTGAAGAGCAAAAAGGTCAATGATTTTATCTGTATAAATAACATATCTCTCATAGGAGATAAAGATGTGGCGGCTACTATAAGCAGTCTGCTGCACTAGGGCATAATCGGAGAATTTGCAGACAGATGCCCGGAGATGGTCAACAGATATATGGAGACTGCTTCTGAAGGTACCAGAGGATTGTTCATGTTCTGCACCATAGATAATGACAAGGATGTGGACGTGTTCCAGGCGCTTGCAACTGTCGACAGACTTCTCTATCAGGAGAAGCGTGCAAAGAAGCTTCGCCGGATGGCTGAGTAAGACAGATATAAAAGACAAAATATATAAAGGCTTGAAAGAAGGAGAATGTATCATGGAGAGGTTAGGTTTCATAGGCATGGGTAATATGGCACAGGCACTCTGTGCAGGATTTGTGAATTCAGGGAAGATAGCGGCTGAGAGTGTATATGCATATGCACCACACTATGACAAGCTGGTGAAGAACTCAGAGAAGTATGGATTTACCCCGTGTAAGACACTTGCAGAGCTGGTGGATGCCGTGGATACGGTCATCATGGCATGCAAGCCTTATCAGATCAATGACGTTCTCGTTGAGATAGGAGAGAGACTTCACGGCAAGGCTCTTGTGTCGGTGGCAGCTGGCTGGGATTTTAAGAAGTACAGTGAGTATTTTGACAGTTCGGTGAGAGTGCAGTTTGTGATGCCGAATACTCCGGCAATGGTATATGAGGGAGTTATGCTCTTTGAAGCACAGAATTCCCTTGAGGAGGAAGAAAGGACACAGATCAAAGAGCTGTTCGCGGCTGTGGGAATTGTGGAGGAGCTTCCATCGAATCTCATGGGAATAGGAGGCGCAGTAACCGGCTGTGGTCCTGCATTTGTGGATCTGTTCATAGAGGGATATGCGGATGCAGCGGTTAAGTATGGTGTGCCTAGACAGACTGCGTACAGACTCATATCACAGATGATACTTGGTTCAGCAAAACTTCAGCTAGAGACAGGGGAGCATCCCGGCGTGTTGAAGGACAATGTATGTTCCCCTGCGGGAACAACCATCTGCGGTGTTGCATCCCTCGAGGAGTCAGGCCTCAGGAGTGCATGCATTAAGTCTATAGATGCGATCATGAATAAGTAATAACGGCAAAGCCCCTGTATGATTGAAATATCATACAGGGACTTTTTTATTTCTTGACTTTTTTATTTCTTGAATTTTGAGAGGATGCTTATAAGCTGCCTTATGTTCAGCGGCTTTGACAGGTGTTCGTTCATGCCCGCCAGACGGCATCTTTCGAGATCTTTAGCAAATGTGTTGGCGGTGATGGCGATGATAGGAATGTTCTGTGCATCCGGATGCTCGAGCTTTCTTATGGCGTAGGACGCCGAGATTCCATCCATCACAGGCATCTGAAGATCCATAAGGATACCGTCGTAGGTTCCGGCAGCAGATGTGGAGAACATGTCAACGCACACGGAGCCGTCCTCAGCGCGCTCACAGGAAATACCATTCATACCCAGAAGTTCAGACACGACCTCATAGTTGAGTTCGTTATCCTCTGCCACCAGAAGGTGCATTCCTACACACAGGGATTCTGCGTCGCTGCTATCACCGGATTGTCCAGACCACAGATCATCCTTTATGATATAAGGGACGTCGATGCTTACCTCGATGATAGTTCCACCACCCGGATTGCTCTGTACTGTGATGGTACCCTGCATTAAGTCCACAAGCTCCTTTACTATGGCGAGCCCCAGACCGCTTCCGCGCACTTTGCTGATCCTGGTGTCTGTCTCGCGGGAGAATTTGTTGAATATGCTCGCCTGATATTCAGGCTTTATTCCAATTCCCGTGTCGCTTATTCTGGCTACGAGACGTATCTTATCGGAGCCAGGTATATTCTCCTCATATAATTCAAACCCAACGTCGCCATGACCAGGGGTGAACTTGATGGAGTTAGACAGCAGGTTAGAGTAGATCTGTTTCAGCTTGAGTCCATCGGCCAGGATGTAGTCGTGATATATATCGTGACAGTTGAAGGTTATATTGAGTCCGTCGTTCATGAGAGCCTGATCGAAAACCATGTTCAGAGTATGACACAGCTCGGATACAGATGTTTCACAAGGCTTAAGCTGCTGTCTGCCGTTTTCCAGATTCGTTATGTCAAGGATGTTGCTGACGAGCTGTTCTATATAAGCCCCGGACGTCCTGAGCTTGCCCAGACAGTCGTCTATCTTGCTTGGATCGCCTAGTGATCGCTTTGCTATGTCGGCAAATCCCATTACGGCATTCAGAGGTGTTCTTATGTCGTGAGCCATCTTGGACAGAAACTCGGACTTTGCCTCGTTTGCCTTGTTGGCCTCCTCTGCCAGGAGCATCCAGCTCTGTTCACGTCTCTTTTGTTCGCTGATAAGCCTTGTTACATACAGTATGTTGGTCACGTTGCCAAGAGCATCTCGCTTCTTCACAATAAATCTTGCCGAGTGCCAGTTGCCGTCGTTGGCGAGATAATCCATGGCTATGGTCTCGTCTGTGTGGAGACGCTCTGCGATGGTCGACAGATCAAAGAAATCAAGTATCTTGTCCTGATATTCGGGAACGACGAAGCGGTGACACAGCTCCTTCATCTTGGAGGAAGCTCTTCCCATGCGGCCTGTAAGTCTGTGTACCTTGTTATCGCTGGACACCTCCTCGTACATGTCCTGTGTAAGATCTATCCTGTATATTGAGAAGTAGATCTTGCTTATGGCGGATATGATCTCATTGTTCAGGTTAGCCTCGTCAAGTGCCTCCTGGAGCTGCCTCCTCGAATTTTGTTCAAAGCTCACAAGCTCGTCTATCTGCTTGAAGCCAATCAGCACCCTTGAAGATGAAGCCGCTGAAAAAGGGAATATCTCAGCCTCAAAGTTTTCCTGGCCCGCTGCGTTCGGAGTCACCCGGTATCTGTAAGAAAGCTTAGGGTGAGCGGCAAGATGATTCTGTATATGCTCTGCGCTGAGGATTTCTGTGAAGTCCGGGGCAGATTCTTTGATGACATATTTTTCGTAATACTGTCCAATCAGCTCTGAGTAGCAGAATGTTTTCCCAGCTTTGATGTCGTGTATGTGGGCAGCATTTGCCGCTGGGTCAAGCTTTAAAGGCTCGAGAGAATCATTCTGAAGATCCACGCAGTAGACGGATATGTAGTCCGTGCACAGAACAGACATGAACGTCCTTTCACGGTTCAGATCCGACAGGCTCTTTTCGAGAGAATTATTGCGCTGCTCAAGAAGCTCGGTCATTCTGAGAGTCTCCCTTACATTTCCGAGATGACCGCCCACAACCCCAAGCAGACTTATAAAGGATTCCGAACTCTCTATGTGGGGATTGTCCACACCGATAAAGCCTTTGAGCTGGTCCTTATAGAAGATAGGAAATGCTATTTCAGAGTGGATATCCTGCATGACCAGAAGCTGATACTCGGAAGGCATGAGATCCTTCACATCCTCCACGTTATCTATGATCATACTGTCGCCGCGCTCAAATGCTTCCAGCCAGTAAGGCATGTCGGCGGAATCCACGGACTGAAGATTGTCAATCCATGGCTGCACATTGTCACCGCACCACTCATATGAGTTGCGGAATACGTTGTCAGTCTCATCCCAGTCAAAAATATAAACTCGTTCTGACGAAGTGCAACTTCCGATGATACGGAGCAGAGTCTGTATGGATGCTCGGAGTTCAAAACGGTTCTGGGCTCTGTCAATGGCAACCATCTGCTGTAGTATAACAAAATTATCCATAAAATACCCCCCTTTAGGTGTTGTAGGTTTTTGATATATTAATACATAAAGCTCTGTTTTTAAGACAATTTTACCTATTTTGAGAGAAAAAATCCATATTAATGGCAATTAATTCCATAGACAATATTTGTTAAAGACAATAGAATTAATGTGGGTATTTACAAAGAGCTTGCGTAATTATACAAAAGATCCAATATATGAAAAATACAAAAGCGGTTGCAAGTGAAAATACTACATTGAGGAGTGGATCAAATGAGAGAAAAAGTATTGATAGTCGATGACATTGAGCTGAATAGAGGGATACTTGCAGTTGCACTTGGTGATAAGTATGAAGTGATCCAGGCTGCTGATGGTGTGCAGACCATAGACATACTGAAGTCTGAGAGTGAAGGGATAACAGCGATGCTCCTTGATCTGATCATGCCGAATGTCGATGGATACGCGGTGCTTGATTACATGAGAGAACACGGACTGCTTGACAGGATACCGGTAATAGTCATAAGTGCGGAATCTGCTAGGGATGTTGAGGTAAAGTGTCTTGAAATGGGGGTTACGGATTTCGTCAGAAAGCCATTTGACATTGTGACAGTCAGACGCAGGGTCAAGAATACCGTGGATCTGTTCATGTATAAGAATCATCTGGAGGATAAAGTCAGACTGCAGACAAGAGAGCTGGAGGAGAAGAACAAACTGTTTCAGGCTCAGGCAGAGCAGATACGTGAGACCAATGAGAAGATAGTGGACGTTTTAGGCACGGTTGTTGAATACAGAAATCTTGAGAGCGGTGAGCACATCAAGAGGGTAAAGGAATTTACCAATATACTTGCAGAGAAGGCTGCGGAGAAATATCCGGAGTACGGCCTTACACCGGAGAAGATAGCTGTAATAGTTGCAGCCAGTCCACTTCATGACATAGGCAAGATAGCCATCAAGGACAGTGTGCTCCTGAAGCCGGGCAGGCTTACAGATGAAGAGTTTGAATATATGAAGACCCACACGACAAAGGGCTGTGAGATACTTACACAGATTGCAGGCACGTGGAGTGAGGAATACGAGAAGATCAGCTATGAGATATGCCGCCACCATCATGAGAGATATGATGGAAAGGGCTATCCTGACGGACTGGCCGGTGAGGATATACCGATATCGGCACAGCTTGTGTCCATAGCGGATGTGTATGACGCTCTTGTGAGTGACAGGGTATACAAGAAGGCTATAGAGAAGGGCAAGGCATATCAGATGATACTTGATGGAGAGTGTGGAACATTTTCACCGAGACTTATAGAGTGCTTCAAGGAGTCCAGACAGGAATTTGAAGAGCTTGTGTGCAGATATGAGATGAAGAAGGAGAACCAGATATGAACATCAGAGAGTGTTATGATACAATAGGAGCAGATTTTGAGGATGTACTTGGCAGACTTGGCAGTGAGAGCCTTATACAGAGATTCGCACTTAAGTTTATAGATGATGGAAGCTACAATGAACTGACAGAGGCTATTACGGAGAAGAATGCTGAGAAGGCATTCAGGGCAGCACATACACTGAAGGGGATATGTCTGAACCTTGGACTTAAGAATCTGTATACAGTGAGCTCGGATCTGACAGAGAAGCTCAGGGGGAGAGAGTTTGATGGATATGAGGCTTTGTATGAGAAGGTCAGTGAGCAGTATAAGATAACTGTAAATGCTCTTAAGAGTGTTGAATAGATCATTGTAGTGTGAGAAAAGAGAGGGGACTTATAAGATGAAGAAGAGGACTATTGCCAGAATTATGGCGGCCGTTATGGTCGTGAGTATGCTTGCTGGTTGTGGTGACTCAGACGGCGATACAGCGAAGAAGGTGAATCTTGATCCAGATCATCTGGTATCACTGAAGATATGGCATTACTACAATGGAACCCAGCAGGCAATATTTGACAATCTGGTTGATGAGTTCAATGCTACCAAGGGCAAGGATGAAGGGATATCTGTCCAAGCCGGTGAACATAGGAAAGTTTGAGGAAATGCTCTACAAGGTATGGAGCAGTCATAACAGAGAATTCAGCGTATTGCGCTAAGGGGGGGATAAATATGACACAGCACTTGCAGACGATGATGTGTGAATACACCATACTGATAATCATGCTCTATATAGGTGTGAGATGTCTTAATCAAAGAAATAATAAGATCATAAGATTGTTTTCTCATTTTGTATTCGGAGTAATTGCTTTCCAGATAATAAATATACCTGTAAGAATGGTTGACGCAGGACTGGTGCGTATGCCGGCCGCGGTGGTTTTTGTGTTGAATTGCGGATTCATGATCGCAGAGACATTTGTGACATATGAATGGTTTTATTTTTTCGAGAGTATACAGAATTCATTATTTGTGGAAAAAAAGATAATACGGGTATTGCGCAGTATTCCGCTTGTTCTGATGATTGTGCTGTGTGTGGTCTCGTGGTGGACAGGCTGGCTTTTCTACGTGGATGATACGGGCATGTATCGCAGAGGAGCATTGTTCGCACTTCAGGTGGTACTTCCATATACCTATGTATTTGTGACACTCGTCAGTGCGATAGTATATTCCATTACCAGAAGAGAGAAAAGATCTGCCGTCATCATAACTATAGCACTCATACCTGCGCTTATATGTTCAGTGTTGCAGATTGTTGCGGGTGGTTCTTATGTTCTGGCTGGACTGACGCTTTCGGCGATGTTCGTGTATATAGAGCTCTGCATGGAGGATATTAGAAAGGTTGAGAAGCTTGAGGTTATCGAGAAGGCCAACCACGAGCTGGAGAATGCCCTGGATATGGCGAATAAGGCTAACAACGCTAAGACGGTGTTCCTCAACTCCATGTCTCATGATATAAGAACCCCTATGAACGCGATAATAGGCTTCACAGACCTTCTGAATGACAACCTGTCCGACCAGGACAAGGCGCGCGATTATATAGCCAAGATCAGATCATCAAGTGATTATCTGCTGTCCCTTATCAACAATGTATTGGAGATGGCAAGGATAGAGAGCGGCAAGACAGAACTGGACGAGAGCAGTATATCACTTAAAAGTCTTGATTCGGTGTACTGGCTGTTTGAAAGTCAGATGAAGGAGAAGAACATAGACTTTACATGGAATGTGAATGTGAAGCATAACAATGTTCTATGTGATGTAGTGAAGATAAAAGAGATACTCATGAACATCATCAACAACGCATATAAGTATTCTCTTCCAGGAGACAGCGTTGCGGTGAAGATCGATGAGCTTCCATGCGACAGGGATGGTTATGTGAGGATACGCACAGTGGTCAGTGACACGGGAATTGGAATGTCGGAGGATTTCCTGGAGCATATATTTGAGGATTTCAGCAGGGAACAGACATCCACGGAGAGCGGACAGTTTGGAACAGGACTTGGCATGGCTATAGTTAAGAAGATAGTCGACCTTATGGGGGGAGATATAGATGTGCAGAGTGAACCGGGAAAGGGTACGACATTTACTGTTACACTTGAGCATCGTATATCCCAGAATGTTGAGGATGCTGGTTCGGTAGAGAAGCGCAACGAGGATTATTCATTTGAGGGCAGAAGGATAATCCTGGCGGAGGATAACGATCTGAACGCTGAGATAACAATGACGATACTTGCCGGTGCGGGCATGGAGGTCGACAGAGCCGCAGACGGAATCCAGTGTATAGACATGCTGGAGAAAGCGGAGCCGGGATACTACGATCTCATCCTCATGGATATACAGATGCCGAACATGGATGGTTACAAGGCAACCATGATCATACGAAAGCTGGACGACAGACGCCTGGCGGATATACCTATAATCGCTATGACTGCAAATGCGTTCAACGAAGACCGTAAGAAAGCCTTTGAGGTGGGCATGAACGGATACATAGCCAAGCCGATAAGCGCAGAGGATCTAAAGATGACGCTGGCTGGGATCGTGGAAGAATAATTTTGATGATTTTCCACATAATAACTCCAAAGCAATTATTTAACATGCAATGGAGGGTTAATACTGTTTATGAAGGCGACAGGAATAGTGAGAAGGATAGACGATCTCGGAAGAATAGTTGTTCCTAAGGAGATTAGGAAGGTTCTCAGAATAAGAGAAGGCGACCCGTTGGAGATATTTACCGGCAAGGAGGGCGAGATAGTTCTCAAGAAGTATTCGCCCATGGCTGATCTGACTGCATTTGCACAGCAGTATGTGGAGGCAATATCCCAGAGCCTTGGACTGCCGGTTGCCATCACGGACCGGGATTCAGTCATAGCGGTGGCGGGAATGCCGAAGAAGGAGCTGATGGGCAAGGAGCTTCACAGTGAGCTTGAGAGCGTGATAAACGACAGGAAAGCGATAGTTGCCCGCAAAGGCGATGCGAAGTTCATACACATAACCACAGACGACCTGGATTACGATGGACAGGTGGTGCAGACCATTATATCAGAGGGCGATGCAGTGGGCTCTGTCATCGTGATAGTGCGTGACAGCGGACACAGAATAGGTGAGATAGAGCAAAAAGCAGCGGTGATCGCGGCGGCATTTCTGGGCAAACAGATGGAAGGGTAGCCGGTAATGCAAGAATTTGGCAAAAAGTGAGTAAAATCAAGGGGTTTCGGCCTCGAAATCCCTTATTTTCCTTGACAAATATAACCATTTTAGGTATAACTATACATGTTGAGCTCAGAGTTTTCTGCTTTTGCGGGTAGCAGGCGGATGACAGAGAGCATTTATTTTTTAAAGGAGGAATTATCTAATGAATAAGACAGAATTAGTTGCAGCAATCGCTGAGAAGACAGAATTATCAAAGAAGGACGCTGAGGCAGCATTAAAGGCTTTCACAGACGTTGTAGCAGATGAGTTAAAGAAAGGTGAGAAGATTCAGTTAGTTGGATTTGGTACATTCGAGGTATCAGAGAGACCAGCTAGAGAGGGTAGAAACCCAAGAACTGGCGAGACAATGACAATCGCTGCTTCAAAGGCACCTAAGTTCAAGGCTGGAAAGGCATTAAAGGATTCAATCAACTAATCTTTAAGGGTTTGATATGAGACTTGATAAATACCTTAAGGTATCCAGAATCATCAAGAGAAGAACCGTGGCGAACGAGGCATGCGATGCCGGAAGAGTCATGGTCAACGACAAAGTGGCTAAGGCCGGAACCGATGTCAAGGTTGGAGATGTTATCGAGATAGAATTTGGCAACAAGACGGTGAAGGTCAGAGTTACAATGATTGCAGATTCCACTAAAAAGGAAGATGCCAAGGATATGTTTGAGTATGTGTAAAAATATGCCGGAATATACATAGTGTATTCCGGCATATTTTTTTTGTGGGCTCATATAGTTTATTAAATAGCTTGAGAAGGTTTCTGAACATGGGGGAAGTTAATAAGGCAAAAACCCACAAGGTGGTCATGGACAACAGGAACAGTCTGTCCATGACAGGGATCAGCAAGGTCACATCCATAGATCCTGATCTGGTTCTGCTGGTGACCGAGCAGGGGAAACTCAAGATAATAGGCAAGAATATGCAGGCGACAAATCTGGACCTTGACAAGGGAATACTGGATCTCACAGGAAATATCAACTCCATGATATATTCGGGTGACAAGGAAGGTGCTTTTTCTATAAAGGGGTTGTTCAAGTGATGAGCGATATGGCGGCAGGGCAGCTCTGGGGATATGGGATAAGTGTTGCAGCCGGAGCGTGCTCAGGTGTACTGGGATCGCTGTTCTGGTTCATCTCAAAGCTCTTTAGGAACAGCCGCGCGGTGGCGTGGATATGCGATATTACACTTTGGTTGATATTAAGTGTAGTAGTTATGGCGGTCAGTTACATATGCTGTGACGGAGATCTGAGACTATATATTTTTTTAGGATTTTTTTCAAGTTTTTTACTTGTATTTTTTACTATAAATTGGGCTGCTTCGAAAATTGCAAACCATATATTGTGTAAGAAAAAACAAGATTCAAAAAATGTGAAAATGTGACGGCGAAAAGTGCGTTGACATAATTAGTCTTAAATAGTAAAATTATGTCAATATGTTCGTTTGGCTACGAACTTTTTGTATATTATTACAAGAAAAGACAAGTAATAAAGTAATGAATGGGGAGTTTCTAATGAGTAAGACGGTCGGCAGATCAAAGTCAAAAAAGAATAACAAGATCACAACGAAGCTTGGAATGGTTCTGGTTGTGAGCTGTCTGATATTGCTGGCAGTGGTTGTACTGTACAAAGCACAGAGCCTGAAAGCACAGAAGGAGAGCCTGCAGGTTCAGGCGGCGGAGCTTCAGGAACAGCTTGACAGTGCGAAGGAAGATTATAAGAAGCTTGAAGAGCGTGAGAAATATATGCAGACAGATGAGTATGTTGAGGATGTGGCCAGATCACAGCTCGGTCTCATATATCCTGACGAGATCGTGGTAAAGCCTGAGGAATAAAGTCAGAACATAGCGGATGCTGATTTCAGCATTCGCTATTTTTTTGCGCATTTGACGGATATACTTCTTGTCACTATGAACAGGAAGGCGGGAAAATGTTGATGAGAGAAAAGGTAAATGGGTTCGTCGGAGTGATGGCGGTGGCTATTCTGTGTATGGTCAGCGGCTTATGCATGGTATGGGGGATAGCCCCGGTGGTTCTGGCTGTGTATGTGGCGGCCTGTGCGGTGTGTGGGAGATACATGATAACCTGCATCGGGTGTGCGGCGGGAGTCGCAGCCGGATCTATGGGTATAGCAGGGCTGTTGCACGCATATGAGTATATGATACCGGGGCCTGTGTATTCCGGTGTGATGGTGACGGAGAAATATCTGGTGCTGCTGGGACTTGCGATGTGTCTTATGAAGATCGTGTACTCCAGAAATTCCGGATCGTATGTCAGGGTGATCGTCGTCATGTCGGCTGCCGTGCTTATGGGAAACATAGTGGTATATGCGGATAACATGCTTATGGCTGCAGCTTATGGAGTGGTGGAGGCTGCGATATTCATGTGTGCAAGTGTGATACTGAAACCGGGGATTGGACTTCTATATACATATATCTGCGGGGATGCCTCGGATGTGGAGAGGGATGAGAGCTGGAATATAAGTCAGGGCATAGTGAGCCTCATGGCGCTGGCGGCGGTCGTTCTGTGGGTTGTTCCGGGTGAGGATATCTACGGTGTGAATCCGGCATTTATGCTAGCTCTGGTTCTGATATTGTACGCGGTGTATAGAACTGGAGCGGTGTACGGATGCGGAATGGCGGCGGTGGCGGGAAGCATTGTGTCGGTCAAGCTGAATGACAGCAGGTGGCTCATGTGGATGCTCCTTGTGACGCTGGTCATGCTCATAGGCCGGGCACTCACCGGGAGAAGAAAGGTGTCTGCAAGTCTGTTCTATGTTCTGGGGTGCGTTCTTGCCTCCGTGGCGGATGGAACAGTGCTGTGGAACGGCTCTGGGCGGGAGATTGCATTTTACTATATAAATATCGCCGTTCCGGTCGTATTGTTTGCGTGTATACCTGGTGCTCTGCTGGGCGCCATGGACGAGGAGACAGATCCGGCGTGTCTTCAGGCGGCTGCTGCGGAGATTAACAGACTCACGGCCTGCAAGATAGAAGATATGGCAAATGTGTTCAGACGGCTCGATTATACATTTGCCGGGAGCGATGAGCCGGCGATAAGCCTGGGACAGATCGGCGAGCTCGTGGATGGCTTCAGGAGACAGATAGATCTGATAGGTGAGGCGAGGGAGATATCCGATGAAAAGCTGCTGGGGCAGATAAGATCGCTGGGGATGGACGAGGTCAGGGTCACGGCATCCATGGACAGTGGCAACAGGAGCCGATACTATGTGGCGGGAAGAACGTCAGGTCAGGGCATGGTGCTGTCAAGACAGGTGGCTGATGTACTGAGTGGGTATTTCAGGAAGAATATAAGGGCGGGCATGGATTCGCCGAGCCTTTTCTTCGATGAGTACAGATCTGCCGTGTACGAGGAGGCGGCGCGTTACAAGGGGCGTTACCATGTCAGAAGGATAAAGAAATATGGCTCTCCGGTGTCGGGGGATAATTTCTCGGTGAAGGAGTATGAGGATGGCAGGCTGGTGATGATGCTGTCTGACGGCATGGGAAGCGGAAGCCTGGCCTCCTGCGAGAGCTGCATGATGCTGGACACCATGGAGGAGCTGCTGGAGGCGGGATTTGCCCCAGAGTACAGCATTGCATTTGCCAATCGATGTATGTCCAGGAGAAATAAGGGCAGAATATTCACGACATTTGATATGGTGGTCATAGACATGTACGACGGCACCATGAGGAGCTTCAAGCAGGGGGCGTCGGTGACCTATGTGATACGCCCGGGCGATGATGGAAATGAGGTCCGCCAGATAACGAGCACTACTCTTCCCGTGGGCGTGCTGGACGATGCCGAGTGCGACATGGCGGATGTGAAACTTGCGGCGGGGGATGCCGTGGTCATGGTGAGCGATGGGCTCTCGGATATGGATGTGTCCGATCACATGCAGGATGTGCTTAAGGGAATAAGAGTGGGTGACAGCAGACGGATGGTCGATGATATACTGGGCGCCATGATAGGACAGGGGGATGTGTCGCTTCGGGATGACGTGACGGTCATGGCGGCGGTGATATCAGGATCTGAGAAAAGTAGCGCAGCTTGAGTAACTCTATGCTATAATATGAAATTATGATATTTACAGAAGGATAAATGTATGGATGTATTTGAAAAAGATGTTCTTGAGTATATAAGAAAATACCACATGTTTGATGGTATAAGTCACTGCGTGTGCGGTGTGTCCGGCGGCGCGGATTCGGTGAGCCTGCTCACGGTGCTGGCAAGGCACAGGGCGGAGCTGGGAATAGATATACACGTTGTACACATAAATCACATGATACGCGGTGAGGCTGCGGATGGTGACCAGAGCTACGTTGAGACTTTGTGTGGTAAATATGGTGTCACATGCGACTCCTACAGGATCGATGTCAGGAAGCTTGCGGAGCAGGCCGGACAGACCGTGGAGGAGGCCGGACGCCATGCAAGATATGATGCATTTGACAGGATGCGTGCCAGATATGCGGATGAGGGCTGTGTGATCGCAGTCGCCCACAACCGCAACGATGTGGTTGAGACGGTTCTGTTCAACATGGCGAGGGGAACCGGAATGGGCGGCATAAAGGGTATAGCCCCGGTGAGGGATCACATAGTGAGACCGCTTCTGGGGAGCGACAGGAGCCACATAGAGGAATATCTTGACCGGCAGGGGATCAGATACTGTACGGATGCCACCAACAATGAGGATGATTACACCAGGAACAAGATAAGACACAGGATACTTCCCCTTATGAATGAGATAAATGGACAGGCCATGGAGCACATTTGCCAGATGGCCATGATGGCGGCTGATTACGAGCGGCTTGCTGCCGGACTGGTTGATGATTTCCTGACGGGACAGGGAATTGATGTCAGAAGTGAAGGCTGTGGCTGGACCGGAGACAGCACTGACCGGAGATATGAGCTGGACATGGCGGCTCTCAAGGAGCAGGACAGGCTCGTGCAGGAGCTTGTCATAAGAAAGCTCATCGGAATGGTGTGCGGAGGCCTGAAGGATATCGGCATGAGCCATGTGTCGGAGGTTACGAAGCTGTACTCGGCTGACACCGGGGCGGGGATCAATCTTCCTGCCGGTGCGAGGGTGTGGCTGGAGTACGGCAGACTGGTATTTGCCGGCGGTGAGAACCGCGCCGGTGACCAGAGCTGTCAGGACGGCGGGCTGCCGGGCTGCGTGGACATAGACATCACCTGTGATGGTGAGTATGAGCTGTGTGAGGGAAGGCTTACGGTCAGGATCTACGACAGACCTGAAGCCCTTGATCTTGCAAAAAAAGAGTGTACGAAGTTTCTTGATTATGGTAAAATAAAACAGTGTCTGCAGTTGCGGACATTTGAAAACGGGGATTATATAGTCGTTAATTCTGCGGGCTCGAGAAAGAAGCTCAACCGTCTGTATACTGACTGTAAGATACCGGTGGACAAGCGGCGTCATATTCCACTTGTGACATCCGGGCAGGAGGTCGTGTGGGCCGTGGGACTTAGGATTGGCGAGAATTATAAAGTGACAGAAGATACACAAAAGATAATTGAGTTGAATTTTAACAGGAGGAAACAGAGTTGAAAGAACAGATTGGTGTTATGCTCAGCAGCAGTGAGGTGGAAAACAGAATAAGCGAGATGGCAGCAGCCATAGATAAGGCATATGAGGGAAAGACGATACATTTGATCGGAATCCTTAAGGGAAGCGTGTTCTTCATGTGTGAGCTTGCGAAGAGAATGAAGAGTCCGGTCACCATGGACTTCATGTCTGTGAGCAGCTATGGCGATGGAACAAAGTCATCAGGTATTGTCAAGCTGAACAAGGACCTTGATGAGTCTATAGAGGGAAAGGATGTAATCATTGTGGAGGACATTCTTGATTCGGGAAGAACCCTTTCATACCTTGTGAAGCTTCTCGGCGAGAGAAAGCCTGCAAGCCTTGAGGTTGTGACCCTGCTTGACAAGCCGGACAGAAGAGTTATCCCGGTTGAGCTGTATATGACAGGTTTTGAGATCCCTGACAGATTTGTTGTGGGATACGGCCTTGACTGTGCCCAGAAGTACAGAAACCTTCCATATATAGGTGTTATAGAGCAGTAATATATTGATTAAGGAGCATATACATGGAAAATATGGATAAGAGAAAATTCAGGAATGGAATGATAATCTATCTGTTGATCCTGATAGTTGCTTTCATCCTCATAAACAGATGGATGCAGAGCGACAAGATTGAAGTGACCACCACTTACAGTTACACAGATCTGACAGAGGATTTGGATGATGGCAAGATATTGGCATTGTCGATACAGCCAAATGCAGAGATTCCTACGGCGGTAGTTCAGGTGCAGTTCACCAACGGAAAGACTCTTGCATTTTATTCCACAGATGTCAATGATGTCGTGAAGATTTATAACGACTATCAGGCAAGTGTGGACAAGTATAATGCGACCGTAAGCTCGGATGACGATAAGAAGGTCGTTGCCAGATGCAGCCTGAACGATGTGGAGAAGACGAGCATATGGAGTGTGATAATTCCGTATGCCCTTGTCATGATCGTCATGTTCTTTGTCATGCTGCTGTTCGTGAGATCATCACAGGGCGGTGGAGGCCAGATGATGAACTTTGGCAAGAGCAGGGCGAAAATGACAGAGCCTGATGAGAAAGAGAAGGAAGATAAGAAAAATAATAAGAAGAAAATAACATTTGACGATGTTGCCGGTCTCAGTGAGGAGAAAGAGGATCTCGAAGAGATAGTGTGCTTCCTCAAGAACCCGGGCAGATTCATCAAGGTCGGTGCACGTATACCGAAGGGAGTTCTTCTTGTCGGCCCTCCTGGAACAGGTAAGACACTCATGGCAAAGGCCATAGCAGGAGAGGCGGGGGTTCCGTTCTTCAGTATTTCAGGATCAGACTTCGTGGAGATGTTCGTCGGTGTCGGTGCAGCGAGAGTGAGAGATCTTTTTGCACAGGCAAAGAAGAACGCACCATGTATCGTATTTATAGATGAGATCGATGCCGTTGCCAGACAGAGAGGTACAGGACTTGGCGGTGGACATGACGAGCGTGAGCAGACTCTGAACCAGCTCCTTGTAGAGATGGATGGATTCGGAGCGAATGAGGGAATCATAGTTCTTGCAGCTACCAACCGTGTGGACATACTGGATAAAGCGATCCTCCGTCCGGGACGTTTTGACAGAAAGATATCTGTCAATCCTCCTGATATCAAGGGCAGAGAGGAAATCCTCAAGCTTCATGTTGCGAACAAGCCTCTGGCAGAAGATGTTGATCTCAACGAGATCTCCAGAACAACAGCCGGATTTTCGGGAGCTGATCTTGAGAACCTGATGAATGAGGCTGCGATCTCTGCTGCGAAGGCCGGCAGGGAATATATCAATAAGGAAGATGTCGACAAATCATATATCAAGGTTGGAGTCGGTGGTGAGAAGAGGAGCCATGTGGTCTCCGAGGAGGATCGTAAAATCACGGCATATCACGAGTCGGGACATGCGATACTGTTCCATCTCCTTCCATATGTTGGCCCGGTGCATATTGTGTCTATCATACCTACAGGTACCGGAGCCGGAGGATATACCATGCCGCTTCCACAGGGTGATCAGGAATATATTACTAAAGCGCATTTGCTCAACGAGATAAAAGTTAGCATGGGCGGAAGAATTGCAGAGAAGATCATATTTGGCAATTTTACCACGGGTGCTTCACAGGATATCAAGATGGCCAGCGGTTATGCAAGATCCATGGTTACGAAGTATGGAATGTCCGAAAATCTTGGATTTATCAACTATGAGAGCGATGATCAGGAGGAGGTATTCCTCGGGAAAAATCTTGGACATACCAAGCCATACAGCGAAAAGATAGCCGCCGCCATAGATGAGGAGGTTAAGCAGATCGTTGACGAGTGTTACAGGGAGGCTTATGAGATTCTGGAGCAGAATGTGGATGTTCTTCACAAGTCTGCAAAGCTTCTTCTTGAGAAGGAGAGAATAACAGGAGCTGAGTTTGAAGCACTGTTCGATAGAGACGATGCTAAGGATGCAGATGCAGATGTTCAGAGCAACGGTGCAGAGCAGAGTACAGCAGAGAATGTAAATGCAGCAGATAATGCTGTTGCAGAGCAGAAAGCTGAGACTCAGACAGACAAACAGTAATATATAAAGACAATACAGATGCCCGCAGTTTTCTTGCGGGCATTTGGCTTATGTTGGATATATGACGGAAGGGAGAACAAGGGATGAAGATAATAAAGAGAGGGATAAATGCGGTGATACCGTTCCTGCTGGCAAATGTATATCTGCTGGCAAGGTGTCCGGAGTGGAATATACCACTCATGCCGCTTATAGTTGTGGTGTTCATAGCAGTATATGTACTGCTGACCGCGATGCCGCTTCTCGGTCTGAAGAATATACAGTCTAAGGGTATCAGAAGGTGTCAGAGGGGATGCGAGAATCTGTATTCTTTCCTGGCGGCAACGGTCATGTCTGTGGCTGTGCTGATACTAATGTTGGTGCATGTGATAGATGTTGGTGCGTGGACATGGAAGAACTGGGTTCTGTACATACTCACGGCGGTGGCTGTACTGGCGGTCACATTCTGGGTTGGAATAATAAGGATATATGTGTCATCCAGGCAGCTCGGTATCAAATGGAGAGTGATCGGTATACTGTGCGGTTGGATTCCGGTGGTACATCTGATAGTCCTTGGCAAGCTGATAAGTCTGGCATCAGGTGAGACGGTTCTGGAGAACGAGAAGATTATAAAGGATAAGGCAAGACAGGCTGACCGGGTCTGCGCCACCAGATATCCAATACTCATGGTACACGGAGTGTTCTTCAGGGATTTCAGGTATCTGAATTACTGGGGAAGGATCCCTGCGGCACTTGAGGCGAATGGTGCGACCATATTCTACGGAAACCATCAGTCCGCCGCATCTGTGGCTGACTCCGGACGGGAGATAGCTGACAGGATACAGCAGATATTGAAGGAAACAGGATGCGGGAAGGTGAATATCATAGCCCATTCCAAGGGAGGCCTTGACAGCAGATATGCCATATCGAAGCTCGGCATGGCCCCTTATGTAGCATCACTCACAACGATTAACACTCCGCACAGGGGATGCGAATTTGCGGATTATCTTCTGGGCAAGATACCGGAGAAACAGCAGCAGACCGTGGCAAATGCCTACAATTCTGCACTCAAGAAGCTGGGTGACACAAACCCGGACTTCATAGCTGCGGTGACGGATCTCACGGCATCAGCGTGTGAAAACCTGAACAGAGAGCTCCCTGATCCGCAGGGGGTATACATACAGAGCACGGGTTCATGTATGAAGAAGCCTTCCGGCGGACGCTTCCCGCTCAACACCACCAACGCATTCGTAAAGCAGTTTGATGGTGAGAACGATGGACTTGTCGGATATGAATCTTTCAAATGGGGCTCAAACTTCATATATCTGAAGCCTCAGGGCAGGCGTGGAATCTCCCACGGAGACGTGATAGACCTGAACAGGGAAAATATAGATACATTTGATGTGAGGGAATTCTATGTGGAGCTTGTGAGTGATCTGAAGAGACGCGGTTTTTAGAAAATGCCCGGTGTTTTGTCTAATGTGAACAATAAAAAGTAAAAATCAGGTAATATTCAGGAAATGTATTGTGATATTGCACAATGACATTTGCCAAATAAAAAAATGTTTGGGCAGACTTTTGACGGGATTTGTATATAATAATACTTGTAACCCCCAATACATTATATAGTTTTGGCTACACCCCATAAAAGTAACAAAATACCTTCTCCAAAAGAGACAGTCGTTCGGTGACTGTCTCTTTTACTTTTGGTGAAAACAGAAATTGGGCAGGATGGTCTGATATGAGGCGATTCCTGCTGTATATTTGCAGCTAATATATGTTTTATCTTGTTGCCTAATCTCCCGAAAAGTATTAATATAAAAAAGAGTATGTGCAAGGGAGATTTTATTGTATGGTGGAAAAGAAGACCAATGGGCAGAAGATACATGATTATGTATATAATGTAAAGCCCATACTAAATAAAGGCGGACTGTTTGCGGACGGAAGCAAATATTATGTCAGCCCACAGGAGCCGGATGTGGATCAGGATGTGAATGTCAGATTCAGGACTACAGCCGATAATGTGGATGAAGTGTTCCTTATATATAATGAAGAAAAGATACAGATGACAAAGGAAAGCTCCAACAGAATATTTGACTTTTATACCGCAACGATACCTGGAGGTCTGCCATTCATAAGATATCATTTTGAGATACATTCGGGAAGGGTCACATGCTTTTATGACAAGCTGGGACCTACGAAGCAGAACGACAGAGAGTACGACTTTGAGATATGTCCGGGATTCAAGGTGCCGGAGTGGGCAAAGGGTGCGGTATTTTATCAGATATTTGTGGACAGGTTCTGCAACGGGGATACTTCCAATGATGTGCTGGATAACGAGTACGCATATATAGGTACCGGTTCAGTTCAGGTAAAGGACTGGAATCAGAGGCCGAGCACCATGGATGTGGGACGTTTCTATGGCGGAGATCTCCAGGGTGTCAAGGATAAGCTTGATTATCTGCAGGATCTGGGAGTGGATGTAATATATCTGAACCCTATATTCGTATCACCATCCAACCATAAGTATGATATACAGGATTACGATTATGTCGATCCTCATTTTGGAAGGATCGTTGATGATGAGGGTGACTGCCTTCCGGGTGGATGCCTTGAGAACAAGCAGTCATCGAGATATATCAACAGAGTTACAAATAAAAAGAATCTTGAGGCTAGCAATCAGCTCTTTGCCGAGCTGGTTGAGGAGATACACAAGCGTGGCATGAAGGTCATCCTGGATGGCGTGTTCAACCACTGTGGTTCATTCAACAAATGGATGGACAGAGAGTGTATATATGAGAACCAGGAGGGGTACGAGAAGGGCGCATTTGTATCGAAGGACAGCCCTTACAACACTTTCTTCAAGTTTTACAATGACAATGCATGGCCGTACAATACAACATATGATGGCTGGTGGGGACATGACACTCTTCCAAAGCTCAACTATGAGGACTCGCCGAAGCTGGTTGAGTACATCATGAAGATAGCAAGGAAATGGGTGTCACCTCCGTATAATGCAGATGGATGGCGACTTGATGTGGCTGCGGATTTGGGACATTCCCCTGAGTACAATCACCAGTTCTGGCGTGAGTTCAGGAGAAATGTAAAGGAGGCCAACCCCAATGCCATCATTCTGGCGGAGCACTATGGTGATCCGAAGAGCTGGCTGAAGGGCGACCAGTGGGATACAGTCATGAACTACGATGCGTTCATGGAGCCTATCACATGGTTTCTCTGCGGTGTTGAGAAGCACAGCGATGAGTTCCGCGGAGACCTTCTGGGTAATTACGATGCGTTCAAGGGTGCGATGAACTACCATATGTCCAGATTCCTGAGACCATCGATAGACGTGTCCATGAATGAGCTGTCCAACCACGACCATTCCAGATTCCTCACGAGAACCAACAGAAAGGTCGGACGACTTCACACCATGGGAGCGGATGCCGCCGATCAGGGCGTGGACAAGGGTATATTCAGACAGGCTGTCGTATTCCAGATGACATGGCCGGGCGCTCCTACCATATACTATGGCGATGAGGCCGGTGTGTGCGGATGGACAGATCCAGACAACAGAAGAACTTACCCGTGGGACCACGAGGACAAGGAGCTTATACAGTTCCACAAGGATATGATAAGAATACACAAGTCCTACGAGGCACTTAAGTCGGGCTCTGTATTATATCTCCACGGCGGACACAAGATACTCTGCTATGGAAGATTTACTGACAACAAGCAGGTGGTAGTCATCATGAACACCAACTATGAGGATGTGGATCTGAAGCTTCATATCCGTCAGATCGGAGTGTACAACCATTCGATCCTCAGAAGAGTCATGCTGACAAATGAAGAGGGCTATACACTGGAGCCACAGGATTTCATGGTGGAGCACAACGTACTCACGATCAAAGCTCCGAAGATGAGTGCGATGGTGCTTGTTCGTGCCTGATGGCCGGAAGACAAAGATATACAAGACAAAGATATACAAGACAAAGATATACAAGACAAAGATATATGACATAAAAATATAAAAAAGTTCCTTTGGACGAATGATGTTATTGAAAGAATCATTTGCCGGGGAGCTTTTTTATTTGCAAGAGTAATGCTTGCACAGAAAATGGATTGAAAATGGAATTGCTTGCCCGTGTTATCGTCTAAATCTGCGGCGAGCCGAATTCTATGTTTGTCCATGACTTTGTAACGATCCAAGAAACACCATCCAAGAAACACAATTTAGAAAACAGATAGATTAAACTACAGGTTGGGTGAAAAATATAGGGAGATAGGGTATATTGGACAAAATAGTATTGTAAAGAAGGAGGCAGATAGAATATGAGAGTATTGCTTTTGCTTAGGGGATCTGCCGGTTGTGGCAAATCTACATGGATCGAGCAGAATGGATTAAAACCATACACACTTTCAGCGGACGACATCAGACTGCTTTGTCAGAGTCCGGTGCTGCAGGTGGATGGTACGAGAGGAATCAGTCAGAACAATGATGGTACGGTGTGGAAGACATTGTTCAGCCTTCTTGAGATCCGCATGCAGAAGGGCGAATTTACGGTGATAGATGCCACGAATTCCAAGACTTCGGAGATGAACAGATATAAGAATATGTGTGAGACGTACAGATACAGAATGTATTGTGTAGATTTTACAGATATACCTATAGAAGAGGTGAAGAGAAGAAATGCCGGGAGGGAGGAGTTCAAGAGGGTATCAGATGACGTTATTGACAAGATGTACTCCCGCTTTGCCACACAAAAGATCCCTTCGGGAATCACGGTCATAAAGCCGGACGAGCTTGACAGCATCTGGATGAAGAAGAGGGATTTCTCCCAGTATAAGAGGATCCATCACATCGGGGACGTTCACGGATGCTATACAGCGCTGATGAAGTATCTGGATGACAATGGCGGTATAAAGGATGATGAGTTCTATATATTTACAGGTGATTATATCGACAGAGGCGTGGAGAATGCGGAGGTTGTAAATTTCCTGATATCTATCATGGACAGGAAGAATGTTCTCATGCTTGAGGGCAATCACGAGAGATGGCTGTGGCTGTGGGCAAATGACTGCACCGGCAGGTCGAAGGAGTTTGAGCTTGTGACAAGACCAATCCTCGATGCTTCCGGAATCGACAAGAAGGAGGTGCGGAAGCTTTACAGAAGGTTTGGACAGTGTGCTTACTATAGCTACGGTGATAATGTATATCTGGTGACCCATGCGGGACTCAGTGTGATTCCCGACAATCTCACATTTGTGGCAACTGATCAGATGATACATGGAGTCGGAGCTTACAATGATTTCGAGAAGATCGCAGAGACATTTTACGGGAAGATGCCGGCGAATTACTATCAGATCCATGGACACAGGAACACCAAGCTGCTCCCGGTGCGGGTGAATGACAGAGTGTTCAACCTTGAGGGCAGAGTCGAGTATGGCGGGGAACTCAGATGCGTTCGGGTGGATGCTGATGGAATCCATGAGGTGGAGATCCACAATGATGTGTTCAAGGCACCTGAGATACAGGAGGAACAGACCGTTACCACAAGCTCTGTTGCAGATGTGATCATCTCCTTGCGGGGGAACAGGTACATACAGGAGAAGACATTTGGCAATATTTCGTCATTCAACTTCACGAGCAAGGCATTCAATGACAGGGTGTGGGATGAGCAGACCACAAGAGCAAGGGGCTTGTACATTGACACATTCAAGGGAAGAGTCGCAGCGAGGGCGTATGACAAGTTCTTTAATATCAATGAGCGCCCTGAGACAAAGTTTGATATGCTGCAGAATAAGCTGCAGTTTCCGGTGACTGCCTATGTCAAGGAGAACGGTTTCCTGGGACTCGTGAGCTACGATGAGTACAACGACGATCTGTTGATAGCGAGCAAATCCACCATAGAGGGACCATTCGCCGGCTGGCTGAAGGATATGATATATGAGAAGGTGACACCGGAGAATATAGAGAATATGAAGCGGTTTGCGAAGGACAATAATGTGACATTTGTATTTGAGTGTGTTGATATGAAGCATGATCCTCACATCATAGAGTACCCGGAGAGCAATCTGTATCTGCTTGATATAGTTTACAACCAGATAAACTATGCAAAGTATGATTACGATGCGATGTGTGATACAGCCCACCGGTTCGGCCTGACACCAAAGAAGAAGGCTTGCGAGCTTGCAACCTGGCAGGAGTTCTATGACTGGTATTATGATATCCTTGAGGATGATTACGAGTATAACGGCAGAGTCATAGAGGGGTTTGTCATCGAGGACAGCGACGGATATATGACAAAACTCAAGCTTGCATACTACAATTTCTGGAAGTTTATGAGGACAATATCCCATGAGGCTATCAGAAACGGATATATCAAGAAGACATCGGCACTCACCACCCCTCTTGCAAATGAGTACTATGCGTGGGTGAGAAAGCTTCACGATACAGAGGATCCCGCAAATGTTCCGAGGGATATATGCACGCTTAGAAGATGGTTTTATAATGACATGAAGCAGGCGGAAGGCGATAGCCTGATATAGGTGATCATAAGAGATAACACGGTGAATGTTTGACGGGTTATGTTATATCATGGCAGCAGCCAGACATAGAAAATTATCCAGGCAGCTGCATATATTTACATGGTACGCTGAGTAGGAATGAGAGGTGATATTGTATGATATTTTATACGTCAGATCTTCATTTTGGACATGCAAATGCTATAAAATTTGATGAGAGACCATTTACAGATGTGGATGATATGGCTGATGGAATGATACATAACTGGAACAGCAGGGTAGGAAAGAATGATACAGTGTATATTCTCGGGGATTTCTGCTTTAAATTGAAAGATCCGGAGCCGATCCTTGCAAGACTTAAAGGACACAAGCGCCTCATCCTTGGCAATCACGATCAGGTAATAATGGGAAGTGAGAAGCTGCAGTCCTACTTCGATGATATACAGAAGATGGACTATGTGAGCGACAGAGGTAAGCTGATAGTTATGTGTCACTTTCCGATAGCTGAGTGGAATAAGAAGAAAAGCGGGGCATACCATTTCTATGGACATATCCACAAGAGCAGTCCTGAAGTGTACAGATTCATGACCGGCCTGGGACGTGCTTACAATGTAGGCTGCATGATCAACAACTACATGCCGTGCACCGCTGACGAGATCATCCGAAATAACGAGATATATCAAGCCAGATTACAGTCAGAGGCTAAATGATAAGAGGTATAAGGACGTATGTATATGTAACTGGCAACCTGTATTTTCAAGTTTTGTAATTCCACATGCTTCCAATAACTGCCGGAAGTAAAATCAGAATGCATCATGTAGCGAAAACATAGAAGTAAACGGAAAAGAAGGAATAAGGAGGAATTGTATAATTATGAAAATATTAAATGACATATAGTGTAATTTAATGTTATAAAAAACCAGCCCATAGGTGTTAACGAAAAAGTAGATTACCTCCGGGAAAGCATAATAAAAAGCCTGCACGGTGGTGTTGAAAATCGGTAGCGCAGACCTTCCTGCCTTGGCATTTTCTTGCTAAGTCGCAGACCTCAACGTCCTTATCGAGGCCGGAGACGCATGCAGATAGAAAATGCCAAGGCAGGAAGAAGTCAAGTGTGATTTTCACCACCGCCGTGCAGGCTTTTTGCGCTTTCCCGGAGTGGCACAATCCCTCGTCAGCACCTATGGGCGTCCGTCTCAGCACCCATGGGCATCCGCCAATCAATTCTTTGGAGGCAGCGTAATGTAATTTCGATCCACCGCCTGGAACAGCTTCGGCCGGAAATTCTCCTTGGTAAGTTCGAATATGGAGTGTGACACCAGGAAGTAATAAGCCTCCACAGCCTGATCCACGTTGATACTCGTGATCTCCGGGCTGTTCAGGTATCCCTTGATGGCAACGGTGAGACCCATTACCAGATACTTACATATAATAAGAGGAGACAGCATAGGATTGTCAGGAATCTGATCCGTGTCAAATATCTTCAGGTGTTCTTTGAAGAAACTGGTGAACTGTTCGATCATGACCTGCTCAAAGCTGTTCTGCCCGGTTGTCTCAAAAAGCTTTCTGTAAAGCTTCGCTTCATTAATAATGTGTGTGAAGAGATATTTTATGGCCTCAAGGATCATGTTGTGCTCAAGCAGTACCTCCAGTTCCTTGGTCACCTCATTGTAGAGCATGTAATCCATCAGCTCATATTTGTCTTTAAAATGTCTGTAGAATATCGGTCTTGATATTCCGACGTCTTCAGCGATCATCGTGACAGTGATCTTATCAAAGGAATATTCGTTTACAAGCTTTTTGAAGCTTTTGATAATTTTATCTTCAGTCTTTTCCTCGCTTGGATTAGGCACTTTCCCAAACCTCCCTCAGTTTATAATTTGTTTATAATCAATTTTGAATATGTGTTCAAACGTTTGTTACAGATTAGCATATTTGTAACAAAATGTAAACGTTTTCGTATTTTGGGTAGTTTATTTAAGAAATATCAGGTTGTATAATCCACCACAGAATAGAAAAAGGAGATGTTATGGCTATGTTAAAACTAGGAGAAAAGATAGTAAGTGCGAGGGTCGTAATACTGATTCTCAGCTTAGTTCTTCTCATACCAGCGGCATACGGTTATATCAAGACCAAGGTAAACTACGATATTCTGTCATATCTTCCGAAGGATATCGAGACCATGAAAGGTCAGGATATACTGGTTGACCAGTTCGGTACAGGAGCCTTCTCACTGTATGTGGTAGAGGGGATGGAAGACAAAGATGTATCCGCACTGAAATCAAAGATTGAAAAAGTAGACCATGTATCAAAGGTTATATGGTATGACAGCTTTGCAGACCTGTCAGTCCCAAAGGATATGCTTCCTGAAAGCCTTTATGATGCATTTAACAATGACGAAAAGAATGCCACAATGATGGCCATCATATTTGATGATACCACATCGGCGGACGGCACAATGGATGCCATCGAGGAGATAAGAAGCATATCAAACAAGCAGTGCTTCCTGTCCGGTATGTCAGCGGTTGTCGTCGATACCAAGAAGCTGTCAGAGAAGGAGACCCCGATATACGTACTTATAGCGGTTATCCTGAGTAGTATCATCCTGGCGATCACAATGGACTCTATCATGATCCCGGTACTCTTCCTTACAAGTATAGGAATGGCAATCGTGTACAACCTTGGATCAAATATCTTCATGGGTCAGGTATCATACATAACAAAGGCGCTGGCTGCGGTACTTCAGCTCGGAGTTACAATGGATTACTCCATATTCCTGTGGCACAGCTACAAGGCACAGCAGAAGGAATACACGGATAAGAAAGAGGCTATGGCACACGCCATCGCAGAGACAATATCATCAGTTGTGGGAAGCTCCATAACAACAGTTGCCGGATTCGTTGCACTGTGCTTCATGAGCTTTACCCTCGGACTTGACCTTGGTATCGTCATGGCAAAGGGTGTCGTACTCGGAGTTATCGCATGTGTAACGATACTTCCATCACTCATCCTTGTGTTTGACAAGGCGATAGAGAAGACAACACACAGAGTAATACTTCCAGAGTTCAAGGGAGTAGGAAAATTCATAGCTAAGCACTACAAAGTATTCCTTGTATTGTTCGTGATCATCCTGATCCCTGCAATATACGGATACAATCATACAAAGGTTTATTACAAGCTGGATTCATCACTTCCAGACAGCCTGGAGAGTGTTCAGGCCAACACAGAGCTGGCTGAGGCATTCAACATGAATTCAACACATATGATACTTGTCACAAATGATCAGAGTGACAAGGACACAAGAAACATGATGTCAGATATCGAGAACATCGATGGAGTTAAGTTCTGTCTCGGACTTGACAGCATCATTGGAGCAGGTATTCCAACCGACTTCATACCTTCAGATGTCACAGAGGCGCTCAAGAGCGATGACTGGCAACTGATACTCGTCGGATCAGAGTACGAGGTTGCTTCAGATGAGGTTAACAATCAGTGTACAGAGATCGATAATACCATCGATTCATACAACGAGAAGAACATGCTGGTTGGTGAGGCTCCTTGTACAAAGGATCTTATCACTATAACAGATAAGGATTTCGCATCTGTAAGTACAGTATCCATCGGAGCGATATTCATCATCATCCTCTGTGTATTCGGTTCAATATCACTGCCAATCGTACTTGTGGCAGTCATAGAGTTTGCGATATTCATCAATATGGGTATCCCATGCTTCACCGGAACAGAGATACCGTTCATAGCTTCAATAGTTATCGGTACTATCCAGCTCGGCGCGACGGTTGATTACGCCATACTGATGACAACGAAGTACAAGAGAAACAGACTGAACGGATACAGAAAGTTTGACGCCGTGGCAACAGCATGCCAGGAGTCAGTACAGTCCATAGTTGTCAGTGCACTTTCATTCTTCGCTGCAACATTTGGCGTAGGTCTTTACTCAGATATAGATATGATCAGCGCGCTGTGTACACTTATGGCTCGTGGAGCACTAATAAGTATGTGTGCAGTCATCCTGATGCTTCCATCAGCACTGATGCTCTTCGATAAGGTCATCATGTTCAGATACAGGAAGAACCTGATGGATGGACCATCAGCGAAGGTTAGCGATGAGGACACTGCAGCCACTCAGGTATAGCAGTTATAAACAGATGTAACTACGGAACTTTTGTAATCTATGAAAAGAGGTAATAATATGATCAAATGGAAGAAATATATATGCGTTGCATTATCAGCAGTTATGATGGCATCACTGGCAACAGGATGCGGAGATACAAATGACAGCTCATCCTCAGACAAGGCCGAGGCTACAACCGAGAGCGAGTCAGACACACTTCAGGATGCACTTACATCTGAGATATCCAAGGATGGCGCATCTGACGCAGACAAGGAAGAGACAGTATATGTCCTTGCCGATGCAAATGGAAATGCAAATGACGTTACAGTCAGCACATGGCTGAAGAACTCAGACGGTGCAGAGGGACTCAACGACAAGACAAACCTCACAGACATCCAGAACGTGAAGGGCTATGAGGAATACAAGGACAACGGCGATGGCACTATAACATGGGCTGCAAATGGATCAGATATCTACTATCAGGGCAAGTCAAATGAGGAGCTCCCTGTAGATGTAAAGATAACATACAAGCTTGACGGCGAGGAGATAGAGCCTTCAGAGCTTGCAGGCAAGAGCGGTAAGGTCACCATCAGATTTGATTATACCAACAACACCAAGAAGACAGTCGCAGTGGACAGCAAGAATACAGAGGTCATCTCACCATTTGTAATGCTCTCAGGAATGATCCTTCCTGTAGATAAGTTCTCAAACGTTCAGGTTGAGAATGGTAAGGTCATCTCAGAGGGAAGCAACCAGATCGTAGTCGGATATGCAGTTCCTGGATTCAAGCAGTGCTTACAGGATGGTATAAATGACAGCAAGATAGAGACAGCACTTGATAACATAGATGTACCTGATTATGTTGAGGTTACAGCGGATGTCACAGACTTCGAGCTCTCAATGACCATGACGGTTGCAGCAAGTGACCTTCTTGGATCAAGCGCAGAGGATGCCATAGACGAGGTTAAGGATAAGGCAGATGTGAGCTCACTCACAGACAGTGTGGATCAGCTCGGTGATTCTGCAGATCAGCTCGAGGAGGGTTCAGGAAAGATCACAAATGGTCTGGAGACTCTGAAGGATGGTACTTACTCATTAAAGAAGGGTGCTGACACACTGGCAGACGGTGCAGCTTCACTTGAGACATATACAAGCCAGCTGGCAGATGGTACTTCACAGATATCAACAGCCATGGGAACCCTGGACGATGGAATCAAGTCTATAAAGGATGGTTCATCAGCTCTCAACGATGGTGCAAAGACACTGGCAACAGGAGCAAAGACAGTTGATACAAGCGTTGGCACACTCAAGAGCGGAGCTGACAAGCTGAACAGTGGTGCAAAGGAACTTCAGGCAGGCTTTGAGGGAACAGACAGCAATCCTGGACTTTCCAAGGGAGCAAGCTCACTGGCATCAGGAGCAAGCAATGCATATGCAGGTTCACAGGCGCTTGCAAAGGGCGCTACAGAGCTCAATAATGGTGTGAACACATTGATCACCATGCTGACAGGAATGCCATCACAGATCGTAAGCCAGGCTCAGTCAAATGTATACAGCCAGCTCGGCGGTTCCATAACAAGCGAGGCCGGAATAGATGCGGCTATGTCACAGCTTGAAGGAGCACTTGCACTAGGTAAGACTACTCTGGATGCGGCAAAGGGCGATGGAACATACGATGCATATTTTGCACAGTACACAGGCCTTGCAAAGGCAAAGGGTGCTCTCAATGCGATCGATCAGATAGGAACGACCCTCACAGCTACTTTGACTTCAGAGGAGACAACAGCACAGATAACAGCATTACAGCAGGGTGCTGAGACACTGGATACCAAGATGGGCGAGCTGTCAACAGGACTCAAGACCATCAGTGACGGTGCTTCAAGCATTTCAACAGGAATCGATTCCGCATATGCAGGTGTCAAGGCAATCGCAAAGGGAACCGGAGATCTCTCAAGAGGTGCAGCAGCACTCAAGAAGGGTACAAAGACTCTCAGCGATGGAGCAGCTACAATATCAACAAATATGAACACACTGTATCAGGGAAGCTTAACACTGGCAAATGGAAGCAGCCAGTTAAAGACAGCGGCAGGAACTCTTGATTCAAGTGCAGGCCAGATCGCAGCAGGAGCAAAGACCCTCAGTGATGGAGCATCACAGCTTGACAGCGGAAGCAAGACTCTGGATGACGGAGCAAAGGAGCTTGTAACAGGTTCAAAGACTCTCAGCGATGGAATGAAGCAGTTCAACGAAGAGGGTATCAAGAAGATCACAAAGCTGTTTGCAGGCAACTATCAGGCAGACATTGATTATATAGAGGCACTCTTCTCAGACGACACAACTTACACAAGCTTCACAGGTACGATCGATGGTACAAAGAGCACAGTTAAGTTCATATATGAGACAGGTGCGATCAAGTCTGACGCTGAAAAATAAGCGAAAAAACAATGAAAATCTTCGTGTTGACTTTACTGTAGCCTTAGGTTATAGTATAAGCGTCCGTGAGGATAATGGTAACATTTACTATAGTTTAGGAGGATTAGAACATGTTTGATAAGGTTAAGGCAATATTCGAGGAGCAGTTAGGAGTTTCACAGGACGAGATGAAGCTTGACACAAACTTCAAGGATGATCTTGGTGTTGATTCACTTGATCTTTACGAGATCGTTATGAAGCTTGAGGATGAGTTCGATGTTGAGATCCCTGCTGAGGAGCTCGATGACGTAGCTACATTTGAGGACGTACTTAACTACCTTAAGAGCAAGGGTGTTGAGGAGTAATATTGCTAACTGAACAGATTGGACTGTTTTGAATACATTTGTTATTCAAAGTTGTCATGTATCGGACATGACATAACTTTGGTAGCCAGCCAGGACATGAGTCCTGACTGACCATCCAAGGTTATATATATTATATGAGAGTTGATTTACAGCAGATGCTTTGAGCCACGTGGCTTGATGGCATGTGCTTTTTTTATGCGTTAATACACCGCCAAGCGATGCCGGATTTTCGAGCTCGCTTGAAAAAATCCGGCATTACGAAGTGCGGAGCAAGCTGAAGTATTAACGCAGTATTAATTCTTGACCTTGCGATTTGCGGAGCCCTGTTCTATAATAAGGGATGGTTGACTTGGCTTCTGGATGTAGCATGAGAGATGGTTGATAAAATCCAGTACAGACAGACATCAATGATATGCGAATGTAAATCAATTACAAAATATAATAAAGGCGGTAAAAAAGAAATGGGTAAGACAGCAGTTATATTCCCAGGTCAGGGCGCACAGTATGTGGGCATGGCAAAGGATTTTTATGACAGTTTTGAGGACAGCAAGAAGGTATTTGACGAGGCAGATGACGTTCTGGATATAGAGCTTAAGAAGATCTGTTTCGAGGAGAACGATGACATCAACAAGACAGAGTACACACAGCCGGCCATGGTTGCTGCAGAGGTTGCCATATATGAGCACCTGAAGAACGCAGGTCTCAAGGCTGATGTATTTGCAGGACTCTCACTCGGTGAGTACAGCGCACTTGTTGCAGCAGGAGCCATGACTCTCGCTGACGGCATCAAGACAGTTAGAAGAAGAGGTATCCTCATGCAGAACGAAGTACCTCTCGGAATGGGCGGAATGGCAGCAGTCATAGCAATGGACGCTGACAAGATTGCCGAGATATGTGAGAACACACCTGGCAAGGTACAGATAGCAAACTACAACTGTCCTGGACAGATCGTTATATCAGGTGAGGCAGAGGCTGTTAAGGCAGCATCAGCAGCACTTGCAGAGGCTGGAGCCAAGAGAGTTATCCCACTTAACGTAAGTGGTCCATTCCACTCACAGATGCTTGTTCCAGCAGGAGAGAAGCTTTATGACTTCCTTCAGGGCGTGGATGTTGCAGAGGGATTTGCTCCTTACTACTGCAATGCAGACGCAGAGGAGATTACAGACGCAGCCAAGGTAAAAGAGCTTCTGAAGAGACAGGTGTATTCATCAGTAAGATGGCAGCAGACAATAGAAAACATGATAGCTGACGGTGTTGACACATTTATCGAGGTCGGCCCGGGCAAGACTCTTACAGGCTTCATGAAGAAGATCAACAGAGAGGTAAAGAGTATAAATATTGCAACTGTAGACGATTTAGCGAAATTGGAGGAACTGAATGCTTAAGGACAAGGTAGCAGTGGTAACAGGTGCCGGAAGAGGTATCGGACGTGAGATAGCAAAGACATTTGCCGGATACGGCGCAAAGGTAGTAGTAAACTTCAACGGCTCAGAGGAGCGCGCAAACAGCCTGGTTGAGGAGGTCAAGGCAGCAGGCGGAGAGGCAGTTGCATTCAAGGCAAATGTTGCAGATTTCGCTGAGGCTGAGGCACTCATGAAGTTCGCAGTTGCTACATATGGAAGAATAGATATTCTCGTGAACAATGCGGGAATCACAAGAGACAATCTTGTACTTGGAATGAAGGAGGCTGATTTCGACGATGTTATCAATATCAACCTCAAGGGTACATTCAACTGTATCAAGCATGTGTACAGAACCATGATGAAGCAGAAGTACGGACGTATCATCAACATGTCATCCGTAGTAGGTATAGAGGGAAATGCTGGACAGGTGAACTACGCAGCATCCAAGGCTGGTGTTATAGGTATCACCAAGTCTATAGCCAAGGAGCTCGGAAGCCGTGGAATCACAGCGAACGCCATCGCTCCTGGATTCATCAAGACAGACATGACAGATGCACTCTCAGACAAGGCAAAGGAGGCTATGCTTGACCATATCACAGTCAAGAGACTTGGTGAAGTATCAGACATCGCTGAGACAGCAGCATTCCTTGCTTCAGATAAGGCATCATACATAACAGGTCAGGTCATCAAGGTTGACGGCGGCATGAGTCTGTAGGATATACAGATCACGATCTGGAATAATACAAATAGAAAACAGGGTATCGCAACAATGTTGTGATACCCTGTATCTGTAATATGAACATTATAAAGTTATGTTTTATTTCTTGTTCAGTTTGGAGAATTCCTTTGCAAGCCCAAGAAGCTGTGCGTGCTGATGTTCTGTCAACTGGGTTGTATCAATATACTTGGCACTTGAATCATCCCCTTTGAGAAGATAATCAGTGGAGCAGTTGAAATATTCAGCGATGCGGAGAATCATGCTCACAGACGGGTCGATGGAATTGTTCTCCCAATTGCTTATAGTCTGGAATGCCACTGATAACTCCCCTGCAAGCTCTTTCTGTGTCATCTTGTTCGCGGTGCGCAGTGTTCTTAATTGTTCACCTATCATAATAATCAGAGCTCCTTTAAATCCAAAAAAACGTAGTGACCCTCACTAATTAATAATAGCTGAATGGTATTGGGTTTACAAAAGATAAAACTATACTTATAATAGAAAAATGGCTTTTTTTGTCATATTTTGGGCATTTGTTATTGATCAGATGTACTCTGATAGTAATGTGTGCATGCCAGGTTGTTTTGATTCGTACAAATGTCATAATAAATCATTACAACAATTCTAGTACGTTCATTTTTCAACATACTAGAATACTAAAAAGTGGAATAATACTATAAGCGAACAATATATCAGAATATATCAGGAGGTAACGAACATGGGAATCATGAAGAATATCGCACAGTCAGAGGTACTTAAGCTCAAGGATCAGGTGGCATATCAGGAGGGACAGGTCGTAAGTAAGACACTTGCCCAGAATGTATGCATGAGTATAACCTTATTTGCATTTGACAAGGATGAGGAGATCAGCACACACGAGTCTGACGGAGATGCATTTGTGACGTGCCTTGACGGTGTGGGCGAGGTGACAATAGACGGTGTCAAGTATGAACTCCACGAGGGTGAGTCAATAGTAATGCCTGCAAAGCGTCCACATGCCGTATACGGCAAGGAGCAGTTCAAGATGCTTCTGGTGGTTGTGTTCCAGTTGTAATTGAATCACGGAGAAAACCAATGAAAAAAGCACTTGTGGTATTGATCGTAATGGTGTGTCTGGCAGCCGGAATATGGGGAATCTTCATGCTGAGAGGCAGCGCGGGGAAAGCCGGGGGCCACGTAGAAAATGACAATGGAAATACAGGCGTAGCTGCTGATGTCACGGAGAGCGGAACTACGACAGAAGAGCAGACCGCGGATAGCCAGGAAACGACGGAGGTGACCGAGGAGGAGAAGCCGAGTCTGGTGGATGAGACACTTGCTGGGATGACGCTTCATGAGAAGGTATGCCAGATGATGTTTGTGACGCCTGAGGAGCTCACGGGAGAGGACGGCGTGACTGTGGCAGGGGATGCGACCAGACAGGCTCTGGAGAATTATCCTGTTGGCGGTATCGTGTACTTTGCGAAGAACCTTGAGAGTCAGGATCAGGTGAAGGAGATGATCGACAACTCCCAGAAGTACAGCAGTATAGGATTATTTGTGGCGACCGACGAGGAGGGCGGCGTGGTAAACCGCCTGATGGATACTGTCGGAACCACATACATAGGCTCCATGTACTATTACAAGGACGACGGAGACGAAACGGCATATGAGAACGCATACACCATAGCAAATGATATGTCGGCGCTTGGCTTCAATCTCGACTTTGCGCCGGTGGCGGACGTATGGTCGAACCCAGACAATACGGTTATCGGCGAGCGCGCATACAGTGATGACTACGCCCAGGCGGCAGAGCTCGTTGGAAATGCGGTGAAGGGCTTCAACGACGGAGGAGTCATGTGCACCCTGAAGCATTTCCCGGGGCATGGAGACACGGCGGAGGACTCACATTATAGCAGTGCCTATGTGCATAGAACAAAGGAAGAGATTATGGCGGATGAGATGCAGCCGTTCAGGTCGGGTATAGAGGCGGGGGCAGAATTTGTCATGGTCGGACATCTGATCGTCCCGGATATAGACGAGGTTCCAGCCACTCTCTCATACAAGATAGCGACCGGTATTCTCAGGGATGAACTGAAGTTTGAAGGAGTTGCCATAACCGATTCATTTGAGATGGAATCCATAGCGGACAATTACAGTGTGGATGATGCGGTAGTGATGTCGGTAAAAGCCGGAATGGATATGATACTGCAGCCGAAGGATATGGCGTCGGCGGTGAATTCCATAGAACAGGCAGTGGCGGACGGCGAGCTGTCAGAGGACAGGATAGACGAGAGCGTCCGAAGGATACTCACCCTGAAGGAGAGCCGCGGACTGCTCAAATAGCAAACTATGTAGTAATCAAAACTATTTAACCTTGTTATATATATTACATTGTGGTAAAATTATTTTTATCTGGGGTGCAAAAATGCACTGTCAGCAGATAGAATGAAAAATACGAGGTATGAGATGAAAAGAGTAGTTGTAACAGGCATGGGTGCTGTGACACCTATAGGAAACAGTGTAGAAGAATTCTGGGATAATATAAAGAAGAATACAGTTGGTATCGGAGAGATCACAAAGTTTGATGTCAGCGATTACAAGTGCAAGCTTGCTGCTGAGGTGAAGAACTTTGATCCAAAGCAGTATATGGATCCAAAGGCGGCAAGACGTATGGAGCCATTTTGTCAGTATGCCATAGCAGCTACAGGCGAGGCGATCAAGGATGCAGGTCTTGACCTTGAGAAGGAAGACAGAACAAGGATCGGAACATGTATAGGAAACGGACTTGGCGGTGTGGCAACCATAGAGAAGGAGCACAAGAAGGTTGTAGAGGGCAAAGCGAACAGAGTCAGTGTAATGATGGTTCCTATGATGATATCCAACATGGCTGCGGGCAATGTTGCAATACAGTTTGGCCTTGAGGGCAAATGTACTGACATAGTTACAGCCTGTGCCACAGGAACAAACTCTATAGGAGAGGCTTACAGATATATACAGGCAGGAGAGGCCGATGTCATGGTTGCAGGTGGTGCAGAGTCACCTATCTGTGAGACAAATGTATCAGGATTTATCTCAATGACAGCGCTTTCAAGTGCAGAGGATCCTATGAGAGCGTCCATACCATTTGACAAGGACAGATGTGGATTTGTAATAGCAGAGGGCGCAGGAGTTGTTGTACTTGAGTCACTTGAGCATGCTCAGGCGAGAGGTGCCCAGATCCTGGCTGAGGTAGTCGGATATGGTTCAACCTGTGATGCATATCACATCACATCCCCTAAGGAGGATGGAAGTGGTGCAGGACGTGCCATGAAGCTTGCCATGGAGGAGGCCGGAATCACACCTGCTGACGTTGACTACATCAACGCACATGGAACAAGTACCCATCACAATGACCTCTTTGAGACAAGAGCCATCAAGTATGCTATGGGCGATGACGCATACAACGTGAACATCAATTCCACAAAGTCCATGATAGGACATCTGTTTGGAGCTGCCGGAGCAGTTGAGTTCATAACATGTGTGAAGTCCATAGAGGATTCATACATCCATCCAACAGTTGGTCTCCGCGAGACAGAGGGTGAGATGGATCTCAACTACACCATGGGCGAGGGTGTACATAAGGATATTACATATGCGCTCAGCAACTCACTGGGATTTGGCGGACACAACGCAAGTATACTTGTGAAGAAGTTCGAGGCATAATACAGGCAGGATTACTGATAATTACATATAACAGGAAAACATCACTTCAGACACAGGGGTGATGTTTTTTTGTGCGCTGTCCCAGGTTAATAAAATAAATATTTGGGGGACATAAACTAATAAAACCACAAAACAACACAAAAAAACATGAAAAACAAATGAAAACCAGAAAAACCCACAAAATGTGTTGACAATCCCACATGGCGTGGCTATGATACAAAGCAAAACAGAAGCGCGTATCTGATTTTAGAGTGCAAAGGGGCACGGAGATAGAACTGTAAAGTTTCATCTCTGTGCCCCTTTTGTTTTAACAGGGAAATCTTTTGGAGGTGGAATATGGCTACTAAATCAAGCATTATGGACACTAACAGCTACAGTGATGACTACAGTTCACTGCTCAGTAACACGACAAGGGATATGATAAACCGCCGTGAGAAATGGATGGGTGGTGCATACAGACTTTTCTATAGAAAGCCGGTCAACCTTGTGAGAGGACAGGGACAGTACCTCTGGGATGCAGAGGGGAATAAATATCTGGACATGTACAACAATGTGGCAGGAATCGGTCATTGCCATCCTGCTGTGGTCGAGGCAGTTACAGAGCAGATGAAGCTTTTAAATACCCATACACGTTATCTGCATGAGAGGATCATTGATTACAGTGAGGATCTGCTGAAGATGATGCCGGACGAGATAGACAAGATAATGTTCATGTGTACCGGTTCTGAGGCAAATGACCTGGCACTCCGAGTGGCACAGGAATACACGGGCGGCACCGGAATCATAGTTTCAAGGGAGGCGTACCACGGAACAAGTGCTCTGACATCTGGATGTTCACCAGCCCTTGGAAGTGAGCAGCCACTGCTTCCGAATGTAAGACTCATTGAGACACCTGACTATTACAGACATGGCGGTACACCTGAGGAGTTCACCGCATGGTACTCAGGAGAGATGCAGAAGAAGATCGATGAGCTGGGGGCAGCAGGATATAAGTTCTCATGCTTCCTTGCAGATTCTATATTCTCATCAGATGGAGTACATCCGAATCCGGTCGGTTTCCTGAAGGCGGCCATCGATGTGGTACATAAGAATGGTGGTGTATTCATAGCTGATGAGGTGCAGCCGGGATTTGCAAGAACGGGAGATGCGTTCTGGGGATTCGCCAGACATGGGATCATACCTGACATGGTGACAACAGGAAAGCCTATGGGTAACGGAATCCCGATATCAGGACTTGCCGCCAAGCATGAGGTACTCGCCGCATTCAGCGACAAACTTCCATATTTCAATACATTTGGAGGAAATCCAGTGGCTATCGCAGCCGCACAGGCTGTGCTTAATGTCATAAAAGAAGAAAAGCTGCAGGATCATTGCAAGGTGGTCGGTGCAAAGCTTCTGAAAGCATTGCAGGAGGTAAAGGACAGACATCCTGATTCTGTGGGAGACGTCAGAGGCGCAGGCCTGTTCATTGGATTTGAGCTTGCGAAGAATGACGGCAAGAAGACTCCGGATCAGCAGAAGGCACTGGATGCCATCGAACTTCTGCGAGACAACAATGTACTGACTTCTGTTGCAGGTCCTTATGGAAATGTCTTAAAGCTTCGTCCGCCTATGGCATTCCAGGAGTGCGATATCGACTGGATAGCATCAACCCTCGATAAATGTCTGCATCAGCTTGAGTCATAGATAACACACGAAAAGGAGGAAGAATTATGAAAAAGAAGATTTGCTCAATACTTTTGGCAGCCGCACTGGCACTTACGGTGACTGCATGTGGAAGCTCTGGAGGAAGTACAGATGGGAGCACACAGGCAGTGACAACAAGCTCTGAGTCCAAGACGGACAAGGACACACTGGTGATCCTGGGAGCAGAGAACTGGCAGGCATCACTCAGCCCACTGAAGCACACTTCCACGATGATGCTTCACGCAGAGGCCATAGCTCTGGAACATCTACTGGTCATGGATGAGAAGACACAGGAGCCACAGCCTAATCTTGCTACTGAGTGGTCATATGACGACAGTCAGACAGTCTTGACGGTCAAGCTTCGTGAGGGCGTAAAGTTCCACGACGGTTCAGACTTTACCGCAGAGGATGCCGCAGCATCATGTGAGGCATATTCAAGCTCACAGAACGTATCCGGTTCATGGTGGGCAGATGAGTTAAAGTGTAAGGTCATAGACGATTATACATTTACCATAACTCCGGCATCGGGAAAGCCTCTTGGCTCTCTGGTCAACATGCTTTGTTCAACTCCGATAATGTCCGCTGACGATCTTGCAGATCCTGAGAACACTCTGGATAAGAGATACAACGGAACCGGCCCATACAAGATGGTAAGCTTTGAGAACGATACAGCGACATATGAGCTGTTCGACGATTACTGGGGAACTCTTCCTAAGATAAAGAAGATCGAGTACAAGTACGTTGCGGATGCCACAACACGTCTGTCAGCATTGCAGTCAGGTGAGGCCGATGTCATCGAGCGTGTTGATTCCGATGCGGTGTCTGTGCTTGAGTCAGACAGCAATATCGTGGTTGACAAGTTTCTCACCACAGAGTGTAAGCACCTTATTCCAAAGTTCAAGATGCCGCCTATGAATGAGAAGCTTGTCAGAAAGGCGATAGCCTACGCGATCGATTATGACGGAATCGTAAATGATATATTTGGCGGATATGCAGAGAAGGCAGACAGCTTTATCTCCTCAACTATATGGGGCTACAAGGCTGTAGGTGGTGTCGGCGAGTACGATCCTGAGAAGGCTGCAGAGTGCCTGAAGGAAGCCGGCTATGAGAATGGCGAGGGCCTTCCAGAGCTCAACATCTACACATCCGTTGGTTTTTACCCTAAGACAAAGGAATATTACGAGTACATTGCAGCTTGTTTACAGGCTGTCGGTATCAACTGTAAGGTTGTTCCACTTGATACTTCATCATGGGGCGATGTGTTATATGAAGAAACTCCTTGCTACATGATCGACTGTGGATGGCAGCCATCAGGTATCGAGCCTGAGCTGAAGCTGAATTCATGGTATGCAGCAGGTCGAATCAGCCACTATGAGCCTACGGCAGAGCTTCAGGACATCATGGACAGATTCGCAACTGAGACAGACCCAGATAAGAGAAAGCAGATCCTTCAGGACGAGTACCTTCCGGCCCTGGCAGAGGAGATGCCTGATATCCCTATCATCAAGTCCATGACTATCTTCGGAGTAAGATCAAATGTCAAGGGTCTTGAGTACACAAGTGGTGCAGATTATATCTTCACAAATGTCACAAAAGAGTAAGCGTATAGCAATATATTAGATTCACAAAAAGGGGCTGCATGTGTAAGGATACAGCATGTGGCCCTTTTTAAGAAGGGAGGAAATCAAAGTGCTGGGAACCGTTTTAAAAAGACTTGCACAGGGCATTTTTGTTACCTTTTGCGTTATATTTATCAGCTTTGTAATACTTCGAATGATACCGGGAGATCCGGCGAAGGTCATGGCTCCGACAGCAACAGTAGAACAGCAGCAGGCGATCAGAGACAGTATGGGACTGGAAAAGTCCATCCCGGAGCAGTTTAAAATGTACATGGTGAATCTGTTCCACGGAGATCTTGGTGAGTCCTATTTCAAGAGCGATACAGTCCTGAATGTTATGGAGCAGGCCACACCTTTATCATTGATACTGCTGATATCTTCAGTGGTCATATCGATCATATTATCCCTGATCCTGGGAACCATCGCAGGACTAAATGGAAATAAATGGGAGGATCGTTTCATCTCGAGTATTGCGGTACTGTTCCAGTCAATGCCTAACTACTGGGTATCCTCCGTGTTGATCATTATTTTCTCAGTCAGACTTGGACTGCTACCGTCAATGGATTATTCGGGACCTGCATCCTGCGTGCTCCCGACAGTTGCACTGGCACTTCCGCTCACGGCGGTGCTCACCAAGGTGGTGCGTTCCTCATTGATCGACAGTTACAATCAGGAATTTGTCAAGGTTGCATATGCGAGAGGAATATCGACAGTGGCGATATATTTCAAATACGCACTCAGGAATTCACTTATCCCTGTACTGATATCCCTAGGAACACAGCTTGGCTTTCTGGTAGGAAGTATCGTTGTTGTCGAGTATGTATTTAACTTCCCGGGAATCGGATACACGGTGTTAAATGCGATCCTTCGAAGAGATTACAACCTGGTTCAGGGAATTATCATTCTGTTTTCCGTATTCTTTATTGTTTTGAATATTGCCATTGATCTTGGAAGTATCCGTCTTGATCCACGAATGAGAAAAGCACAGGGAGGACTGTAATTATGAAGAAAAAAAGTAAATTTAGATCAGTCCTTCAGTGGATTGGTAAAAACAAATTATTTACACTTGGAATCATTATTGTAGGAATCTATCTCCTTGCCGGAATCTTTGCGTCGCTCATCGCACCGTCGGACCCGGGCAAGGCAAATCCATCCATCAGATTATTGAAACCGTTTCAGGATCCGGCACACTGGCTGGGAACTGATGCCATAGGACGTGATCTGTTCTCGAGACTTTTGTATGGAATCCGTACCTCAGTCATAATTGGTTTCTGCAGCGTTCTGCTGGCAGCCCTCATAGGACTGATAGTCGGAATCATATCCGGTCTCACAAGTCCGGGACCTCTGGATTCAGTGCTGATGAGAATCACCGATGTACAGATGGGATTCCCATTTATCGTACTTGCCATGATCGCACTCACACTGTTCGCACCGAATGAGGTGTCGGTAACCATAGTGCTGAGTCTGGCACTGTGGCCGGCCTATGCGAGAACGGTGCGGTCAAATGTAATACCCCAGAAGAGCACAGATTATATCGCAGCGGCAAAGCTCATGGGGGCGAGCTCATGGAGGATATCCACGAAGTATATCGGCAAGAATCTGATCCCTGCCATGCTTCCTCTCATACCGCTTGATATCGCCGGAATGATCATCAACGAGAGCTTGCTCAGCTACATGTCACTCGGTATAAATCCGCCAAAGATATCCCTTGGAAACATAATGTCCGATGCCCGTGGCTATATTGCATCTGATGCATGGTATATCATGATCCCCGGCATCGTTCTTATCATCATGGTTCTCGGACTGAATTTTATCGGTGACAATCTTCAGGTTCATTTCGATCCAAAGCTTCGCAAATAGGAGGATAACAGTATGGATAATAATACAGAAAAAGATACAGATGTGATCCTTGAGGTAAAGGATTTAAAGACCTATTTCAAGACCGGTCCGCACAAAGTCGTGAAAGCAGTTGAGGGAGTCAACTTCTCACTGCGGAAGGGCAAGGTGCTTGGAATAATAGGAGAGAGTGGTTCCGGCAAGAGCGTGACGGCGAGATCGATACTGAGGATCGTGGAATCTCCGGGTTACATAGCAGGCGGCGAGATCAGGTTCAAAGGTCAGGATATACTGAAGCTCCCAGAGAAGGAGATGAAGAGCATCCGTGGAAATGAGATCTCCATGATATTCCAGGATCCTACTACATCGTTCAATCCCTACATGACAATTGGAGCACAGCTTGCCGAGGCCTATAACGCACATACCCCATCGGGTTCAGAAAAGGCAAAACAGGAGATAATGAGAGTTCTCAAGCTTGTCGGAATAACCAACGGCGAGGAGGTCATAAAGAAATACCCGTGTGAGTTCTCAGCGGGTTTCAGACAGAGGATATTCATAGCGATGTCAATGATATTGTACCCGGATCTGCTCATAGCGGACGAGCCTACAACAAGTCTTGGAATCACCATTCAGGCGGAGATCATCGAAGCCCTCAGTGAGGTGCAGAAGCAGACCGGCATCTCCATCATGATAATCACCCACGACTTTGGCGTGGTGTCCCAGTTCTCAGACGACATATTTGTCATGTATGCGGGAAGATGCGTGGAGTCGGCATCCAAGAAGGATCTGCTCAGAAATCCAAAGCATCCTTATACGGTTGGACTTATCCGTTCTGTTCCGCTTCTCGAGGCTCGTAAGACGAAGAGACTGAAATCCATTCCGGGATTTCCGCCGGATATGTCAAATGTCCCGGAGGGATGTCCATTTGCTTCCCGTTGTGAATATGCGAAAGATATATGTCATAAAGAGGTGCCGGCACTGAAACCGGTTGGAGAGGGACATATGTGTGCCTGCCATTTCCCACTGGATTATGACATTAACGAAGATACAGAATTGGGGTGATCATATGAAGGATATAGTATTATCTTGCGATAATCTGCTGAAGCAGTATCCGGTGAAAAAGGGAATGTTCAACAAGGTTGTCGGACAGAAGAACATAGTCGACCATGTCTCGCTGGAGCTGGAAAAGGGCAAGACACTTGCAATCGTCGGAGAGTCGGGCTGTGGCAAGACGGTGCTGACGAGAGTCCTGCTGGGAATTGAGGACAAGACGGACGGAAGTATCGTATTTGAAGGAAAATCCGTGGACGATATGACGCCCCAGGAAAAGAGCGATATGAAGGCAAAGATACAGATGATCTTTCAGGACACTCTGGGATCGCTGCATCCGAGAATGAGTATCCGTGAATCACTGGAGGAGCCATTGATCCTGAATGGAGTGAAGGACAAGGAGGAGAGGGAGAAGATCATTCTGGACACACTTTCACAGGTCGGAATGGCACCGATGTTCCTTGACAGATATCCGCATCAGTTATCCGGTGGACAGAGACAGAGGATAATCATAGCGCGGTGTCTGGTCGTCACACCGAAGATCATATTTGCCGATGAGCCTATATCGGCACTGGACGTGTCATTGCAGGCACAGGTCATAAATATGCTGATGGATCTGCAGGACAAATATAAGTTGTCCATGCTGCTGATCGCCCACGATCTGGCTGTGGTGAGACAGATCGCGGATCAGATAAAGATCATGTATTTCGGAGAGATAGTCGAGAGTGCACCGAGCAGCGAGATATACAAGAATGCGCAGCACCCATATACAAAGGTTCTGCTCAAGGCGGCTCCGAGTATAAGCAAGGGACTTGAGGATGCGGGCTTTGACATAGACCTTAAGCCAGGTGATATACCTGATCCGGCAAAGCCGATGCCGGGATGTCCGTTCTGTACACGCTGTATATATGCGGATGAACGTTGCATGAAGGAGCGCCCGGAGGAGACAGAGGTATCACCGGGACATACGGTTCGCTGTCACAAGGCAGGACAGATATAACAGAGATTAAGGAGGAATCGTGATGGAATATAGTGCAGTCAGTACGATATGGATTATGGTAGGAACGGTACTCATTTTCTTCATGCAGGCGGGCTTTGCGATGCTTGAGACCGGCATGACGAGGGTAAAAAATGCAGGAAATATCGCCATGAAGAATCTGGTTGACTATTGTATCGGTTCGGTGACGTTCTGGTTGATAGGATTCGGAATTATGTATGGCGGCGACGGAGCTGTACTGGGTAAGATCAAAGGTGTGGCAATGGAATCGGTATATGGAGGCGGCATGCTTCCTGACGGAATCCCATTCTGGGCATTCCTGATATTTCAGACAGTATTCGCTGCGACGGCGGCGACCATCGTGTCGGGTGCCATGGCGGCGAGAACTAAATTTGCAGCATATTGTATCTACAGTCTGATGATAAGTCTGGTGATCTATCCTATATCGGGACACTGGATATGGGGAGACGGCTGGCTGGCACAGCTCGGATTCCATGATCTTGCCGGATCCACAGTTGTACATATGGTGGGCGGTGCCGCTGCATTTGCAGGAGCGTGGATGCTCGGCCCGCGTATCGGAAAGTATTCAAGAAGCGGAAAGTCGAAGAAGATACCGGGACACAGCATGCCGCTCTCGGTGCTTGGAATATTTATCCTGTGGTTTGGCTGGTTCGGTTTCAATGGAAGCTCGGTTCTGCCGCTGACAGGAGATACGGTGTCGCTTGTTGGTAAGGTGTTCTGTAACACCAATCTATCCGCTGCGGCTGGAGCAGTTTCAGCGATGTGCATAAGCTGGGCGTGGAAGAAGAAGCCAGATATCGCCATGACACTCAACGGCGCTCTGGCAGGCCTGGTTTCTATCACTGCGGGAGCCGACGTTATAAGTACACCGCTTGCGGTGTTGGTCGGAATCGTGGCCGGAGCGATAGTAGTTGGGGGAATGCATTTCATAGAGAACGTGGTAAAGATAGATGATCCTGTGGGAGCCATCGCGGCACACGGATTCGGTGGCCTGTGGGGAACTGTAGCGGTTGGATTGTTCTCAGACGGAACCGCCACAAAGACAAAGGGACTGCTGCTCGGTGGCGGTGGCTATCAGTGCGGAATCCAGATCCTTGGCGGAATAGTTGTGTTCCTGTATGTATTTGCAGCTTCGGCACTACTGTTCAAGATCGTTCAGAAGACCATCGGCCTTCGTGTATCGGCTGAGGATGAGATGGATGGACTGGATATCAGTGAGCACGGATTTTCAAATACTTACACAGAGGTGCTGTCCTCAGACGGAATAAGTGCGCCTATGATGAATGTGCCTAAGATCGATGGCAAGGCATTTGACAGCACAGAAAATGCGGAGAATCTTAACATATCCAAGGTGGTCATCATAGCGAGAAAGAACAAGCTTGACGCACTGCTTCACGCCATGAATGACATAAATGTAACTGGAGTTACGATCACGGATGTGACCGGATATGGTATACAGAAGGGAAATAATGACAAATATTACCGCAGTTCGGATGCGGATCTGAACCTGCTTCCTAAGGTGAAGGTCGAGGTCATAGTCAGCACTGTACCTGTGTCCAGGGTTGTGGAAACTGCGGAGAAGGTGCTGTACTCCGGCAACTATGGCGATGGCAAGATATTCGTATACGATGTGAAAAATGTTGTGAAGGTTAGAACCGGAGAGGTTGGAAGAGAAGCATTGATTGATGAGAGCAAGTAGGAGAGGAGGCTTTTTTATGCGCAAGACAACAATTGATGAGGCGATCGCAAGGGTCGATGACTGGAAGGGCAAGGAGATCAGTTGCAAGCCCGTTTCAGGAGGAATAACGAATCCGAATTTCAAAGTGGATGTGGAGGGAGAGCATTTCTTCCTCAAGATACCGGGAGCCGGCACGGATTACATAAACCGTGAAGTATGCCACGAGGCAAATGTGATCGCGGACGAGAGCAAGGCAGGCCCAAGAGTCTATTATTATTTCGAGGATACAGGTGTTGAGATATTCCAGTGGCTTGACGGCTACCGCCAGGTGACATTTGGCGATGTGTATGACAAAGATATATTCCAGTCGATATTCGAGAGGATCAGGGACTTCCACCATCTCGAGACAAAGCCGCTGAACCTGAAGCAGAGCATATTTGAACAGGCGTGGGATATGAACGCAAGGGCGAAGAAGGGCGGCTATATATCACCGTTTAATGACAAGATGGAGTATCTGCTCTCTGCTATTGAGAAGGCACTGGTGGGCAGTGAGGAGCTGTGTCCGTGCCACAATGATTTCTGGACAAACAACCTGATGTACAACGAGGAGACAAATGATCTGAAGATCATAGATTATGAGTATGCGTCCATGAATGATCCTTATGTGGATCTGGGTCTGATATCTGCTGTGAACTATTTCACCGAGGATATGGACGTGGAGATGATGAAGATATACGGCGGAGGCAAGGTTGATGAGAGAGCATTTGCTAGAATGAAGCTGAACAAGATAGCCTGCGATATCAAGTGGGCGTATTGGGCACTGTATCAGGCGGCCAGCTCCAACGTGGAGTTTGATTACATGAACTGGTATGGACAGAAGATGGCGAGACTGCAGCATTTCTGGCTCGATTCAAGGCTGGATTACTGGCTCGACGTTGCGAGGGAGAAGAGTACCCGTATCAGTTGATGATCAGCAGATCGTATTATGAAACCGGTTCATGAAAGGGAGATGTATAGCATGAAGGATTATTATAAGAATATGGAAGATTCATGGGTAGAATTTGTCAGTAAGAATATACGCGCACAGGCATATTCCGGGGAGGAGAAAGCCACCTCGGAGGTGTTTATGCAGGCCATGGATGAGCTTGGTATTGAGCATTTCCGCGATGAGTGCGGCAACGTGGTCGGAGTCATCCGCGGAGAGGGTGACGGTCCAAACGTGCTTCTGACTGGACATATGGATGTTGTGCCTGAGGGAAGCATAGATGCATGGAGTCCGTATTCGCCATTTGAGCCGAAGGTGGAGGATGGAAAGTTATACGGCAGAGGCATAAGCGATATGCTTGCTGGCCTGACTTCGGAATTCTTTGCATTTATGGAGATCAAAAAGCTGGTGGATGCCGGGGCGAAGATATCGGGCAATCTTATATTTGCTGCAGTCGTCTATGAGGAGCCGGCGGAGAGTATCGGAACGATTTATCTTATGGAGCACACTCTTCCGGAGCACGGCCTTGATGTTGACCTGTGCTATCTGGGGGAGCCGTCAGACGGCAATCTTGCCATCGGACAGCGAGGCAAGATCGAGCTTGTCATAGAGGTGTACGGTAAGGTGGCGCACTCGTCCGCTCCGCAGGAGGGCATAAATGCTGTTGAGAAAGCGCTCCCTATAATGGATGCGATCATGCATAACTTTGGCAGTGAACCGCTCGTACATGAGATGGGTAAGACGTCCATGGTCATCACTGATGTGGTGGTAACACCGGGACAGAAGTATTCCTGTGTGCCGGACTATTGTGAGATCACAGTGGATCAAAGATATGTGCCACCTATGACCATAGAGGATACGGTGAGCAGGGTTCAGAAATTCCTGGATGAGCAGAAGAAAAAGGATCCTGAGCTCAGAGCTGTCGTTCATCCGAGAATGAACAAGAGGACGTGTTACACCGGTTATGAGGCGGAGGCGGCAAAGCAGCATCCGGCGTGGGTGACCGGCAAGGATAATGAGTATGTCGAGCTGACATACAGGACGCTTAAGAAGCTTGGTCAGGATGTTGAGAAGATATACTGGCAGTTTGGAACCGACGGAAGCGTTATATGCGGCAAATACAACATACCGACTATAGGATATTCGGGTGCGATGATGAGTCAGGCGCATCAGGCACAGGAGCATGTGGAGATCGACAGGATCCTCGACTGTATAGAGGGATATACTGCGGTTCTCTGCAGGCTGTATGGACTGGATATGCCGGAATAAAGGTTTACACGGCACCGCTTATTTTGATACAATCATGTTGCAGGTTAGAAAACATAGGGCTCAGTTTATAAGGAAGTAAGGGAGGGGACAGATGTTAGCAGATCAGCGTAAACAGATAATATTAGATCAGGTAAATCTTAATCATTCGGTTACTGTTGCCAGACTGGTTGAGCTGCTGGGCGTGTCGACCGAGACGGTGAGACGTGATCTTGAGGATCTTGAAAATAACAACATGCTCACGAGGGTACACGGCGGTGCGGTTTCTGTGAAGAAGAGATACCGGTTTGAGGATATGGATGTCAGGGGCACATCCAATATGGAACTCAAGGAGCAGATAGCCAGGAAAGCGCTTGAGTATGTGAAGGATGGAGACACCATAGCGATAGATTCAGGCAGCACGGCGTCGTTGTTCGCCATGGCACTGAAGGCGCGCAATTTTGACTCACTATCCGTCATAACCTATTCCTCGGAGGTGTTCTCCATATTATCGGAATGTGGAAATTACAGGATAACCCTGCTGGGCGGTGAATATCTCCCGAAGGAGAAGTTGTTTTATGGCTTCCTGACACATGAGGCGATGCAGAAACTGTATTTTTCAAAGGCATTTGTAGTACCTTCGGCACTTTCGGTCGAGGATGGCGCACATGATTTTATAAGGGAGACCTATGAGAATCAGTGCATGCTGATAGGCCATGCTAGCGAGGTATTTCTGCTGGCGGACAGCACGAAATTCGAGACAAAGGGAGATTTCAAGCTCAGTGATCTCCAGCCTGAATTCACCATCATAACCGACGATAAGCTTCCGGAGTCCGTATACAATATGTATAGAGATCACAAGCTGAACGTGGTAAGTTGATGACAGTCAAAAAAGTGTCTGTTTGCCTCTCTTTGGGTGTACAGAAGATCGATAAAATAGTATAATAAATGTGCTATATAAAAGATTGGACGGACAACTAAAGGAGGGTTATGGTTATGTACGAGAACAAGGATATGCTCAGTTGGCTTGGCTATTTTGCAGACATGATGAAGGTCAGTCCTGAGAAGATAAAGATGCTGAATATATGCGGAAAGCAGAAGAACGTTGTTCCGACTATAGACACACACAAGAGAGTTCTTATATTTGCAGATCAGAGTCATGAGGATCTGTTGTATACGCTTTGGGAGAAGGGCTTTGGCGAGTATGACATGTGGTATGCAGAGGGTGTGGAGCCCGGCGGCGAGGTTCATCATGACAAGCTGGAGAAGGTGCTGAACAGGAAGATAACAGGGCCAACAGTTATATTCATCATGAATGAGAAGACAAGGGAATCCGTCAGATACGGAATTGCAAATGATTTCTTCTCGGCTGGAACAGTACACTATGTCGGCAAGGAGATAAGAGCAGTCATCATGAGTCTGCTGGATGTGGATACGCATGACACCATCTTGGCACTCCAGGCCGAGAGTATAGTCATTGAGGCTGCGATCGTGGCAAGCGAGGGCAACATTATAGCCGTTGAGCCGGACGAGGGTTCGAGAAGATCCATGGAGGAGAATGTTGACAAGTTCGGAGTACATAATGTACAGATAATCCCAGATATGAGCGAGGACACTCTGGCAGCCATACCTGTTCCGAGACTGGCATTCATAGTTGCAAATCATTATCTGGAGTCAGATATGGAGAGACTGCTCAAGATCAATCCGAATATGCAGTTTGTCATATACACACTTGATCTTGGAATACTTGCACAGGCAAAGCTCATATTTGACAAGCTCGGAATAAAGAATATGGAGGCTATTCAGATATCTGTATCCAAAACCAACAAGGACAACATGTTCGTTACCCAGCCGTCACCATGGCTTATCACCGGTGGAGCAGAGTAATCGACATCATAATATTTATATATAAGAAAAACCGCCTTTATGTAATAGGCGGTTTTCTTGTGTCCTCCAGACGGACGATTCCGAGGATCGTTCCCAGACAAATGATATCACTTGTGAGATACAGGGATCTATCACATCTGCTGACAGCTTCAAGGTATGGTGAGCCATCCTTTTCTGTATATTTTCTGATCATCTCGACTCCATTCTCGTTCAGGAATAACGCAATATCTCCGAAATGAGGAAAGTTTTGTTCCACGGCTATAATATCATCCTTAATATAGATAGGATGGAGCATATTGGTCGTGAGCCTCAGACAATAATCTGCATTTGGAAAATAATCGGCGGGTATCTCTATAAATTCTGTCGCGTGTGTTGAGTAGTCTGAATTGGAAGCAAGCGTGTGAGTTGAGGAAATACACGGAATCCTGCGCGTTTTGGCGCGGTACGCATCCGCTGAAGGAAGCTTCTTCTGCATGTGATCTTCAGAGTCCGCCATTAGCATGACCATCCGCTTGCCGTGGATGTTGAGTGTTCTGTATTTTTGCAGGAGATACAATTCCTCGTCCGTAAGGCTGCGCCTATGGAGAAATCCATCCATGGTACATCCAAGTGCGTCTGCGATGGATATCATAAGCTGTATTCCCGGGCTCTTGGTCTTGCCGCTCCTGATGGCTTTTATCGTATCCTCAGAGACATCTGTCAACTCAGCTAACTGACTGATCGTAACCCCGCGTTCAGCCATGACTTCCCTGAGTCTTTTCCCTATATCGTATTGTTGCTGCATGTAATTCACCTCAGTAACATTATATAATAGAAGAAACAGGCTTGTCCAGTTGAAAAGTGTAAGAATATACACTTTTGCGATTTGTGTGTGCGCAGAAAAGTGTATGAACTGCTCTTTAATATGAAATTAAATATGATATAATGAATTTATCTGTTACATCGAGAGATGACAAGGGGGTCATTTTCTACAATAGTCTGTCACAATGGGGGTGACGGATTACGGCAGAGGGAACAAGGCTATCACGTGTCGAGCGTTAGGGCGTCGAACACGAGATAGCCTTTTTTCGTGGGGGGGCGAAGGACGGACGGCTGAGTATTCTTCCGCGGGGCGGGTATATCATCTGCTATATATGTGGTATCACGCTCTACTTCCTTCGCTTCGGCTTAGCTTCTATATGCACTCGTTTCCGGCCGCGATAAGGGCGATGCGGCTTCCAACTCGGCAAGAAGCACCGAAGCTCAGTCGTATTCGCTACCGATACCACATATATAGCAGATGATATACAGCCGCGGAAGAATACCCAGCCTGTTTCTGGCGGAAGGGTGATGGGAGTGGCGAATTTTACTTTGATGATTTGGAAGAAAAGCTAATTATAAACGAAATGTTAAAATTATAAAAAAAGTATAAACTGGCGATACGTTAGATTTTATGCGGGTTTCTTGGGAAAACTGTGACAAAAAACTGTTTTTGTTACGAAAAATAATACAAAAATAAAAAATGATTAAAATTTGACTATAAGGGCAAATAAATGACTTTAAATTTGTTTTGAATGGTGATAAAATACGCAAGCAAGGAGCGAGAGTAGCTTTTTAGAAAAAAAGATAGGGGAGTATGACCGTATGAATGTAGTATTTTTTGATGTAGACGGCGTACTGAATTCGGAGAAATTCTTGTGTGAGAAGCATGGGGAGTTTATCAATCCTAAGAATGTGGCTAACCTCAAGATGGTTGTGGATGCCACAGGAGCGAAGCTGGTCATGACAAGTGACTGGAGAAAACAGGTGATTGATAAGGATATCAGTAAGGCACACGTAAGGGAACTGATAGACAGACTTGCGGATGCTGGAATGGAAGTATATGGGGCAACTTCTTCAGGGGATGAGCTCAGAAGCAAGTATGGAGATTATACCAGAGCCTGTGCAGTCAAGGATTATGTGACTGCGAATTCCGTAGAGGGATATGTCATACTGGATGATATGGATATGGACTGGGAGGCTCATGAACTCGATTCTCACTGGATCAACACAGAGAACGTACTTGTGGGGCTGTCTGAGGCAGATGCCAGGAATGCTATTTCTATAATAAACAAATAATAAATGAGAGAAGAAATAGTGTTTTGACATATAGGTGGTTGCGAAATAAGTAATTGAGAATGTGCCTGAGCTGTTTAGCTTTACCCACTCAGGGATATACGAAGCCGCCGGTCCTTAGATGGCGCGTTAGCGGCATCTTAGTACCGCAGCAGGCTGAGTTAAGCGGGAGCGCTCCCTGATGGGTATGCTAAAGCAGCTCAGACACTAGGATATTTGAATTTTCGCAAACACCTGATAGAAAACAGTGTGAAAGGAAGTGATGTCTTACGGATCTGGCAGAAGAGTTATCCAATGAACTCCAATGCAAAACAGTATTTACAATACCAATATTTGGTGGAATACCGGTAACAGAATCTGTGGTGGTAACATGGATCATTATGGCAGTGCTTGTGCTGTTGTCGATTATCCTTGTAAGGAATCTCAAAGTTGAGAATCCGGGTAAGAAACAGCTTGTGTTGGAGACCATAATAACTACTTTTAACAACCTGTTCAAAGGTGTTATCGGAGAGGCGGGCATGAAGTATGTTCCGTATCTGATAACGGTTATTCTGTACATCGGCATGGCCAACATCATGGGTGTATTTGGCTTTAAACCACCGACAAAGGATCTGAATGTGACAGCCTCACTGGCCATCATGAGTATCATACTCGTACAGGTGGCAGGAATACGAGGAAAGGGGACAAAAGGCTGGGTCAAGAGTTTTGCAGAGCCGGTAGCAATAGTTGCACCGCTTAATGTACTTGAGCTTGTCATCAAGCCGCTGTCGCTGTGTATGCGACTTTTTGGTAATGTTCTCGGAGCATTCGTCATCATGAAGCTGATAGAGGCAGTAGTTCCACTCATTGTCCCTATCCCACTCAGCCTGTATTTTGATTTCTTTGATGGATTCTTACAGGCATTTGTATTTACTTTCCTGACTACGCTTTACATGCAGGAAGCGATGGAGTAAAGATTATCTGATTTTAAAAATGAAAATAAGAAGGAGAAAATGATATGAACGGATTATTAGCAATTGGAGCAGGTATAGCAGCATTAGTAGGACTTGGCGCAGGACTTGGAATCGGTCTTGCAACATCAAAGGCAGTTGAGGCTGTAGCTAGACAGCCGGAGGCAGACGGAAAGATCACAAAGCTTCTTATCATCGGTTGTGCCCTTGCAGAGGCAACAGCTATCTACGGTTTCGTAATCGGACTTCTTGCAATCATTCTTCTTAAGTAATCAGATTTTTGGTCAGATGGATATTTTAATAGAAATATCTAATAGAAATATCTAATAGAAATCTGGAATTGCAGAAGAGATGCGGATAATAGAAACAGAAAGATAGGAGTGGCTATATGATTGATATAGAATTTTCTACAATAGCATTCACCATTATCAACTTAATAGTTCTGTTTCTTCTTTTGAAGAAGTTCTTGATAGGACCGCTCAACGATGTCATCAAGAAGAGAGAAGATATGATCGCTGGCACCATATCGGATGCCAACAATCAGAAGGCTGAAGCAATGAAACTCAAGTCTCAGTATGAGGATACCCTTGCAGGGGTTGATGCTGAGTGCAGGGATCTCCGTGAGAAATCCCGTGTGGAGGCCCAGAATGAGTACAGCCGTATCATAGATCAGGCTGATGCAAAGTCAGTCAAGATGATAAAGGATGCGGAGAAGACCATAGAGATCAAGCAGAACAAGGCACTTTCTGATATGCAGTCACAGATCGCAGAGCTTGCAATGGCAGCAGCCGGCAAGATCGTGGGCGGTGAAGGTGATGCGGAATCAGCAGGAGCTGCCATGTATGACGAGTTTTTGAATGAAGTAGGTGATTCAGGTGACACAGAAGGCAATTAATTACGGAATTGTCCTCTATCAGCTTGGAATCAGTCAGGACATGGTGGAGGAGATAAAGGCGCTTGTGGATGGTAGTCCGGAGCTGGTATATGCACTGGCAGATCCGGTGGTCAGCCACGCGGACAAGCGCAAGGTCGTTGACAGGGTATTTGACAGATTTGGCAATAAGGATCTGGTAAATTTCATGAAGACCCTGTGTGACAACGATGGATTTGACATGATACATGACATATTTGACGAGTATGAGAAGTATGCCAGAGAGCAGCAGGATATCCTTTCGGCAACTCTCTATTATGTCACACCGCCAACTGATAAGCAGAAGGCAGGTATCGAGAACTTCCTTATGAAAGAGTATGGAAGCAAGGCGGTACAGCTTTCTATGGTGGAGAAAAAAGAATTGATAGGTGGATTTGTCATAAGAACGGGAGACCGCGAGTACGACAGAAGCATTCTGGGCAGGTACAAATCCCTTAGACAGAAACTGGTTATGAGGTGATAAATTGAGTTCAATTAGTTCAGAGGATATTATTTCTATACTCAAAGAAGAGATAGAGAATTATGATTTTGACTCCAGGGACAAAGAAGTCGGTAAGGTCATCTATGTAGGTGATGGAATCGTAACCGTATACGGTATAGACAATGCCATGTACGGCGAGATCGTTGTTTTTGAGAATGGTGTCAAAGGTATGGTTCAGGATATCAGAAGAACAGAGATAGGATGTATTCTGTTCGGTCGTGATACAGGAATCAAAGAAGGAACAAAGGTCAGCAGAACGGGAAAGCGTGCAGGCATCCCTGTAGGCGATGCATTTATCGGACGTATAGTTGATGCCCTTGGAGCACCTATAGATGGAAAGGGCAGCATAGAGTCAACGGATTATCGTCCAATAGAGAATCCGGCTCCAAGCATAGTTGATCGTAAGTCGGTCAACCAGCCGCTTCAGACAGGAATCCTCTCGATAGATGCCATGTTCCCAATCGGAAGAGGACAGAGAGAGCTGATCATAGGAGACAGACAGACAGGTAAGACATCCATAGCGATAGATACCATTCTGAATCAGAAGGGCAAGGATGTCATCTGTGTATATGTGGCTATAGGCCAGAAGGCTTCAACAATAGCCAAGGTTGTAAATAACCTGAACAAATATGATGCCATGGACTACACGATAGTCGTTGCATCTACAGCAAGTGATTCAGCACCACTTCAGTATATTGCGCCTTATTCAGGTACAGCGATCGCTGAGTATTTCATGCATAAGGGCAAGGATGTGCTGATCGTGTACGATGATCTGTCAAAGCACGCTGTTGCTTACAGAACATTGTCACTGCTTCTCGGACGTTCACCAGGACGTGAGGCATATCCTGGAGATGTATTCTATCTCCATTCAAGACTTCTTGAGAGATCAAGTAAGCTTAAGGATGAGCTGGGCGGAGGCTCCATCACAGCCCTTCCTATTATCGAGACACAGGCAGGCGATGTATCTGCTTATATACCTACAAATGTTATATCTATCACAGATGGACAGATATTCCTCGAGAGCGATCTGTTCTTCTCAGGTATGAGACCTGCTGTCAACGTTGGTCTGTCGGTATCACGAGTTGGTGGTGCAGCGCAGACAAAGGCGATGAAGAAGGCCGCAGGAAGTATCCGTATCGATCTGGCACAGTACAGAGAGATGGAGGTGTTCACACAGTTCAGTTCAGATCTTGATGAGAACACCAAGGAACAGCTTCAGTATGGCAAGGGACTTATGGAGCTTTTAAAGCAGCCTCTGTGTAATCCGCTGTCAATGGCCGAGGAGGTTATCATTCTGGTAGCAGCTACCAATAAGGTATTCCTTCCAGTTGAGGTTTCAGAGGTCAAGAAGAAGAAACTTGAGATGCTTGAATACTTCCACAGTGCCCATAAGGATATCGTGGATGAGATCGAGGAGAAGCAGGTGCTTACCGATGAGCTGAAGGACAAGATAGTCGCAGCCGCTAAGGAGTTTATCGAGAGATAGATCTCAGGAGAAATAAGAAGATTCGTTGAGAGGTGATTTGATTGGCAAATACCAAAGAAATCCAGAATAGAATAAAGAGTATCAAGGATACTCAGAAGATCACCAATGCAATGTATATGATCTCATCTTCCAAGCTTAAAAAGGCGAGGACAGATCTTGAGAACACGGAGCCTTACTTCTACACACTCCAGGTTGCTCTTGCCAGAATGCTCAGACATGTTCCTGAGATGGAGCATCTGTATTTCGACAGCAGAGAGGGAATCAAGGAAGAGGACAGAAGGCGAGGTTATCTGGTCATTACCGCCGACAAAGGTATGGCTGGTGCCTACAACCACAATGTAATCAAGATCGCTGAGCAGGAGCTTGCAGCCCACCCAAACAGTGAGCTGTATGTAGTCGGCCAGGTGGGAAGACACTACTTCGCAAAGAAGGGAGTGCCTATAGATATACATTTCCAGTATACAGCGCAGAATCCTAGTCTTCACAGAGCCAGAGTCATAGCGGACAAGATGCTTGAGAACTATGAGAATGGCGATATAGATGAGGTATACATCATATATACCAACATGAAGAGCAGTGTGGTCGTTGAACCGCAGATGATACAGCTCCTCCCTATGAAGAGGACTGACTTCGCAGGCGTTCCTGCGGATGTGTTCCACGAGGAGATTACCATGGAGCCTTCACCGAAGGCAGTGCTTGACCGAATCGTGCCAAACTGTGTCATGGGATATATATACGGCGCTCTGGTAGAGTCCTTCTGCAGTGAGCAGAACAGCCGAATGATGGCGATGGACTCAGCCACAAAGAGTGCCAAGGAGATGCTGGATGATCTCAATATCAAATACAACAGAGCAAGGCAGGCAGCCATAACGCAGGAGATCACAGAGATCGCGGGCGGCGCCAGAGCTCAGAGAGACAGGAGCTAATAAGCTCAATAAATAATTGTAAAGGAGGTCTGATGTTTTGAAAAATGGTAAGATAGTACAGGTCATGGGACCTGTCGTAGACGTAGAATTTCCAGACAACGATCTGCCATACATCAAGGATGCTCTTGAAGTAGATAATCATGGAAAAAAATGTGTTATGGAAGTAGCACAGCACGTAGGAAATAATACAGTAAGATGTATCATGCTGTCCGCCAGCGAGGGACTTTCAAGAGATATGGAAGTCGTTGCGACCGGATCAGGAATCAAAGTTCCAGTAGGAAATCAGACACTTGGACGTCTGTTCAACGTGCTTGGTGAGACAATAGATGGCAAGGAGGATCTCTCAGACACAGAGCACTGGGTAATCCACAGAGAGCCGCCAACATTTGAGAATCAGAGTCCTGTCATCGAGATACTTGAGACAGGTATCAAGGTCATAGATCTTCTTGCACCTTACTCAAAGGGTGGTAAGATCGGTCTGTTCGGCGGTGCCGGAGTTGGTAAGACAGTCCTTATCCAGGAGCTTATCCAGAATATCGCATCCGTACATGGTGGATACTCAATATTCACCGGTGTTGGAGAGCGTTCAAGAGAGGGAAATGATCTGTGGACAGAGATGAGCGAGTCAGGCGTTATCGACAAGACCGCCCTGGTGTTCGGACAGATGAATGAGCCACCTGGAGCCAGAATGAGAGTTGCAGAGACAGGACTTACAATGGCAGAGTATTTCCGTGATGTAAATCATCAGGATGTGCTTCTGTTCATCGACAATATATTCAGATTTACACAGGCAGGTTCAGAGGTTTCATCACTTCTCGGACGTATGCCATCAGCCGTTGGTTATCAGCCAACACTTGCAAATGAGATGGGTGAGCTTCAGGAGCGAATCGCTTCTACCAAGGAAGGATCAGTCACGTCAGTCCAGGCCGTATATGTGCCAGCCGATGACCTTACAGATCCTGCCCCAGCCACAACATTTGCGCATCTGGATGCAAATACAGTTCTTTCAAGAAAGATCGTTGAGCAGGGTATCTATCCGGCAGTAGATCCGCTGGAGTCAAGCTCACGAATTCTTGAGGCTGATATAGTCGGCGAGGAGCATTATAATGTTGCAAGACGTGTACAGGAGATACTTCAGAAGTACAAGGAGCTGCAGGATATCATCGCAATCCTCGGTATGGAGGAGCTGTCAGATGAGGATAAGCTTACAGTTACCAGAGCCAGAAAGGTTCAGAGATTCCTGTCACAGCCATTCCATGTTGCTGAGAACTTCACAGGTATTCCTGGAAAGTATGTAAGTCTCAAGGATACGATCAAGGGCTTCAAGATGATCGTTGATGGTGAGATGGACGAGTATCCTGAGTGGGCATTCTTCAATGTAGGTACTATAGAGGAAGTAAAGGAAAAGGCCGAGAAGGGCCAGTAAAGGAAGTGCATAGATGAATACATTTTATCTGAGAGTTATTTCCAGTAATAAGATATTCTTCGACGGCCGGGCAGAGAAAATAGTTCTTCCACTTGAAGATGGAGAGAAAGCGGTTCTTGCACATCATGAGAATATGGTCATAGCTACCAGCATAGGAGAGATCAGGATCACCACGAGTAAAGGTGAACAGGTCATCGGTGTTGTGGGCGAAGGATTTGTTCAGATAGTAAATAACCGAGTTGTCCTTATCGTGGATTCCGCAGAGAAGCCGGAGGATATCGACAGGGTCAGAGCCAAGGAGGCAAAGATCAGAGCGGAAGAGAGACTCAGACAGAAAGAGAGTCTGAAGGAATACAAGCAGAGCGAGGCATCCCTTGCCCGTGCACTCACAAGACTCAGAGTAACAGAGAAGATATAGTGCGCAAAAGGAAAAACAAGCGGTTATGCGAAGTGAAACGAGCATGACCATTTGATTTTCCCTTGCGCCTATAACGAGAAGTCGTTCGGCGTAAGCCGAACATAGAGCGCGTCAGCGCGGGACTTCGAGTCTAGAAGAATCCCGTCAGTCGAAAGTGCAGCGGGACGAAGACAGAGCGCGTTAGCGCGGGACTTCGAGTCTAGAAGAATCCCGTCAGTCGAAAGTGCAGCGGGACGAAGACAGAGCGCGTCAGCGCGGGACTTCGAGTCTAGAAGAATTCCGTCAGTCGAGAACGTCAGCGGGACGAAGACAGAGTGCGTCAGCGCGGGACTTCGAGTCTATTATAAAAGGCAGTGCCAGCAGCGGGACGATGAAACCGATGTGGCGTTGCCTTTTTATGTGCAGACACAATAGATAAAATGTTACTTGACAACTTTTGCCTTTACTGAGAAAATTACTAGATAGTATATGGTGAACTGTATATACAGTGAACTATGTATATAAGAGTTTATGAAAAAGAGGACGTGTGCATGTATATGCACACATTTTTGAGTTAAAGGTATTTGGTTAGAGGTATTTATGTTAAGATTTATTTGGGTAATAGTTTCGTGCTTGTTTCTGATCATGTACTATGTGCCAAAGATGTCGTATTATGCTAGACACCCGGAAAAATATGGTGAGGATATATGTTATCAGATGGCACAGGTTATGTGCAATCATGTGAGACGTCGTGCTTTTATCAAGACGGTTGCCACGGGTATGGAGAACCTTCCTAAGGAGGGCGGATATATCATGTATGCCAATCATCAGGGTAAGTATGATGTACTGGGAGTTATAGTTTCCCATGACAAACCGATTACGTATGTCATGGATGCCAAGAGGTCGAAGCTGTTCATAGCAGATCAGCTTACGGATCTTGTGAAGGCACAGAGACTTGACAAGGAAGACATAAAGCAGCAGGTACAGGTTATAAACGATGTATCCACGGAGATCAAGGCGGGAAGGAGATATATTTTATTCCCGGAGGGAGGATACGATCACAGTCACAATGAGCTCAAGGAGTTCATGCCGGGAAGCTTCAAGATCGCCAAGAAGGCGAAGTGTCCTATCGTTCCAGTCGTGCTGTATGATTCCTTCAAGCCATTTGAGGGATGGTCACTGAGGCGTGTGACGACACAGCTTGCATTTCTGGAGCCGATCCCATATGAGGTTATAGCGGATAAGACGACCACAGAGATCAGGGATATGGTCGTTGACAAGATCCAGAGGAAGCTTGATACGATGGAGACAATGAATTGTTGGTAACGATATATGGATAATTATTCTGAACGGGCAGGTCATGTTGATGATCTGCCCGTTCGGGGGTTACGGAAGCTTGGTGTTGACTATATCAAATCAGGTGAATACAATATAAAAGGGTATTTAACCACAAAAACAAGGATTGGGAAGTAGAGATATGGGACAGAGTAAAGAGAGAAACAGTAATGAAAAAAGCGGATTCCTCAAGAAGCTTATAATAGTTCTGGCAGTGGCGATCGTGGTAGTATTTGCGGTATTTTATGTGATCTATTACAGATTTTCATATCAGGCGGACAAGCTGGCAAAGGAGACCGCCCGCATATACGCATTTGGCGATGGCGGAGAGATGGCTGACATGATAGCCCCGGGATACGTGAAGAAGTTTGAGGATTCGTCAAAGGTTTTGTCGGTGAGTGACATACAGGACATATATATAAACAAGTTCAGAGCGTATACAGATGAGCAGGTCGGGGATATAGATACGATCGAGTGCAAGGTCATCGATATACAGGCGGTGAGCAATATAGAGGATGTGCAGCAGCAATTTGCGGACAACGGAGTTAAGGGCGTGTCCCAGTACAGAAGTGTGGAAGCCGACTGGATAGTGACAGGCAAGGATGGCGGCGAGGTCACGGTACACGTTCAGGAATGTATGTTGAAGTGCGACGATGGCTGGTATGTGGACTATGTCCGTATGCCGGATGAAATAGACAGCATGAGTACGCCGGTCGATTCCGGGGATGCTGACAGTGAGGAGACAACAGAGGCGGAGACCACTGAATAATATTGTGTGTATAAGATTGGAAGGGCATACAGTATACAAGAAAGAAGGCTGACAAAAAATGTATGATGTGAGATCCATGAAGGCAGAGGACTTCATAGATGATGGCGAGATCCGTGAGACGCTGGACTATGCGGATCAGAACAAGGACAATGTGGAGCTTATCGACAGTATCATAGAGAAGGCAAAGCTCAGGAAGGGGCTTACCCACAGGGAGGCATCCGTGCTTCTTGCGTGTGAGATGCCGGACAAGATAAACGAGATATATGATCTGGCGGAGCAGATCAAGAAGGATTTCTACGGCAACAGAATAGTTATGTTCGCACCGTTGTATCTGTCCAACTACTGTGTAAATGGGTGTGTGTATTGTCCGTATCACATCAAGAATAAGCATATAGCCAGAAAGAAGCTCACCCAGGAAGAGGTGAGACGGGAGGTCATAGCACTGCAGGATATGGGTCACAAGAGACTGGCCATTGAGGCCGGTGAGGATCCTCAGATGAATCCTATCGAGTACATCCTGGAGTGTATAGACACGATATACAGCATCAAGCACAAGAACGGTGCAATAAGGCGTGTAAATGTAAATATAGCGGCGACCACAGTGGAGAACTACAGGAAGCTGCACGAGGCAGGAATTGGAACGTACATTCTCTTCCAGGAGACCTACGATAAGGAAGCGTATGAGAAGCTTCATCCATATGGACCGAAGCATGACTATGCATATCACACAGAGGCTATGGACCGTGCTATGGAAGGTGGTATAGACGATGTGGGTCTGGGGGTGCTCTTTGGTCTGGATAAGTATAGGTACGAATTTGCGGGGCTGCTGATGCATGCGGAGCACCTTGAGGCTGTTCATGGAGTTGGTCCGCACACCATCAGTGTGCCAAGAGTCAAGAAGGCTGACGACATAGATCCTGAGGCATTTGACAACGGAATAAGCGACGATGTATTCTGCAAGATCGCAGCATGTATCAGAATCGCCGTTCCTTATACAGGAATGATAATCTCCACAAGGGAGAATCCAACGGTCAGGGATGAGATCATAAGGCTTGGAGTGTCGCAGATAAGCGGTGGTTCAAAGACCAGTGTGGGTGGCTACTATGAGCCGGAGCCAGAGGATGAGAAGTCGGAGCAGTTCGATGTCAGCGACACGAGAACTCTGGATCAGGTTGTGAACTGGCTGATGACCAAGGGCTATATACCATCATTCTGTACGGCATGTTACAGAGAGGGCAGAACCGGCGACAGGTTCATGAGCCTGTGCAAGAGCGGACAGATACAGAACTGCTGTCATCCGAACGCACTCATGACGCTGGAGGAATATCTGGTGGATTATGCTTCACCGGAGACCGCGGAGATAGGCCGGAGACTCATACAGAATGAGCTGAAGAATATTCCGAATGAGAAAGTCAGACAGATAGTGGCCGAGAGACTTGACAGGATAAAGCACGGAGACAGAGATTTTAGATTCTAACACATTGTGGAGGAGCAAAATGAGTTTAAACGATACACCGTCGGCAAACAGAGTGCATATAGGTTTCTTTGGATGCAGGAACGCAGGCAAGTCCAGTCTGGTAAATGCAGTGACGGGGCAGAGCCTTGCTGTTGTGTCGGATGTGGCGGGAACCACCACGGATCCGGTGTACAAGTCCATGGAGCTGCTTCCGCTTGGACCGGTGGTCATCATAGATACACCGGGAATAGACGATACCGGCGAGCTGGGTGAACTCAGGGTGTCGAAGACCAGACAGGTGCTTGCGAAGATAGATGTCGCTGTGCTGGTGGTTGATGGTTCGGTTGGCCTTTCGGCGGCGGACAGGGAGCTCACAGAGCTTTTCAAAGAGAAGAATATAAATTATATAATTGCGTACAATAAGAGTGATCTAGTTAAGGATGATACACAGGTTCAGAATTCAGCGGAGAATTCCATATGGGTCAGCGCAGAGCACAGACAGGGAATAGAGGAGCTGAAGGAATTGATAGGAAAGCTCACGGTGACAGACACCATGACCAGGAGACTGGTCGGAGATCTGATACAGCCGGGTGATATGGTGGTGCTGGTCATACCGATAGATTCTGCAGCTCCGAAGGGCAGGCTGATACTTCCGCAGCAGCAGGTCATAAGGGATGTTCTTGAGACCGGAGCTACGGCTGTGGTGTGCAGGGACACGGAGCTTGAGGACACTCTGAGACGGCTGGAGGGGAATGTATCTCTGGTGGTCACTGACTCCCAGGCATTTGCAAAGGTTATGAAGATCGTGCCGTATGACATATATCTGACGTCATTCTCAATACTGATGGCAAGATTTAAAGGGCAGCTTGATGCGGCGGTAAATGGCGCATATGTCCTGGACAGGCTGAGGGATGAAGGCCAGCGTACAGATGCGGACAGCAGACCTCCAAGGATACTCATAGCTGAGGGCTGCACCCATCACAGACAGTGTGATGATATAGGAACTGTGAAACTGCCGAGATGGATACGCAGATACACGGGACTTGAGCCTGAATTTACATTTGTCAGCGGAACGGAATTCCCGGAGGATCTGACAGGATATGATCTGGTGATACACTGCGGAGGCTGTATGCTGAATGAACGCGAGATGAAGAGTCGTCAGGGAAGGGCGGAGCAGCAGAGTATCCCGATGACGAATTATGGAACTGCTATAGCTCATATGAATGGGATTCTTGACAGGAGTCTGAGGATTTTTCAGACAAAGACGGATATATAAATATTTGGATGAAAGGTGATCGATATGGCAAAGACAGGTTTGGTACTTGAGGGCGGCGGCCAGAGAGGCATATATACCGCCGGAGTCCTGGATGTGTTCATGGACAATGATATAGAGGTCGACGGTGTCATAGGGGTGTCGGCGGGAGCCATACATGGACTCTCCTATGTGGCGAGACAGAGAGGGCGCAACATGCGTTACAATATGAAGTACAGGAACAACAAGCACTACATGAGCCTGTACTCCCTTTTAACTACAGGAGATATATGTGGTGAGCAGTTCTGCTACCACGATATCCCGGAGAAACTGGATCCACTTGACTACGATGCATTCCTTGCAAATCCTACGAAGCTCTATGTGGGATGTTCTAATCTGGATACAGGAGAGGCGGAGTATCTGGAGTGTACAGATATGAGAAAGCCTGAGGATGTGAATAAGGTGAGGGCTTCGGCATCCCTCCCACTGGTGTCCAATATTGTAGAGGTTGATGGAATGAAGCTGCTGGATGGAGGTGTATCCGACAGCATACCGATATTTGCATTCAGAAGGATGGGCTACAGGAGAAATATAGTAGTTCTGACAAGACCGGAGGGATACCGCAAGGGCCCGGACAAGATGCTCAGGCTGGAGGCCGGAAGGTACAGGGAGTACCCTGAGTTCGTTAAAAGATGTCACATGAGACACATGTATTACAACAAGACCCTGGACAAGCTGGAGGAGCTTGAAAAGGAGGGTGATACGTTGATAATCAGACCGAGTGAGACTATAGAGATATCAAGGCTTGAGAAGAAGCCGGAGATGATCGAGGCCATGTATGAGCTGGGTGTGTACGATGCAAAGGAGAAATTGCAGCAGGTTAAGAAATTCCTGCGTGAGAGTAAGGAAGAAAGCAGGGACTACACACATGGACAGGCGCAGCAACAGACGGCGGTTACACAGCAGACCCGATAATGGAATATATGACAGATTGATACTTTCGGGAATGGACATTCCTGAGAGTGTGGATACACAGAAGAAGGCACAGGAGAATCACAGCAAAATGGCTGAGACTCCTGTGCCTTCTCTCATACTGTCACTTTCGGTATCTACAATATTCACCATGCTGATTGCAACCTCCTACAATATTGTGGACACTTATTTTGTCTCAGATCTTGGAGAAAGCAGTGTGGCCGCAGTGGGGATCATGTTCTCTGTTATGGCATTGATACAGGCTGTGGGTTACACCTGGGGCATGGGAGCTGGAAGTGAGATAGCGAGACTTCTCGGTAAGCAGAAGAAACGCGAGGCAGAGCAGACGCTTGCCACGGCGCTGGCGGGAGGAATACTGTCGGGCGCGGTCATGGCGGTTATATTTGCCGTGTTCAGGGAGGATGTGGTAAGACTTCTGGGGGCCACGGACACAAGTCTTGCTCCTGCTGGGCAGTATGGAATATATATCATGCTCGCGGCTCCGGTCATGTGCGGTGCCTATGTTCTGAACAATGCCCTGCGGGCTGAGGGGCAGCCGTATCTTGCCCTGCTGGGTATTCTGGCAGGAGGACTGTCAAATGCGTTATTTGACTATATATTGGTGAGAGTGCTTGGACTTGGAATAGCCGGTGCAGGCATAGCGACCCTTGCCGGACAGGGGATAAGTCTTGCCATAATGTATATATGTGTCAGGTCAAGGTGCAGCGTGGTAAGGCTTCATGTGTCTGATGTGTGGAGCTTCAGATATGGGGTGCGTATAGTGAGAACAGGGCTGCCATCCTTCCTGAGACAGGGGCTCATGTGCCTTGCGGCGGTCATGATAAGCAGAAGCTGCAGGCAGTACGGAGATGGAGCCATGGCGGGCGTCACAGTTGCAAATAAGATATTTGCAGTCATATTTGCGGTGCTGGTGGGCTATGGGCAGGGATTTGCCCCGGTGTGCGGGTTTGCCTATGGTGCAGGACTTGAATCCAGAGTGAAAAGGTCGCTGAGATTTACCATGATAACTGCGGTGATATTCATGTGCGCTATGGGTGCTGCGACCTGGGTGTGGGTATCCGAGGTGGCCGGTGTATTCTTGCATGAAGGTGGCACTCAAGCTATGCAGCTTGCGGCGCTGTCTCTCCGGGCGCATGCCATATCCATGCCGTTTGCAGCTGTGTGTCTGGTGACCGGAATGTACTATCAGGCTCTTGGAGCATATGGAAAAGCCACCCTCATATCCGCCCTGCGGCAGGGAGTATGTTTTATACCATTGGTATTCATACTGCCGCGCATGTATGGCGTAGATGGAGTGGCTTTTGTCCAGGCCGCCGCCGATGTGCTGGCGGGGATTGTCTCGGCCTTTTATCTGCTATATACAAATGAAAAATAGTCCGTGTTTATCATCTCGTCCGATATATACAGCCGGTTTTCAACCTCCTCGATCATCTGATCCACGTATCCATCAGGGATCTGTGACTCAGGGACGAAGTAAGAGGTCTCCCCCGTGCTGGCATCGTACCTGACCTTGTCGGTCATAAAGCTTTGATCCGCGAAGATCACAAGCTCATCGGAATCGGACAAAATGTTGTGTCCTGCCAGGAGTCTTGAGTCAAAGTCGGCTCCGAGAAGGTTTAACACAGTTGGAAGTATGTCCACACTGGAGCAGAGCTTGTCGACAACTACTGGCTTCTCCATGGATGAGCTCCATATACCAAACTGGTTGTGGTGAAGCTCAAAGTCATCACTCTCTATGTCCTTGCCCGCAAGCTCGTTGTAGGTGCCGTCGCTGAGTCCGTAAGGATAGTGGTCAGGTGCCACGATGAACAGAGTGTTGTCCAGCTTGCCAGTCTCTTCCAGCTTATCCATCAGGAATTCCAGAGCCTTGTCAAGCTCCATCTGGGCTGCAACATAGGCTATGGCCTCATCTGAGTACCCTTTTTCAGAGAGGACATTCTCGGCTCCCTCCCTGTTAATCATACATATATACTGATTGTCGTAATTGTAAGGCAGATGGCCGGAGAAACTCATAAAATACATGTTAAATTTGTCATCCTGAATGAAATCCCCATACACAGCCTCCATACATTCGAGATCGGAATACATAACGTGGTCAGGAATATCCAATCCTGCGCCGATGGCCTTGAAGGTGGTGTAGCCCATATTCGGATGGGTTCTTGTTCTGTCGTAGTATGTGGCATCAAAGTCGTGGTAGCCGTAGCTCTTGTAGCCCTGTGCGTTCAGCATATTGCCGAGGGCGTATGGCTGGTAGGTGTCCGCGGATGCCTCAAAGCTCCATTTGGAGGATGCCGGATACTGGCTGAGGCAGTTGGTATATTCGCCGTCTATGGTGCTGTGATACCACAGTGGGTTGTAGAAGTTAGTAAATTCAAAGCCTTCGTGATAAATCTTGTACAGTGTCGGTGTGGCCTCCCTGGATATTCCATATGTACTGAGACTTTCAGCGGTGACAAATACCACATTGTACCCCTCGAACATGCCGGTGTATTCGTCCGTGTAAGTTGGCTGTACCCCCGAGAAATATGCCGTCAGGCTTTTAAGCTCCTCGTCATCTGTCTGATTGTACAGACTTTGGAAATCTATGCTTTCATCGACCTGCGGAACATATACAGGCTCGTCGGCCTGGGTTGATCCTGCCGCCTGATCTGAGCCGCTGGTCTGAGAAGCTGATGAAAAATCTGTCTCGTCCGCAGATGCGGCATTGATATCTGATGCGGCAGTCTGTGCATCTGACTGATTATCTCCAATATCTGCAAGCTCAAATGTCTTGCTCTGGCTGCTCTGAGTCACCATGGTCACACAGTCTCTTCCCGTGGTGACCATGACTCCAAGCTTGTTCATGGACAGTTCAAGTACATAGCGTCCGTGGAACAGCGCATATGGAGTGTAGGCTGCAGTCCCGTGCACTGCCAGAATACAGATGGCAAGTACCCATGCAGCTGCGGAGATACCCAGCTGCACCAGCACTGCCCTGAGCACACCAGGCTTCTGCCCGATGCGGCATCTGCCAAATGAAAACCAGAACCTGTTCATGATGATAAGACATATAAGTGGCAGCAGGAACAGCACTATGATATACCAGTTGGATCGCAATGCTGAAAAAAGCACAGTCCTGAAGTTCATAGCATCCTGGGCACCGCCGATGGACACCAGACTCAAAAATGTTCTGAATATCTTATAGTATACAAATTGTGCAATATAGTAGATCGTAAATATACTCCACAGCAGGTAGGCTATGGCTGCATTTGCATATCTGTGCCAGAAGGAGGTCAGTGCTGACAGGGTAAGTCCGCATGCCAGCGCAAATGTCAGGGGATGTAGTATGTTGCTGCCTGCAGATCCATAAATTGCAATGTGAAACAGGAGCTCCATATAAATAAAGGCCAGCGGAAAGAATATGGAACGCCACAGCAGACCACAGTGTCTGCTTTGAGTTGTATCTGTTTTCATCTGGCATCTCCTTATTCGCGTGCGAGTATGTCGTCAAGTGCGCCCCTCACTCCTATAGGATCTGTGACCAGAAGAGTGTGGAAACCAAGCTTTGCGGCGGCATCGAGATTCGCCTGCCTGTCATCAAGAAAAATGGATTCCTCAGGGACAAGGTTATATTTGTTGCAGAGATGCTCATAGATGGCGGCGTCTGGCTTGGTCACGTGGTATTCATAGGAGACCACTCTTCCGTCCGTGTAAGGCAGGAAGTGGAATCTAGGCGTGTGGAGTGCAAACAGTCTTCTTGGGTAGTTGGACAGGAGGTAGATGTTGTAACCTCTGGACTTGAGATCCTTGAGCCACATGTCGGCTCCCGGGAACATGTCCACCACTTCATCGAGATTGTTCATGAACAGGTCTATGTAGCTGCTGCATTCCGGGCTGAGTTCCTTGAAACGTTTGATGAGCTCTGGCTCAGGCATATCGTCCAGGTCAAAATGATTCCACATAGGGTGGTTTATCATGTTGTGATCAAGAGTATCTATCACGTCCGCTGGTATGCCAAGCTTCTCCATGGTGCTTTTCCAGTGGAAGTCTACGAGGACCATGCCAATATCAAAGATTATATTTTTCATATGTATATTCCTTTCGTGTCGTATGCTGCCGTATAAGTGCAGATTATGTCGTCACAGAAATTTTAACTCATAATAGGACAAAAATATACTCAAATATTTGCGGAAATGCTGACAAATACCTAATATGCTTGTTTACAGTTTTCCGGTCACAGTGTTACAATGATTAAATCGGCAATGTAAGGGGAAATACAGTGTATGATATACGTATTTGTGGACTTTGAAATGAATATGATAGATTCAGAGTATAAGAAGGAAAAGAAAATATGTAAGAGCGAGATCATAGAGATCGGTGCGGTTAAACTGGATGAAGATTATAATGAGATAGATTCGTTTAAGAGTTATGTGAAGCCGGCATATGGAACCATGGCTTCGCGTATAATAAAGCTCACAGGAATAACAGATGATATGGTGGAGAATGCTCCTTCATATGCTTTTGCCATGGGGAGCTTTATAGAGTGGTGTGCTGATGCCGATGTGATATACGCATGGAGTGAGAATGACCTGAGACAGCTCCGCAAGGAGGCCAGGCTGAAGGAATACACGCACCCCGGGCTGGAAAGTATCATATCAAGGTGGAAGGATTTCCAGAAGGAATATGCCAAGCTCATAGGAACGTCAAGAAGGATATCACTGTCGGACGCTGTGTTTTATCTGGGAGAAAACTTTCAGGGGGCAGAGCATGATGCCCTGTGGGATGCCAGGAATACCGCTGAGGTGTTCAAGCTCTCAAAGGATGAGGAGAATTTTTTCAGGATCATGGCCCCGGTCATCGATGTGTACAAGCCCAAGAAGAATCTGACATATTCCCTGTCCGAGGCATTTGGAGATATACATCTGGATGAATAGATATGTAATTGATGACTACATAGAATAATAATGTGGATTATTAGGAGGACTTCATGAACTGGAATAAGAGGGATACAGTGAGGACCGTGATTATATTGTGCGGTGTGGTGCTGTTTGCATATGTACTGTTTAATTTTGATAAGGTGTCCAGTATGTTCAGCTGGCTCATCAATATACTCATGCCATTTGTCATAGGATTTGCCATAGCATTTGTGGTGAATGTACCTATGAAGGGACTTGAAAAGGTATTGTTTAAGAATAAAGACAGCAGACTGTACAGGTTCAGGAGACCAGTGTGCCTCATACTGTCGTTCCTGTGCATAATAGCTGTTCTCACGTTTGCAATAACTATGATCATACCTGAGATGTCCAAGACTATAACTATGTTTGCAGAGAAGCTGCCATCGGCCATGGATGATATACAGAGGAAGGCGATCAAGCTGATGAAGGACCAGCCGGAGATAGTTGATAAGATAAAGAGTATCAATATTAATTGGGATGCACTTATATCAAATGTGGTTGGTATTGTGAAGAACGGCGGCAGCAGTGTATTGTCTTCCACGTTCTCCATTGCCAGCAGTGTGGTAGGCGCCGTGGTCGATGTTCTGGTGGGACTGTTCTTTGCGTGCTACATACTGGCTCAGAAGGAGACTCTGGAGAAGCAGGTAAAGGGTGTATTGTATGCGGTGTTCAGGGAAGAAAAGGCGGACCGATTCATTCAGACTTGTGTTCTTGCGGATAAGACCTTCTCCAAGTTCATCTCAGGTCAGTGCCTTGAGGCGTGCATACTTGGACTTATGTTTTTCATTACGATGACCATATTCCGTATTCCGTATGCGCTTACGGTCAGCATCATCATAGCAGTATTTGCACTGATCCCGGTTGTTGGAGCATTTGTTGGATGTTTTGCCGGAACGATTATGATCCTGGTAGAGGATCCGAAGCGTGCCATAGTGTTTCTGATCATATTTGTCGTGTTGCAGCAGATAGAGGGAAACTTCATATATCCTCATGTTGTTGGCGGTTCGGTGGGACTTCCATCTATATGGGTACTTGTGGCGGTCATGCTTGGAGGTGATATGTTGGGCATTCTGGGTATGCTCATATTTGTACCGCTTTTCTCCGTCCTGTATGCGATGTCTGAAGAATATGTGGTTAAGAGACTCAGAGACAAGGGCATATCGTGGAGGAAATATAATCTGGCATGCAACATCCCCGAGGGGCGATGGAATGGAAGGCTGGATGAGGAATGTGCGTCTGATGTCAGCAAGGTGGACGCCGGGCAGACCGGGACGAATGAGTCGAATGCACCGGGCAGTACAGCCGGAAGCGGCAATTCTGGAAAAAATAATACAGGCAGAAATAGCACAGAAAGAAATAACATAGAAAGAAATAACACAGGCAGAAACAGTAACAGAAATAAAAACTACAAGAAGAGAAAGAAATAACGGCTCATATATGGCATCATCTGTGTGGTGATACATATAGCCGTTCAGAAAGAAGGATATACACATGTACAGAGACATAGCGAAATTGGTTTTATACAGAGATCTTGGTGAGGACAGCATACTTATGAAGCTGTCTGGAATATTTGAGGATTTTGATCTCAAGAGGTGTGAGAATGCGGAGCTGTGTGCCCGGATTTATGATCAGATCAAGAGACTGCTCGATCTTGCGACCAGCTATGGATTCGACAAGAATCTGTGGCACAACTATCTGGCATTTATACTCATCACCAATGAGAACTCATTCAGTATAACCAGTGAGAAGGTGGGAGCAAATGACGGAACAGTTAATTATTTTGCAAAGAATGATTTCAGGATATTCAAGAAGCTGTTCGACTTTGATTTCTCAGAGATAGAGAGCGCACTTGGAATAGATTGTTTCTCAACTATCAACAATTACAAGTCTATTGGCAAGAAGGAGAGAATGTACAATAAGAATGTCAGCGAGAAGGTTCAGGCTGTCAGCAATGCGATAGAGGAGGCTGAGAACGAGGACCAGATATTTGACATAGTGACATCATTCTACAAGGCATATGGTGTTGGTATGTTCGGTCTCAACAAAGCGTTCAGGATCACCCGTGAGCATGGAGATCTGGAGTTTGTACCTATAAATAACACAGAGGATGTCATGCTGGATGATCTCATCGGATATGAGATCCAGAAGAAGAAGATCGTGGACAACACTGAGGCATTTGTGGAGGGCCGCAAGGCGAACAATGCACTTCTCTTTGGTGACAGTGGAACAGGAAAGTCAACCACGATCAAGGCGATCATCAACGAGTACTATGACAGAGGACTTCGTATGATAGAGATATACAAGCATCAGTTCCAGGATCTGTCGCAGGTCATATCGCTTATCAAGAACAGAAATTACAGATTTATCATATACATGGATGATCTTTCATTTGAGGAATTTGAGATAGAGTACAAGTACCTCAAGGCTGTCATCGAGGGTGGACTTGAGATCAGACCTGACAATGTGCTCATATATGCCACATCCAACCGCCGTCATCTCATCAAGGAGACATGGAACGACAGGAATGATATGGAGAATAACAATGGTATTCACAGAAGTGATACCATTCAGGAGAAGCTGTCACTGGTCAACAGATTCGGAGTCACGATCAGCTACAGCGCACCTTCACAGAAGGAATACTTTGAGATCGTCAAGGGACTTGCTGAGAAGGAGCACATCACCATGGACGAGAAGGAGCTCTGCGCAGAGGCAAACAAGTGGGAGCTTGCACATGGCGGCATAAGCGGACGTACTGCACAGCAGTTTATCAACTACCTTAAGGGGCAGGGATTGTAAAAATAATTGCTGTTGAACTACGGTTTATATTTTGTTATTATTAAGTTAATTTTGTAGAGCAAGATACTTTGATAAGGAGTGTGGAAAGATGATAGATCTTAGCAGCAAGAAAGGTAAGACACTGGTATCCAGAATAATTGTTGTGGTTCTGTGTATCGCAATGGTTGTTACACTTTTAGTTTCAGCATTCTAATAGGAAAACAGGTCGAATTGGAGAGTAGATATGAGAGGAAAGTTTGGAGAGCACCAGACGGTGCGATCGATACTTAAGAGTCTGCCACGTACTGTCCACGACGATGTGACGAGAGCCGGAATAGGAGATGACTATGCCCGGCTCTTGTTGCGTGATGGGGGTAGCGGAGACACCGGCGCAGCTAAAAGCGTGAATGTTGCGGCTGGTGTGTGCTGTGACAGCGGGTATATGGGACTCAGACTTGATATAGCGAGACTTTACAACAGTATAAGGATTGGCGGATATATGCCATGGGCGGCAGTAGATACCATAGTTATGCCTGATGACGATGAACGACGCATGAAGAAACTGCTCAGAAAGCTTGCGGGCATATGTGCGGAATACGGCGTTGACATAGTGACGGGACATACTGAGGTGAACAGTGCTGTTGCCGAGCCAATTATAAGTTTGACAATGATGGGAATATCTGTAGGTCAGGAACATGCAGGATATGATGATTTAGACCTGTGTGGATCAAAACGACTGGCCGGTATGGATATAGTTATGTGTGGACAGACTGGCGTTGGGGGAACTTTGCAGCTCTACTATGACAATCAGAAGGAACTTTTTGAGAGATATTCGGAGAGCTATCTGAGACCTGTGGAGCAGCTCGAGCAGCTTATACTGCTTGGCGGCCAGGTTGACATAGCATTAGATCATGGCTGTATATATTCACACGACATATCGAGGGGCGGCGTATTTGCAGCTCTCTGGGAGATGGGAGATGCGCTGAAGTGCGGGCTTGAGGTATGTCATGACAATATACCGATACTTCAGGAGACAATAGAGATATGTGAGCACACCGGGGATAACCCGTATATGATAGATGGTTGTGGTTCTGCACTCTTCGTAGTTCCGGATGGAAAATTGCTGGCTGATAAGCTCTATGAGGCAGGATATGAGGCTTCAGTCATAGGCCATCTTACGGAAAAAAGCGATAGGGTTGTGGTGCACGACGACGAGAGGAGATTTCTTACACCGCCAAGGTTTTTATAGGAGGAGTAGTATGCTAAATATAGTATTACATGAGCCGGAGATCCCGGCCAATACAGGCAACATAGGAAGAACATGTGTGGCAGCAGGCGCAAGACTGCATCTCATAGAACCACTGGGCTTCCAGATAAATGAGAAACAGTTGAAGCGTGCCGGGCTTGATTACTGGGACAAGCTGGATGTGACAACGTATGTGAATTTCGAGGATTTCCTTGCAAAGAATCCCGGAGCAAAGATATACATGGCGACAACCAAAGCCAGGAAGAAGTATACAGATGTGAAGTTTGAGGATGACGCATACATCATGTTCGGCAAGGAGAGTGCGGGTATACCAGAGGAGATCTTGGTTGATTATAAGGATACATCTATCAGGATTCCGATGTTCCCAGACATTCGTTCACTGAATCTGGGCAACTCTGTGGCAATAGTGCTGTATGAAGCACTCAGACAGAATGATTTCCCAGGTCTAGAGGAAGCAGGAAATCTACATCGTCTTAGTTGGGACATGTAGTGATAGAGGGGGAATATACATGGCGTATCCTACAAGTGGAAAAAAGATGCTGAACATATGCATTCTGGACATACTGAAGAAATATACGGACTGTGACCACACCATGGATCAGAAGGATATCATTGCGAAGCTCAAAGAGGATTATGATATAACTGTGGACAGAAAATCCGTAAAAGCAAATCTCAATTGTCTGGTGGATTATGGCTATGACATTGAGTACACCGAGACGGAGAGAGAGAAGAAGGACGGCACAAAGGAGACACTTACATCAAACTGGTATTATAATCACGAGTTTGACGATGCAGAGCTTCGAATGATGATAGACAGTATCCTGTTCTCCAAGACCATACCGGCTGGTCAGGCGAGCCAGCTCATAGACAAGATAGCAGGTCTGTCAAATATATATTTTACAAACAAGATGACGCATGTGAGCAGTCTTCCGGGTCTCGAGCACACCAGCAACAAGCAGACACTGTTCAACGTGGGAATGATAGATGATGCCATATCTGAGAAGAAGCAGATATCATTTGTGTACAATAATTATGGTGAGGACAAGAAGCTTCATCCGAGACGGGAGGAGCCGTACGTAGTCAATCCGTATCAGATGGTGGCAAATGATGGAAAGTATTACCTCATTTGCAACTATGACAAGTATGACAATCTGTCGAATTACAGAGTGGATAAGATGACACAGGTCCAGATAGTTGACAGACCGGTGAAGAACCGTGCAGAAGTAAAGGGCATGGAACACGGGCTTAACCTTCCAAAGCATATGGCTGAGCATATATATATGTTTGCCGATGAGCCGGTGACCATAGTGATGCGTGTCAGAAAGGCTGCCATATCGGATGTGGTGGATTGGTTTGGAAGAAACTTTGATGTGGTCGATGAAAATATAGCCAGACAGTACGAAGGCTTCAGGGAGACTGAGGATGATGTAACTTACGTGCGGCTTGTGTGCAGCCGTCAGGCGATGGCGCACTGGGCGATGCAGTATGGAACCTCGGTGGAGGTCATTTATCCCACAGAGCTCAGAGCCCAGATCGGTGAGGCTGTAAAGGAAATGAATAACAAATATAATAATTAAAGAGATGGCTGTCAGTATAATTCAAAAAACTGGCAGCTTTTTTATAAAAAAAATCGCTTTTACTGCAAGAAAACACAGATTTTGATCGGAATATATATTAGAAACACACGGGGAGGTGAATGATATAGTAACTAGGAACAATTATATATCGAAGCTGAAACGGCATAATGAGAAAGCTCTGGAGTTTGTGGTTCAGGAATATGGCGGGCAGGTGAAAGCCGCTGTGTACAAGAATCTTTCGGGCATGCCGGAGGAAATTGAAGAGTGCATGGACGATGTGTTTCTGGATGTATGGAACAATATAGACAGATTTGACGAGAGCAAAGGCTCGTTCAGAAGCTGGATAACGGCAATTGCAAGATTCAGATCCATAGATTATCTGAGAAGATACAGCAGAAGATGTTCGGAGGAAGACATAGCAGACTATGAGAACAAGCTTGCAAATGACAACCTGCTGGAGATACTCAATGAGGAGATATCGGACAGCATGGAAAAGCTGCTGAGTGGTCTGTCGGATGAAGACAGGGACATCATTCTGAGGTACTACTGGGATGACCAGTGTGTAGATGAGATAGCGGAAGATTATGGGGTATCTTCATCATCTATCTACAGCAGAATGTCCAGAGCAAGAAGTCGATTGAAACAAGTGTAAAGGCGGTGAATGATCATGAAAAACGGAAAAGACAGAAATGTATATGACGTTATGAACGATGTAAATGTGGACATTGAGACCATGGATATGTCGGATGAAGAGAAGGATGCCTGTGTGAAGAGGCTCAGGCACAAGGTGAAGGCGAGGAAAACCGGAAGAAATCATGGATGGAAGACGGCGGCAGCGGCAGTGGCGGCTGTTCTGATCCTGTCGGGAGGCGGACTGACATATGCGGCAGAGAACGGCTCGCTGGCATGGTTTTTTGACAGCCTGAGCAGGGAGACTGGAAGTGTTATTCCATCAAAATATGTGGACGAGAGCTACATAAATAACGAGTATAAGGGCAGTGTAAAGGTGATAACCGAGTCCGATGCAAAAGTAAGCTTTGATCTGAAGAAGGTAGCAGTGGATGGCGATCAGGTCAACATTGCGATGGTGATCACATACGATGACTTTGACACAGAAAAATATGAGAGCTTTGATGCTCAGATGCAGATAATAGAAGGCGGTGCGAACATCGTCAGTGAATATGCGGGCAGCACGGCTCCTGGCGATGGAATCTCGCTCACGAACAAGCAGACAATGTCTGATATTGTATACAAGTTAAAAAAGAAAAATGCATACAAGGTGGGGGATGTCATAACCATGAGATGTAACAGCATTACCCTGTTCAACAAAAATAAATCAAGTGATGGCGCGGTCACCTATGTAGCAGACGAGGTGGATGGCCCTTGGACCTTACAGTTTAAGGTTCAGGATGATATGCAGGGACATAGTGTGGATGTATCCGGCATAGATGGCATTGAAAAATGTACAATAAATACAAAGGGCATAACCATTGACATTGCTGAAAATGCGGCGGTCGATGATGACTCGCTGGAGAATATAATACTTGAGATGACAGACAATAAAGAATTGAAAGATGTAGTATATGGAATCGGCAAGACCGGTGATGGCGACAGCATACAGAGAATGGAGTTGAACTTCACTAAGCCGATAGATGTTTCACAGGTGAAAAATGTGTGGATAGATGGTAGGAAATGTAAAGTGAAATAAATAGAGCCGGGTATTACAACAGAGACATTCTCTGGGGTAATACCCGGGCTTTAATATTCTGCGATATGTTATGAATCCTTGATCCTGAATTTGCCATTGCTCTTCACGCCGGATGATGACACGTTTGCTTCGGAGTGTTCTTCGCTGTGTGCTTCAATGTGAACAGGCTTGATAGGCACCTGCATATCCTTCTCCTTAGGAAGAGAGAAGATAAATTCGCTTCCCTCGCCCTCCTCGGATGTGAGGGTGATCTGCTCGCCGTGAGCCTTGATGATCTCCTTGGTTATGGCCAGTCCCAGTCCGGTTCCGGTCTTGTCCTTGCCGCGGCTCGGATCCGTCTTGTAGAATCTCTCAAATACCTTCTTCTGGGCATCCTTTGGAATTCCCACACCCTCATCCTTGACGCTTGTATATATCTTGTTGTCCTTCTCGGTCACCTGAACTCTGATCTGACGTCCCTCAGGTGTGAACTTTATGGCGTTGTCAACCAGATTGTATATAACCTGCTGTATCTTGGTCCTGTCGGCATATACCACGGTGTTGTCCGTGAGAAAGACGCTGTCCAGGAAAATTCCCCTGTCATTACATCTCTTTTCAAATGTATTGATGGTTGGCGTGATGATATCCCTGATATCGAAGTTGGACTTGTCAAGCTGCAGGTCAAATGAGTCAAAGTTGTTCAGCTCCAGAAGTCCCTGTGTCAACTTGGTCAGTCTCTGTGCCTCATTTAACACTATGCCGAGGTACTTCTCATGCTTTTCCAGTGGAATAGTGCCGTCCAGCATGGCCTCTATGTAACCCTTGATGGATGTGAGTGGCGATCTGAAGTCATGGGATATATTTGATATAAATGACTTCCTGTACTCATTTGAACGGCTCAGCTCATCTGCCATCTCCTCCATGTATCTCGCAAGTTCGCCGAATTCGTTCTTCGCGGTCACATTTACCCTGGCATTGAAGTTACCCTGGGCGTATGACTTGGACGTCTTGATGATCTCACGTATAGGCTTGAGCAGGCTGTTTGACATGAGCATAAGCGCGATCATGGCGATCAGCATGAGAATCAGGAATGGCACAAATGTCGTTGAAAGCATCCTGCTCTTTATGTCCTGTTTGAATGTCATAGGTGATGTCAGGATGATAGTTCCCATGTAATTGTTCCACGAGTAGAGAGGCTGGCCGATCACCAGAGTGTCCTCCGAGAAATAGCCGCCAAATGTATCCTCGAAGCAGAATGATGCAAACAATTCATCCGGTTCCACATAATTCTTGAGGTTGTCATTTGTGCTGCTGTGTGAATCTGAATCCTTGGAAGACCCACCGGATTCACTGCTTCCTGAAGAGCTTCCCGTCCTGAAAATAATGTTGCTGCGTTCATCGGTGAGCCAGATTCCCATGTCCAGGGTATCCGCCGCATGTTGAAGCTCCTTGTATAATTCCTTGCTGTCAATGGTTCCGTTGCTGTAATCAGTCATGGCGCCGTCGGCAAGCATTGTGATCTCGTTCTTCATGGTGGATTTGCGCTCTGAGAGAACAGAATTCTGTGCTGTTGATATACTGTACACCATGAGCAGTGCAAATATGATCACAACCAGCACTACGAATCCGACCACGATCTTGTCAAATGCTGTTTTCTTCATTATGATCTCCATTCAAACTTGTAGCCTATGCCCCATACAGTGGCAATGCTCCAGTTATGATTGTTGTTCAGCTTCTCACGAAGTCTCTTGATATGTACATCCACGGTCCTAGTGTCGCCCACATACTCGTATCCCCACAGCTTGTCCAGAAGCTGCTCTCTGGTAAATACCTGATTTGGTCTGCTGGCGAGGAAGTAGAGGATCTCCAGCTCCTTTGGCGGCATCTCGAGATTGTGTCCCTCAAAGGTTACTGTGTAGTTGGAGATATTTACGACCAGCCCGTCATACTCCACAAATGTACCTACATGGTCCGCACTTGTGACATCGTAAGCTGCGCTCTGTGGCTGCTTCTGTGCACTCTCAGACATGGCTGACCTCCTGAGAAGGGCGCCGACCCTTGCCACAAGCTCATTTGAGTCAAATGGCTTGACGATATAATCATCTGCACCGATCTTAAGCCCCAGCACCTTGTCAAATACCTCACCCTTGGCAGAGAGCATGATGATAGGCGTGTTCGATGTCTTTCTTATCTCTGTACACACCTGGTAGCCGTCCATTCCCGGAAGCATGACATCCAGGAGAATCAGATCAGGCGAATATTCTTCAAATAACTGTAGAGCTTCCGTTCCGCTTGCGGCTATCTCGGTCTCATAACACTCTTTGTTGAGGTAGAGTGATATAAGCTCTGCGATGTTCTCGTCGTCGTCAACGATGAGAATATTATTTTTGCTCATATATATAAACCTCCCAGTAAATTTATAATAATATAGTTTGTAAAAAATCCGAAGGCGTACACCGATTTCATTGTTGAAGCATTATTTTAAAGTTCCACTATGGTGACTCCCGCATCACCCTCTCCGAATTCTCCGAGACGGAAGGACTTGACATGTGGCTGTGATTTCAGAAATTGATGTATTCCTTTTCGGAGGGCTCCGGTGCCCTTTCCGTGGATGATGGTGACTCTGTGCAGATGAGCCATAAGGGCATCATCAAGGAATCTATCCACAAGTGATGTGGCTTCGTCGACCGTCATACCGAGTACATTTATCTCAGGCTTGATATTCATCATCCTGTTCATGCTCTTGCCACCTGTGACTGTGGCCTTCTGCGGTTTCTTCTTTTCATGCTCAACCAGCAGAAGATCAGTAGGTGGAAGAGATGCGCTGATTATACCCATCTGGACCTTCAGCTTACCCTTGGAGTCAGCCAGTGCCATGATGGTTCCCTCGGAATCCATGCTGATAACATGTACGGTATCGCCAACCTTGAAGTCGGATGCCTTGTGGTCTGACTTTACAGTCTTGCGCTTCTCCTCGTTCATCCTGCCGAGGTCGTTGATCTTCGCGCGGAGTTTCTGTCTCTCGGCCTCCATCGCCTTGGCATCGGCCTTTGCCGGGTTGGTGGTCCATTTGTTGTATTTCCTTATAGCGGCATCGGCCTCAGCCTTCGCCTCCTCTATGATCTCGGATGCCTCCTGGCGCGCCTTTGCCAGAATCTCGGCTTTCTTGTCTGAGAGCTCTGTATCCTTCATCTGTGCACGTTCCTTAAGTTGCTTTGCATCCTCCTTGAGTCTTGCAATGTCGGATTTGTCCTGTTCAATCTCCCTCTTGCTTCTCTCAAGATCCGCAATCAGGGTCTCAAAGTCAACTGTATCGCTGTCGATATTGGCCTTGGCGCTCTCGATGATGCTATCGTCGATTCCAAGCTTCTTCGCTATGGCGAAAGCATTTGACTTTCCAGGAATACCAATCATCAGTTTATATGTCGGCTGGAGTGTTGCCACGTCAAATTCGCAGCTTGCATTCTCGACACCCGGTGTGCTCATGGCAAATGTCTTGAGCTCACTGTAGTGTGTGGTTGCCATACATCTGACACCCATGTCGTTCAGATGTGACAGGATGGCGATGGCAAGTGCTGCACCCTCTATAGGGTCCGTACCGCCGCCCAGCTCGTCGAAGAGAACCAGACTGCCGGGGGTGACATGATCCAGTATGTACACGATGTTGCTCATGTGGGATGAGAATGTGGACAGATTCTGCTCTATACTCTGCTCATCTCCGATATCGGCAAATACGTCGTCAAATACATTCAGTCTTGAACCGTCAAGTGCCGGAATATGAAGTCCGGACTGTCCCATGAGTGAGAAGAGTCCCAGAGTCTTGAGTGATACCGTCTTACCACCGGTGTTAGGACCGGTCACGATGAGGAGGTTGTAGTCCTCACCCAGTTTGATGTCCACAGGTACGACGGTGTGCTTCTCCAGTAGCGGATGTCTTCCCTGCTTTATATCGACGATCCCATCGGTGTTGAATACCGGTTCGGTTCCCTTGTAGCTTCTTGCAAATGACGCTCTGGCAAATATGAAGTCCAGCTCTGCCAGCGTGTCAAAGTTATATCTGATATATTCTATCTCTGCCGCGGTCTGGGCGGAGAGGGATTCAAGTATCTTCTCGATCTCGGCAAGCTCCTGATTGTCAAGCTCCTTCAGCTCGTTGTTCAGGTTCACGATGGCCATAGGCTCGATGAACACTGTTGCTCCGGTCGACGACTGGTCGTGTATCATACCAGGAAAATGGTTCTTGTACTCGGCCTTGACCGGGATACAGTATCTGCCGTTTCTCATGGTTACCAGGTTATCCTGGAACATGGTCTGCTTGCTGGTATCGCTGACAAGCTTTGCAAGCTGGTTGTGCAGCTTTTCATTTGTCAGACGCTTGTTCCTTCGCACGGCCTTGAGCCCTGATGAAGCGTCATCGGCAAATTCGTTCTCGGAAATTATGCATCTGTGGATCTCCCTGGACAGATGCTCCAGAGGCATGAGCTCCAGAAATCTCGTGCGCAGGCTGTCCGGACATGTGGTGCCATCCGGGTTCATGCTGAGCCCGAGCATCTTGTTGGAAGCTTTCTCTTCCTCGATCTGCTCCTTGCTGCGTCTTCTCGTATCTGTCATGCTTGTGCCTTCGTTCTCACCATATCTTTTGGCGGTGAGTGCGAGGTCCAGCATGCTTGCCACATCAAGCAGTTCTGCGGTGGTGAGGATTCCCTCAACCTCAAGTCTCTTTAGAGATGCCCCGATATCTTTAAGTCCTGCAAATGATAGATTGCCCTGGGTGTTCAGACGACGAAGAGCATCCCTTGTCTCCTGCTGAAGAGTCTCGATCATGGCGAGATCCTTGCGGGGCTTTATGCGCTGACACTTCCTCTTCGCCATGGGTGATGAGGCAAATGTTGTCAGCATCTCAACTATTTTGTTGTATTCTATAACTCTTAATGTTCTTAGATTCATTTTCTGTGTTCCTTATTATTTAACTTTTTATTTTATAGTGCTTATGTAAATTCGTTTATATAAATATTTTCATACAAATGCAGATTTGTAAAATTCATATGCACGGGCATGAATCTTGTGATCATATGATGAATAGGATCAGTGTTTAACTCGATAAGTGCATGAAAAGCATAATTAAATATATATAAAGACTCTAATTATGAACATACATAATTGATTATACCCCTTATAATTATAGAGCGTCAACATATTGCAGGTGTAGAAATAGGCACATTTTCCCTGATTAATTCAGCGGCTGTGGTTGCGGGAGAAACACAAAGCTGATATTATAAAATACAGTTTGATCTGGGGGGAAAAATAAAGCGATATATGACTTAAGACAAAGAGAGTTGCGTATTACAAAAAGAAGAGGAGAAGACAGGTTATGAAAGAGTTATTGCAGTTTTTATTGGGAATCGTATTGATGATCGCGGGCAGTGTGATGTTCCTGAAGAATGTAGTCGTGTCCGATTGGGGACTTTTAAGTTCACTGTTTCGTATAGGTGGTGGTGTGAATATTGGAGGAATCTTTATTGTCCTGCTGGTCATCGCATTTATCGCACTTCTGGTTAAGCCGAACATGGGAACAGGACTTGTGTTCACAGGACTTTGTATAGCATTCTTTGTATGCATCATAATCTCACTGAATGTTTCACTGAGATATATGTCAGGACTTGAGCTCACACTGATCCTTGGAACACTTTGCGTGGGAATAGCATTTGTCATCAAGGGGCTGTTTGGAGTGAGAAAGCTTGACAGGGAAGAATCACGGAAGAATGTGAAGGCTGCTTCAGATAAGCTTCATGAGTATGATAAGATGTGATGTGTGGGAATATAGTAATATAGGCGGTTGTGGAAATGTTCAGTAAATACTGGATTTTCACAACCGCCTATTGTATTCTTATATATGATTAAAATTAAAGCATACAATAATAATTAAACATAGAAAGAGGAAAAGAAAAATGGTATTTATAACAGATTTCAACGAAGGCGACATGATATCAAATGTCTATCTCTGCAAGAACAAGCAGACAGGAACTACAAAATCAGGAAAGACATATTACAACCTGGAGCTTGTGGATAAGACAGGAAGTATAGCCGGAAAGGTCTGGGAGCTGAGCAATGCGATAGGACACTTTGAGTCAAAGAACTTTATCAAGGTGGATGGTCAGGTCACATCATTTAACAATGAGCTTCAGCTCAATATCAAGAAGATTCGTATTGCAGATGAGGGAGAATACTCAGAGGCTGATTATATGCCGTGTACCAAGAAAGATATAGAGCAGATGTACAAGGATCTTATGGCTCTCGTGGAATCACTCGACAAGGATTATTACAAGGTGCTTCTGAAGAAATTCTTCGCCGAGGATCCTGCATTTGTCAAGGAATTCAAGAATCATTCAGCGGCAAAATCTATACACCATGGATACATAGGAGGCCTCTTGGAGCACTCGCTGGCAGTTGCCAAGATGTGCGACTACTACACTACATATTATCCGGTGCTCAACAGAGATCTGCTGATCACAGCGGCACTTCTCCACGACATTGGCAAGGTCTACGAGATCTCCAAGTTCCCTGAGAACGACTACACAGACGCAGGTCAGCTTCTGGGACACATAGTCATGGGAACGATGATGATCCGCGATAAGATCAATACCATAGACAATTTCCCTGCCAAGGCGGCAAATGAGCTGGAGCACTGCATACTGGCTCACCACGGGGAGCTTGAGTACGGCTCACCAAAGAAGCCGGCACTCATCGAGGCTCTGGCACTGTCCATGGCGGACAACACAGACGCCAAGATCCAGACATTTATCCAGGAGCTGGATGCGGCAAAGGACAACAATGGCTGGCTGGGCTTCAACAGAGCTCTCCAGTCCAACATCCGAAAGACGTCGGATAATTAATAACGGCAATAGGAAGAGAGATAGTATATGTCAGATATTAGGAACAATAGGAGACCTAAGAACAATAGACGAGTAAATGGTATGCAGAGAAAAAATACCATGGAGGCAGTGAATAGTGCAAGTTCAGTTGTTAGAACATCCGGAACGGATGCGGCAAATACTGGTGAAGTCACACTTGTCAAAAATGAGGATTATCAGGTGCTCATCGAGGACATGGGCAATGACGGAGAGGGCATTGGACACGTTCAGGGCATGACTGTATTTGTCAAGGATGCCGTGGTGGGCGATCTGGCAGAGGTGAAGATCGTCAAGGTGAAGAAGAACATAGCCTACGGAAGATTGATGAAGCTCATCACACCATCGCCATACCGCGTGGAGCCGGTGTGCGACAAGGCGAAACGATGCGGCGGATGCACCATGCAGCAGGTTTCCTATGAGCAGCAGCTCGAATACAAGTGGAACAAGGTGAAGAACTGTCTGCAGAGGATCGGCAAGATGGAGAACGTGGAAGCCATCATGGAAAAGCCAGCCTACGGCATGGATGATCCATTTCACTACAGGAATAAAGCACAGTTCCCTGTCGGTAGGGACAAGAACGGCAATGTGGTCATCGGATTCTACGCAGGAAGAAGCCACGACATCATAGACACAGAGAGCTGTGCCATCGGTGCGCCAGTGAATGACAAAATAGTTGCTATCGTCAGAAGCTTCATTGAGGACAATCACATATCGACCTACGACGAGGAGACTGGAAGAGGTCTGGTCAGACATATCCTTATCAGAGTTGGATTTACCACCAAGGAGATCATGGTGTGTCTGGTGACAAATGGCAACAAGCTTCCGCATAGTGAGATTTTGATAGATGAACTGGTTAAGATAGACGGCATGACATCCATTTGCCTGAACGTCAACATGGAGAATACAAATCGTATACTGGGGGACAAGTGCATAACCCTCTGGGGACAGTCATACATCACGGATTATATCGGCGATATCAAATATCAGATATCCCCATTGTCTTTCTATCAGGTAAATCCTGTCCAGACAAATGTCCTGTACAACAAGGCTATGGAGTATGCGGACCTGTCAGGCGACGAGACCGTGTGGGACATGTACTGCGGAATAGGAACCATATCCTTGTTCCTCGCGCAGAAGGCAAAGAAGGTATACGGAGTGGAGATCGTTCCACAGGCTATAGATGATGCAAGACACAACGCCGAGATCAACGGGATCACAAATGCCGAGTTCTTTGTTGGTAAGGCAGAGGAAGTCGTTCCCGACATATACAAGAAGGGCGGCGACGGCTCCCACGCGGACGTCGTGGTCGTAGACCCACCGCGAAAGGGCTGCGATCAGGTGCTTCTGGACACTCTGGTCCACATGGCGCCGGAACGTATCGTCTACGTGAGCTGTGACCCGGCAACCCTGGCGAGGGATGTGAAGATACTTCAGGAGAAGGGGTATGAGGCGAAGAAGGTGGCGGTCGTGGATCAGTTTTGTCATAGTGGGCATGTAGAGACAGTAGTACTTCTTTCCCACAAAAAACCTGACAGCGTAATCAATGTAAAAGTAGAGTTTGGCGAGGGTGAGGGTAAAATTCCTCTTGATAATATCGAAAAGAGAGCAGAAAGCTATAAGCCAAAAGAGCGAGTAACCTACAAGATGATTAAAGAGTACATAGAAGCAAAATACGGCTTCAAAGTACATACCGCATATATTGCAGAGGTAAAGAGAGATTTAGGCTTGCCGATGTATGATGCTCCTAATGCGGTAGAGGAATTGAAACAACCGAGGAAACACCCAACACCAGAAAAGGTAGAAGCGATAAAAGATGCCTTGAAACATTTTGAAGTTATCTAATCGTGCGGGCGTATCATTAGAAATAGTGGTACGCCTATTTTTTTATCCTGATTTGCAGATTTGTTCTTTCTCTCACTTCTGGATATAATGAAGCCAAGAAAGGACGGTGGCAATTATGAGAGATAAAATCTATCACGCATATTTGGATAGCCACGAAAGGCAGATAGTTATACATAGCCTTGTGGAGCTGAAAAATAAACTCATACAGCAAGGCAGATATACAGACTGCGTTGACGAGCTGATATTCAAAGTCGCCAACGCCCCTGTTAAGAGAATGAAAATTGAATATGTCTAAGGCACATTACACCGAGCCGCTTATTCTTATTGATTTTAATTTTAAGAGTAAGCGGCTCTTTTGCGTTCTCTGATATGGTTACATAGCCGCCTTGACAAAGCGGCTAAATAAATGCGAAAGGAGGACGCACCTATGTCAAATTGCAAAGTGATTGCTCTGACTAATCAGAAAGGCGGTGTCGGAAAAACAACAACGGCGGTCAATCTGGGTGTGGGTCTGGCAAAACAGGGCAAGAAAGTCCTGCTCATTGATGCCGATGCACAGGCTAATCTCACAATGGCTCTGGGTTACAACAGACCTGATGATATTCCAATAACCCTCTCTACTGTAATGCAAAGCATCATAGACGATAAATCTTTTGATGCTTCTGGAGGTATCCTGCACCACGGCGAGGGCATTGACCTGCTCCCGTCCAACATTGAGCTGTCAGGCTTTGAAGTCAGGCTTATCAACGCGATGAGCCGTGAGCGTGTTCTGAAAACCTATGTGAATGAGGTCAGGAAGAATTACGATTATGTGCTTATCGACTGTATGCCCTCTCTCGGAATGATAACTATCAATGCTCTGGCGGCGGCTGACAGCGTGATTATCCCGACACAGCCCCATTATCTTTCTGCCAAAGGTTTAGAGCTTTTGCTTCGCTCGGTGTCAATGGTCAAGCGGCAAATCAACCCCAAGCTGCGGATAGACGGTATCCTTATGACAATGGTAATGCCACGCACCAACATTTCTAAGGAGATTACCGCAACCGTTAAGAGTGCCTATGGGCAGAGGATTAAGGTGTTTGATACGGAAATCCCTCATTCTATCCGTGCAGTGGAAGCTACCGCAGAGGGCAAGAGCATTTTTGCCTATGACAAAAGCGGCAAGGTAGCTGCAGCTTATGAACAGTTTGGAAAGGAGGTGGCAGATATTGGCGAGAAGCAGAGAAAGCAAAATCGAGCTGACTGCATACGATGACCTTTTCCAAACAGACGAGAGCCGTGAAGAAGCAAAGTTAAGTAAAATCAGGGATATACCGATTGCAGAGATTGACGAATTTCCAGACCACCCATTTAAGGTTTTGATGGACGAGGATATGGAACAGCTTGTCGATAGTATCAGGCGAAACGGTGTTATGACCCCTGCTACCGTGCGGCTCAAAGAGGACGGACGGTATGAGCTTATCAGCGGTCACAGGCGTAAAAAAGCGTGTGAGCTTGCAGGGCTTGATACACTCAAATGTGAGGTTAAGGAGCTGACCCTTGATGAAGCCATTATTGTAATGGTGGAAAGTAACTTGCAGAGGTCAACGATATTGCCGAGTGAGAAAGCCTTTGCCTATAAAATGCGGCTTGAAGCTATGAACAGGCAGGGGCAACGAACAGATTTAACTTCTCGACCAGTGGGCGAGAAGTTATTTAGCGTTGATAAAATGAGCAAAGATGTTTCTGATAGTAGTCGGCAAATTCATCGCTTTATCCGTCTGACCGAGCTTGTTCCTGAAATCCTGCAAATGGTGGACGACAGACAGATTGCTTTTCGCCCTGCGGTGGAAATCTCCTATCTGTCCGAGGAACAGCAGTACACCCTGCTTGAAGCGATGCAGTATAACGATGCTACCCCGTCACTTGCACAGGCTATCAAAATGAAAAAGTTTATGCAAGACGGAAAGCTGACGGACGAGGTTATCCAGAGCATTATGGAAGAAGAAAAGCCAAACCAAAAGGAAAAGCCCGCCTTCCGTGATGAAAGGATAACCAAGCTCATTCCAAAGAATGTCCCCAGAGGGCAGGAAACAGATTTTGTTGTTAAGGCGTTGGAGTTTTACAACCGCCACCTGCAACGAAGCAAGGCTCACGAAAGGTAAGCCACACACCGAGGGAGGGGTCTGTCTATGTGGAGGATAGCCATTTTTTCGGTTTCCCCCTCTCCACACCTCACCCCCTTAATTACTACCAAAACTATCCGAGAAAAGAAAAACTATGAGCTGTCCGATATAGGGCAGCTTTTTCGGTTAGTAAGGGAAATTTTCAATATTAACATTATCAGGAGGTAAGCGATGAAAATTCGTGGATTATTCAAAAAGGCTGCGGCTACTCTTATGGCTGCGGTCACGGCATTGTCGATTTTGCCTGCAACGACGGCGTTTGCAGCGGGTGACATTGGTACGATTTCCTTTAGCCACACCTACGACAGCAGCGGCAATGCTATGAGGTACAATTCGAGTGCCACCTTTGACGGTCATACCGCAGGCGGCACGGGAAACTATAAGTACCGTATGTTTGTGGACGGAGAAAACGCCTTTTGTATTCAGCCGGGTGTACCGCTGAATACGGGTAACACATTGAAAAAGGCATCTTCGGACACTTGGAACGCCCTTTCTGCCAATCAGAAAAAGGCAGTCGGGCTTGCCCTGCTCTACGGGTATCAGGGCAACCGCAGTAACCTTACAGGAAGCGATGATGAGAAGTGGGTTGCGACACAGACCCTTGTATGGGAGTTTGTCACGGGCTGCCGTGAAGCCACAGGCTCATTTAGCAAGACAAGCGACAAGGTTTACAGCCTGCACTTTGGCTCTAACTATGCCAACAGCGGAGCAAAGGCGGCATACGACCAGATTGTTTCGCTGATGAGCGAGCATCATACCATTCCGAGCTTTATGTCGGGCAGTAAAAACGGCATCACAAAGGAGCTTGCCTATAAGGACGGCAAATATACGCTGACCTTTACGGACAGCAACGGCGTTCTTTTCGATTATGCCTTTTCAAGCTCTGACAGTAAGGTAAGCGTGTCGAAATCTGGCAACAAGCTGACTATCAGCTCTGCCAAAGCCTTTGACGGTACGGTACGCATTACCGCAACAAGAAACAATATGCCGATAGTCAGCAGCAGTGCAAAGCTGATTGCCTACGGTGACCCGAACTTGCAGGACTTGGTAACAGGCGTTGAAAATGCCGATACCGTAGCCGCCTATATCAATGTGGAAACCCCGACAGGCACGATTGCCCTGAAAAAGACTTCCGAGGACGGCATTGTAGAGGGCATCCAGTTTACCATTAAGGGCAAGGACTTCAACCAGACAGTTAAGACCGACAAGAACGGTAATATTACCGTAGCAGGTTTAGTGCCTGACATCTATACCATTACGGAACAGGCGATTGATAAATATGAGCCGCAGCAGACCCAGACCGTTACCCTTATCGGCGGCAAGACCACAACCGTCACTTTCAGTAATGTCTTAAAGCGTGGAAGCCTTGAAGTGGTTAAAACTTCCGAGGATAATCTGGTGGAGAGCGTGAAATTCCACCTTTACGGAACTTCCCTTAGCGGTTATTCCGTTGATGAATATGCCGTAACCAATGCAAAGGGCGTTGCAAAGTTTGAAAATGTCCTTATCAGCGGCAACACCCCTTACACCTTAGAGGAAGTAGATACCGCAATCCGCTATGTCGTTCCTGCTTCCCAGACCGCACCGATTGAATGGAACAAGGTCACAAACCGCAGTTTCCACAACATTCTCAAAAAATTCAATGTGACGGTCACAAAGACCGATGCAGAAACAGGCAAGCCGCAGGGCGACGCTTCCCTTGCAGGTGCGGTGTATGGCATTTACAAGGGCGAAGAACTCATTGACACTTATACCACCGATGCAAACGGTCAGTTTACGACCAAGTATTATATTTGTGACAATGACTGGACTATCCGAGAAATCAGCCCGTCCGAGGGCTATCTGCTCGACACCACCATTCATAAGGTCGGTGCAGAGCCTGAGCTTTATACCGTAGAACTGAACAGCACGGAAAACGCCGTGAATGAACAGGTCATTAAGGGTAACATCTCCATTATCAAGCACACCGACAACGGCGAAACACAGATTGAAACACCTGAAGAAGGGGCTGTTTTTGAGGTTTATCTGAAAGCCGCAGGCAGCTATGAAGCAGCAAAGGAAACCGAGCGTGATACGCTCACCTGCGATGAAAACGGCTTTGCCCAGAGTAAGGATATGCCATACGGCATTTATACCGTGAAGCAGACCTCTGGTTGGGAGGGTCGTGAGCTGATGAAGCCTTTTGATGTATTTATCAATCAGGACGGTCAGACCTACCGCTATCTTATCAACAACGCAAACTTTGAGAGTTATATCAAGATTGTCAAGAAAGATGCGGAAACAGGCAAGACAATCCCGTATGCAGGTGCAGGCTTCCAGATTTATGACCCAAGCGGCAGCCTTGTATCTATGACTTTCACTTACCCCGAAGTGACAACGATTGATACTTTCTACACCACCGCAGACGGCGACCTTATCACACCGCAGACTTTGGAATACGGCAAGGGTTATTCTCTGGTTGAGGTGCAAGCCCCTTATGGTTATGTGCTGAACTCCGAGCCTGTCTATTTTGATGTGGTGCAGGAAAATTCAGAAGAAGAAAGCGGCATTACCGTTATCGAAGTGGTACGCTCCAATATGGCACAGAAAGGCACAGTTACCGTAACTAAATCTGGCGAGGTGTTCAGCACCGTTGCAGGCGACAAAGGCTTGTATCAGCCTATCTTCTCTGTCGGCAATCTGGAGGGTGCGGTCTATGAGATTACCGCCGCCGAGGATATTTATACTCTGGACGGAACGCTCAGAGCTTCTAAGGGCGAGGTTGTGGATACTATTACCACAGGCAAAGACGGTACGGCAAAATCCAAGGAGCTGTATCTTGGAAAGTACGAGGTCAAAGAGGTTACTGCTCCGTTCGGTTTCGTACTGAATGAGGAAATCCACGCCGTTGAGCTTGTGTATACAGGTCAGGAAATCGCCGTAACGGAAACTGCCACAGGTTTTGTGAACGAGCGTCAGCGTGTGGAAATCGACCTTGTGAAAGCCCTTGAAATTGACAAGGATTACGGCGTGGGCGAAAACGGCGAGTTTGCCGATGTAACCTTTGGCTTGTATGCAGCCGAGGAACTGACTGCCGCAGACGGAAAGACTATCCCTGCTGACGGTCTGATTGAGGTCATCTTCCTTAATGAGAATGGTCACGGCAAAGCAATCAGCGACCTGCCGATTGGCAGCTACTATGTGCAGGAAATCAAGACCAATGCGGCTTATCTTACGAGCGATACCAAATATCCTGTAAACTTTAAGTATGCAGGTCAGGAAACCGCTACTGTCCACATCACGGCAAACGAGGGCAACGCCATTGAAAACAAGCTGATTTACGGCTCTGTAAGCGGTAAGAAGTCTGATGAGGACGGAAAAGCTCTTGGCGGTGCTGTTATCGGCATCTTTAAGGTGGGTACAACCGAGTTTACAAAGGAAAATGCGATTAAGACTACCACATCGGCTGATGACGGTAGTTTTTCTTTTGCAAAAGTACCGTATGGAACTTGGGCAATCCGTGAAATCGAAAGCCCGAAAGGTTTTGTACTCTCCGAGGAAGAAATCCCTGTTACTATCGGCAAGGTGGACGAGGTTGTGGAAATCGAGCTTGTCAACTTCTATATCACAGGCAAAATTGAGCTGACTAAGGTGGACGAGGATTACCCTGAAAACAAGCTGACAGGTGCGGTCTTTGAAGTCTATGCCGATAAGAACGGCGACGGAAAGCTCGACAAAGACGATGAGCTGCTCGGAACAATGGGCGAAGTGGAAAAAGGCGTTTACCAGATGGGCGACCTCAGATATGGAAAATACCTTGTCCGTGAAAAGACAGCCCCAGAGGGCTTTGTACTTGACGAGGGCGTGTATGGCGTATCCATTGAGGAAAACGGCAAGACCTATGCCGTAGAGAACAAAGCAGGCGTTGGCTTTATCAACACTGCACAGAAAGGCTCTCTGAAAATCGTTAAGACTTCCTCTAATGGAAAACTGGAGGGCTTCTCTTTCAGGGTAACAGGCACGGACTATGACCAGACCTTTAAGACCGACAAAAACGGCGAAATCTTCATTGAGGGCTTGCGTATTGGCGAGTACACCGTTTCCGAGGTCAGCGACAATGCTTCCGCAGGCTATATTCTCCCTGCCGACAAGCAGGCAACGGTAAAGGTCGGAGCAACCACGATTGTCCAGATGCACAACGAACTTCGTGACACACCGAAAACAGGCGATGACTTCAATCCTGCCTTGTGGGTAAGCCTTGCGGCAGTATCCCTTATCGGTGCAGGCGTTCTCGGCATTGTTGGCTTTAAGGGCAGAAAAAAGAAAAAGGAGGACTAAGGAATGGACGCAAAGACTATCATTGCCATCGTGCTTGTCGTCTTTATCGGCGGTGCGGCACTCTGGCTCAATATCCGTCACAGAAAGAATAAGTGACCCATAAAATGCAGGAACGGGGGCGGCTGAAATATGCCGCCCTCTTTCCATATATGGAGGTATCCAATGCGGAACTTAAAGACCGTTGAAAAGAAAGTCAGGGCTATTCTGGAAAAGAACGAAGATGCCCGAAATGACGATATGGTGCTGTACCTTGCCCTTTGTAATGTGTGCCTGAAAGATGCGGGGGCAATCCCCCTTGCGGAAATAATGACACAGTATAAATATCTCGGTCTGCCGAGCTTTGAAAGTGTCAGCAGGACACGCCGCAAATTGCAGGCGAAGCACCCAGAACTGTCAGGCAACGCCCGTATGCAGCGGCTTCGGGCAACAGGCGAAAAGGCATATCGGAAGTATGCCAAAGAATGAGAGGTGTCTATGGACGAAGAAAAACGCTCCAATGGGGGCTATGAAATCATAGAGAGCTGTACTATCGGGAGTAACGAGCTTGTCATCGGTCATAACCCTAATGCCCCTAACCCTTATGTGTGTTGGTACTGTAAGGGCGGCGATAACTATTTCTGGGGCTACTACTGCAATGATATTTCTGCCGCACGGGAGAAGCTGAATGAACGGTATCAAACGGAGTGCCGTATGCCGTACAATCAAGCTGCCCCGAAGCAGAAAAATGGTGATGACCGTGAGCGATAAGCAAAAGAAATATGACTGTACGACCTGTCCTTATCCCCGATATAAGGACGGGTCAGTTATTTTCTGCGATGTCTGTATCCGCAAGATTTTAGACGAGCAGAAAGCGAAAAAAGAACGAAAGGAGCAGCCGAATGAGTGAAGAAAAAAGAATGCTCGGTAATTATGAAGTGACCCAAAGCATCTATGTTGGGGATAAAGAGGTTGTGCTTGCCGTGGATAAAAAGGAACAGTATCCCTTTTTAGTCTGCTACTGCGACTACCACAATCCGCTGTCAGCAGCGTGGGCAACTGAGGGCGTTGTTTCCGATGATTATCTGGAAGCAATGGAGATTTTCACGGAACGGGTACAATCTCAGATTGACCGCACCAGAGCCGAGCTGTCAAAGTTTCCTTTTGATAAAGCCGTGTTCACAAAGGAGCATTGTATTCCTGACGACCATAAAAGCAATATCGTTGGCAAGGTCGTCGTTCTCAATGCCGAGCCGAAACGGTATGAATATCAGCACCCTGCCTATCAGCTTATCTTGGCAGAGGGCGGCAACGGTGCAACAGGCGGCAGAGGTCAGGCGGTGTTTGGTACTTGCCTTGCCACGGGCGAAAGAGCCAGATGGGAAAGGTACGATGTGCTTGGGGAAATCAAGCCCGAATGTATGCCCGATTGGGCAAAAGAAGCCCTTGCCAAAGTCAAGGGGCAGGAAAAAGCCCCGAAGCACAAGGATTTAGAACGATAGGAGGACTGACAAATGGCAGTAAACCAGAAAGCGGTCAAGGTCTTAAACAAGATTTTGGAAGCAGGTTTTACCGATGAAAAAGCCATTGCCGCTATGACAATGGACGATATTCTCTCAATGCAGGGTATTACGGTTGCGGATATTTCCCTTATCAATGACCTGCAAAAAAGTATCAAGGCAAACAAGGTCATTTCCTTTTTGGCGGCGATGCCAATGAATGACCCAAAATAAATCTATAAGGAGGTGAAAACCTAATGGCTGCGAAGTATCAGCTAATCACAGAGCTGTATCGGCGTACAGGTGTTGCCGTTGCGAAAAATCCGCAGGCGTGGCAGGGATTTTTAGCTGCCGCCTGCCGCAACTATAAATGCCGCTTTGACGAACAGCTCCTAATCTATGCCCAACGCCCTGATGCCGTTGCCGTGGCACAGCTTGAAACTTGGAACAAACAGTTTCGGCGGTGGGTCAATAAGGACAGCAAAGGCATAGCGGTCTTTAACCCGAAAGGTCGCAGGAACACGCTGAAATATTACTTTGATGTGTCAGATACGCACGAAGGGTATTATGGCAGCCGCCCCGTTCCGATATGGCAGATGAATGAGCAATACGAGCAGGCTGTTATGGAAAGGCTCTCGGATAGGTTTGGAGAGGTGGAAGGCTCTGATCTTGCTTCTGTCTTAATGGAAACGGCAAAGAACGCTGTTGAGGACAATCTTCCAGATTATTTTTCACAGTTAAAGGACTGCACAAAGGACAGCTTTTTAGAAGAACTGGACGATTTCAATGTAGAGGTCATATATAAGCGGCTGGCAGCAAACAGCGTTGCTTTTATGCTGATCAGCCGCTGCGGTCTGGACACGGGCGAGTTTTTTGACCGTGAGGATTTTCAGGATATTATCAATTTTAATACCCCTGCCACCATTAACGCCCTCGGTATTGCAACGAGCGATATTGCGGAAATGGCACTCAGGGAAATCTCCCTGACTATCCGAGATGTGCAAATGGCAGAGAAAACCCAAAATCGCACCTTTGTACCGAAACCGCAGGCTCGGTATGATATAGGCAGAGAACAACCCGAAAGGAGCAAATACAATGAACGAAATCACTTACACCAAACAGGGCGATTATCTTATTCCCGACCTGACATTAGCGACAGAGCCAGAGCTTCCGCTTGGCAGATACGCTTTGATGCACAGGGATTATCTGGAGCAGCACAAGAGAGTGACATACCTCAACCTGCTGACAACGGGCAGGCTGAACGAACATCTGCACCAGACAGAACAGACAGCACTACAACGGTTGGAGCTTCTGACGAAGCAGCTACAAGCCGAACAGGGCGTGACCGAGGAACTGAAAGCGAAAGCCCCGATGCAGTGGGTCGGACTGATGAACAATATTCGCAGTCAGGCGGAGGAAGTGATACTGACAGAGCTGATTTACAATTAGACAGGTCATACCCCGCCGAGGAAAGCATCGCCAATGAAACAGAGGTCAGGGCTAATCTCCCTACCGTAGAGGAACAGATTGAAATGATAGCTGAAGCAGAGGACGAAAAATCCTCTGCTTTTGCTATTTCTCAGGAGGATATTGACTCTGTTCTTTTATTAGGAAGCGGTTTTCAAAACGGCAAGTACCGCATTTACCGTCAATTCCAGAAACAAGAGGACAGCAAAAATAATATCACTTTTCTCAAAAATGAGTATGGTATCGGCGGCGGTACGCACTACTTCCCAGACGGAACGCAAGGCGGTCAGTCCCACGATGGCAAAGGTATCCACATTGAAAAGCATGGCTCATACACCAATCCAGACCTTATCCTCTCTTGGAGTAAGATGGAAAAGCGGCTGCGTGAGCTGATAAAGAATAACCGCTATCTGAATGAAAAAGAGAAAGACCACTATCCCGAATATCTAAAGAGCGTGGAAGCTCCGCAGTATGAAATCGACACGCAGGAGAAAGTGAACAGGCAGAGATTTATTGATGCCCACCGTGACCTGCCCCCTGCTGATAAACGGGATACGCTCTCTTTGCGGCTGTCCGATTTTATCCGTGACTTGGACGGTTACGAAAAAAGTCTGCTTGAAAATGTAAACAGAAACGACCTTGCCGATGTGACCGCTGAGCAGATGGAACAGCATTTATCTGACCCTGCCACCGTTCAGCAGCTCATTGACTTTCTTGCTCTGGTACAGGGTAAGACTTCTGATATTTACAGCCGCAGCAATGCGTGGCGTTTTTCGCAGGAGCTTCTGGAGCTATATCCGCTTCGCTATCTTTACCATGAGGACGATGTGGTATATATCGGTGCCGATAAATACGAGGTTGTGGCATTCGATGAAAATGCCGTTTCTCTGCGTAATCCAGAGTTTCCACTGTTCGGCAAGGAACTTAGTCGGGCAGACTTTGAGGAAAAGCTAAAGGAAAACCCTGCCAACGACCACTTAAAGGTCGTTGTGACCGAGAAACAGAAAACGGAAATACCGCCTGAACAAAAGCCAGACGGCATCCAGTTTTCTATCGGATTTTCGGAACACCCTGCCTTTTATGACAGGCAGTTTAATGACCGCTACACCGATTTGAGCTTTGCACTTGGTAATTATCTGCTCGGCGTTCTGGACGAAAAGCAGCACCGTGAGCGTGAGGGCGATGATAATGTCGGTTGGTATCACAAGACGGATTTTGATATAACCGTTACTATTGGCGGCGAGGACTTCCACTATGATGGACGGTTTGATATTGGCGACGGCGAGGGCGATTTAATTGCCCATATCAAGAACTTTTATGAATATTCCCTTTCCCCAGACTGCCCGTTTATCCCAGAGTGGAAAAAGCAGGGCGAGGACTATTACCGTGAGAAGATGGAAAGTTTGCGTTGGGGGCGTGATGTGTTTATTCCGTATCTGGAGCAGCACAAAGACCTGACCCCAGAGGACAGAAAGCTCTTTGACGAGATAATGTCCTTTGAAAAGGAATGGTTTGTCCCTGCCGAGGAAACACGCTCAGTTACAGACAGGGAAATTGATATTCTGCGAGATGTGCTTTCGCAGATGAAAATGGACGATATTGGTCTGTCCGATGAAAACGGTGTTATTGTTGCGAGAGACGAAGAAAATCGGTGGCAAGGCACGGAGTTTTACCATTTTCTGATTGATGAAGCGATGAACTTTGATGAAAACGGCGAGTTGGTCGGAATGGTTATGGATGCGGATACTCTGTCAGACTTTAAGGAGCTTGCGAAAGAAAAAGGCATACCTGTTGCTTCTAACCGTGCAGTACCCCATTACACCGTAGAGCAGACTTCCGATGCCTTTGCAGACCCGTTTATCATACGGGATAACAGCATACCAGAGGGACAAGACGGACAGTATTATGATGTAGGCGGTATTTATCAGACCTTTGAAACTGAGGAAGAAGCACAGGAATATGCAGACACCTTAAATAGTGCCGAAAATAATGTCAATCTGTTCGCCCAGAAAGATGCAGAGCGAAGCAGACAAGAACAGGATACTTCTGACCTTATCGGCAAGGAAATCGTCATAGACAACCGCCGCTATCTCATTGAAAGCGTTGGGAAAGTCAGCGATGATGTGTCAATGCGTGACATCACTTTTAAGGACAGCGTAGGTTTCCCTATTAACCGAGTGGAGAAAATCGGCTATATCCGAAGTCTTTTGGAGCAGGAACAGCCAGAGCTACCGCCCGAAGAAAAAGCTGAGAAGTCTGCCGTTCCCTCTGCTTTACGACACAACTACCGCATTACCGAGGATACTTTAGGCGTTGGCGGTGCAAAAGAAAAGTTCCATAACAATATGGCGGCAATCAACCTTTTGCACGAACTGGAGCTTGAAAACCGTCTTGCCACGCCCGAAGAACAAGAAACCCTTTCAAAATATGTTGGTTGGGGCGGTCTGTCAATGGCGTTTGACGAGAATAACGCAGCGTGGGCAAACGAGTTTCAGGAGCTTTACGCAAGCCTGTCGCCAGAGGAATACCGTGCGGCGATGGAGTCCACTTTGACGGCGTTCTATACGCCGCCCGTTGTGATTAAGGGAATGTATGAAGCCCTTGACCGTCTGGGATTTTCAGAGGGCAGCATTTTAGAGCCGTCCTGCGGCACGGGCAATTTCTTTGGTCTGCTTCCCGACAGTATGGCAGGCAGCAAGCTCCACGGCGTGGAAATCGACGAACTCACAGGCAGAATTGCAGGGCAGCTTTATCAAAAAGCGAACATTGCCGTACAGGGCTTTGAGGAAACGAAGCTGCCAGACGACCACTTTGATGTGGTTATCGGCAATGTACCTTTCGGAGATTTTAAGGTCAATGACAGCCGCTACAATGCCCAGAAATTTCTTATCCACGACTATTTCTTTGCAAAGGCTCTCGATAAGGTGCGAACAGGCGGCGTGGTGGCATTCATTACTTCTAAAGGTACAATGGATAAGGCAAGCCCAGAGGTGCGGAAGTATATCGCCCAGAGAGCTGAGCTACTCGGAGCAATCAGGCTTCCCGATAACACTTTCCGAGCAAACGCAGGCACGGAGGTCACAAGCGATATTCTCTTTTTACAGAAGCGTGACCGCATTACGGATATAGAGCCTGACTGGGTACACCTCGATACCGATGAGAACGGCATCACAATGAACAGCTATTTTGTGCAGCACCCAGAGATGATTTTGGGTGAAATGAAAATGGAAAGCACCCGCTTTGGAATGGATAGTGCCTGCAAAGCCTATCAGGATATTCCTTTGTCAGAGCTTTTGCACAACGCTGTCCAGAACATTCAGGGAGAAATACCAGAGTATATGGGTGAGATTGACGAAATCTCCGATGAGCAGGACGAGGTTATCCCTGCTGACCCCAATGTGCGGAATTTCTCTTTTGCATTGGTGGACGGCAAAGTTTATTTCCGTGAGAATGACATTATGACCCCTGCGGCGGCATCTATGACTGCCGAAAACCGTATCAAAGGGTTAATCGAAATCCGTGACTGTGTGAGAAAGCTCATTGAGTATCAGACCGAGGGCTACCCAGAGGAAATGATACAGACCGAGCAGGAAAACCTAAACCGCTTGTATGATGCTTTTTCCAAAAAGTACGGGCTTATCAACAGACGAGGAAATTATCTTGCCTTTGCTTCAGACGAGAGCTACTTCCTTTTATGCTCTCTGGAGGTGCTTGACGATGAGGGAAACTTCAAGCGGAAAGCGGATATGTTTACGAAACGGACGATAAAGCCCCACCGTGAAATCACTTCCGTGGAAATGGCGAGCGAAGCCCTTGCCCTGTCTATCGGGGAGAAAGCCCGTGTTGATTTACCCTTTATGGAACAGCTCACGGGTAAGACACAGGAAGAATTGATTGCCGATTTACAGGGCGTTATCTTCCGTATCCCCGCCGCCGAGCCTGCAAGGTATGTGACTGCCGATGAGTATTTATCAGGGAATGTACGGGCGAAACTCTTAACTGCAGAAGCCGCAGCAAAGAATGACCCAGAGCTTGCGGTCAATGTGGAAGCCTTAAAGCAAGTCATACCGAAAGACCTGTCTGCGGCTGAAATCTCTGTCCGTCTGGGTACGACTTGGATACCGCAGGAGGATATTCAGCGGTTTGTGGTGGAGTTACTAACCCCGTCAAGCTATGCAATGGGCAGGCTAAAGGTACGCTACACCCCAATGAATGGCGACTGGTTTATTGAGAACAAAAGCTCCGATATTGGAAATGTAAAGGCGGACAGCACCTACGGTACAAAGAGGGCTTCCGCCTATCGTATTATTGAGGACACCCTAAACCTGCGTGACACCCGTATCTTTGACTATGTGTATGACGAACACGGCAACAAAAAAGCGGTGTTCAACGCAAAGGAAACCACGGCGGCACAGGCAAAGCAGGAAGTTATCAAGCAGGCGTTTCAGGACTGGATATGGAAAGACCCAGAACGGCGAAACCGCCTTGTGCGGTACTACAACGATACCTTTAATTCAGTACGCCCCCGTGAGTATGACGGCAGCCATATCACTTTTGGCGGTATCAGCCCAGAGATTACCCTAAGATCCCATCAGGTCAACGCCATCGCCCATATTCTTTACGGCGGGAATACGCTCCTTGCCCACAAGGTAGGGGCAGGAAAAACCTTTGAAATGGTAGCCGCCGCACAGGAAAGCAAGCGGCTCGGACTATGTAATAAAGCAATGTTCGTTGTGCCAAATCATCTGGTCGGTCAGTGGGCTTCCGAGTACCTGCGGCTCTATCCGAGTGCCAATATCCTTGTGACAAGGAAGCAGGATTTTGAAACGGGCAACCGCAAGAAGTTCTGCTCCCGTATCGCTACGGGCGATTATGATGCGGTCATTATTGGGCATAGCCAGTTTGAAAAAATCCCGATGAGCATTGAACGACAGAGGGAACAGCTTCAAAGGCAGCTCGATGATATTGAGCGTGGTATTGACGACGTGCAGGCAAGCAGGGGCGAACAGTTCACGGTCAAGCAGCTTATGAAAACCCGAAAAGGGATTAAAGCGAAGCTCGACAAGCTCAACGATACCAAGCGTAAGGATACGGTCATTGACTTTGAACAGCTCGGCATTGACAGACTTTTTATTGACGAGAGCCATTTTTACAAGAATTTGTACCTCTATACCAAGATGCGGAATGTGGGCGGCATCGCCCAGACCGAAGCCCAGAAAAGTTCTGACCTCTTTATGAAGTGCCGCTATCTGGACGAAATCACAGGAAACCGTGGCACAATATTCGCAACAGGTACGCCTATTTCAAATTCAATGGTGGAGCTGTACTCTGTTCAGCGGTACTTGCAGTATGACACGCTGATGCAGAACGGCTTGCAGCACTTTGACAGTTGGGCTTCCACCTTTGGTGAAACGGTTACGGCTCTGGAACTTGCCCCAGAAGGTACGAATTATAGAGCTAAGACGAGATTTGCAAAGTTCTTTAATCTCCCAGAGCTGCTGATGATGTTCCGTGAGGTGGCGGATATTCAGACCGCTGATATGTTAAAGCTCCCCGTACCAAAGGTCAATTATCACAATATCAAGACCAAGCCGAGTGAAATCCAGACCGATATGGTGGCAGGGCTTGCAAAGAGAGCTGAAAAAGTGCGGGCAAGGCTTGTCGAGCCGAACATCGACAATATGCTCAAAATCACGAATGACGGGCGTAAACTTGCCCTCGACCAGAGAATGATTGACCCGATGCTGCCCGATGACCCAAACAGCAAGGTCAACGCCTGTATCGACAATATGTACCGTATCTGGGAGGAACACGCCGACACAAAGGCTACTCAGCTTATTTTCTGCGACCTGTCCACCCCGAAGAATGACGGCACATTCAATGTCTATGATGATATTCGGGAGAAGCTGATTGCCCGTGGCGTTCCTGCCGAGCAGGTGCGGTTTATCCACGAAGCCACCACCGATGCACAGAAAAAAGAGCTGTTCGGCAAAGTTAGAAGCGGAGAAGTGCGTGTATTGTTAGGCTCTACACCGAAAATGGGAGCAGGCACGAATGTCCAAGACAGACTTATCGCCATTCACAATCTCGACTGTCCGTGGCGACCCTCTGACCTTGAGCAGCGGCAAGGGCGTATCGAACGGCAGGGAAATATGTTCCCAGAGGTTGAGGTTTACCGCTATGTAACCGAGCAGACATTTGATGCCTACCTCTATCAGTTGGTGGAGAGCAAGCAGAAATTTATCAGCCAGATAATGACGAGTAAAAGCCCTGTCCGTTCTGTCGAAGATGTGGACGAGGTAGCTCTTTCCTTTGCGGAGGTCAAGATGCTTGCCACAGGCGACGAGCGTTTTAAGGAAAAAATGGATTTAGACATTCAGGTTTCCAAGCTTAAAGTGCTGAAACAAAGCTACCTTTCCGAACATTATGACCTTGAGGACAGGATACTCAAATACTTTCCACAGACAGTTAAGGAATATGAACAGCGTATTGTCTGCTATGAAGTCGATACAGCCCTTGCCGAGCAGAACAAGCCGCAGGGCGAGGAAAAGTTTTGTGCGATGACCCTGCGAGGGATTAAGTACACCGAAAAAGCTGCCGCAGGCGAAATGCTCCTTGCAATCTGCAAGGAATATCCGCTGTCTACACCTACCGAAATCGGCAGTTACCGTGGCTTTAAAATGGAAGTTTTCTATGATACGGTCAATGCCCACTATTGTCTTAACCTTTGCGGAAAGGCAAAGTACAAGGTAGATTTAGGCTTTGACCCTCTGGGAAACCTGACCCGAATTGAAAACGAGCTTGCAAAGCTCCCTGCCAGATTGGAAGCTGCCAAGACTAAAAGAACGGAAACTATCGCACAGTTTGAAACCGCAAAAGTTGAGGTACAAAAGCCTTTTGCCTTTGAAGGTGAGCTGAAAGAGAAATCGGAACGGCTGAACGCTCTTAACATTGAGCTTAACCTTGACAAAAAAGACCCTGCTGTGCTTGATGCCGAGCCAGAGCAAAGCGAGGAACAGCCCGAAAGAAAATGTGAAAATCGGGAGCGATAAAGTCATTTGCAGATTTGTATTGCCCCACTTTGGGCAGTATAATAAAGGCAGATAGTTACAAGTCGGAGGTGTGAATGATGTCTGGAGAGTTCAGATTTGAAACCTTTGTAGATACCCACAGCAATATTTTCAACGAATATCTAAGTTCTGTTGTTGCCAATCTCTCTAAAGAGAATGAGGAATACAAAGCCATTCAGGATAAGATTGAGAGTTTGTATCAGCAGTATCCGAAAGTGTTGGGTGTGTTTGATACCGAACAAGTGGCGGAGCTTACCAAAGAAGAATGTGCAGCTCTGATTAGGATAATGGAGCTGAAAAATCAGCTTGCGGATATAGAATTGCAGTCAATTTACTTCCGTGGATGTTATGACAGCGTTGGGTATCTCAAAAAAGCAGGAATTTTATAACCGAGAAAAGGCGGCATTGGCGTAAAGCTGATGCCGTTCTTACATAGCCGAAAGGTAGAAAAATTCATACTCAAGTAGTATAATAAAATAATACAAAGTACGACTATAATTTTGAATGGAGAATATATAATGAAATGTATCTATTGTAATTCAGAAGTAGAACTTACTTCATCGGATATAATCACATACGCTATTACAGGTGCAAAGCTAACCAAGTCCTTTGTCTGTAAAACACATAATGCCTTTACAAATGATAATTATGAGAAAAAATATGTAGCCGATTTGGATTTCTTTAGAAACCATTTGGGACTTACAACACGTGATGGAAAACCAATTCAGTATAAAGCGGATATATCAATAGACGGAACAGAAATGCATAATGTCAAAATCAGTAATAGAGCCTCTTTGTATGCTCCCAAAGATGTTGTTGCAGGTGTGGACGATAATGGGCATAAAATCTTGATGGCACCTATGGAGCGAATAAATAAAATAAGCAAAGGAAAAGCAACAGCAGTCGATATTAGTGATGTAACTTTGCATAAGACCATTACAGCAGATAGCTTTCTCGGTTTCTATGCAGTTCATAGTGTTGCTAAAATGGCATACGAATGGTATTGCTATATAAACAACATAGAAGAATATAAAACAGAATATAAAGACATTGTAGATTATATTTTAGGAAATACAGACGGAGATTTTGTTGATATCATATTAGAAAGAAACTATTATTTTGCTATTGACCAATTATCAGAGGTAGGAACTAACGCATTTTTTCAATATGATGATATTGATGGGTATAGGTATGTTGTATTTGACTTTTGGAAAACAATCGCATATAGAGTGAGAATTTGTAAATCTCCCAATGGTGTAATACCTGAAATAAAGTCATTCTTTTTTGAATTATATTTATATCATATAGACGGAAGCAAAACTAAGACCGCATTTGGTGCATATCCTCTTGATGGCAAAACAAAGCCAGCATTTATTACAATAAAACCTGAAGATATGAAAATTGATTTATGGCGTGAATTTATGAAGCGTATTGAAAAGATAATGTCAACTATGGTTTTGTCAATCTATACCTTGAAAAAAGAAGTTGATTTGATTTCGTTAAAATTAAAAAAGTATGATGAGGGCAAAATAGATGTGGCTCAATTATTAGGTTTCGAAGAAAACAATATTGTAACTGTAATTGAAATTATATCCTTATTACACGCTAACAAGGATAAATATGATAAGACGAAAGCGTTCAATTCAAATTTACCTATTATCCTAAATTTGAGAGGAGATACCATAGGTAGGACAATAGAGGACAAGGAGAAATTTATAAAAACATTAGTTGAACGAGATAAAAGCAAGACATTGTCTGAATATATCTGGCAAGGTATTTTCACATTCCAAGAGATTTATGGATATGAAATGAAGTTAATAAACCAAGAATAATTACAATATTACATAGCCGAGAGGTTTTCTTAATCGAAAGCCCCTCGGCTTCTTCTATTTCAGGAGGTGATTTTATTGAATGAGAAGTAACCGACCCTATGTGAAACTTGACCCTGCCGTGATTGAGCAGGCACGGCAGATGGACTTACTTTCCTACTTGCAGAGGTATGAGCCAAGCAACCTAAAGCGTGTGGCAGGTAATGTCTATTGCACGAAAGAACACGACAGCTTGAAGATTTCCAATGGTAAGTGGTACTGGTGGTCGAGAGGTTTTGGCGGTGTTTCTGCCCTTGATTATCTCATTAAGGTCAGAGAGTATAGCTTTGTGGAAGCCGTGGAAATGCTCACAGGTATTACGGCAGACTGGAAGCCGCCGCCTGTTTCCGTACCCAAAGACGAGCCAAAGGTATTGCTCCTGCCACCGAAAAATCGTGATTGTAACCGAGTGACCGACTACCTTTTCGGGCGTGGGATTGACCTTTCTATCATACAGGACTGCATTGCAGACGGTACGATTTTTGAAAGTGTCAAGTACCACAATGCCGTTTTTGTCGGTAAGGACGAAAGCGGAACGCCAAAGTATGCCGCTTACCGCAGCACGATAGGTAGCTCCTTTAAGGGCGACGCATCAGGCAGCGACAAGCGGTATTCGTTCCGACTTCTGGCAAGAGAGCCGACTAATACGGTGCACTTATTTGAAGCCGCCATTGATTTATTGTCCTACGCCACTTATCTAAAGTGTGAGGGTAAGGACTATAAATCGGAAAATCTGCTCTCTCTTTCGGGTGTGTATCAGCCTAAGAAAGAGATAAAAGACAGCAAAATCCCCATAGCACTAACAACATTTTTGAACGCCAATCCCCATATTAAGACTATCATTCTGCATCTGGATAACGACAAGACAGGCAGGATTTGTACTGCCACCTTAAAAGAATTGTTGCAGAAAGACTACCAAATCGTTGATGATCCTCCGCCTGTCGGCAAGGATTTCAACGATTTTTTGTTGTCCTATCTGGGGATTGCAAGACCGACTGTAAGCCGTGAAAGGAGTGATGCCCGTTGATTGTCTGCTGATATTGCCTCAAGAAACCAGCCCAACCACAACAGATTTTAAGAATGAAAGCGAGGATTTAACCATTGAAAAAGTATGATGTAACCCTGACAGGACACTATGAAAAGAGCATTACTGTTTATGCGGAAAGCCCCGAACAGGCGGCGGAAAAGGTAAGGATTATTCTTTGTGATACCGACCTTATCGACTTTTCTGACGATGATTTTGATTACGGAGAAGCCGATATTCAGGAAGCCGATGAGGAAAGAACGGCAGAAAACAGAGCCGATGATGAGGACGAGGACGAATGTCTGAAGCACGAGGAATGTTCGGACTGTCCGTACTTCTGCCCGATGTGTGGAGAGTGCCGTCTGGAGGACGAGGACTAAGTAATGTCTTACCAAGCACTGAATTTGATTATCCAAAAGTCTTTGGATACCAAATTCGCTTGTTAGGGGGCTGCCCCTAATACCCCGATATGAGAAAGGAGTTTTTAAGAATGAGTGAGTTTCTGTTTTTTACCATCGGCACAATGCTCGGCGGTCTGGTCGGTGTTGTGCTGATGTGCTGCTTGCAGATTAACAGGCTCTCCAAAAAGGAGGGATTGGAAAATGAGAAAGCGAAGCGTCCAGATACTTTTCCGTCTTAACGAGGAAGAAGCCGAGTATCTTTATGAGCTTGTGCGAAAATCGGGTCGCTCAAAAGAAGCGTTCCTTAGAGAAATGGTAAAGGGCTATCAGCTCTGCGAAAAACCCGACCCCGAATTTTACAGGATAATGCGTGAGCTGTCTGCCATCGGCAACCGTATCAATCAGCTTGCCGCCAAAGCAAACGCCCTGAACTTTATCGACACGCCGATGCTCCGTGAGGAAGCAAGGAAGTGGCACGATTTTCAGCTTGATGTCCGTAAAAAGTATCTGCTTCCCCGAAAGGTATCTTAATGGCGGTGTGTGAAATCTGGGATGTAAAAGGCAGGCTCGACCACCCGATAGACTATGCCGAAAACCCAGAAAAGACCGCCAACCCCAAATACACCGAAGCCGACTTGCAGGCGTTGGTCGATGTAATGGAGTATGCCACCAACAAGGACAAGACGGAAAAGCGGTTTTTCGTCACAGGGGTCAACTGCGATACTGCCACCGCCAGAGATGAAATGATGATTGCCAAAGCTGAGTGGAACGATGAAAGCGAGATTGTCTGCTATCACGGTTTCCAGAGCTTTAAGCACGGCGAGGTCACGCCAGAGGTTGCCCACGAGGTCGGCGTAAAACTTGCCGAAAAGATGTGGGGCGACAGGTTTCAGGTCATCGTTGCCACCCACTTAAATACCGAGTGCCTGCATAACCACTTTGTCGTAAACTCTGTTTCCTTTTTGGACGGGAAGCACTACCACGATAATAAAGCCAACCTGCGGCTGCTCCGTCAACGCTCCGATGAGCTTTGCAGGGAGTATGCTTTGTCTGTCATTGAACACCCAAGCGGAAAAAAGAAACCCTATGCTTTGTATCAGGCTGAAAAGAACGGTATGCCCACAAGGGATAATGTGGCTCGGCAGGCGGTGGACGAAGCTATCAGCAAATCGTTTACGCTCAAAGACTTTGACCGCCAGATGGCAGAGATGGGCTATCGTGTGAGCTTTGATCCCAACCGCAAATACTGGACGATAATCGGCAAAGGTTGGGAACGCCCAAAGCGATTATATAAGCTCGGAGAGGATTACACCAACGAGAGGATTACGGAGCGTATCAGGGAAAATTCCTATGCCGTAAAATTTTCCAGATTTGCCGAGCCGCAAAAAACCGTACAGGTTTTCCGTGTGAAAGGCTCACTCAAAAATGCGAAAAAAATCGGCGGCTTGCGTGGGCTGTATCTCCACTACTGTTACAGGCTCGGTATCCTGCCAAAAAGCAGAAAACAGAATTATGCAAGGCTTCATTATCTTTTGAAAGATGACCTGATGAAGATGGAAGCCATATCACAGGAAACAAGGCTGCTCTGCCGCAATCGGATTGATACGGTGGAACAGCTCTTGTCATATAAAGGCTCTCTGGAAACGGAAATGTCGGAGCTTACCGAACAGCGAAAGGAACTGTATTCCAAATCCCGCAAATCAGGCGGCGAAGAAAAAGAAGCGGTCAAGGCTCGGCTTACGGAAATTACGGAGAGAATGAAATTCTTACGGAAGGAGGTCAGACTATGTGGGGGCATCGAAGCCCGTAACGATACCCTCAAAGAAAAGCTAACAACCATACGGGCAGATGAACAGCAAGGAAAGGAGCTGATGACGAATGAACACAGGAGGCGAAGCGGCAGAACAAATCGTCCGAATGAGCTTGGAGGGCTTTGAGGTCGCTGCCAAAATTACAGGTGCAGGTGCGAAGAATATCGCAATCCTTTTGTATTCCATTCTCAAAGAAGAACAGAAAACAAAGGGCAAGGCAAGGCTTACGAATATGCTCCGTTCTGGCAAGGAGTTAAAGGTATTTACCGTAAGGAACAGCGACCTGAAGAAGTTTACGCAGGAAGCAAAAAAGTACGGCGTTCTTTATTGTGTCCTTGCAGACCGTAAAAACAAAGACCCCAATGCGGAGGTCGATGTGATTGCCCGTGCGGAGGACGCATCGAAAATCAGCCGCATTGCGGAACGCTTCAAACTGGCATCGGAAGCAACGGCTTCTGTTGTGACCGATGTGGAGAAAGCCAAAGACGAAAAGGCAGGTCAGCCAGAGCCAGACATCGGCGTACAGGACAAGGCAGAGAAAGACAAGCTCTTAGATGCCCTGATGGGTACGCCAATCCAAAAGGAGGAAAATGCCCCAAACCCCTCGGTGGCAAAGACCGAAAAATCCCCTCTGTCCGAGCCTACCTCAGAGCAGCCAAAGAAATCCGCAGAGGGGGCTACTATGACTAAGGAGAAACCTTCGGTCAAAGAGGAACTGCGGAAAATCAAGGAGAGCCGAAAAGAGCAGGAAGCAGATACTTCTTCTGCCCTGGACAAAAGCTCCGCTTCTGACAGGGCGAAGAAGCCGCCCGCAGGCAAGACGGAGCATAAACAGCCCCAGAAGCGGAAAAGAAAACCAAAATCCAAAGAAACGAGGTAAACAGTATGAGCATTTATGATGTATTCAGCGGCGGCAGCAAGCCCTTTGATAAAGCGGAATGGGCTGCCCAGAAGCAGGCACAGCGGCAGGAAGCCTATGAGCTGATTGACAACACCTGCTCCGAGATGATGGAAGACGGCGAGAGCTTCCGCCAGTATCTTGATGTGCAGGGGCGTTTTGACCGCTACTCGGTGGCGAACGCCGTTTTAGTATCGGCACAGATGCCCGATGCGACACAGCTCAAAGATTATAACGCTTGGAAGCAGAGCCGTGTCTATGTGAACAAGGACGCACAGAAAATCGTTATCCTTGAGCCAAGCAAGGAGTACACCCGTGATGACGGCACGAAAGCGGTAGGCTACAACGCAAAGGTGGTCTATGACATTTCCGAAACATCGGCAAAGGACAGGCAGCAGGCACAAGAGCCGAAAACGATGCGTGAGCTTGTATCGGCTATGATTGATGCAAGCCCCGTTCCCTTTGTTCCCGTTGCCGACCTTGAAATCCCTGCCTACTATGACAGTAAACAGCAGACGATTTTCATTAAGACAGGGCTTACTGAGGAACAGCTCTTTGTGAGTATGGCAAAGGAAGTGTCGGCGGCGGTTTTCGATTTCAAGCATAACGAGAGCCGTGATGCTTCCGATTTCAAATCCTTCTGCGTTGCCTATATGGTCAGCACCCGTTACGGCGTGGACACCAGAGGTTTCAGTTTTGACAGGCTTCCGAGGGAGTTTTCGGAAATGGACACGCAGGTATTCAAAGGCGAGCTTGGCTCGATGCGTGATGTTCTGGGCGAAATCCAGAGCGATATGTTTAAGAGCCTTGAAAAGAACAAGCCGCCGAAGAACAAAGAGCAGGAACGCTAATCGGAGGTGCAGCCTATGAAAGAAGAACGATACCACATCGCACTTGACAAGTACGACAAGAATATCGTTATCAATGCTTTGAACACCTTGCGTACACGGCAGTTGCAGGAGGAACGCCCCACCGACCCTGTTGATGAGCTGATTGACAAGGTGGCGAACGCCCCGACAAAAAAGGTCAGGGTCATTCCGTGCAGGTGCAATGAGGAACGATAACGACCAAAAGACGGGCTTAATCCTTTCTATCTGCGGCATCGTTCCTGTTGTATGGCTTTCACTGCTGACAGCACCCTATGTCAGCGGCGGCATCGTGGAGATAGTCAGCGGCTTATCCGTAGCAGTAAATAACCCGTTTTCCATAACGGTGTGTGAGGACAGCGTAAAGACTGTCCTTATTTTTTTGCTTGCCTACGCTATGGGCATCGGCATCTATTTCTCCACACGCAGGAACTACCGCAGGCGGGAGGAACACGGCTCGGCAAAATGGGGCAATACAGGTACTCTCAACAAGAAGTACCGAGATAAAAACCCGTTCGAGAACAAACTGCTCACGCAAAATGTGCGTATCGGCTTGGACGGAAAGAAGCACCGCCGAAACTTGAATATTTTGGTCTGCGGCGGTTCTGGTGCAGGTAAGACAAGGTTTTTTTGCAAGCCCAACGCTATGCAATGCAACACCTCTTTCGTGGTGCTTGACCCAAAGGGCGAAATCGTCCGTGACATTGGCGGTCTGCTCGAAAAGAAAGGTTATGAGGTGCGTGTCCTTGACCTTATCAATATGCACCGCAGCCATTGTTACAACCCCTTTGTGTATCTTCGGAACGACAACGATGTGCAAAGGCTTGTGACCAATCTCTTTAAGGCGACCACCCCGAAAGGAAGCCAGTCGCAAGACCCGTTCTGGGATACGGCGGCGAGTATGCTGCTTCTGGCATTGGTATTCTATCTCAAATATGAAGCACCGCCAGAGGAACAAAACTTCCCGATGGTTATGGAGCTTTTACGGGCAGGCGAAGTGCGTGAGGACGATGACAGCTATATAAGCCCTCTTGACGAACTCTTTGACCGTCTGGAGATGGTAAACCCAGAGCATATCGCCCTCAAGTATTACAGGGATTATCATTCAGGCTCGGCTAAGACCTTAAAGAGTATCCAGATAACCCTTGCCGCAAGGCTTGAAAAATTCAATCTGGAGAGCCTTGCAGGGCTTACTGCCACCGATGAGCTTGACCTGCCAAGTCTGGGGGAAAAGAAAGTCGCTTTATTCGCCCTGATACCAGACAACGATACGAGCTTTAACTTTCTTGTGTCGATTTTATACACGCAGCTCTTTCAGCAATTATTTTATCTGGCAGACCACAAGTACGGCGGCAGCCTGCCCGTGCATTGCCATTTTATTATGGACGAGTTTGCCAATGTTTCCCTGCCAGACGATTTTGACAAGATACTGTCGGTTATGCGTTCCCGTGGCGTGTCGGTCAGTATCATCCTGCAAAATCTGGCACAGCTCAAAGCCCTGTTTGAAAAGCAATGGGAAAGCATCGTGGGCAACTGCGATGAGTTTTTGTATCTGGGCGGCAACGAGCAAAGCACCCATAAGTATGTGTCCGAGCTTTTAGGTAAGGAAACCATTGATACCAACACCTACGGGAAAAGCTCTGGACGAAGTGGGAACTATTCGACCAACTACCAGATGTCAGGGCGTGAGCTGATGACCCCAGATGAAGTGCGTATGCTTGATAACCGCTACGCACTTCTTTTTGTGCGTGGCGAGCGACCTGTTATGGATTTTAAGTATGACATCTTAAAGCACCCCAATGTAAAACTGACTGCTGACGGAGGTCAGCCGCCCTATGTTCACGGCGAGCCGACACAGGCGGTTGCGACCCTTGTGTTTGACAGCGAAATACCTGATAACGCCGTAAGCGTTATGCCTGTCAGCACTTCCTATGAACTTCTGTCCGATGAGGACTTAGAAGAAATATTCAACATCTAAAGGAGGATTTATCTATGAAATTTTTTAACAAGAAGGACACCCAGAAGAAAGTAACCACAAAGCTGCCCATGACGGGCAAGGTCAGAACGGGTTTCCGCCGCTACTGCGTGGCGGCGCTTGCCCTCACGATGGTGCTTGGCACATCTATGACCGCCTTTGCTGCCAATGACCCCATTCAGGTCGTCAACAACCTTTCCGATTTTATCTTCGGTCTGGTAAGGGCTGTCGGTATGATTATGCTCGGCTTCGGTATCGTGCAGGTGGGCTTATCCCTCAAATCCCACGACCCGTCCCAGAGAGCGAACGGCTTTCTGACCCTTGCAGGCGGCGTAGTCATTACCTTTGCAAAGGAGATTTTGACCCTCATCACAGGCTAATTCCCCATATCCAGAGGACAAAAGACAGAGCATATCGGGCAGATCACTTCGTGGGCTGCCCGATATGCCCAATTTTAACAAGGAGGTGGTCGAATGTCTGATAACTGGGTCGTACAGAACTTGGAGAACGCCCTGAATACTTGGAATGAGAAGTTGGCTGAAATATGGCAGCTCGTTACCCAATCCCCAGAGCAATTCAAGGGCGGTACGATATGGAATGTGATTGTAAATATCCACGGTGCGTTGCAGGCTATCGGGCTTGCCCTGCTCGTGCTGTTTTTCGTCGTAGGCGTGATGCGTACCTGCGGTAACTTTGCAGAAGTGAAGAAACCCGAACACGCATTGAAGCTTTTTATCCGATTTGCCCTTGCCAAAGGTGCGGTCACTTATGGTCTGGAGCTGATGATGGCTCTGTTTAAGATTGTGCAGGGCGTTATCTCTACCATAATGAACGCCGCAGGCTTTGGAACGGCAACACAGACCGTCTTGCCCTCGGAAATCGTGACCGCCGTTGAGGACTGCGGCTTTTTCGAGAGTATCCCATTGTGGGCGGTCACGCTCATCGGCGGTCTGTTCATTACGGTACTCAGTTTCATTATGATAATGTCGGTGTACGGCAGATTTTTCAAACTCTACCTTTATACCGCTATCGCCCCTGTTCCTCTTTCTGCCTTTGCAGGAGAGCCGAGCCAGAGCGTCGGCAAGAGCTTTATCAAGTCTTATGCTGCCGTGTGTTTGGAGGGTGCAATCATAGTGCTTGCCTGCATCATCTTTTCGCTGTTTGCAGCGACACCGCCTGCGGTCAATCCCGATGCGGCGGCGGTCACAATGGTATGGAGCTATGTCGGGGAGCTTGTATTCAATATGCTCGTCTTGGTCGGTGCGGTCAAAATGGCAGACCGTGTTGTCCGTGAAATGATGGGCTTGTAAGGGAGGTGCTATTTTGGAAGTCAAGATAAATAAAGAAATCCGTAACTACACGGAGAGTATGTTTTTCGGACTGTCACTCAGGCAGTTCATTTTTTCTGTCCTTGCCTGCGGCGTGGCGGTTGGCTTATTCTTTCTGCTTCGCCCGCACTTTGGAACGGAAACGCTCAGTTGGGTGTGCATCTTAGGTGCGTTCCCCTTTGCGGCTATGGGCTTTATCAAGTACAACGGTATGACCGCCGAGCAGTTTGTCTGGGCGTGGATAAAGTCAGAGTTTCTGATGCCGAAAAAGATTGTATTTTTGCCCGACAATCTCTATTACAAAGCGTTGAAGCCGACCATTGAAGCCCACGAAAAGGGCTTGCCTGCCGTGCCAAAGAAGCAAAGGGCAAAAGCACAGAAGAAACCAAAGAAAGCAAAAAAGCGTAAGGAGGTAGACGATGTTAAAAACGCTTAGAAATCTGTTCAAGCAGGACAAGGAAAAATTTGTTGTGCCGAAATCGGTGCAGAGCGTTATCCCGATAAAGACTATCTGGGCAGACGGTATTTTCCTTGTCGGCAGCAACAAGTACGCAAAGACCTTTAAGTTTGAGGATATAAACTATACCGTGGCAAGCCGTGAGGACAAGGAAGCAATGTTCCTTGAATATTCGGAGCTTCTCAATGCTCTCGACAGCGGTGCGACCACGAAAATCACAATCAATAACCGCAGGCTCAACAAAGCGGATTTTGAGCAGACCATTCTTATTCCTATGTCCGATGACGGTCTGGATAAGTACCGCACGGAATACAACAAGATGCTGCTTGATAAGGCAACGGGGGCTAATTCTATTGTGCAGGACAAATATGTGACGGTATCGGTCTGCAAAAAGAACATTGAGGAAGCACGGAACTACTTTGCCCGTGTGGGTACTGACCTTATCGCCCATTTCTCCAGACTCGGCTCGAAATGCACGGAGCTTGAAGCGGAAGAAAAGCTCCGTATCTTTCACGACTTCTACCGCACAGGAGAGGAAACGGCGTTCCGTTTTGATATGTCACAGACGATGCGGAAAGGTCACGATTTTAAGGACTTCATCTGCCCCGATACCTTTGAGTTTGAAAAGGACTACTTCCGTATGGGCGACAGATACGGGCGTGTGATTTTTCTCAGGGAATACGCCGCTTATATCAAGGACAGTATGGTGGCGGAGCTTTGTGAGCTGAACCGTAATATGATGCTCTCGGTTGATGTTATACCCGTTCCCACGGACGAAGCCGTGCGTGAGGTGGAAAACCGACTGCTCGGCGTGGAAACCAATATCACGAACTGGCAGAGGAAGCAAAACCAGAACAACAACTTTTCGGCGGTCATTCCCTATGACCTTGAACAGCAGCGAAAGGAAAGCAAGGAGTTTCTGGACGATTTGACGACCCGTGACCAGAGAATGATGTTCGCCGTGCTGACAATGGTGCATACCGCCGATACCAAAGAGCGGCTTGACAATGATACGGAAGCCCTGCTCACGACAGCCAGAAAACATCTCTGCCAGTTCGCCGTGCTGAAATATCAGCAGATGGACGGGCTGAACACGGCTCTGCCTTTTGGCGTAAGGAAGATTGATGCCCTGCGTACCCTGACAACGGAGAGCCTTGCGGTGTTCATTCCGTTCCGTGTGCAGGAAATCTACCATAAGGACGGCGTGTATTATGGACAGAATGTTATCAGCAAAAATATGATTATCGCCAACCGCCGCCATTTACTGAATGGTAATTCTTTTATCCTCGGTGTGTCTGGTGCAGGTAAATCCTTTACGGCAAAGGAGGAAATGACGAATATCATTCTGACCGACCCCAACGCCGATGTTATCATTATAGACCCAGAGCGTGAGTATTCGCCGCTTGTAAAGGCAATGCAGGGCGAGGTCGTCCACATCTCGGCAACGAGTGAAAACCATATCAACGCTATGGATATGAACTCTGATTACGGTGACGGTGCAAACCCTGTCATCTTAAAATCAGAGTTTATTTTATCCCTTTGTGAGCAGCTCATCGGCGGGGCAAGTCTGGGGGCAAAGCAGAAATCCATCATTGACCGATGCACGGCAAGTGTGTACCGCTACTATCAGCAGGGCAACTATCAGGGAACGCCGCCGACCTTACAGGACTTCCGTGAGGAACTTCTGAAACAGGATGAGCCAGAAGCAAAGGAAATCGCCCTTGCCATCGAGCTGTTTACAGACGGCTCTCTGAATACCTTTGCCAAGCATACCAATGTGGACACCCACAGCCGTCTTATCTGCTATGACATTCTGGATTTGGGCAAGCAGTTACAGCCTATCGGTATGCTTGTGGTGCTTGACAGCATCTTAAACCGTATCACGCAGAACAGAGCCAAAGGCAGAAATACTTTCATTTTCATTGATGAGATTTATCTGCTCTTTCAGCACGAATACTCTGCCAACTTCCTGTTTACCCTCTGGAAGCGTGTGCGTAAGTACGGTGCGTACTGTACGGGTATCACGCAGAATGTAGACGACCTTTTGCAGAGCCATACGGCAAGGACGATGCTTGCCAATAGTGAGTTTATCATTATGCTCAATCAGGCATCGACTGACCGTATCGAGCTTGCCAAGCTCCTTAATATCTCCGACCTTCAGATGAGCTATATCACGAATGTGGGTGCAGGTCAGGGGCTTCTAAAGGTCGGCAGTTCCCTTGTGCCGTTTGTCAATAAATTTCCACGCAACACAGAGCTTTACAGGCTGATGACGACCAAGTTTGGGGAGGTGTAAAGGTATGGCAGATATTAAATTCAAAAGTGCGGCTCACCGTGATTTCTTTCTGGAAAATATGATGAAAAGCAGGGTCAACGACTGCTATCACAGGGCATTTTTCTATGTAATGGGAATTGCATCGGAAACGAGGACAAACATTAACCAGATGTTTGACTTTAAGACCGACTGTATTGTGCCAGAGGGTATGCACGGCGGTTGGCAGACAAGCGGAACGGTCAAGGTCTGCCACCTTGCTTTCAATCTCTGGAACGGATATGCGGAGGAAGGACGGGAACGGTTTTTCACGCCAGAGGAATTATTCTGCTGCGAGTTTGCCCCGTATTTTATGGAGGGCATTAAGGTCAGGTATCCCGAATATTGCAGGGAACTTCCCACACCAAAGCAGCAGACAGACAATGTTCGATAACGAAATACCCTACGGGCATACCATTATGCCCATAAAATGGGCAGGAACAAAGAAAGGAGCAATCAATGAAAAAATATAAGATGCAGATTTGTGTAGCTGCCGCCGTACTGCTTTTCGCAGCGGCGGTTTTTTGCGGCTTTCAGGTGTATCACCACTATGCACAGGTGGACGAACAGACCGAAGCCTTTGAGCAGATAGCCGAGCTGGTGGAGCAGACCCCAGATACCGAGGGCGTTCCCGATGATACCCCTGTCAGCGAGGGCGAAGATGTGCTTGCAAAGTATAAGGAGTTGTATTTGCAAAACGAGGATATGGTCGGTTGGATTTCTATTGCCGGCACGACAGTCAATTATCCCGTGATGCAGACACCCAATGACCCCAACTTTTATCTGAAGCACAACTTTGAAAAGGCGTACAGCGATTTGGGAGTGCCGTATATCCAAGAGGACTGCGACCTTGCCGCAAGCGATAATCTTATTATTTACGGACACCACATCAAAGGGCAAAAGATGTTCGGGGCGTTGGAGAGCTACAAGGACAAGGACTTTTATGAGGAACACAAGAGCATTCAGTTTGATACCCTGACCGAGCAGGCAGAGTATGAAATCGTAGCCGTGTTCAAGACCGTTGCGTACAGCTCCGAGGGCTTCCGCTACTATGACTTTGTAGATGCCGAGGACGAGAAAGCCTTTGACGAGTATGTAAGCAAGTGCAAGGAGTTTGCCCTGTATGATACGGGCGTGACCGCCAAATACGGTGACAAACTCATTACTCTTTCCACCTGCGAATATTCCGCACAGAACGGCAGGCTTGTGGTGGTAGCAAAAAAGATTGCCTGACTGCTCCAGAGCTTGTAAGAAAGGAGGGCTTCTATGGCAGATATAAAAACCAGAGATGCGGTCAAAGGTACGATAAAGACCATAGACAAAGCCGCCGTTGCTTCCGAGCGAATGAAATCCGCTTATGCCAAGACAAAGGATAAAGCGGAACAAGGGTATTATGCGGACGAAAGCTCTGCCACCGAGTACGCTGCCGACAGAGTTTCCTGTGCTTCCGAGCGTGTGACCGAGGAAGGCGTACACCAATTCAATAAACAGGGTCAGAAAAGTATTCAGACCACACAGGAGAATATCGGAAAGACAAAGGACAAGATTGCCGATTTCAAGCAAAAGCGGGCTGCCAAAGCCGCCGAGCAGAGAATGGAAAGGAATATGTCAGAACAACACGGCTTGCAGATCCGTCACGGAACTGCAAGCCGTTCTGCTGCTCCCGATATGCCCCAGAGTGGGAAAAGCCAGCTCATAAAGACCCGTCAGCAAAGCAGGAAAACCATTAAGACCACCGCCCGAAATGCAGAAAAGGCGGTAAAGTCTACGGCGAAAGGCTCGGTCAAAACAGCCGAAAGAGGTGTAAAAACCGCACAAGCTACCTCTAAGGCAACAATCAAAACTGCCGAGCAGACGGCAAAGGCAACGAAAGAAGCGGCAAAGGCTTCTGCGAAAGCCGCCCAGAAAGCGGCACAGGCGGCAAAAGCCACCGCAAAGGCAACTGCGGAAGCAACCAAAACAGCGGTCAGAGCCACGATTGCAGCAGTCAAGGTGATTATCGCAGGAACAAAGGCTCTTATCTCTGCTTTGATAGCAGGCGGTTGGGTTTCTGTTGTGATAATTTTGATTGTTGTCCTCTTAGGTTGTGCCGTTTCTCTGTTCGGCGGTGGTGGCGGCAGCAATGCCTATACGCCTGTCAGTGCGGAGGTGGAAGCCTATGAGCCATTGATACAGAAATATGCCAAGCAATACGGTATCCCTGAATATGTTGAGCTTATCAAGGCGGTGATGATGCAGGAAAGCGGCGGGCGTGGGCTTGACCCGATGCAGGCGGCGGAGGGAAGTTTTAATACACGCTATCCCCACGAGCCGAATGGTATCCAAGACCCTGAATATTCAATCCAATGCGGCGTACAGGAATTAAAGGCAGCCCTTATCTCTGCGGAAGTGGAAAATCCGATTGATATGGAGCATATCAAACTTGCCTTGCAGGGCTATAATTTTGGAAACGGCTATATCTCGTGGGCGAAAACCAACTACGGCGGTTATTCCTATGCAAATGCGGTAGAATTTTCCACCATGCAGGCACAACGGTTAGGGTGGGAAAGTTACGGCGACACACAGTATCCCGCCCATGTGTTACGCTATTACCCGTATGGACGGGCGTTCACAAGCGGCGGCAATCAGGCAATCGTGGAGGTCGCCCTGACACAGCTCGGTAATGAGGGCGGTCAGCCCTATTGGTCGTGGTACGGCTTTGACGGGCGTGTGGAATGGTGTGCCTGCTTCGTATCGTGGTGTGCCGACCAGTGCGGCTATCTGGACAGCGGCATTGTGCCGAAATTTGCAGGCTGCGTAGATGGGGCAAATTGGTTTAAAGGCAATGGGCAATGGCAAGACCGAAACTATGAGCCGACAGCAGGTACTATCATCTTTTTTGATTGGGAGAACGACGGAGAAACCGACCATGTAGGTATTGTGGAGAAATGTGAGAACGGTGTTGTTTATACCGTTGAGGGTAACTCAGGAGATGCTTGCAGACAAAACCAATACAGTGTTGGAAGCAGCTCAATTTATGGTTATGGTATCCCTGCTTATTAAGAAAAGGGGCAAAAGAAAAACCAGAGGTTTAATCCTCTGGCTCTTTTGCCTTACATAGTCCGTTTACCGTTGCTTCTATGACGGAAAGCTCTTTATCGTCTAATTTGTTGAGCTGTGCGTCTAAGCGTCTGCGGACAGAACTTTTTTCGATTTCTTTATTTGGAAATATGTACTCGTCAACAGACACATCGAACATCGTAATAAGCTGGATAAACAGCTCAATACTTGGATACTGCCCCTCGTTTTCGATAGATTGAATGTGTCTGGGAGCATAGCCGATTATGCCAGATAGCTGCTCCCTTGTCATCCCTTTGGCTTCACGGGCTTTTTTAATTGCCTGCCCAATCGGCGTGAAATCAAAGTCAAAATGATTGTTCCTTTCGTCCATTAGCTCACCACCTATCCTCTGAAAATCTTACCTTTATATTTTACAGAGATGCGGCTTCTGATTAAACGATGCGAAATCTCTTGTAACGAGAGATAAAATATCCTATTGCAAGAGATAAAAATTCATATTTATATAGTTGAGGACATGGGCTCAGATAGTTATAATAATAAAACGTGTTTGAGTTCATTCACATAATTCGAGAATAAAAATTTTGATTTGGACTATCCTTTTATGTGTTTCAATCGTTATACATTATAGAACGGGATAAAGATTTTGAACTTCTAATAATGGGAAAGGAGGATTTTGTGCAAAATGATTTTCTACTAATCAGAAAAATGAAACAAGGTGATGATGATGCACTTGATTTATTTGTCCACAAATATTATCAAGACATTTTAAACTATTGTCATTATCATTGCTCTGATAAAACGTATGCAGAAGATTTGGCACAGGAAACCTTTGTACATTTTTTCTCAAAATTATCTGATTATCATTATAGGGGAAAAACTTTGAATTACTTATATACGATAGCCAGCAATCTGTGTAAAGATTATTTGAAGAAAATAAAGGAGATACCTCTGGAAGAAAATGAAATAGTGGAAGAAAACCAAATGGAAAATATTCTGAATAAAATTTTGGTAGAGCAGGCTTTAAAGCAATTACCAGTTGAATTATGTGAAGTACTTACACTTTATTATTTTCAAGAGTTAAAACTTACAGAGATTTCCGACACATTACAAATAGGACTTCCTCTGGTAAAATATCGTTTACGAAAGGCGAAAATTCAGTTGGAGGAAGTTTTGAGAAAGGAGGAATATGATGAATTTGGAAGAAAGAATGAAAATGTATAAGGAATCTGTACAAGTCAAATCTAAAGAAGAAAAAATACAGGAAACAATCTGTAAATCAAAAAATGCCTTTTTTATGGCAGAACAAGAACGAACGCTTTCTTACCACGAATTTTTATGGACACAGCTTCGTGTGATACAAAAAAGATGGTGGGTTCTTCAATTTATGCTTCTGGTAGCGTTATGGATTGCCTTAAGTTCTATCCATGATGAAATATATATTAAAAGAAGCATGGGTGTAGCAGCGGCACTGTTTGTAATCCTTATTATTCCCGAATTGTGGAAAAACAGGTCATGTGAGTGCATGGAAATCGAAGCAGCCTCATATTATTCGCTTAAACAAGTATATGCAGCGCGCATGTTATTATTTGGCGTTACAGATGTTTTTTTGATTACTCTGTTTTTAGGAACCGCTTCGGCAGGGTTGAACATTGGGTTGTCAGAATTAGTTGTTCAATTTCTTTTTCCGCTTTGTGTTACTTCTGGTATCTGTTTTGGAATCTTATGCAGTAAATATTCATTCAGTGAAACAGTTGCTATTATTCTGTGCGTTATATGGAGTGCAGTATGGCTTTTTGTTGTTTTGAATGAAAATGTATATACAATGGTAACTATTCCTGTTTGGTTAGCTTTACTGGGAGCAACAATACTTTTTCTTATTCTTACTGTATGCCGTATTTTAAAGAACTGTAATCAATATTTGGAGGTGTCACTTGATGAAATTAGAACTTGATGGTTTAACAAAAGAATTTGGTGATTTTACGGCTGTAAATCATATAGACCTTACTATGACAAACGGTGTATATGGTCTTTTAGGCGTAAACGGAGCAGGAAAAACAACCTTGATGAGAATGCTGTGTACCTTACTAAAGCCTACGAGCGGAACCATATATTGTAATGGGAAAGATATTTTTAGTATGGATAGCGAATACCGTAAACTGTTGGGATATTTGCCGCAGGAATTTGGATTCTACCCCGAATTTACCGTAGAGGACTATTTACTTTATATTGCAGCCTTGAAAGGAATCCGTCCTGTTGTCGCAAAAAAACGTGTAAAAGAGTTAATTGCTAAGGTTGGTCTTTCAAAGGTAGCAAATAAAAAAATGAAAAAATTATCTGGCGGTATGAAGCGCAGGGCAGGAATTGCACAGGCTATGTTGAACAACCCGAAGATTCTGATACTTGACGAACCGACGGCAGGGCTTGACCCGAATGAAAGAATTAGATTCCGAAATTTGATTAGCGAACTTTCAGAGGACAGATTAGTATTATTATCCACACATATTGTTTCTGATATTGAATATATAGCCAATGAAATTTTGTTGATGAAAGACGGAAAACTTATGCACAAAGGAACCGCAGACGAAATAATAAATTCTATGACGGAAACGGTCTGGGAATGTTTTGTGGAAAAGAACATGGTATCTGATTTTATGAAAAAGTATAAAATTTCAAATATGAAATCAGAAGCAGACGGTGTTATCTTAAGAATTATTTCCCATGAAAAACCATTTGTAAATGCCCAAAGCGTAGAAGCTTCGTTAGAAGATGTATTCTTATATTATTTTGGAGAGAAGGCAGGTGATGAAAATGCTGCGATTTGAAATAAAAAAGGTGTTTTCTAAAACTAAAAACAGGATAACAATTATAGTTTTGCTTGTGATACTTATTGCGACCAGTATTTTAACGATTAACAGAGTTGAGTATGTTGACGAAAGCGGGAATCATTTAACAGGTATTTCGGCAGCAAAAAACCTTAGAGAAGCCAAAAACGAATGGTCAGGCTACCTGACGGAGGACGTTTTCCAAAACGTCCTTGAAGAAAACAGAAGTATTAACAATGAAGCATCATCAGATAGCATTGAGGAAGAAAATAAGAGATTTGCAAAGAAACAGGGGATTTCAACAATCAGAGATGTTATCAATTATGCGTTTAGCGAATACAGAGATTATAATGATTTTGCCATTGATAACATTTCTGATGATGAAGCCAGCACTGTCTATGAAAGAAGAATTTCTACTTTAAAAGAATATCTTGATTCTGGAGAAGAAACATTTACAGAAAAAGAAAAAAGTTTTCTGATTCAGCAATATGAAAATTTAGATACACCTTTTTATTATGAATATATGGACGGTTGGTCAGCATTACTGCAAAACATATCAACATTTATACTGATTTTGGCATTAGTGATAGGTTTTTTTGTGTCTGGAATATTTTCAGACGAATTTCAGACAAAAGCGGATTCCATTTTCTTTTCAACCAGATTAGGAAGAAATAAAGGTGTTCTATCAAAAATAGGGGCGGGTCTTACGATTGTTTCAGCTTTCTATGCAGCTTTTGTATTTTTATATACGTTTATTGTCCTTTCGGTGTTGGGAACAGATGGAGCAAACTGTCCGATTCAGTTAGATTTATGGAGAAGTGCATATAATGTGACATTTTTACAGGCATATTTGCTGATTGTGGCAGGTGGTTATATTGGCACATTGTTCGCTTCCATGTTAGCAATGCTGGCTTCGGCTCTGACACGTTCTACACCAACTGCAATCATTGTACCCTTTATTATATTATGTGCATTTCCGTTTTTAAGCAGAATTATTACTTTACCGGGATTATGCTCTTTCTTCCCTGACCAGTTATTAGAAATTTATTTGGATATTAAAGAAGCTGGACTTGTAACACTGGGAGGTAAAGTAACAACAATAGCAACCGTTATTGTTCCTGTATATGCCGTGATATGCTTGATTCTTCTACCTATACTGTATAAGGTCTACAAAAAAACGGAGATAAAATAAATGAAGCGATATACAAGACGAAAAAGCTATAAAGTGAAAATATTATTTAGCCTGCTGTTTTTAATAATCTTGTGTATGATGGCAGGCAAGGTACTTAATTCAGATTGTACATTACTCCCTCTTGATAACATAACACATCATGTTGCCAGTGAGGATAATGGTTGGAATCTGATTCTTGTAAATCGCAATAGTTATATTCCTGATGATTATAAAGTAGAACTTACAGAATTATCAAATGGGGAAAAAGTAGATTCCAGAATTTATCCAGAATTGCAGGAAATGTTTAATGACGCAAGGGCGCAAGGGTATGGTTTATTTGTCAGAGATGGATATAGGACGCAGGAAGAACAACAGCAGCTATTGGACGAAAAGATAGAAGCGTATGAAAATGAAGGAAAATCGAAGTCCGAAGCAAAAAAACTTGCAGAGCAATGGGTGGCAATTCCTGGAACCAGTGAACATCAGTTAGGAATTGCGGTTGATATAAATGCTGACACTACAAAAAGTTCAAGTGATGATGTATATAGCTGGCTTGCGGAAAATGCTCATAAATATGGCTTTATAAAGCGTTACCCCTCAGATAAAACAGATATAACTGGTGTCATAAACGAACCTTGGCATTATAGATATGTTGGAAAAGAAGCCGCTTTGGAAATATATTCTCAGGGAATGTGTTTAGAGGAATATATAGATACGCTGGAATAGAATGGAGGTTGAGGTATATGGAATGGGTGTATTGCCCTATTTGCAAAAATAAAACTCGAACTAAAATACGAAAAGATACAGAGTTGATAAACTTTCCTTTGTTCTGTCCGAAGTGTAAACAAGAAAGTGTAATCAATGTGACAAAACAAAAAATAACAGTTGTAGAGCCAGACGCTAAGACGCAGAGCCGATGAACTTGTGAAATGAAATCACAGTTTGTCGGCTCTGTTTTTATATAATCACAGGTAGGACAAGCCCACCGAATAAAAAAAACGGTGCTTTTGGTGGGCTGTATTGTCACGCTTAAATGAATGCCCCTCTAAACCCGTTTTGAGTTTGGAGGGATTTTTTATGTGTTGGTCTAATACCATCACGCCGTTGTTTATAAGAAGCGGCAACTATTTACATAGTATCACGAATAAGCGAGGATAACCTGTTAAAAAAATCCCTGCTTGGGCGTGGTACTCTTATACCTCGAAAGTAGATGTCAAATCTCTACAAAATAGAAGTGATTATGCTTATATCCGCATTGGCTTGACAGCCTTTGCGGATTTTTTCGTGTCGCTTTTTGTAAAAACGCAGGACAAGCCTAATTCTGGCGTTGGATGCCGTTCACCGCCTGCCAATCTGAATTTTTCAAACAATTCAGATTGGAGGAAACAGAAGTGTTTGACAACACAAATCCCTATACAATCCGTTTCGATGAAACGGACGGCAGAAAACGCTACTTTGTAGCATTTACAGATGGGCAGGGTAACTTCCGAGAAACAGAGGTTTCAAAGGCTGTTTATATGGAGTTTTGCCACTTTATCAAGCGTGAGCGTAATCTTCGCAGGTCTGATGAAAGGCATTTGGAGCAATCGGAACTGACCGAGGAAACGCTTTGCAGACGGGCGGTACATAAGCCAAAGCCTGTTGACGATGCGGTAAACGATAATATCCGAATGGAACGGCTCAACCGAGCAATTATGGAACTGCCCGAAATACAAAAGCGGCGGTTTATGCTCCACTTCGATTTAGGCTTAACCTATGAGCAGATTGGAGCTATGGAGGGCTGTACGAAAATGCCTATCAAGCGTTCTATTGACAGGGCGATTGAAAAAATTCGCCTTGCATTAAAAAACTTTTGATTTTTAGGGGCTACTTATAGCTTCTGAGTGTGGAAACAGGTGAAGGGATAAAAACCTTTGCCTGTTTTCCTTTGTGTGGCGAAAACGGGATTGCACCTTGAAAACTGAATACCCATTCGCCAAATACTTCCTCTTTGTGATTGTGATGAGCATAAGCGTGTGTAGCGATACGCCAAGACCTGCCGATTAGCAGAAAGCGTTGAAAGGTGGTGAGCGAGTAACTATCGACTCAAAATATCGGGCAGCTCCCGATTTCGCCATAACCCACAAAGAGCATAATGGTACTCCCGTCCAGTCATAGTCCGAGCGTGATTAAACCGTCGCAGGCAATGAGGGCGGCTCTGTCAGAACGACAGTTGGGGTGGAACCCCCGTGGCGTCAGTTAGCTGCTGACCGTTTGGCGACTTCCCAGCGTGTTATAACGCATTGCATTTCGGGGTGTCGAGGACAAATTGAAATGCTCCTATCATAAAGCCAAACGCAAGGCGGTCTATGGAAACAGAGTTTTGTTTTATGCTCTCCCGACCTTAAATACTTCCTTGTGTTTGGCTGCCTACATAGGCAGAAATCTCTTGCCTAAATTCAGATAGGAGGTCAAACAAATGGAGAAAACGATTAAGCGTGGGGATATTTACTACGCAGAACTTAACCCCGTTATCGGCTCGGAGCAAGGAGGTACACGCCCTGTACTTATCATTTCTAATGATATAGGAAACAGGCATAGCCCCACGGTTATCGTTGCCGCTATCACGAGCCGAGTACACACAAAGGCAAAGCTGCCCACCCATACTGCTATCAGAGATTTTGAGGGTCTTAACAAGGACTCTATTATTTTGCTTGAACAGATACGTACTATTGATAAGAAGCGTTTACAGGAATATATCGGTATGCTTTCCGAAAGTGAGATGGCAAGAGTTGATAAGGCTCTTGCCATTAGCGTTTCGCTGAACATACTAAAAGGTACAAATTGATGATTTCATAGAAATTCGCACATTGGTCATTTGATGGCTGTACTTCTATAATTGAGGTACAGCCGTTTTAATTTAGCGGAGGTAGACAGATGGAAGATGTAAAAGTATCTAATGGTGCAGATTGCCAACTTGAACAAAAATGTGACGAGAAAGAACGATTTGACAAATTTATGAATGTGATGGTGCAAATCGTAGAAAAGTACGGGCAGTCAGTTTTGCAGGATTTAGATTGTGTTGCGTAGAAATACGCAACCTTACATAGAAACATTTTCCTATATTTATTATGGAGGTGCAATATGAACAGAGAAGGAAAAAAGTGCGTTCTGTATCCAAGAGTTAGTACAGAAATGCAGGTTGATGGATATAGCCTTGAGGGTCAGAAAAACGGATTAAAACGATTTGCAGACCGAGAAGAAATGGAGATTGTCGGCATTTATGAGGATGCAGGAAAGTCGGGAAAATCTATTGAGGGTCGCCCTGCGTTTAAGAAAATGCTTTCTGATATTGGGAATGGATTGGAAATAGATTATATTCTGGTATATAAACTTTCCCGATTTGGCAGAAATGCAGCAGACATATTAAATTCATTAGAGTATGTGCAATCCTACGGCGTAAATCTGATTTGCATTGAAGAAGGGATTGACTCATCACAGACAAGCGGCAAACTGTTAATATCTGTCCTTTCTGCTGTTGCTGAAATTGAAAGAGAGAATATTATCGAGCAGACGATGAATGGTCGCAGAGAAAAAGCAAGACAAGGCGGTTGGAATGGCGGATTTGCTCCGTATGGATATTATTTGAAAGACAATCAGCTTTTAATAGAAGAAAGTGAAGCGGCGGCTATTCGCATTATATTTGAGAAATTTGCAGGCTCGGATATAGGGTACGGCGGTATCGCTAAATATCTTAATTTGCAAGGAATAAAGAAAATACCCCGACAGAATGGTACTTTGGAAAATTGGAGTGGTCATCTGGTGAGGCAGATATTAGACAATCCTGTTTATTGTGGCAAAATTGCTTATGGTAGAAGAACAAGGGAAAAAGTTAAAGGCACGAAAAATGAATATAAGCAGGTACACGCCGAAGATTATATATTAGAGGACGGGCAGCACGAAGGTATTGTCAGCGAGGAATTATGGCAAAAAGTTCACGCTAAGCGTGTAGCTACGGGAATAAAGCAACCGTCCAAAACAGGTAAGGATAGGTCGCACCTTTTAACTGGTGTGTTGAAATGCCCTCTTTGTGGAAGCCCGATGTATACCAATAAGCACGCTTGGACAAATAAGGACGGCACATATAAAGAAGTGTACTATTATATTTGTGGCAGAAATAAGCAGGAGCGTGGTCATTATTGTGAGTACAAAGCATCGCTAAGAAAAACAGATATAGAGCCGCTTGTTATCGAAGCAATTAGAGAGTTAGTAAGTGATAAGAGCTTTGCAAAGGAAATTAAAAAACGATTTGGTGTCCAGACCGATACGAGCAAAATAGATAAGGAGCTTGCAAATTATGAAAGTAAGTTGAAAGAGGTTGATTTGAACAAAGCCCGTTTGGAACGGGAAATTGACAATCTTCCTGCTGATGCAAAATATCGGGAACGAAAAATCCACGATATGACAATAAGACTTGATGGACTGTATGACACAATAGTGGAGTTGGAAGAACGAATTGAAGATGCAAAATTGCGAAGAAGCTCTATTGAGATGGAAGCAATCACGCTTGAGAATGTTTACAGAATTATGGAGAACTTCAGCAAACTTTATGCTATAATAAGTGACGAGGAAAAGAAAAGCCTTGTTTCCTATCTGATTAAAGAAATTCAGATATACCCTAACGGCACATCAGACAGGATTTTGAAGTCGATAGAGTTTAATTTTCCGATTTATCGTGACGGACGGGAGATAAGGAAACTTTTGTGGGAAAACGGTAATACCGTTGAGACAATAGTTGCACTACATCGGACCGATATGTAAAAATCCTTGATTTTAGGCACTTTGAGAGGTTTTTTAGGTTCGACCAGAGTGACCGAAAAACATACAAAAAAGCAATTTCCGACGGTGTAAATGTGTCGGTTGTATTGGATAGCGTGTGTGGAAACACATCAAAGTCAAAATAATATCATCATCATTCAACTAAATAAAAGTAGCGTGAGAAACCGTTCATTTTCAAGAAAATTGAAAGTGAGCGGTCTTTCTTTTGGTTAAAGGAGTTAGGTTTCGTGAGTAACGATTATATGCGTTGATGAAAGGAGCGATTGTATGGAAACGATTAAGAATGTATCTATCAGCGAATTGCATAGTTTTAGGAATCACCCGTTTAAGGTGGAGACCAATACGGAATTATGTGAGCTGATGAGAAGTATTGAAAAGGAAGATGTGCTTGTGCCACTTCTGGTGAGGATGAATCCTTATGGAGATGGATATGAGGTCATATCGGGACACCGAAGAAAGGAAGCAGCTCTATGGGCTGGGGAAACTGAGGTTCCTGTTGTCATAAGAGAGCTTGATGATGACCAGGCAGTTGTGGCGATGGTGGATTCGAATCTGCACCGGGAGAATTTAAAGCCCAGTGAGAAAGCATTTGCCTATCGAATGAAACTGGAGGCAATGAAGCATCAGGGGAAAAAGGTATTGGCAGATGATATTACTTTGGCTCAAGTTGAACCGAGGTCTACCAAAAAGAATCCGGGAGGGCTTGTTTCCGGTGCTATGCGAAGTAACGAGTTGCTTGCAAAGCAGGCAGGGGAGAGCGAGGCTCAGATTAAAAGATATATCCGCCTTACCAATCTTATTCCTAAGATTTTGAATATGGTGGACGAAGGAAAGATTGCTTTTACAGTGGCTGTGGAGCTCTCATATCTGAAGGAAGAGGAGCAGTATGAGCTTCATGCCATTATGGATTTGGAGCAGTGTACCCCATCTTTATCTCAGGCGTGTCGCTTGAAGGTAATGAGCCAGCACGGAACATTGGATATGGATGCGATTTGTATGGTTTTAGAGGAAGAAAAGCCAAATCAGCGGGAGCAGATAAAGCTTCGTGCAGATGCATTGGCAAAGTATTTCCCGGAGGATTATACACCAAAGCAGAAGACGGATTTAATTGAACAGCTTCTGAAGGAGTGGTATGAGAAGCAGGAATACAGCAAGCAGGAAAGCCTTGGCAGCAGTTGTAGCAGAGCAAGATAAAGGAATGGAGGTAGTAGCGATGAGCAGAGAATTATCAACTTATGAAGCAATGGGTGGCACTTATACAGAGATGGATGGAGTGTTTTATCCGAATATTGTGGTTTCGGAGGAAGCAGATGTGTGGATTGGAAAATATGGTCTGTTATGGATAGATTATATAAAATCCAATCATGCAGAAAGGTACAGACACCATATTCGTATGGGAACCTTGAGTGCCAGTGCTTTTGAGCTAAATGAAGAGGCTTATGAAATGCTGGAAGGAATCGTGAATCAGTATCTGGAAAAGCATAAGCCACAGAATTCAGCTTCTACAGTGGAAATGTGGAAGCTTTGGGAACAGGCAAAACAAATGGCGGAAGAGGTCGTGCTTAGCGACATTGTACGCCAGTATCATTAGAATTTGGAGGATTTTAGTATGAGAGAGATTAGAGAATACAATATGAACGGAACTATTATTTTGGGCGTGGATAATGGTTATGGCAATGTAAAAACCGCCCACAGAGTATTTCCTACCGGAATTATAAAGTGTGACAGCGAGCCGGTGCTGAGTAAGGAGTATATCGAATATGATGGTGCTTATTATATTATTGGTGAAGGTCACAAGGGCTTTGTTGCAGACAAGCAGGAGGATGATGATACTTATATTCTGACTCTTGCAGCGATTGCAAAGGAGCTTGAGGAAAGAGGACTTACAGAGGCTAGAATTCATCTGGCGGTGGGACTTCCTTTGAAGTGGGTACAGGCACAGAGGGACAGCTTTAAGCAGTATCTGACCAGAGAAAGATATGTTTCCCTGAAATACAGAAAGGTAAACTATCTTATCGAAATTGTGGATTGCACAGTCATGCCACAGGGCTATGCGGCTGTTGCAGAGAATTTAAAGGATTTCAAGGGAATGAACCTGCTGGTGGATATTGGCAACGGTACTATGAATGTTATGTATCTGAATAACGGCAGACCGATTGAAAGTAAGTCATGGACAGAAAAACTGGGTGTGAATCAATGCTTTATTCGTATTCAGAATCGAATAATGGATAGGACCGGAACAAAATTACCAGATGAAATTATCAATGATTTCTTAAGATATGGCGATGCGGATGTAAGTGAGTCATATTTATCAGCGATGAAGCAGGTTGCTGAACAGTATGTACAGGAATTGTTTCAGAAGCTTCGGGATTACGAGTATAACGAGGATTTGATGAAGCTGTATGTTATGGGCGGCGGTGCCAGAATGGTGGAAATGTTTGGAAAGTACAATACGGATAGGACAACCTTTAATCATGATATTTGTTCAAATGCCAAGGGGTATGAATACTTCTGTTATATGATGCTTCGTCAGAAGAACTGAAAGTAGGTGGTTAAATGGCTGTAAAGAATCATAATTTTCGTTTCAATGAGGAAAAAGAAGCGGAAAGAAAAGCATGGCAAATTCTTCACTCAGAAGAAGTGAAGGAGGACTTTCGCTCTCAGAATGAATTTGTTATAGCTGCTATCAATGACTACTATGCAAGGCATCTTGCTCTCAAACGAGATCCCTATCTGGAATCGAGGGAGAAGGAGGATGCATTTGTAAAAGGAATTATTGAGGCAGTAGAGCAAAAGGTACTTGATAATCTGCCGGGGTTGGCGGGCATGTATATGATGCGGCAACAGTCTCTTTTATCCGTGTTGGGATTACAGGGGATGGTGCCTGTACAACAACAGGTGCCAATGCCGCAGATGGTTGCAGGAATGCAGATGTCAGGGCAGGCATCAGCATCCGTACAAGAGTCGGATCAAGGGCAAGAGACTATGGTTGGCAGAGATGGATGTGAAAAAAGAGATTACACTGAGGAGGATGAGAAAAAGTACCAGATAGAACCTGATATTAACGAGTTCCTTGATTTCAGTTTTTGTGGTGAATGATAGCAGATGACTACAAAGCTTTTGTAAATAAGAGCGAGGTAGCATCGTTAAATGCGGTTGGTGCTACTACATAAGTTGGTAGCACCAACTTTGCTGTTGTTATATGTAGTGGTACATTTTTTGTAAAATAAGAATGAAAATTAGCGAGTTATATAGTATAATATGTCTAAAAGATAATTTTTAGTTATCCGTCAGTTGTTTTATAGACGGCTGAAATTGAACCAAAAAACATATAACTATATGAGGTATATCAATTATGAAAAAAGTATTTATTAGTTGGTCGAAGAAAAAAAGTGGCGAATATGCTAAAATAGTTAAACACACAATACAAAAGTTAGTTCCAGAAAATCATGTCTTTATGTCTGAAGAGGACATTCAGGCAGGCGAATTTGTTCAGAATAAAATAATTAAAAGCATAGAAGAATGCGATATATTAATACTTTGTTTTACTAATGAGAATAAAAAATCACCATGGTTGTTGTATGAGGCTGGATATGCGAGTGGATTACATAAAATTGTAGTTCCATTTTTATTTGATTCAGATTCAATGTGGCATTCATGGATTGATAATCCTATGAATATTGCAAGAGAAATAAATTTTAATAAGGGCGATTTGTCAAAAGATTTTTGTGATGTTTTTTCAATACAGCAAACATCTGAAGTAAAATCTATTATCGAAGATTTTAGGCAAAAAATCGAATCTTGTAAAGAACAATTCAGAGAAGTTGATGAGCCTTGTGAAGATTTTGTTGATAAGCTTTCCTCTATAGATAAATTTACAATAACCAGTCCAATATTTAGAGATAGAACAGCATATTTCTTATCAGGATTTGAAACATTTGAATTGTGGAAAGCTATTATTCAATCCTTTTTGTATACCGGAAAATATTTATGGATTTACGGAAGAAAAAATATGAAATTATTTGGTGGAAATTTTTGCGAATTATTTGAATATTTAGATAATAAATCTGGTCTGCCCAATATGGGTGGTATAGATTTTAAAATTATGTTTTTGAACCCCGAATCTGATGAAGTTAGACATGCTCATAAAGACCAAGATATATTTAAACTTGAATTAGAAACTACAATATTGCGTGCTAAAAAAACTATCGGTTCAAATGAGATTTTACAAAAGTGTTGTCGTATGTATTCTAATAAAAGAGAAGAAATAATTATAAGAATAGATAATTGCATTATATATTGTAAACCTCATTTTGATATAAATGGAAATCCTAATATTATGACAAATTCTTCTTTTGAAGTTTTTAGTGCATTTTCTGAAAAAGGAATGCGATGTATTCAAAAATATCTTGAAATATGGGAAAGTGCAATTGATATGTTTTAATATTAATAATAAACCATTTTTTCGCTGAGCAGTAAATATGAATAATTAACAAAACCTTACTCAATAAAATAAGGATATTATCTTACGCTTATGTTTTATGTATATCAAAATTTGTTTTATTTTGAACAAATTCAAGAATAGTATTTACAGTTTCATTAATAGTTAATTTTCCAACATTAATTGAAATAAAGGTTTCAGGTGATTTTGACTGCATATAAAAGAATTTGTCACGTAATTCAGAGTTCATTTTGAATAAAAATGGAATGTTTTTTTCTCCATATTTATTTTTGTCTCTTATTTTAAGATGCGAATACAAATCTTTTTCACAATCAAAGTATAAATTTATATATTTAATATTTTCACCTGATATGGTATCATATAATATTTCGGGAATGATATGAACTCCGCAAATAATTGTTGGTATGCATTTTCTGTTTTGGCGCTTTATTATTTCATCAATTGAATTTTTCATTATAATACATTGTTGTTTTGATCTATCATAACTAAGTAATTCCGAATGTGATGCTGGTTCTTCAAAATTTCCATATATATTGGGCATACTTTGAGATAAATAGTCATTATATCCGCGTATTATTTCGCGTAAAATATCGGTTTCTTGTACGATTCTAAAATAATCCATTTTTTTTAATAGCTCATAAGAAATAGTTGTTTTTCCTGCACCTGGTACTCCTGAAATAAGTAAGATTAAATTTTTTTTTTCGCACATGAGCGCTTCCTCCCTGTTTTTATAAGAATGTTATTTTTCAAAAGTATCCCTTTGGTTCAATTTCAGCCGTCTATAAAACAACTGACGGATAACTAAAAATTATCTGTCGCTTGTATAGGAGGTCTCAATTTTAAAATTCTGTCGAGGATGTTTGGTGGTAAGTATATCTTTTTGTTTTGAAAGAGCAACATGAGTATATATTTCTGTTACAGTAATTGAACTATGTCCGAGCATTTCCTGAATGTATCTTATATCTACATCTGCTTCAAGCAAACTTGTAGCAAATGTGTGGCGAAACATATGTGGGGTTATATGTAAGTCAATAGATGCAAGAGAACAGTATTTTTTAATCATGCGTCTGATAGCCTGATCAGAGAGTTGGGTTGCATTAGGATTAACAAAGAAATATCCACTTTTACTTATTTCGGGCATATATTCAGCTTCGTATTTTTCGAGTATTAATAAGACATCTCTATTTCCAATCTGTATCATTCTTTCTTTTGCCCCTTTTCCATATATGCGGATTGTAGCATCGTGTAAGTCAATATCGACACTTTTTAAATTACATAGTTCAGAAATTCTCATGCCGGTAGAAAATAATGTTTCACATATAGCAATGTCAAGAAGAGTACGTTTTTTTCGATAGATGGTATGTGCAAGAGAGAGTTCTTTGTACATGGTTGTAAGTAGTGTTTCTATTATGTATAGAGGAATTGTTTTAGGAAGTAATATTGGTTCTCGGAACTTTATTTTTATTTTGTTGAAAGGGTTTTGCTCAATGAAATCTTTATACTCCAGGAAGTGATAAAAAGACTTTATTGATGCAAGCTTTCTTTTGGCTGTTTTGGGTTTGAAATTTTGGTGCAGGTATCCTATATATTTTTCAATTTCAGGTATGGATATAGTATTTATATAAGTATTGTTAAAAAAAGAAACAAATTGACCTAAATCAGTGCGATATGCCTTTAGTGTTTTTTTATCAAGCCCTTTTTGTGTTTCGCAGTATTCTAGATAGTTTTCCGTGATAGTAAATAACGTATTCATATGTAAGAATCTCCTTTTTATAAATCTTGTGTTCACATTAATGCATCGGGATATAAGATACAACAATTAAAAAAATGTAACGCAGAGTTTGCATTATTGTCTGTAATAGGTGGTGGTTTAGAAAAATTTATTTTGATATAATAGCAGCAAAATTAAAGAGAGGTATTTTCATGGAATTAAAGGATAAATTACAGCTTTTGAGAAAACAAAATGGCTATTCACAGGAACAACTTGCGGATAAACTGGGAATTGCTCGTCAGACTCTTAGCAAATGGGAAAACGGACAGGCAGTGCCAGAATTGGGTAATTTGATTTCCTTGAGTAATCTGTATGGAATAACTATAGACCGAATAGTGAAGGAAGATGATGAATGTAATATTTCTTTGTGTAAAAATGCGAGTATGGATATTAATAAGATTATAGAGTTTCTTCTTGTTGCAAAAAATAATACCTATGCAGTAGCAAACAACAAAGTAAAATAACTGCTTTTGATGAATATAAGAACTATGAATTCGATATGGAAAACGGCAATATGCAGGGGCATTGGATGGGTAAATTTTCTTATAAAGATGGTGTTACATTTATTGAATTTACAGAAGATGTAACCGCTAAAAAGCTGGTTATGAAGCCTTTTGTGGGAATGTATTTAAAGAAACAGCAGGCTAAATATATTCAGGATTTAAGGGAAGCATTGGAGGCCAAAAGATGACTTGTGATGAAATTATTGAAGAGTTAAAAGCAAATGCTTCTCAAAAATACAAAGCGAATGTCGTGAAAATGGGTATTCCAGAAGAATATAGTATAGGTATTTCGACGGCCGTTGTTCGTGCAATAGCAAAGAAAGCAGGAAAGTCAAATGAACTGGCAAGAGAGCTGTGGAATTCCAGTTATCATGAAGCAAAACTATTGGCGGTATTGGTTTTTGACAAGAAGACCATATCACATGATGAGATAGAAAAACTTATATGTGATAAGAAAGTGATTTGGAGATGTGAGAAAGGACACGAGTGGGAAGCTGCCGTTAAGAGCAGAACGATAAATAGGACAGGCTGCCCGTATTGTTCCCATAATAAAGTGTTGGGAGGATTTAATGACCTTGCAACACTTCTGCCGGATATAGCAGCCGAGTGGTCGGACAGAAATTATCCGTTACTTCCAACTCAGGTTACGGTCTTTGCCAATCGTAAGGCTTGGTGGAAGTGTAAGGATTGTGGCAGAGAGTGGAACACTCTTATTTCTACCCGTTGCAAGTTATGGGATGCAGGAGAAAAGGGACTTACATTATCTGCTTTTGAATGGGAGAAGGATAGAAAAACGCTGATATATGGGCAGGTAGACTATATGTATGGAGAAGCACTTTATAAGCCTGAAATGAAAGAAGGAAATCCTATAAGGTTATATAGTTTGGATGAAATCACGGAGATATTCTGTAAATTAGGACTTCGTATTTGTAACAGCTTTGCTGATTTCAGTGGAAAGCCGAGTTCTGATAATGATATTCAATTGATGGTTTATTCCATACGGGAATAAATCTTCATCAAATCTTTATTTTTCCCTGATAGATTATATTTCAGTGAGAAATGAAATATAGAAGGAAGGATAGTAAAGATGGAAATGATGTTGCAGACACAAAATCTATGTAAATATTTTAGAAAACAGAAAGCGGTAAATAATGTTTCGCTTAATATCGAAAAGGGACAGATTTATGGACTGCTTGGACCGAATGGTGCGGGAAAATCTACCACATTGAAAATGTTGACCGGTATGATGAAACCCACTGCAGGAAAGATTTACCTTGATGGAAAACTATGGAATAGGAAGGATTTGTCAAAAATAGGAGCGTTAATTGAAAATCCGCCTATTTATGAAAATCTTTCCGCCAGAGAGAATTTGAAAGTAAGACAATTATTGCTTGGTACAGATGAAAACAGAATTGATGAGGTCTTGCAGATTGTATCACTTACAAACACCGGAAAGAAGAAAGCAGGACAGTTTTCTTTGGGGATGAAGCAAAGACTAGGCATTGCAATGGCATTGCTTGGAGAACCGGAACTTTTGATATTGGATGAACCTACGAATGGATTAGATCCAATAGGCATCGAGGAATTACGAGAGCTGATCCGGTCTTTTCCGGAACAGGGAATCACTGTAATTCTCTCCAGTCATATTCTCTCAGAGGTACAGTTACTTGCAGATAAAGTCGGGATTATTTCAGGTGGAATCTTAGGATACGAAGGAGCATTAAAGCAGGGAGATAATCTTGAAGATTTGTTTATGAATGTGGTAAGAAAAAACCAGAAAGCAGGTGAAATCCATGGTTAATATTATAAAAGCAGAACATCAAAAAGCCAAAAGAACCATGCGAAAAAAGTTTATCTGGGGATTCCCTCTTCTTACATTTGTCATAGCATTTATATTTACTCTTGGGATGACAAATGCTTATGCAGAAAGTGTTTGGAACTGGTGGTATACACTTTTGCTGCCGGGGATGATTGCTCTATTTTGTTATCTTTCTGTGGCGCAGGAGAAAAAGATAAAATACTATCATTTAATGACTATTCCCACAGACAGAAGAAAATTGTTGCTGGGGAAAATTATTTATATTGGGTACATGATTTTGTTTTCTAATGTGATTGTGTTTGCAGGAGCAACGCTTGGAGGCTTTCTTCTAACGACACATGTTCCAGTTGGAGGAGCGTTGATTGCAGTATTGTTTCTGACGGTTTCTGAGTTATGGGAGATTCCGGTAGCTTTATTTTTAAGTGAACGATTTGGAATGATTGTAAACCTGTTCGTCTGCCTATTTATTACCGTCAGCGGTGTGGTAATATCACAAACCAGAATCTGGTATGTACTTGTTTCTGCAATCCCTATGCGAATGATGTGCCCGTTGCTTCATGTTTTACCAAATGGACTTGCCGCAGAAGCAGGGAATCCTCTTCTGGATACGGGAGTCATTGTTCCGGGAATGTGTCTCTCAATCATCTGGTTTGTTTTTGTAACGGTTCTGTTTTTGAAATGGTTTGAGAGAAGAGAGGTGAAATAAGATGATTGGAAGATCTCTTAATGCAGACTTGCGAAAGATGAAAGGAACATCTGTGATTCTGGCACACTTACTGATTCCGATTATAACCAGCGTTATATTTTTAATATATTACTTTTTTTCACCATGGAATGAAAATATGAAAGTGATTGCATTTTATCAGGCAATAGGAGCAGGACTTCCGGTACTTATTGGAATTTTTACAGCAAGTGTGATGGAACAGGAACAAAATGCAGGTGATTTTCAAAATCTGTTGTCTTTACCGGATAAACCTGCAGCATTTTTATCGAAACTGTTGATGCTACTGGTTTTGTGTCTGTGCTCTATCCTATTGACAGCAATCATATTCGGAATTGGATTTGGAAGAATCGCATCAAGCGATATCGAAATCATGAAAGGATGTATATTTGCAGCATTGCTGCTGTGGGGAAGCAGTGTTCCACTTTATCTGTTTCAGCTGATTCTGGCTTTTCAGTTTGGAAAAGGGGTATCCATTGGAGCAGGGATTATATCAGGACTAATTAGTGCATTGATGCTTACCGGACTTGGAGATTATGTGTGGAAATATGTATTTGTCTGCTGGACGGGTAGAGTACCATATACTTATCTGCAATCTGTATTGGGAGAAACTAGTGTAGGTGAATGGTTGTCATTCATACCAGGTTGCTTAATATTTACAGGGATTAGTATGGTATACTATTTTTGGTGGGTAAACCACTGGGAAGGAAACAGAATATCGGAATAGAATCGAGGGAAACTATGGCAAACATACTGGCAGTTGATGATGAACCGGCAATTTTGGAAATGATAGAAAGCATTTTGAATAAGGATGGACATCTGGTTACCAAAGTAAGTAATCCGCTGAAACTTAATATGGAAGAATTACATCGTTATGACCTGATTTTACTTGACATTATGATGCCTGGAATGGACGGCTTTGAATTATGCAAAAGAATCAGGGCACTTGTGGATTGTCCGATTTTGTTTCTTACCGCAAAAACGGAGGAAAAAAGTCTGGTGAACGGACTTTCGTTGGGAGCAGATGATTATATTTCAAAGCCATTTGGAGTGATGGAACTTCGGGCAAGGATCAATGCACATCTTAGAAGAGAGCACAGGGAACATTCTGTCCGGATGGTTTTGGGGAGGGCCTGTATTCAAATATCTCAAAAGAAACTATTGGTTGATGATAAGGAACTTCCTCTTACGAAAGCGGAGTACGAAATTTGTGAATTCCTGGCTAAAAACAGGGGACAGGTTTTCTCGAAAGAACAGATTTTAGAAGAGGTCTTTGGTTTTGACAGTGAGAGTAATGACAGTACCGTTATCACGCATATCAAAAATATAAGAGCAAAATTTGCGGATTATGATTATACACCGATAAAAACAGTCTGGGGGATTGGATATAAATGGGAAGAGTAAAGAGAAGCAATGCACTCAGCTGGATTTTTATGAGATATGTACTGGTCATGCTTGGATCATTAGTAGGTTTGGTGATTGTTGCTTGGCTGCTGCTGTACCTTTTGATTAGTGTGGGCTGTATCTATCCGGCGAATTATGCAGAGCAAAAGATTAATGAAGCATATGATACGATTTTACGTGCGGATAAAGTAACTGCTGAGATGATTCCTGCACTTTGTGATTATGTAATCTTTTCAGAGAATGGAGAGAAAATAGGTGGAGATCTGTCAGAACAATACGAACAGATAGCATGGAATGTTGCAAAGTACGGAAACGCATCCGGGAAATATTTTTATAAAGTAATTGTAAGGGAAAATGAATATGTTGTATTGCAATATCGCCTGACACCTCAATATCATTCAGCTTTTTTGAGGGAGCATTTTATAGAACCACAGAATGTGATGAGTATTATGTCAGTGATTGGAGCGGTAGCGATTATCATCATTCCGTCCATACGTTTTGGAAAAAGAATCAAAAAGCAGATGCAGCCTGTATTAGACGCAATCAGACAAATAAAGGATCAAAATCTGGAATATGAGACATCCTGTTCCGGTATCAAAGAGTTTGATGACTGTTTATCGGCAATCGATGATATGCGAGATGCATTGCGAGAATCTTTAGAAAAGCAGTGGAAAACAGAGCAGGAAAAGAAACAACAGATGTCTGCTTTGGCGCATGATATTAAAACACCTCTTACGATTGTACGGGGAAATGCAGAACTACTTTCAGAGACTGAACTGACCACAGAACAGAAGAATAATATCACTTATGTTTTGAACGGCACAACACAGATACAAAGTTATGTAAAACAGTTGATAGATGTCACAAAATCATGGAATTGCAGTGATGTTACCTATACAACGGTGAGGTTAGAAGATTTTTTCGCAGATATAAAGGAACAGGCACTCGGACTGGCAGAAATCTATCACCAGAAAATAGATTGGAAGGCGGGACAAAGTGATAAAAAAGTAACAATTGCTTATGATCCAATGTTTCGAGCCGTAATGAATGTGATTCAGAATGCAGTGGAGCATACAAAAGAAAATGGAATCATTTATATTGATGCAAAGGAGCAGGATGACCGGCTGACATTCATTGTGGAGGATAGCGGATCAGGATTTACAAAAGAAGCATTATTGCATGGCACAGAGCAGTTTTTTATGGATGACACAAGTAGAAATGGCGAAGCCCATTATGGGATGGGGCTATTTTTTGCAAAAACTGTGGCTGAAAAATATGGTGGAGGTATTAAACTTTCAAATTCTGAAAATACAGGTGGGGCGAGGGTAGAAATATTTTTCCTGAGTAGTCAAGAAACAAGCTAAATAGACCGCAATTAAGCTATGTAAAAGAAATTTTACATGCTTTTATCTAATATGTAAAAGCCTTTTGATAGACATTACTACTACGTTTGCTGTAATCTCATGGAAGAAGGAGGCATGACTTCTATGGTAAGTAACGATTCATAGCTGCTGGAAAAAGCAGTTGACTATATATTTTTCACCTTCCCTTCCTTTTTTAGGGGCAGGAGGACAAACCTGCCTCTCGTTTTAAGTGGATTGCTGCAAGCATGATTCTTTGATATAATCAATGCAACAGTTTTACAAATCGGTATTTGTCAACTTGTTAATTTCCAATTTTTAGTGATAGGAAGATACGCAATGAATGGTTTGATTATAAAGGTACTCAGCATAAGTATTGCGGTAGTAACCGTAGTATACTTGATTATTTATAAAGGAAATACCATGATTACAAAGATATTTAGCGTGTGTATTATAGCAGCAATGGTAATATACTGGATTGTTTATGAAAGAAATACAAGAAAGCGAAAAAAACAGGAATTACAGCGTGATGACTATTTATTTGCGAAAGAAAACGATTTGCCGTTACAGATAAATTGGAATGAGATAAATGACTTTTTGTCAGATTCCGGATATGGTGTAAATATGCCAATGGAGAATTGGTTTATGATGGATTGGGCGAGACAGCCCTGTGTGGAGAATGGTATAAAAGAAGGAAAGTTTTCAATGAAAGGGTTTCGAGTGTTACAAGCTTTAAGTAACGATATGAAACACATTTTTTATGATGTGTGGTTTAATTATGACCGTGGTCCGGATATAGAAGATAAAAATAGGAAGTACGAAGCCGTAAAAAAGGTGTTGGATACAAAATACGCCGGTTTGTCAGAAGAAGTACGGAAGAATATATATGACCAATTTGTTAAGATATATGAAAGAAAAATCTAATTATAATACAAAGGATGAAGCTGTTGAGTTTTTAATGAATGAAACTAATCTTACATATGAAGAATGTTCTAAAGCCAACGATTTCCATATTAGACTAAATAAGAAAAATTAATATACAATTCAAGTTTGTAGGGAACAACAGCTAAGACAATTTTATAATAAAACAGCGT
>NZ_QUGZ01000020.1:0-1925 GCF_003479365.1 Coprococcus sp. AF16-5
CGCCTCTATTCCCCATTATTTTCATCCCCCCTGTACTTGTCAAGTATAGATGTTGCTGGAACAAATGCAACACACGTACCAGCAACACCTGTAAATTCTTTATAGTTCCTAAATTCCAGCCTCTAAAGTTCCATAATCAAGCCATTGCCTGTGCAGAACCCAGCAGTAGCAACCTAGTTCCAAATACAGTACGAATAGGAACTAAAACCACAAGCCGTAATTCGCCCTGTTTTGCCTTTTCATGCCACAGTGGAAGTAGTTAGCACCAAAAGACGTAAAGACAAACGTAGGACAACGTGTGCATTCGTAAGGGCAGAACCAGCAAAAGCACCAGCTAAGACTGGCACAGGAATACCCCTAGAACTGCTGGAACTACTAAGTTTTCTACCGTTTATCTCATGAAGGGAGAAAGTTATCGTGGACGAAACTTAAAAACTTATTCGATAGAAATCAATGATCCTGTTGAATAAGGGACAATAAGCAATTAGATAAGTTGGTGCATTGGCTATTTCTAATGAGCTTAAATTGGTCAATTCTGTTGGACTCTGAGTGGTTAATTCCCCCAGGCTCTAACATCGGCACTTTCCTTATATGCAGGATTTTGAACGGACACACTGTCACCAGATGTTCAAAAGAAAGTAACTTGATATGGGATTTTTTAAAAAAATAAGAGATTTTTCAAAAGTAATTGTGGAGAATTGAGGGCATAGAAAAAGCCAGTAGATTTTTACGTTTCTCTGCTGGCTCAATAAATTTAATATGCAATTACATATCGTGAATATTTATCCTATTATTTATAATATATTTGCATCACCAGAAGGAATATCCACATAAAAATTACCGCCTTTTGACCATTTTTATATCTGCTTTACCGTTTTTAGGACTCCTTTTTTAACTAATTCTACTCATAAAACAATGCATTTGTTCAATCTGTTACATTTCATCTGAAATTCTTGTTCATTTATCTGAATGGATTATGTTTCATATCTACAGTTGCCTTCCGTATGACGATGCAATGTTGTTTTGTATTTCTTCTAGAGCTGGTAAATTTGAAACGACAAGAAAAAACGGAGACACCCTAACATATCTTTAGGTTGTCTCCGTTTTTAGTTTGAAATAACTTTCTAAATAATATTTTTACCAATAAAGCAACTCACTTATTTCATCTGATTTTCTTAATATATTTTTCCACTTTTCAGATGTTTTTACAGTTTCAACATTAAGCATATCAGGAATACGTTCTAGTTCCAAATAAGCATTCCTTAACTCTATACTTTTCTCTAATATATCATTATCAATCATACCTTCATCTAAAAAAAGATTTAGTGTATCTTCGTGCAAGAAACTAATTATATCTATTGAAAATTCTTCAAATAGATTATGTTTAATTGTATCATCATCTTCTAGAAGCAGATAACTTCCACATTCCTCAATTGTACTTTTAAAATTCTCATATCTTTTTTCTAACGAAATCATTTTGTCACCCCTAATCATAAATTACAGTTGCTTTATCACCCTTCAGTGGAATATAAGTCTCTGGATTTACTACTTTAATTTTTCCAGTAGCTCCAGATGATATTCCATAATATGAACCTCCATGCTTACCTCCGCCTGGATGATAAAAAATAGAAATATCACCGTTCATTAATTTCCATCCACCACCATTACTTCCGTATACACCTCTAGTCCAGTCGTTCCCTAGTATAGTTTGCAACTCATCTACAGTATACCCCTTTAGTCTAGTCGGGTCACTGAAAATGTCATCAACAGAATTGATATTCCAACGAACATTGTCTGCACCATATTTTCCCTTTAAATATTCATTCCACTCTGCTCCACTTCTAGGTATTTCGTTATTGAAATTTGTCTTACTTCCACCCTCACAAGTAATACTTCTTTCAGACTCCACCCGTCCTTTGCTAGTA
>NZ_QUGZ01000021.1:0-1061 GCF_003479365.1 Coprococcus sp. AF16-5
AGCTTGAACCGGAAAATCTAAAGGGAAGAGGACTCATAAAGGTCGATGGAGAAGTAATGGAATTCCAGACAGCGATAGCTACGGATAGGTGCGATGATATGGAACGTATAGAGTTACTTCGCAATATGTGTGCATCTATGGCTGAAGGAGCTACTGAGGTAGCGGAAGGTGTTCCTGAAATTCCAGAAAAACCTACGTGGGAGATATTCAAGAGGCGTAATGATGTTGCACAGATGTGTAATGGATATATGCTGCCGATAGGATATGACAGTGTAAGTGCGGAGGGATATGGAATAGACCTTAGGAGAACATTCTGCTATACAATTACGGGCAGAGCAAGAACTGGTAAGAAAAATGTTATGCGGTTATTGATGAATGCAGCACTGATGAGAAATGCAGATATAGTTGTTATAGAACATGGTTCCAATGAGTTCAAGCTTGATTCGGAATTGTTGGGAGCAACGTATATAGATAGCGAAGCAGCACAGGCAGATTACTTTACAATGCTGGTTCCAGAATTTGTGGAGAGAAATAAGTTTAAAAATCAGGTAAAGGAACAAGGCTATGATGAGAATGAAATATATAGCCAGATGACCCGATTTAAGGAAACATACATTTTTATTGCAGATATGGAAGCGTTTTTAAATACATTGTATTCGCCGAGTGAAGGCATTACAAGAATTGTCCCATTTATAGAGAATGTTGTAGAGAAAGGCGCTCTGCACAACATATTCATTATAGGGTTGATTGATACAGCAAGTCAGTCAGAATGTCGTGGACGAAAAGTATATGATGTTATGACTGGATATCATATGGGAATACAACTGGGTGGCAATTGTGCTGAAACTTCATTTTTTAATTTTACTAATCTATCATTTACAGAGGCAAATAAGGTATACAAACCAGGTATAGGTATGATCCCACAGGATAATGATGATCGGAATGTATCGCAGATAATTATACCGTTATACAGGAGGCAGATAAAGCATGATTAAGTCCAGGTTGATTATGCCAGAAATAAATCAAGAATTTGATGTTCAATATAATGAGAATGCACAGGT
>NZ_QUGZ01000022.1:0-981 GCF_003479365.1 Coprococcus sp. AF16-5
ATGAAAGGAATGAATGATTATTAGCTTCTAAATAATCATACAAGAAATTATGAAAAGAGAAATTATGAAAAAAAAGTTAAGTGATTTACAATGTGAAATAGGAAAAATTAAAGATGATGTTGATGATTATACAAGAGAGTATCTTAGTAAAATGGAAAAAATTATAGAAGAATATAAAAATAAGTTGGATTCAAATAAAATGGATGAATCAGATGGAGGGACATTAGGATTTAGAAGAGCAATACTCGAAGATGACAATCTCGCAAACATAGACTCCTTGTATAATGCAGCGGTAGCAGTTGATAAATTTTATAGTCAAGAGTGTAGAGAGTGGTAGTAAGGCTAAATTAGATTATGTTACTTCAAATAGAAAAGAATATTAAGAATATCTGATGAAATAAGAACGTTGCTTATTTTGTTATGTGAAAAGCCAGTAGACATAAAAAGCTACTGGCACTTTCATGCTTAAATTTATTAGAGACAATGGAGTGTTGCGTCCAGTTACTTTCTGGTGGAAAGGAAGTTGTGAGACTATACAAGAACAGGGACGCATCAAAGCAGGTGTTTAAAGCGGATAAGTCGTAACTTGGCATTAATTGGCAGGCTTGAAGACACAACTTCTGGAAGATGCATAGAATTTCCTGCACCGTGGATTGGATGGATTGAGGAATATGCTACAAATGGAAGAATAATAGCAGGAGGGGGTTAGGTGAAAGATAAGAAATAGAATAAGGTAAGCTTAAAATTGTTGAAAAAAATAATTGGAGGATGAGACCAGTGAAGGAAAGCTGGCTATAGGCATAGGCGTGCTTGTGGTTACAGCAGCGGTTGTGATAGTCTGCCCTGCTGTACTAGGGGCGGCGGCCGCCACGGTAACACAGTTTATAGCGACATCTGCCCTCGTGGGATCAGCAATATCTGGTATAATGAATGGCGCTGCATCAGTGAAAGCAGGAAAGTCGTTTTTTGATGGATTTGCAA
>NZ_QUGZ01000023.1:0-371 GCF_003479365.1 Coprococcus sp. AF16-5
ATAATAATTATCTCTTTCTGTATGAAATTCTCAAGGTACATATTTAGGATGTTTCCATCCAGTGGAGATAACGAGATTCGAACTCGTGACCCCCTGCTTGCAAGGCAGGTGCTCTCCCAACTGAGCTATACCCCCGTATGGAATTACAGCCTTTCGGCTAATGGGCTTAAATGGACTCGAACCATCGACCTCACGCTTATCAGGCGTGCGCTCTAACCAGCTGAGCTATAAGCCCATTTTCTTTGGTGCTTACACTTGATAAGCAAATTTGGAGCCGGCAGCCACCTGCTCTCCCACACCGTCTCCAGTGCAGTACCATCGGCCGCTTACGTCTTAACCGTCGTGTTCGGGATGGGTACGGGTGTCTCCCA
>NZ_QUGZ01000023.1:381-623 GCF_003479365.1 Coprococcus sp. AF16-5
CGGGATGGGTACGGGTGTCTCCCATAAGCGCATCACCACCGGCAAATATTTCTGCTTTCTTTTATGACGAAATGCCCAATCTCCTCTCCGTTATCACTCCGAGTCGATTGATGGCTTGCGCCATATGCTCTATACTCAAAATACATCTTTCTGTGAGCAAGCTCACACCGCTGTCTTTTTCGTATTTCGCGCATTTCTTGAAAGCTTAACAACATAACAACCCTTACTATCCATTCCTTAGA
>NZ_QUGZ01000024.1:0-616 GCF_003479365.1 Coprococcus sp. AF16-5
TTAATAATTTCCAGCTAATCTATGGTTGACTTTTCATAGCTGGTCTCTTTTCATAATTAAACACCTATTCCTTTATATTTCTTACTTCCGTAATCCAATTTGAATCAAACTTACTAAATAAAATTTGTTTACCATTTCCAGGTCTAGGATCGCTAATTTTAGTTTGTGCTTTTGCTGTTCCAATAGCATGAGTAACTTCTGTTTTCTTCTTCACTCTAGCAACTTTTACAACATTTCGATTTCCCCATTCTTTTGATAATGCCATTTTATCCATATATTCTTCAATTGTAGAAATTCCATTAGCCTCATCAATTGTTGTCCAATACCTAAGTGATGCGTTTGGCGCATCAGAACTAAATTGAACTAAAATCATATCTTCTTTTACAACATCTCTAACTTCAACATCAGTATTAAAATCATCTACCAAACTATCCGCAAATCTATTTGAGTAATCCTTTATTGATGATTCTCTACCACTCTTACATTTAAAACTACCTTCAGGCTCCCCCCGTCCTTTGCATGTAGATATAACACCATTTCCACCATCCGTCTTTGACGATGGTTTTCCACCTCCAACAGACTGCATAGCAAACGATGTTGCCGCACTTTTTACCCA